>CBINBI010000001.1:0-133726 GCA_966248875.1 uncultured Rhodanobacteraceae bacterium
TCGAACTTGTCGACCGCCTTCATGAGGCCGATGTTGCCTTCCTGGATCAGGTCGAGGAACTGCAGGCCGCGGTTCGTGTACTTCTTGGCGATGGAGATCACGAGGCGCAGGTTGGCCTCGACCATTTCCTTCTTCGCGCGGCGCGCCTTCGCCTCGCCGATCGACATCGCGCGGTTGATCTCCTTGATGTCGCTGACGGCGAGGAAGAGCGCCTTCTCGATCGCGATCAGGCGTTCCTGCTCGGCGATGATCTGCTCGCGGTGCGCCTTGATGGCGGGCGACCATTTCTGGCGCTTCCTGCCCAGCTCGTCGGCCCAGGACGTGTTGGTCTCGTTGCCGGGGAAGAGCTTCAGGAAATCCTTGCGCGGCATGCGGCCGTGCTTGATGCAGATCTCCATGATCATGCGCTCGTGATGGCGGATCGTGTTGACGACCTCGCGCAGCTTGCGCACGAACCCGTCGATCATGATCGCCGGGAGCTTGAGCTTCAGGAACGCCTCGGCCATCTGGTCGCGGAGCTTCTGCGCCTTCCTGTCGGAAAGGCCGTGCTTCTCGGCAGCCTTCTGGAACTTCGCGTAAAGGGTGCGCAGCTCCTCCATGCGGCGCGCGACCTCGACCGGATCGGGCCCGGTCTCGCCGGGGCCGGCCTCTTCCTCGCTTTCGCCCTTGTCGTCCTCTTCCTCCTCGTCTTCGTCCGCGTCGGACGCGGAGACCGGCTCGGGGATGTTGACTTCCGGCTGCTCCATGTCGGCGAAGCCGGCGAGCACCTCGGACAGGCGCTTCTTGCCTTCCTTGTGCTGGTCGTATTCCTCGATCAGAAGCTGGATCGACCACGGAAAGCTCGCGAGCGCGGACTGGACCTGGTTCAGGCCCTCCTCGATGCGCTTGGCGATCGCGATCTCGCCCTCGCGCGTGAGCAGCTCGACGGTGCCCATCTCGCGCATGTACATGCGCACGGGATCGGTGGTGCGGCCCACCTCGGCGTCGACGGCGGAAAGCACGGCGACCGCTTCCTCGGTGGCGGTGTCGTCGTCGGTAGCGACCGGGGTTTCTGGCAGCAGCGTCTCGGTATCGGGTGCGACCTCGTGCACCTCGATGCCCATGTCGTTGATCATGCCGATGATGTCTTCGATCTGCTCCGGATCGACGATGTCGTCGGGCAGGTGATCGTTGACTTCGGCGTAGGTCAGGTAGCCTTGTTCCTTGCCCTTGATGATCAGGGTCTTGATCTCGGACTGCTGCTCCTGATTGTGTTCGATGGCCATGGGTGTTCCGGGTTCAGATACGGCGAAGGAGGAAAGAAAAAAAGTATAGGAGCCGCGTCAAGGGCGATTCCGCCGGGCTTTCGACGGTCGAGCGGAGGTGCTTTGCCGAATCCGCATGTCGCCTTGCCGGCTGCCGCCGGGACCGTGGGATGCCCGTCCTTCGGCGATCAGCGCGCTTCGAGCCAGAACGTCACCGGCCCGTCGTTGACCAGGTGCAGCCTCATATGGGCACCGAACCGGCCGATTTCCACCCGCGGATGCCGGGATTTTGCGAGATCGACCAGCCGGTTGAACCATCGTTCGGCCTCGGCCGGCGCTGCCGCCGTGCTGAAACCGGGCCGCATGCCCTTGCGGGTGTCGGCGGCCAGCGTGAACTGCGAGACCAGCAGGAGGTCGCCGCCGGTCTCGGCGAGCGAGAGATTCATGCGCCCCTCGGCATCGGGAAAGACGCGGTAGCCCAGCATGCGCTCGAGCAGCCGCTCTGCCTGCGCCTCGCCATCGCCGGGCTGCACGGCGACGAGCGCGAGAATCCCCGCGCCGATCGCTGCGATCGTCGTGCCTTCGACCTCGACGTGCGCTGCGCTGACGCGCTGGATCAGGGCGATCATGGCGTGGCGGATTCCGCAGGATGAAGGCCATGGAGCTTAGCTCCTGATCGAGGACCCATGGGTCGGCAAGATGCCGCTCACAGCCATCCGTTGCCCGAACGATCCTGTTCTTCTCTTGCGCTTCGCACGACCTCAGACCACGATCGGCGCTCCTCGCCCGACCCGTCCTCCTGCCGATGCCCGACCGCCTGACCTGGCCCGTCGCACTGCTTTACGGTGCCATGCGCGTGGTCGGCCTGCTGCCCCTTCCGCTCGTGCATGCGATCGGTGCCGCGCTCGGCCGTGTCCTCTGGCTGCTGCGCACGCGGGCGCGCCGAACCGCCGAGCGCAACCTCTCTCTGGTATTAACGCAGGACAGCGACGAAATCAGACATTGCCTTGCGCGTGCCGTCCTTGGCGAGTCCGGCAAGGCGCTGGCGGAGACGTCGACGATCTGGGGCCGCCCGCCGCAACATTCCCTCGGGCTGATCCGCGAGGTGCGCGGCGAGCCGCTGTTCGAAGCCGCGCGCGCGCGCGGCCGCGGGCTCATCATCGCCGCGCCGCATCTCGGCTGCTGGGAGCTCCTCAACTACTGGCTGGCCGCCCGTGCTCCGCTGTCCATCGTCTACCGGCCGCCGCGCCAGGCCGCCATCGAACCGCTGCTGCGCAAGGTGCGCGGTGCCATGCCCGTCGAGCAGGTGCGCGCCGAGGGCGCGGGCGTGCGCAAGCTGTACCGCCGGCTCGCCGAAGGCGGCGTCGTCGGCATCCTGCCGGACCAGCGCCCCAAGCAGGGCGAAGGTGTCATCGCCCCGTTCTTCGGCGTGCCCGCGCTGACGATGGTGCTGGTCTCGCGGCTCGCCGCTCGCACCGGCGCCGACGTGCTGTTCGCCTTTGCCGAACGCCTGCCGCGTGGCCGGGGGTTTCGCCTGCACTTCGTCGAAGCGCCGCCTGGCATCGCCGACGAAAACGTCGCCGTCGCCTGCGCCGCGCTCAACCGCGGCATCGAGCAGTGCGTCGCGCTTGCGTTCACGCAGTATCAGTGGACGTACAAGCGGTTTCCTGCGGACCTCGGCCGGAGCTGACGAACGCCGGCGGCATGCGCCTCCGGGGAAAGTGGCGGACTTCGTCCCGATTTCTCGTAGTGAGCCTTTCATGAGCCGCATCGCGCATCCGCGATCCGGCAGCCCGATGCACGACAGCGCAACGTGGACGCTCGATGTTCGAGCGAAGCTGCCTTATGAAATCAGACCCCGTCGCTTCGGCGGCTCCGTTCCTGCGCCTCAACAACCGCATCCGCGAAGCGCGCGCCCAGGCCGGGATGACAAAGGGCGAGCTCGCGCGACGCGTCGGCGTTTGCACCAGCGCGGTCGTCCAGTGGGAGCTCGCCAACGGCACCGCGCCGACCGTGCCCAATCTCGCGAAAGTCGCGCAGGCCACGGAGGTTGCGTTCGAATGGCTTGCCACCGGGCGCGGCCCGATGCGGATTCGCGGCGAGGACGGCCCGCCGGTCGTGGATCCCTCGGCCATCGCGACGACGATCTTCGAAGAGCGCCTGCTGCAGATCGCGCGTCGCCTGCCGATCCAGCAGCACGAGCCGTTGCTCGAATTTCTCGAAGCGTGGGCCGGCAAGGCCACGAAATGAAGTCGCATCGCGAGCGCCATCGCCATGATTCGCAGCCGTGCCGATATCGGCTTCGGCACTGCTACGTGCGCTTCTGCAATCTCCGCAGAAACACGCCGATTTCCTTTTCGACCTGCTTGTCGCCGCGTTGCCGCGCCACCTCGAGCCCGCGCCGGTACGCATCGGCAGCGGCTTCGGAGTCGCCGGTCTCGGTCAGCGCCTTGCCCAGCATCTTCCACGCCGCCGAATAGCCCGCGTCGAAACCGACCGCCTCGCGGAACGCGGTGACCGCTCCGGCCGCATCGCCGTTCGCAAGCAGCGCGGTGCCGAGCGAGAAGCGCAGCAGCGCGCCGTCGCGCGGGCCGCCGAGCTGCGCGCGCAATCGGGCGATGAGGTCGTCGGCGCTCATGCCGATATCATCGCGCGACGGGGAGCGGCTTGCAGCCGCTCGCGTCCGCCGCGCTCAGGCGCCGCCGCCGGCCCGGTGTATGTCGTGCGTCACCATGCCCTGCTCGCGCGGCGGCGGCACGAAGAATGCGGGTCGCGCCAGCGTGCGCTCCATGTCGGCGAAACCCTGCGCCCAGTGCTCCCGCATCGCCGTCCTGCCGAAGGCATAGTCCTTGAACTGCTCCTCATACGGCTTCGCGCGATAGATGAGGTGGATCACGTTGAAGACGCGATCGCAGAGCCACGGCTGCAGGTCTGCGACGAGATCCGCCGGCAACTGCTCCTTCGGCAGGCGATCGAGCAGTAGCGCGAGCGCGTTGCGCAGCCGCTGGCGCGCGGCGACGGTGTCGGTGCCCATGCGCGTGCGGCTCGAATACCGGATGTCCTTCTGCCGTTCGAGCACGTCGAGCAGCGTCCGTGGCACGATGCCGCGCGCGCTCCAGAGATCGACCTGGAACGCCAGCGTGTCGCGGCGCGGCCACGCGGCGTCGTCGAGAAATGTACCTTCTGCATTCAGCGCTCCCGCCGTCCCAGTAAGGCTCGCCCTCGATGAGGACCGCTGGGAACGCCGGCGGCAGCGCGCCGGAGGCCATGATGTGCTCCGGCCCGATGCGCTCCGTCGCCGAATCGAAGTAGCGGACGTTCCCGGTGGCGACTTCGGTCGCGCCGATGCAAAGGCGCACGTGGTCGGAGTTGATGCGGTCGAAGTCGACAAGCCGCTCCAGCGTCGACTTGAGCGGTGCGGTGTCGTAGAAGCTCGTCGCGCCGGCGCTGCCGGGCTGTTGCGCGAACGGCGGCAACGCACGCGGCACGAAGAATCCGCGCTGGCCCTGCACGAGCGCGCCGGCCGCAGACAGCGCGCCCATCCACGCGCTCAGCACACCGTTCGGCGGCAACCACGCGAGCGCGTCGCGCAGCGCGGTCGCCGATGGCCACGGGGGCGTCGCTGCGGGCTCGCAGACCGTGTTCCAGAAATCGCGCAGGCGCTCGATGCGCCGCTCCGGCGCGTTGCCGGCGAGGATGGCCGCGGTAATGGCACCGATCGACGTCCCGGCGAACCAGATAGGCCGGAGGCCGGCGGCGTGCAGAGCCTCGTAGACGCCGCACTGGTACGCACCGAGCGCGCCGCCGCCCTGCAGCACGAGCGCAACCGTCTCGTAGCGCTGCGCGGATTCCGCCGGCGGCGGGATTCGCCGTTTCGTCTCTCTCGCGGGCGCGGTCCGCGCGGCGCGCACGCGCACAGGCCTGCGCGCGGCGGCGCGCACACGCGCGGATGTCATTGCATGAACCAGCCGTGGCTGACGACGATGCTCTGACCGGTCAGCGCCTTCGACTCGAAGCCGGCGAAGAAGAGCGCGCAGGCGGCGACGTCGTCGACCGTCGTGAACTCGCCGTCGACGGTGTCCTTCAGCATGATCTTCCTGACGACGTCTTCCTCGGAGATGCCGAATTCCTTCGCCTGCTCGGGAATCTGCTTTTCCACCAGAGGCGTGCGCACGAAGCCGGGGCAGATCACGTTGGCGCGCACGCCGTGCTCGGCGCCTTCCTTCGCGACGACTTTCGCAAGGCCGATCAGCGCATGCTTGGCCGCGACGTACGGCGCCTTGAGCTTCGAGGCTTCCTTCGAGTGCACCGACCCCATGTAGATGATCGAGCCCCCCGTGCCGCGCGCGTACATCGCCTTGAGGCAGGCGCGCGTCGTGAGGAACGCGCCGTCGACATGGATGGCCATCAGCTTCTTCCAGTCGGAGTACGCGAAGCGGTCGATCGGATTGGCGATCTGGATGCCGGCGTTCGAGACGAGAATGTCGACGCTGCCGAGCGACTTGACGACGGCGGCGACGCCGTCCTCGACTTCCTGCTCGTTCGTCACGTCCATGCGGACGCCGATCGCACGCCCCCCCTTCTTTTCGATCTCCTTCGCCACCGCGTTTGCGCCGTCGAAGTTGAGATCGGCGATGGCGACCGCGGCGCCGTTGTCCGCATAAACCTCGGCGATGCGCCTGCCTATGCCGCTGGCCGCGCCCGTCACCAGTGCCACTTTGCCATCGAGCCGCATGTCGTCCTCCTTGATCCGCGCCCGGCGCGGTCTGCCAAAAAATACGCCGTTCCCGGCTCGGGAACGGCGCCAATTTTCGGAGTGATCGGGGTGATGAAGTACCCCGATGCGTGAGACTGCTCCCGGATGCCTTAGTTCCGGGTAAATGAATCCCGGCTCACTTCCCGGCCGCCCGCGGATCGACGCCGAGATCCTTGAGCTTGCGATAGAGGTGCGTGCGCTCCATGCCGACCGCCTTGGCGAGCTTGCCGACGCTGCCGCCGGCGGCGCCGAGCTGGTGCAGCAGGTAGGCGCGCTCGAACTGCTCGCGCGCTTCGCGCAGCGGCAGCGAGAAATCGATGTCGCCGTGCGGCCGCGCGGCGGCGATGGACTGCGCCGACGGTCCCGCGGTGCCGAGCGCGTGTTCGACTTCCTCCAGTGTCACGTCCGGTGCGTTGCCGAGGATCAGGAGGCGCTGCACCAGATTGCGCAGCTCGCGCAGATTGCCCGGCCAGGAATGGTTACGCAGCCGGTTCTGCACCGCGACCGGAAAGTTGCGGTACGGGAGCTTGTCGCGGTTCGCGAAATAGTCGGCGTGGTAGCGCAAGAGCTCCGGGATGTCGTCGATGCGCTCGCGCAGCGGCGGCACCGCGAGCGGCACGACCTTGAGCTGGTAGTAAAGCTCCTCGCGGAAGCGCCCCGCGGCTACCAGCGTTTCGATGTCCTGCGCGGTCGCCGCGACGACACGCGCGTCGATGGCGACGGCGTCACGGCCGCCGCAACGGATCAAGGCGCGCCGTTCCAGCACGCTCGACAGCCGCAGCTGCAATTCGGGATCGAGATCGGCGAGCTCGTCGAGGAACAGCGTGCCGCCGTTAGCCTGCTCGATCAGCCCCGCCTGCACGCTGCTCGCGTCCTCGATGCCGAACAGCGCCTGCGCGGCGTGATCGCGCGCGATCGCGCCCGCGGCCACCGTGACGAACGGACCGCTGCGCCGTGCGCTGCGCTCGTGCAGCGCGCGCGCCAGCGTTTCCTTTCCCGTGCCGGGCTCGCCCTGGATCAGCACCCAGGTGTCGTGCGCGGCGAGCCGCTCGATCTGCTCGCGTACGGCCTGCATGCCCTTGCCGGTGCCGATCACCTCGAGGGGCGCCGGAAGCTGGCGGCGCAGGCCCTCGTTCTCGCGCTTCAGGCGGCTTGCCTCCAGCGCGCGCGACACGACGAGCAGAAGTTTCGCCAGCGAAATCGGCTTCTCGATGAAGTCCCAGGCGCCCAGCCGCGTCGCCTCGACCGCCGTCTCGACCGTGCCGTGCCCGCTGATCATGATGACGGGGCACGGCAGGCCGCCGCGCTCGCTCCATTCGCGCAGGAGCGAGATGCCGTCGAGATCGGGCATCCAGATGTCGAGCAGGACTAGATCCGGCCGCTGCTGCCGGCGTGCCTCGCGCGCGGCCGCGGCCGAATCGGCGGTATCGACGAGGTAACCCTCGTCTTCGAGGATGTCCTTGACGGTCTGCCGGATGTCAGGCTCGTCGTCGACGACGAGCACGCGGGCATTCGTCATGGCGAGGTCCGGTTGCGAAAAAGAGACAGTGAGAATAGCGCAAGGGCTCGACCGGGGCGATCCGCTGCTGCGGGCGGGCCGCGCCACCCTTGTCCCTCCCGCGGAAGCGTCGCCGCCGCTAGCGCGCGCCGGCCTCCCCGAACCGCCGCAGGCGCGCACGCATCTGCACGCGGCGCCAGAGATTCACCGGCTTGCGCGCGAGGGTGCCGAACCGTCCGGCCACGAAGTCGCGCGCGGCGGCGATCACGCGCTCGCTCGAGCGGCCGTCGCGCCAGGGATGGATGAGGTCGGCGTAGGCGACGAGCTCTCTGCGCAGCGCTTCCGTCGGCGCGAACGCGCGCAGCAGCGCGCTTTCGAGATCCGCCGGATCGGAGATGTCGATCATGTGCGGCTTCGGCGCGCGGTTGCGGAACGTGACCACAGGCTTGCGCTGCACGACGAACTCGGACACGACCGACGAGGTATCGCACACGAGAACATCGGCCGCGCGCAACGCGGGCACCAGCGCATCGGACTCGATGAAGCGCGCGTTCGGACCGGCCAGCCGGCGGTAGGCTTGGACGACGACCGGATCGGTCTTCGGGTGCAGCGTCAGCAGCCAGTAGCGATCGCCGCGCGCGACCTGCACCGAAATCTCGCCGAGCAGGACGCGCGAGGAGCTCAGCGTTTCCGTGAACGTCGCGGCGTACAGCACCACGGGCCGCCCGTCCGCGGGGCGCAGCGCCGCGGCGCTGCCGTCGTCCGGCGCGAACAAGGGATCGAGCTTCGGCCAGCCGGTTTCCGCGACGGCGAAGTGGCCGTGCTGGCGCGCGAGCGCCCGGAACGGCTCGGTCGTCGCGGGCCCCTGCGTGCAATAGAGGTCGAACAGGCCGCGGATGCGGAAGTGCCCGCGCTGCGGCGAACGCTTGTCGACGCTGAAGCCGTGGAAGACCTGCACTTTCGCGCCGGGAAAGAACTGCGGCACCCAGTTGCTGGCGGCGAACACGACGTCCGGACGCCATTCGTTGACGGCCGCGACGTCTCTCAACAGGCGCTCCGGCTCGCGCAGGTGCGAGGCGAACGAAGCCGGCGCGAACCAGGCCGTCTCGCCGCCCGTCGCGCGGATCGCCGCATCGAGCGGCCGCAGCACCGGCAACGCGTAGAGTTCCGTCGCGAACAGGAGGTAATGCGCCATGCCTAACGATGCTCTGCTCTGCGCCGCGCGGGCGTCACCGGTTCGTCCTCGATTCCGATCCGCCGCATGAGCCCGGCGCCTGGGCGGCAGCGAGCACGGGCCCCGCACAGCTGGGGACGCGGACCGGAAAAACAAAGTCCATGAATCCGCGTGCCCGGTGCGTCCGTGCCGCCGCGCAGCATAGCAGCCGCCGCGTCGCGCGCGCCGCGTGATCGTGACGCTGGACTCCGCTAACCTTGGGCGTTCCAACCCGTATCCGCCATGCCCGACCGTCCTGGCCTCTCGGCCTGCATCATCACGCTCAACGAGGCGGACCGCATTGACGCATGCCTCGATTCGCTCGCGTTCTGCGACGAGCTGATCGTCGTCGACTCCGGCTCGACCGACGACACGCGCGAACGCGCGGCCGCGCACGGTGCGCGCGTGTTCGTGCGCGCGTTCGACGGCTATCGCTCGCAGAAGGACCACGCCGTCGGCCTCGCGACGCACGACTGGGTGCTCTGCCTCGATGCGGACGAACGCGTCACGCCTGCGCTCCGCGCCGAGATCGAGCGCGAGCGCGACCGCGGCTTCGGCACCTATGCGGGCTACCGCTTTCCGCGCATGACCGAGTACTTCGGCGCGTTCCTGCGCCACGGCAACGCCTATCCGGACCGCGTCATGCGCCTGTTCGACCGGCGTCGCGGCGGCTGGCGCGGCGATCGCGAGATTCACGAGCACGCAAGCGTCGACGGCCCGGTCGGCACGCTGCGCGGCGATCTCGAGCACCACGCGTACCGCTCGCTTTCCGATCACCTCGGCCGCATGGAGCGCTATGCACGCATGATGGCGCTGCACATGCACGCGCAGGGCCGGCGCGCGCACATCCACAATCTCTTCGCCAATCCGTTCTGGCGCTTCCTGCGCGGCTACGTGCTCCGCCTCGGCTTTCTCGACGGCTGGCGCGGACTGATCTACGCCTGCATCAAGTCGAACTACGTGCGCCAGAAATTCATCAAGCTCTGGCTGCTCAACCGCGGCTATCCGATCTGACGCCGGCATGCGCATCAGCCTCGTGCTGCTCACGTCCAACTGGCCCGAGGCTCTCGAGCGCGCGATCGCCAGCGTCGCGGACCAGTCGCGCCTGCCCGACGAAGTGATCGTCACCGACGACGGCTCGAACGATGACACCCGCGCGCTGCTCGCGCGCGTCGCCCAGGGTTTTCCGTGCCGGTTCGCGCACGTGTGGCAGGCCGATCTCGGCTTTCGCGCCGCGCGCGCGAGGAATCGCGGCATTGCGGCGGCGCGCGGCGATTACGCGGTGCTGGTCGACGGCGACATGATCCTGCACCGCCGGTTCGTCGCCGATCACGAGGATTTCGCGCTGGCGCGTCATTCGCTCCAGGGCGGCCGCCTCGACGCGAGTGACGCCGAAACCGCGCGCCTCCTCGCCGGCGGCCGGCCGCGCTTCAGCCCGATGATGCCGGGCCGGTTTCCGCGGCATCGGGCGATCCGCTGCCTGCACCTCGCCCGCATCAAGGCGCGCTCGAAATCCGGCGGACGCATCTTCAGCTGCAACATGAGCGCGTGGCGCGACGACCTGCTGCACGTCAACGGCTTCGACGAGCGCTTCGAAGGCTACGGCGGCGAGGATCGCGAGCTCGCCAAGCGCATGCGCCACGCGGGCATCCGGCGGCGGCAGCTCAAGTTCGCGGGGCTCGCGATCCACCTGTGCCACGCATCGCGGGCGCCGGCCCATCCGGACGACATGAGCCTGCCGAACAACCGCCTCCTCGCCGAGACGGTGGCGACACGTGCGGTGCGCTGTGCGCGCGGCATCGATGCGCACCTCGGGGAATTCGCGATACCGCCTCCCGACCTGCGCGAGGCAGCGCGGTGATCAGCGTCCACCTCGTCGCGCGCGACAACGGCGCGGGACTCTCGCGAGACCTCGAAATCCTCAAGCGTGCCATCGGCGAGGCCGGTTTCGATCTCACGATCAGCGCGATCGGCGCCGGCGGCCTGCGCCGCCAGATCCGCTACGCGAGCGTGCGCGCGAAGCTTGCCTGGCACGGCCTCGCCGATCGTTCGCGCCGCCGCTTCGACGTGAACCTCATGGACGAGCGGCTGCGCCCGAAGTACGTGCCGCTCGCGCGCCGTAACGTGCTGCTGCCGCATCCCGAATGGTTCGAGCCGGATTGGACGCCTCTGCTCAGCGACATCGACTGCGTGTTCGCGAAGACGCGTCATGCCGTGCCGATCTTCGAGGCGCTCGGCGTGCGCACCCGCTTCGTCGGTTTCACCAGTATCGACCGCCGGCTCGCCGACGTCGCGCGCGAGCCGACGTTCTTCCACCTCGGCGGCCGCAGCGGCAACAAGGGCACTCAGGCGGTGGTCGATCTCTGGCTGCGCAAGCCAACGTGGCCTTTGCTCACCGTCATCCAGCGCAAGCCGCTGCGCCTGCCGACGTCGCTGCCGGCGAATCTCCGCCTGATCACCCGCTACATCGGCGATGACGAGCTGCGCGTCCTGCAGAACCGCAGCCTGTTCCATCTCTGCCCGTCCGAGACCGAAGGCTTCGGCCATCATCTCGTCGAAGGGCTGAGCTGCGGCGCGATCACGCTCGCGACCGATGCGCCGCCGATGAACGAGATGGTCACGAATGCGCGCGGCGTGCTCGTCGCCCATGCGCGGACAGGTACGCAAAGGCTCGCGACGACGTATTTCGTACACGACGCCGCGCTCGAGGCAGGCGTCGAACGCCTGCTCGCGCTCGATGCGGATTCTCGCCGCTCGATGAGCGAGGCGGCGCGCGCGTGGTGGGAGGAGAACGATCGCGGCTTCCGCCGCCGGCTCGCGGACGCGATCACGTCGCTCGCGAGCGAATGAATGCCGGGCGCCGCCTTCAGTGCGGCGCGGCGACGGCCTGCTTCGTCGCGGCCGGCGCGACATCGACCGGCAGGCGCAGCGTGAACACCGCGCCGCCCTGCGCGCGATTCTCGGCACGGATGCTGCCGCCGTGTTCCTCGGCGATCTTCTTGACGACGGCGAGGCCGAGGCCGGTGCCCTTGACCTTGCTCGTCGTGTAGGGCTCGAACCAGCGGTCGCCGAAATCCGGCGGGAGCCCCGGCCCGTTGTCCGCAACGCCGAGCTCGACCCAGCCCTCGCCGCCGCCCTGCACCAGGCGCGTCGTCACCAGGATCTGCGGCTTCTTCGCGTCGCCGATCGCTTCGAGCGCGTTCTTGATCAGGTTGTGCAGCGCCTGGCGCAGGCGCACGGCGTCGGCGCGCACCAGCGGCTCGCCGTCGGCGAGGTCGCGCGAGAGGCCGATGCGCTGATCGTTCTCGTAGAGATCGAGCACGTCGTCGAGCAGCGCGTGCAACGCGATCGGGCGCAGCGCCGGCGGTTGCGGCCGCGCGTAATCGCCGAACGCATTGACCATCGTCTTCAGCGCTTCGACCTGTGCAACGATCGTGTGCGTAGCGCGGTCGATCAGCTCGCCCTCCTCGGCGGAGAGACGCCCGAGAAAACGCCGGCGCAGGCGCTCGGCGGCGAGCTGGATCGGCGTCAGCGGATTCTTGACCTCGTGCGCGAGGCGGCGCGCAACTTCGCCCCAGGCCGCGTCGCGCTGCGCGCGGTTCAGCACGGTGAGATCGTCGAACACGGCGACATAACCCGCATCGTCCGGCAGCGCCGTGCCGCGCAGCATCAGCACGCGGCGGCCGTCGTCGGTGTCGACGACGAGCTCCTCGCGCCATTCGCGCAGTCCGCCGCGGAAGTGTCGTGCGAGGGGCGCGGTGAACGTCGCCAGCTGCGGCCGGTCTCGTTCGAGCTCGGCGAGCGTGTGGCCGATGTAGCCCGTCGCGTTCACGCCGAGAATCGCCTCGGCGGCGCGGTTCGCGACGCGCAGGCGCCCGTCCTGATCGAAGCCGAGCACGCCCGCCGACAGCCGTTCCAGCAGCGCGACCAGCCAAGCGCGCTGGCGCTCGGTCTCCTGTGCGCTCTTCTGCGCGCGCGCGCTCGCGAGCTCGATCTCGCGCGTCATCTGCGCGAACGAGTTGACGAGGAATCCGACCTCGTCGTTGCTCGCGATCGGCAGCGGCGTGTCGTAGCGGCCGGCGCCGACGGCGCGCGTCGCTGCGATGAGCCGGCCGAGCGGTGCGACGAGCCGGCGCGCGACGCCGAACGCGGCCAGCGTGACGATGAGCGCCGACAGCAGCAGCGCGAACGTCAGGATCAACGCGAACGTGAGCTTCAGCGAGCCGCGCAGGAATTTCAGGCGCTGGAAATCGAAACTTGCGTTCTCGATACCGCGCGTCAGCGTCTGCAATCGCGTCGGCAGCGGATAGAGGCCTTGCAGCAGGCGCCGGCTGCCGGGCACGTCGCCCGCCACCGGCACGGCGACGCGCAGCATCAGCACGTCGCCGATCGGCTCCGGCGCCGCGTAGCGGCCGCCGCCCGCGACGCGCATCTGCAGCGTCGCGTCCGGCAACGGCGGATCGAGATAGCGCGGATCGGAGCTGGCCGTTGCGATCACGCGACCGTCGTCGCCGAACACGGTGAGCTGCGTCGCGCCGACGGTGTCGATGTCGGTGTCGAGCACTTCCTGCAGCGCGCTTTCCGGTTTCGATTCGAGCCGCGCCGCGACGCCCGCGCTCGCCTGCTCGGCGACGCGCAGACGCTCGGCGACGACGATGCGGCCGACCTCGAGCGCGTCGTCGAGCGCCTGCTCGAGCTTGACGTTGAACCAGTTGTCGATCGTCGCATCGAGGAAGCGCAACGCGAAGCCGTAGACGACCACGACCGGCGGCACCGCCAGCAGCACGAGCATCACCAAGAGCCGCCGTCCGAGCCGCGCGCCCGGCGCGCCGCGCCGGAGATCGACGCGCAGGCGCCACAGGCGCTGCGCGATCGCGAACACGAGCACGGCCAGCGCAACCGCCGCCGCGCCGAGGATCCAGCGGTAGTACGAACCGACGCCGACACCACCGGCCGCATCCTCGGCGAGCTTCAGCGACGCGAGCAGCAGCGCGAGCACGGCCAGCGCCGGTAGCGCGCGACGCAGCGCGAATTTCAGCCAGCCGCGGGTTGCCATGTGTACTCCGCGGCGGAGAGCTGCCAGGCCGGTTCGAACAGCGCCGGCAGGCGCAGCGCGCCCGGCAGCGCTGCCGCTTCGAGCTCGGCGCCGACGCGCAGCGTGGTGCCGCTCGGCAGCTTCGCGAACGCGGCCGGCAGCGGCAGGCGCAGCGAGTTGAGGCCGGCCAGGAGATAGCCCGGCGTCGCGAACGTGCGCACGTCGGCGAGCGCGTCGAGGTCGCGCAGCTGGTATCGGCGCGACAGCGGGAAATAGCGCAGCTCGATTCTCTGTTCCGACCGCGCCTGCGAGGAAAGGAACCGCCAGCGCGACGCGTCGGCGCTGATGCGGAGCGTCAGCGGGATGCCGTGATCGAGCGCGTCCTGCATCGGGCCCGACAGCCGGCAGTCGAGCGCGAGCGCGAGCACCGGCGCGTCGGGCGTGCCGGCGATGCTCGCCGCGCGGATGACGAGCTCACCCGGCTGCTGCTGCGCGATCGCGCTGCAGCCGGCGAGCAGGCAGGCGGCGAGCGCGAACATGAGCACGCAGCTAGTGCGGCCTTTGCAGGATCGCATAGTAGAAACCGTCCATGCCGCCCGCGCCCGGCAGATTCTGGCGGCCGTCGCCGGCAGCACGCCCGAACGCGGCCGGCACCGGAATGCTCTTCGCATCCGGATGCTTCGCACGGAACCCGGCCAGCACGGCATCGTTCTCGGCCTTCAGCACCGAACACGTCGCATAGACTAGTCGCCCGCCCGGCGCCAGCAAAGGCCAGAGCGCGGAGAGGAGGCGCGCCTGCTCCGCCGCGAGCCCGGCGATGTCGGCGTCGCAGCGGTGCAGCTTGACGTCGGGTTGGCGGCGGATGATGCCGGTGGCCGAGCACGGCGCATCGAGCAGGATGCGGTCGAATGGCCGGCCGTCCCACCATGCCGCCGGCAGCGCGGCGTCGCCGCGGCGCACGTCGGCGCGAAGTCCGAGCCGCGCGAGATTTTCGGCGATGCGCGGCAGGCGCGACGCGTCGCGATCGAGCGCGACGAGCTCGACGTCGGCGCGTTCGAGCAGATGCGCGGCCTTGCCGCCGGGCGCGGCGCAGGCGTCGAGCACGCGCTGGCCGTCCGCGGCATCGACGAGATCGGCGACGCGTTGCGCCGCGCCGTCCTGCACCGAGAACAGGCCTTCGGCATAACCGGCGAGCCGCGTCACGTCGGTGCTGCGCTCGAGCACGACGGCATCGGCGAGATCGTCGTGCAGACGCGCCTCGGTGCCTTCGACGCGCAGGCGCTCCAGCAGCGTGGCGCGGTCCGCGCGCCGGCGGTTGGCGCGAAGCGTCAGCGGTGCCTCGCGATTGTTCGCGTCGAGCATCGCGTCCGCGGCGTCGGGCCAGTCGCGGCGCAGCGCATCGATCAGCCAGCGCGGATGCGCGGTGCGCGTGACGTCATCGCCGTCGAGCCGCGTCTCGAGCGCGCTGCGCTCGCGCGCGAAGCGGCGCAGGAGCGCGTTGACGAGGCCGCTGTAGCGCGACTGGCCAAGCGCGCGCGCTGCATCGACGCAGGACGCGACGACCGCGTACTCCGGCATATCGACGATCGCGATCTGCGCACAACCCAGCGCGAGTAGCGCACGGATCTCGCGCGCCTTCGACGGCAGCGGCTTTTCAAGCAGCAGGGTGAGCGCGGCATCGAGCCGCAGCCACCAGCGCGTCGCGGCGAATAGCGAGGCGGAGAAGAGCGCGCGATCGCGCGGATCGGAAAAACGCGGCGACGATTCGGTCAGCACGGCGCGCAGCGAAGCGCCATCGAACACGACTCGCGCGAGTGCACGCGCCGCTTCGCCGCGCAACGCCGCGCCGGGATTCATCGTGCGGACCGCTCGCGGCGCGCGTTCTGCCAGTCGCGCACGGCGATGCAGCGGCCGCCCTCACGCTGCACTTCGAGGATGCCGAGCACGCCGTCGCCGGTGGCGACATCGAGCGCGTCGCGTCCGTTGCCGACGATCGTGCCGGGCGGCGCGTTTGGGGTTTCGGCGCGAGCGCGCGCCGACCAGATGCGCAGGCGCTCGCCGAGAAGCTCGGCCTCGGCGACGGGCCACGGATTGAACGCGCGCACCTTGCGTTCGAGCGCGATCGCGGGCTCGTTCCAGTCGAGCCGCGCTTCGGACTTATCGATCTTGTGCGCATAGACGACGCCGTCCTCTGCCTGCGGCCGCGCCGTCAGCGTTTCGCCGCGCGCGACGCGCGCGAGGCCTTCGGCCAGCGCGTCGGCACCGAGTGCGGCGAGGCGATCGTGCAGCGATCCGCCAGTTTCGTCGGCGGCGATCGCCGTCCGCCGCTCGATGAGGATCGGGCCCGTGTCGAGCCCGGCCTCCATCTGCATCAGGTCGACGCCGGTTTCTTCGTCACCGGCGAGGATGGCGCGCTGGATCGGCGCGGCACCGCGCCAGCGCGGCAGCAGGGAGGCGTGCACGTTCCAGCAGCCGAGGCGCGGCGTCGCGAGCACGCGGCGCGGGAGGATCAGGCCGTAGGCGACGACGATCATCAGATCCGGCGCGTAACCGGCAAGGCACTGCTGCGCGTCGGCGTCCTTGAGCGTCTCCGGCTGCTCGACGACGATGCCGGCCGCGAGCGCGCGCTGCTTGACCGGGCTCGGTGCGAGCTTGCGGCCGCGCCCGGCCGGACGATCGGGCTGTGTGTAGACGGCGACGACGTCGGCCTCCGCAGCCAGGCAGGCTTCGAGACACGGCAGCGCGAACTCCGGCGTCCCCGCGAACACCAGCCGCAGTCGCGAGCTCACGTGGGGGACGCCGTGCCTAGAGGGCGGTCGCCGCGGCCGGCTCGGCGGCGGCATGCCGGCGCTGCTTCTCGAGCTTCTTGCGCACGAGCTCGCGCTTGAGCGGCGAGAGGTAGTCGACGAAGAGCTTGCCGACGAGATGATCCATTTCGTGCTGGATGCAGACGGCGAGCAGGCCGTCCGCATCGAACGCGAGCGGATTGCCTTCGACGTCCTGCGCCTCGACGCGGATGCGGTCCGCGCGCTCGACATCCGCGAAGATGCCCGGCACCGAAAGGCAACCCTCCTGGTAGGTCTGGCTGCCCTCGCGGGACACGATCTTCGGATTGACCAGCGTCATCGGGCGGTTCTTCTCCTCGGATACGTCGAGCACGAGCAGCTGCTTGTGCACGTTGACCTGGGTCGCGGCGAGGCCGATGCCGGGCGCCTCGTACATCGTCTCCAGCATGTCCGAGGCGAGCTGCTTCAGCGCCGCGTCGAAGCGGGTCACCGGCACCGCCTTCGTGCGCAGCCGCGGGTCGGGGAATTCGAGGATGGTGAGCTTGGACATGGAGCTGAGATGCGGTTCGCAACAACGCTGCGCAAGATGCGGAAGATACTGGAATTCTAGTGGAGTTCGGGGGACGGGTGTCGCGCCGCGCCGACAGCCGGCGCGCAGGGCGAAGCCGCAGCGTCGGGGCCGGCGAAACCACATCGGCAGGCCAGATCCGTGGCCCGAAACGGCGATTCCGGGTCGTCGCCGTTTTGGGATGGCCGTCGTTTTCTCCCGTTAAAGTTTCGGATAGACTCGCCAAGCCATTGGGGAATCAGGGAATTGGCAGCCATGCTTAAAAAACTACTTGCGGTTTCGGCTGGACTGCTCTTAACCCTCACGGTTTATGCCGCCACCGTCGAGTGGGCGGACCAGCATCCGGACCGCTACATCGTCAGGAAGGGCGATACGCTGTGGGACATCTCCGCGCGCTTCCTGAAGAAGCCGTGGCTGTGGCCCGAGATCTGGCAGGACAACCCGCAGGTCAGGAACCCGCACCTTATCTATCCCGGCGACGAGCTGGTGCTGTCGGGCGGCCACGTCCGCCACGGCGCCGGATCGATCGAGCCGCATGCGCGGATCACCTCGCTCGAGGACGCCGTCAAGCCGATTCCGCTGTCGGCGCTGAAGCAGTTCCTGAAACACACGCGCATCCTCAACGAGGACGAGTACGAGAACGCCCCGCACGTGGTCGGCATCGAGGAGAACCAGCTGCGCGGCAGCGCGGGCCAGCTCGCCTTCGTGCGCGGGCTCGTCGCCGAGCCGGGCACGAAGCTCGCACTGCTGCGGGCGACCGGCCGCTACTACGACATGCCGCCCGTGGACGAAGGCCGTCCGCGCGAGGTGTATCGCCAGACGCGAGACTGGTTCGACGGCCGGCCCGGGCTCCTGTGGCATCACGGCCCCAACGAATTCACGCTGTCCGGCAACGTGCGTTTCCTCGGCTACGAAGTGCTGGAGTACGGCACCGTCGAGGTGACGCGCGTCGGCGATCCGTCCTCCGCGCTGATCGTCTATTCCGATTTCGAGGTCCGTCCCGGCGATTTCGTGCTGCCGATCGACGAATCGCCCTACGACGACGAATACGTGCCGCACGCGCCGCCGGCCGTGCCGGAGAACATGCGCGTGATCGCGTTCACCGAGACCGACGCGATGAACGCCGTCGGCCCGCGCCAGGTCGTCGCGCTGTCACGCGGCGCCGAGGACGGCATCGAGAACGGCCAGACCTTCAGCATCTATCACGAAGGCGAGGAAGTGCTCGATCGTACCGACTACACCGAAGGCAGCGCGAAGAAATTCTTCCATCCGCGCGACGCGCGGGTGACGCTGCCGCCGGAGTTCGTCGGCCACGTGATGATCTTCCGCACCTTCGAGCGCGTCAGCTACGGGCTCGTCATGGATGCGGTGAAACCGATCCACATCGGCGATTTCCTCTGGGATCCGGACCGCACGCCGTAACGGCACGGCTTCCGGCGATTTCCTACGCGGCGCGGTGGCGACATCGCGCCGCGTTCTTTTCAGGCGCGGCTAGACTCGCGGCCGATGGACATCCAAGCGAATCGCGTCACCGTCGAGGCCTGGCTGATCCTGCTGCGCGCGCCCGGGCTCGGCGCGACGGGCCTGCGCACGCTCGTCGAAAGGCACGGCGGCGCGCTGCCGGCGCTGGAAGCGGCGCGGCGCGGCACGGCCGGCGATCTCGCCGCGTGCCGCGACTGGCTGCGCGCTCCCGACGCCCAGCGCATCGCGGCCGACATCGCCTGGCTCGCCGCCGAGAACCATCATCTCCTCACGATCGACAGCGCGGATTTCCCGCCGCTGCTGCGCGAGTCGCCGGGCGCGCCGCCCGCGCTGTTCGTCGCCGGCGATGCGAGCGCGCTCTGGCAACCACAGCTCGCCATCGTCGGCAGCCGCAGCGCGAGCCAGGGCGGCATCGCCAATGCGCGCAGCTTCGCGCGCGCGCTTTCCGCAGCGGGATTCGCGATCACGAGCGGGCTCGCCGAAGGGATCGACGCGGCCGCGCACGCGGCGGCGCTCGACATGAACGCCGTGACAGTGGCCGTGCTCGGCACCGGACCCGATCTCGTCTATCCCGCCCGCCATCGCGAGCTCGCCGCACGCATCGCGCAAACCGGCGCGCTGGTCAGCGAGTTTCCGCCGGGCACGCCGGGCAAGCCCGATCATTTCCCGCGCCGCAACCGCATCATCGCCGGGCTCGCGCTCGGCACGCTCGTCGTGGAGGCGAGCCTGCGCTCCGGCTCGCTGATCACGGCGCGCCACGCGACCGAGCAGGGGCGCGAGGTGTTCGCTATTCCGGGCTCGATCCACAACCCGCTCGCGCGCGGCTGCCATCAGCTGATCCGCCAGGGCGCGACGCTGGTGGAAACGGCGGAGGACATCATCGCGGCGCTCGGGCCGGTGGCCGCGCGGCTCGGCGCGCACCTGCGCGAGCGGCTCGAAACTCCTGAGTCGTCGCCGGAATCCGCGCCCGAGCGCGACGCCGACTACGCGACGCTGCTGGCCGCGCTCGGCCACGAGGCGCTCGGCATCGATGCGCTGGCCGAGCGCACCGGCCTTGGCGTGCCGGCGCTCTCGTCGATGCTGCTGGTGCTCGAGCTCGAGGGCGAAGTTGCCTCCGAGCGCGGCGGGCTCTACGTCCGGCGGCCGCGCTGATGCTGAACGGGCCGGAGAAACTTGCGCCAGGACAATGGCTTGGGCCTCAAATGGTCCGTCCGGCCATGGCCTTCGGTCGGCGCCCGGGCCGCACGAGCCAGCTTGACAGGCTGGCGGAGCCTATGTTGACACTGAAAAAAGGGCACCCCTGAACGTTCTCCCGGTTTTCCCCCGCAACGGACTCGCGACAGCCGCCCGGCTGTCACCGCCGCGCGGACGCAGGACAAGGACATGGCCAAGAACCTCCTCATCGTCGAGTCGCCGGCGAAGGCGAAGACGATCAACAAGTACCTCGGCAAGGACTTCCAGGTGCTGGCGTCCTACGGCCACGTGCGCGACCTGGTGCCGAAGGAAGGCGCGGTCGACATCGACCACGACTTCGCGATGAACTACGAGGTCATCGACAAGAACGAAAAGCACGTCGATGCGATCGCGAAAGCGGCAGCGAAGGCCGACGCGCTCTACCTCGCGACCGACCTCGATCGCGAAGGCGAGGCGATTTCCTGGCACATTGCCGAGATCCTGAAGGAGCGCGGTCTGCTCGACGGCCGCGCCCTGCACCGCGTCGTGTTCTCCGAGATCACGCCGCGCGCGATCAAGGAAGCGGTCGCGCATCCGCGGCGGCTGTCGATGGATCTCGTCAACGCGCAGCAGGCGCGCCGCGCGCTCGATTACCTGGTCGGCTTCAACCTTTCGCCGGTGCTCTGGCGCAAGGTGCAGCGCGGGCTCTCGGCAGGCCGCGTGCAGTCGCCGGCGCTGCGCATGATCGTCGAGCGCGAGGAAGAGATCGAAGCGTTCAAGGCGCGCGAGTACTGGACGATCGAGGCCGACTGCGCGCATCCGGACCAGCCGTTCACCGCGCGCCTCCTGCGCCTGCACGGCAAGAAGTTCGAGCAGTTCGATCTCACCAGCGAGCGCGACGCGCACGCGGCGCGCGACGCGCTGAAGAAGGCCGCGCAGGGCGGACTCGTCGTCAGCGACATCCAGTCGAAGGAACGCAAGCGCCGGCCGGCGCCGCCGTTCACCACGTCCACTCTCCAGCAGGAAGCGGCGCGCAAGCTCGGCTTCGCGACCAGCCGCACGATGCGGCTCGCGCAGCAGCTTTACGAAGGCGTGCCGCTCGGCGACGAGGGCATCGTCGGTCTCATTACCTATATGCGCACTGACGCCGTGCACCTGTCCAGCGAGGCGATCACCGAGTTGCGCGAGGTGATCCAGCGCGATTTCGGTCCGCGCGCGCTTCCCGAGCATCCGAATTTCTATCGCAACAAGTCCAAGAACGCGCAGGAAGCGCACGAGGCGATCCGGCCGACTTCCGCGCTGCACCGGCCGAAGGATGTCGCGCCTTACCTCAACGACGACCAGCGCAAGCTCTACGAGCTGATCTGGAAGCGCGCGATCGCATGCCAGATGCAGCACGCAACGCTGAACACGGTCTCCGTCGATCTCGCCTGCGGCAGCGACTCGGCGTTCCGCGCGAGCGGCACGACCATCGTCGATCCCGGCTTTCTCGCGGTGTACGAGGAAGGCCGCGACCAGAAGAACGCCGAGGACGAGGACGAAGGCCGCAAGCTGCCGGCGATGAAGATCGGCGAGGCGGTGCCGCTGCGCGACATCCTCGCCGAGCAGCATTTCACCGAGCCGCCGCCGCGCTATTCGGAAGCCTCGCTGGTCAAGGCCCTCGAGGAATACGGCATCGGCCGCCCGTCGACCTACGCGAGCATCATCCAGGTGCTGCTCAATCGCGAGTACGTGACGCTCGACAACCGCCGCTTCCGGCCGACCGACGTCGGCCGCGCGGTCGCGAAATTCCTGTCCGGCCACTTCTCCAAGTACGTCGATTACGACTTCACCGCGAAGCTCGAGGACGAGCTCGACGCGGTCAGCCGCGGCGAAGAGGACTGGGTGCCGCTGCTCAGGAAGTTCTGGAAGCCGTTCAAGGCGCAGGTGGACGAGAAGAGCGAGACGGTCGATCGCTCCGAAGCGACGGGCGCGCGAGAGCTCGGCATCGACCCCAAGAGCGGCAAGCCCGTGCAGGTGCGGCTCGGCCGTTACGGCCCGTTCGTGCAGATCGGCACCAAGGACGACGAAGAGAAGCCGAAATTCGCCAGCCTGCGTCCCGGCCAGAGCATGCACACGATCACGCTGGAGGAAGCGCTGGATCTGTTCCGCCTGCCGCGCAACCTCGGCAAGGCCGAAGACGGCGAGGACATCACGGTCGGCATCGGCCGCTTCGGCCCGTTCGTGAAGCACGGCAAGACGTACGCCTCGCTGCAACCCGGCGACGATCCCTACACGATCGAGCTGCCGCGCGCGCTCGAGCTGATCCGTGCCAAGGCCGAGGCGGCCGCGAACCGCATCATCAAGGACTTCGGCAACGGCGTGCAGGTGCTGAACGGCCGTTACGGGCCGTACATTACCGACGGCGAGAAGAACGCGCGCATTCCCAAAGGCAGGGAGCCCGGCGAGCTCACCGCCGAGGAATGCACCGCGCTGCTGGCGGCGGCGCCGAACCGGCCGAAGCGGGGACGCTTCGGCAAGGCGTCCAAGCCGGCGAAGACCGAAACCGCCAAGGCCGACACCACGACCAGCGCAGCGGCAACGGCGAAACGGGCGCCTGCGAAGGCCGCTGCGGCGAAGAAGAAAACGACGGCCCGCAAGGTCGCCGCAAAACGGACGACCGCGCGGCGCGCGCAGGACGCATGATGCGCGCGCGCGGCGCCCGGCCCGTGTCGCTTGCGGCCGTCCCGCCGCGTCCCGGCGACTGAGCGGCGCCGATGGACGATTCGCTGGACCAGGCCGTCGCCGCGCTCCGCGCCGGCGGCGTGATCGCCTATCCGACCGAAGCCGTCTGGGGACTCGGCTGCGATCCGCGCTCCCGGAGCGCCGTCGAGAAGCTGTTCGCGATGAAACGCCGGCCACCGGCGCAGGGCGTGCTGCTGATCGCGGCCGATTTCGCGCAGCTCGAACCGTACATCGACCTCTCCGCCGTGCCGGACGACGCGCTCGCGCGCGCAGCCGCCACCTGGCCGGGACCGCACACGTGGATCTTCCCGCGCGCCGCGGACGCGCCTGCCTGGCTGGCCGGCAGCCATGACGGCATCGCCGTGCGCGTCACGGCGCATCCGCCGGCAGCCGCCCTCTGCCGCGCCTTCGGTGGCGCGCTCGTTTCCACCAGCGCGAACCGCCATGGCGAGCCGCCGGCGCAAACTGCCGAGGCCGTAAGCGAGCTTTTCCGCGGCCAGATTGACGCTATCCTGAATGCACCGCTCGGGGGACTTGAGCGGCCGACGCCGATCCGCGACGCTATCAGCGGGGCGACCGTGCGTCCGTAGGGCGGGTGTGGAGGCGGTTTCAGCATTGCCGACACAAGGGCTTAGGGAGAGGGGAACTTGTCTGCTGTCATCGAACGTGCAGCCCCGCCGCTGCCGCTGCTGAACGCCGCGCAGCCGGATCGCATCATCGTGTGGCGCGAAGGCCGGGCGCTTTCGGTCGCGGCATTCCTCGCCGACGTGCACGCCGCGGCGGCCACGCTGCCGACCGCTCGCGATGCGGTGAATCTCTGCGAGGACCGCTACGCCTTCCTGGTCGCGTTCTCCGCGATCGCAAGCCGCGGACAGACGAATCTGCTGCCGCCTTCACGTGCGCCGAAAGCCATCGAAGAAGTGCTCGCGATGTATCCGGGCAGCTACGCGCTCGGCGAGACGCCGCGCGAAGGCCTGCCGGCGCATTACGTGCGGCTCGCTGCCGCCGGATGCGGAAGTGCCGAAACGATCGTGCCCGGCATCGACGGCGAGCAGGTCGTCGCGATCGGCTTCACCTCCGGCAGCACCGGCCAGCCGAAGGCGAATGCCAAGACATGGGCCAGCGTCCAGGCGAGCAGCGCGCACAACACGCGCACGCTCGTCGCTGCGCTCGGCCTCGCGCCCGGAGCGATCGCGCACATCGTCGCCACCGTGCCGCCGCAGCACATGTACGGGCTCGAGCTTTCGGTCCTCTTGCCGCTTGCGGGGCCTTTCGCCGTGCATGCGGGCCGGCCGTTCTTCCCCGCCGACATCGCGGCTGCGCTGTCCGAGGTGCCGCCGCCGCGCCTCCTGGTGACGACGCCGATCCACCTGCAGGCGCTGCTGCGGGATCCCGTGCAGCTGCCGGCGCTGGCGGCGATCACGTCGGCCACCGCGCCGCTCGCGCCAGAGCTCGCCGCCGAAGCGGAGGCGCGCTACGGCGCACCGGTGGTGGAGCTGTTCGGCTCCACCGAGACCTGCGTGATCGCCCATCGCCGCACGAGCCGCGGCGAGCCGTGGCAGCTCTATCCCGACATCACGCTGCGGCCGCAACCCGACGGCACGCTGGTCCATGCACCTTATTTCGGCCAGCCCGTGGTCTTGCAGGACGTCATCGAGCTTCTCGCCGACCATCGATTCGAGCTGCGCGGGCGCAACGCCGATCTCGTGGAGATCGCCGGCAAGCGCGCCTCGCTCGCTGACCTGACCCGTCGCCTGCTGGCGCTGCCCGGCGTTACCGACGCGGTGGCGATCCAGTTGGAGGACGAAGACAACGCGGGTGTGCGACGCATCGCGGCGCTGGTGGTCGCGCCGGAGCGCTCCGAAGCCGCACTCATGGACGAGTTCCGTCTCGCGGTCGATCCCGTGTTCCTCCCGCGCCCCTTCCGGCGCGTCGCGTCGTTGCCGCGAAACGAGACAGGGAAGCTTGCGCGTTCGGCGGTGCTGGAAGCCCTCAAGAGCTGAACGGCGATTCGCCGCTTGCCATCACCTACCTCTCCCGCACAGCGGGGAGAGGAAAAGCAAAGCGTTCGATCTTCGGCAGCTCGCGGCGACGCTGCGAAGCCGTGTTGTCCACTGAATCCGCGGCCATGGATGGCCGCATCGGGACTCTTCGAAGCTGCTTCGTTGAATCTCGAAGCGACAGATCGGATCGATGCGATCCCGGACGGATCGCACAAGCCAAAAGAAAAGCCCCGAGGGCCAGGGGGAGCCCTCGGGGCCGGTGGAAAACCGGCCTGGGGAGGAGCCGATTTCCCGGGGGTTGCACTCAGGGAGGTGAGTGAACCACGGGCGCCGTTGCGCGCGCCCGATGATTAGGACAGGCCGGGTTTGCGAAAGTTCGCGTGATCGCGAACTTTGCATTTATTGATGGTTCATGCGTTCCCGAAAGTTAAGAAGCCATAGGTCCGGTCGGCTTCCGCCACTTCGGGCACAGACGTCGGCCGGCCGTTTGTCGCTGCAAACGCGCGGCCCGGCATGGCACGTTTTCAATGCGCCTCGTCCCAGTTGGCGCCGACGCCGATGTCGACGACGAGCGGGACCGAAAGCTCGGCGGCCGCCGCCATCCGCTCGCGGACGCCCGCGCTGACGGCCTCGATGCAGTCCTCACGGACTTCGAACACGAGCTCGTCGTGCACCTGCATCACCATGTGCGCGGGCTGCTCCTCGTCGATCAGCCAGGCGTCCACCGCGATCATCGCCCGCTTGATGATGTCGGCGGCGGTGCCCTGCATCGGCGCGTTGATGGCCGCCCGCTCGGCCCCGGAGCGCTGCACCTGGTTTCTGGAGTTGATGTAGTCCAGGTGCAGGCGGCGGCCGAACAGCGTTTCGACGTAGCCGTCGCGATGCGCCTTCTCACGCGTGCGGTCCATGAATTCACGCACACCGGGGTAGCGCGAGAAGTAGCGCGCCATGTAGTCCTGCGCCTCGCCGCGGCCGACGCCGAGCTGGCGCGCGAGCCCGAACGCGCTCATGCCGTACATGAGCCCGAAATTGATCGCCTTGGCGGCGCGGCGCTGGTTCGCGTCGACTTCGTCGAGCGGCAGCCCGAACACCTCGGCCGCCGTGGCACGGTGGATGTCCTGATTGGCCTGGAACGCCGCGAGCAGGCCGCTGTCGCCGGAAAGGTGCGCCATGATGCGCAGCTCGATCTGCGAATAGTCCGCCGCGACGATCTTCCATCCCGGTGGAGCAACGAAGGCCTGACGGATGCGCCGGCCTTCCTCGGTGCGGATCGGGATGTTCTGCAGATTGGGGTCGGCCGAGGACAACCGCCCTGTCGCGGCCGTCGCCTGGTTGTAGTTCGTGTGCACACGGCCGGTGCGAGGGTTGACGTTGTCGGCGAGCTTCTCGGTGTAGGTCGAGCGCAGCTTCGCGAGTCCGCGGTATTCGAGGATCATGCGCGGCAACGCGTGATCGTTCGCGATCGCCTCCAGTGCTTCCTCGTTGGTCGACGGCTGGCCGCTCGGCGTCTTCAGCACCGCCGGCAGCTTCAGCTCATCGAACAGGATGGCCTGCAACTGCTTGGGCGAGTCGAGGCTGAAGCTGCGGCCGGCGATCGCGTAGGCCTGCTCGGTGATCTCGTGCATGCGCCGGGCGAGCTCGCTGCTCTGCCGCTTCAGCGCGCCCGTGTCGATCAGGACGCCAGTCTGCTCCATGCGCGCCAGCACCGGCACGAGCGGCATCTCGATCGTCTCGTAGACGCTGCGTAGCCCCGGCTCCGCCTGCAGCTTCTGGTACAGCGCGCGGTGCAGGCGCAGCGTGATGTCGGCATCCTCGGCCGCATACTTGCACGCGGTTTCGATGTCGACCTGCGAGAACGGAATCTGCTTCGCGCCCTTGCCGGCCACCTCTTCGTACGGAATCGTCTCGTACGCGAGGTGGCGCTTGGCGAGCGAGTCCATGTCGTGCCGCGACGCGGTGGAGTTCAGCACGTACGATTCGAGCATGGTATCGTGCGCGATGCCGCGCATCGTGATGCCGTACGTCGACAGCACGTTCGCGTCGTACTTCGTGTTCTGCCCGATCTTCGGCCGGTCGGCATCCTCGAGCACCGGCTTCAGGCGGCTCAGCACGTCGTCGCGGCCGAGTTGTGACGGCGTGCTGGGACAATCATGGCCGAGCGGAATGTACGCGGCTTCCTTCGGCGCGACCGCGACCGAAATGCCGATGATCGTGGCCTGCATCGGGTCCAGCGAATCGGTCTCGACGTCGAGCGTGATCGCCTCGGCCGTGCGCAGCTTCTCGATCCACGCCTCGAGCTGATCGGCGGTCGTGACCAGCGTGTACTCGCCGGGACCCTGCAGCGCGGGATCGACCTCGATCTTCGGCGCCGGCGCGATGTCGATGGCGCGCACGCCGAATTCCCTGTGCGTCGGCACGTCCGCGGCAGGGATGTCGCGGCCGCCGCGCGCCTCGGCGGAATCGAGCTCCTTGAGTGCCGCGCTGAACTCGTAGCGCTTGTAGAGTGTGCGTAGCGTCTCGACGTCGCGCGCGCGCAGCACGAGGTCGCGCGGGGCGACGTCGAGCGCGCAATCGGTCTTGATCGTCGCCAGCTGCCGGGACAGCGGCAGCTGCGGCAGCGCGCGACGCAAATTCTCGCCGATCTTGCCGCCGATCCTGTCCGCGTTCGCCATCACGCCGTCGAGCGAGCCGTACTCGGCGAGCCATTTCGCCGCGGTCTTCGGGCCGCACTTCTCGACGCCCGGAATGTTGTCGATGCTGTCGCCCATCAGCGCCAGCATGTCGACGATGCGTGACGGCGGCACGCCGAACTTCTCGACGACGCCGGCTTCGTCGAGCGTCGTGTTGCTCATCGTGTTGACCAGCACGATGCCGGGACCGACGAGCTGCGCGAAATCCTTGTCGCCGGTCGAGACGGTGACGTCGATGCCTTCCCGCGCGGCCTGCACGGCGAGTGTGCCGATCACGTCGTCCGCCTCGACGCCTTCGACGCGCAGGATCGGAAAGCCGAGCGCCTCGACGATGGCCAGCATCGGCTCGACTTGCGCCGCGAGCGGATCGGGCATCGCTTCACGGTTCGCCTTGTACTCGGCGTAGAGATCGTCGCGGAACGTCCGGCCCGGCGCGTCCTGCACGAACGCGGCGTAGTCGGGTTTCGAGTTCAGCGTCGCCCGCAGCATGTTGACGACGCCGAACAGCGCGCCGGTCGGCTCGCCGGCCGAATTCGTGAGCGGCGGCAGCGCGTGGAACGCGCGATACAGATACGATGAACCGTCGATGAGGACGAGCCGGGGACGCGACATGGAAGACCTTGCGAGCGGAGCCGCCGCGAGCCTGTCAGGCGGCCGCGGCGATTGTAACGCGCAGGCCGGTGCCACGAGCGGCCCGCGACGCGACGCCGTGCCGCACCGTCCTGTGACGTGCACGCGAAACGATTCATCGAGGCTCTGCTAGGCTTGGATCGTCGGCACCAGGGAGAGTCGTCATGCGCACCTTCAGCCGCTTCGCTCCGCTTGGGATGATGCTCGTCTGCGCGCTGGCTCTCGCCGCGCCGCCCGAGCTGAAGGG
Organism: uncultured Rhodanobacteraceae bacterium; assembly: GCA_966248875.1. Taxonomy (GTDB): domain Bacteria; phylum Pseudomonadota; class Gammaproteobacteria; order Xanthomonadales; family Rhodanobacteraceae; genus Dokdonella_A. The sequence continues at coordinate 28,050 of CBINBI010000001.1, forward strand.
CCCGCCGATCGAGGCGCCGCCTCCGCCGGGCATCGACGATCCCGGTGTGAAGAGCGCAGCGCCGCTCGAAGCGCAGGAGGCTGCGCCTGCGCCCGCCGGTGCCGAAGATCCACTCGCGCCGCTGCCCAAGCCCGACACGCGCCTCGTTCGCGACAAGGCCGCCCGCACGAACGCAGCGACCAGCGAGCGCGTCGCGGCCAGCGAAGTGACGACACGCAGGCAAGGCACCGATACCGTCGAGGAATATCGCCAGAACGGCCGCGTCTGGATGATCCGCATCGTGCCGCAGAACGGGCCGGTGCAGACCTTCATGGACACGACCGGCAACGGCCGCCTCACGCGCGATCCGCAGGAAGGGCCTGTCTCGCCGGTGTACTACACGCTGTACGAGTGGAACTGACGCGAGCCTCGTCGCTCACTCCGCCAGCCAGTCCCTCGGCTGCAGATACTCCGTGAGCCGCGCCTCGGCACTGCCCGCCTCGGGCACGTAGCCGTACTCGAAGCGCACGCGCGGCGGCAGCGACATCAGGATCGACTCCGTGCGGCCTCCCGACTGCAGCCCGAACAGCGTGCCGCGGTCGTACACGAGATTGAATTCGACATAGCGGCCGCGGCGGTACAGCTGGAACTCGCGTTCGCGCTCGCCGTACGGCGTCGCCTTGCGCCGATCGACGATCGGCAGATAGGCATCGAGAAAGCCGTTGCCGACCGCCTGCGTCAGCGCGAAGCAGCGTTCGAAGCCGCCGGCGTCGAGGTCGTCGTAGAAGATCCCGCCGACGCCGCGCGTCTCGCCGCGATGCCTGAGACAGAAATATTCATCACACCACGTCTTGTAGCGCGGATAGACATCGCTGCCGAACGGCGCGCAGAGATCGCGCGCGACGCGATGCCAGTGCACGACGTCCTCGTCGAACGGATAGAACGGCGTGAGATCGAAGCCGCCGCCGAACCACCACACCGTCGGCGCATCTTCCGCGCGCGCTTCGAAGTAGCGCACGTTCATGTGCGATGTAGGAACGTATGGATTCTCCGGATGCAGCACCAGCGACACGCCGAGCGCAGTCCATGCGCGCCCGGCGATGGCCGGACGATGCGCGCTCGCCGACGGCGGCAGTGCGGCGCCGGCGACTTCGGAAAATCCGACGCCGGCCTGTTCGAACACGGCGCCCCGCTTCAGCACGCGCGAGCGTCCGCCACCGCCTTCGGCGCGCGTCCACGTATCTTCGGCAAAGCGGGCTCGGCCGTCGATCGCTTCGAGCCGCGCGCAGATGCGATCCTGCAGATCGCGCAGGAACGCGCGTACCGGAGCGACGTGGGCGGCCGTGGCGTCGGTTTCGCTCATGGGATCGGATCGTCCGCGAATGAAGCGCGATGGTAGCAAGGCTCACGCCGCCCGGTCGGCGCGCGGGCAGCGGAGCGATGATCGCCGCGAACCACGCGCACGTTCCTGCTACCTGCTCGTCTTCGCAATCGCAGACGCTCGGTCTCGGCGCGATCGGTCACGCGGCAACCGGCCTGCGCCGTACCCGTATGTCATACTTCGGCCGCCTCGCCGGATCCGACGACGCGTGCCTACTCGTATCGCCCCCCTCGCCATCACCGCCTTCACCGCGACATCGGCGCTCGGCCACGGCCGCGCCGCGCACGCCGAGGCATTGCTCAACGATCGCGGCGGGCTCAGGCCCAACGATTTCACCCGCGTGCCGCTCGCCTGCGCGATCGGCCGCGTCGACGGCCTCGAATCGACGCCGTTGCCGCCCGAGTTTGCCGAATACGACGGCCGCAACAATCGTCTCGCCTGGCGCGGCCTCGCTGCCGACGGCTTCCTCGACGCGGCGCGCGCGTGCATCGAACGCCACGGCGCCGATCGCGTCGCGCTCGTCGTCGCGACGTCGACGTCGAGCATCGGCGCGACCGAGGAAGGCTATCGCGAGCTCGAAGGAAATCGTTTGCCTGCGCGCCTGCGCCATCCGCCGCTGCACACGCCGCACTCGCCCGGCCTCTTTCTCCAGGCCGTGCTCGGCACGCGCGGCCCATGCCTCACGGTCGCCACCGCCTGCTCGTCGAGCGCGAAGATCTTCGCGAAGGCCGAGCGCATGATCCGCATCGGCGTCGTCGACGCCGCGATCCTCGCCGGCGTCGACACGCTCTGCGACAGCGTGCTGTTCGGCTTCAACGCGCTCGAGCTCGTCGCGCCGGAGCCGTGCCAGCCGTTCGATCCCGGGCGCAAAGGCATCTCGATCGGCGAGGCGGCCGGGTTCGCGCTGCTCGAGCGCGGCGGCGACACGCACGCACCGCGGCTGATCGGCTACGGCGAATCGTCCGACGCCTACCATATGTCGACGCCGCATCCCGAAGGCCTCGGCGCGCGCCTCGCGATCACCGATGCGCTGGCGCGCTCGGGACTCGCGCCCGGCGACGTCGACTACGTGAACCTGCACGGCACGGCGACGCTGAAGAACGATGCGGTCGAGGCGGCGCTGATCGCCGACGTCTTTCCGCCGAACGTGCGCGTCAGTGCCACCAAGGGTTTCACCGGACATACGCTGGGTGCCGCCGGCATTCTCGAGGCCGTGCTGACGCTCATCGCCATGGAACACGGCATCGTGCCGTCGACCTTGAACAGCCGCGAAGCAGAGCCGGCCTGTGCCGCGTGGCTCGCGCTCAGCCGCGAAGAGCGCCCGATCCGCGTCGCGCTCAGCAATTCGTTCGGGTTCGGCGGCAGCAACTGCGCGCTCGCGTTCGCGACCGCAGCGCGTGCCGTGTCATGAACACCCTCAACGTCCACATCGACGGCATCGGCTTCTGGGCACCAGGCTTGCCCGACTGGGCCGCCTTCGCGCGCGCGCTCGATGGCGGCGAGCCTGCGATATCCAGTGACGCCGCGCGTCCCGTGCCGACCGTGCTGCCTCCTGCCGAAAGGCGCCGCGCGCCGGAACCGGTCCTCGTCGCCAGCGAAGCCGCCGGCCAGGCCTGCGCGATGGCTGGCCGCGACGCCTCCGAGCTGGCTTCGGTCTTCACGTCGACGCACGGCGATCTCGTCATCACCGACGCGATGTGCGCAACACTCGCCGCCGATCCACGCGAGCTTTCGCCGACCCGCTTCCACAATTCGGTGCACAACGCGCCTGCGGGGTACTGGACCGTCGCGGTGCACTGCCATGCGACCGCGACCGCGATCAGCGCCGAACGCGGCAGCTTCGCCGCGGGCCTGCTCGAAGCCGCAATCGAAGTCGTTGCCGAAGGCGAGCCTGTGCTGCTCGCCGCGTACGACATCGCCGCGCGCGGCCCGCTCGCCGAGGTTGCGCCGAGCGGCATTCCGTTTGCCGTCGCGTTCGTGCTGAGCCCGGCGCGCGGCGCGCTTTCGCTCGCGAGCCTCGCGCTTGCAACCCTGCCCGAGCGCGGCGGCGACAAAACTTTTTCCGTTCCGGCCATCGAACCGCTGCTCACGAATCCCATGGCCGCGCAGGCGCTGCCGCTGCTCGTCGTGCTCGCCCGCCGGCAACCGGCCGTCCTCCGGCTCATCGCCGGCGAGCACACCGCATTGCGTGTCGAGGTGTCGCCGTGAGTGCGACCGATCCGCATCGCATCGCGGTCGTGATTCCGGCGCTCAACGAAGAGCGCGCGATACGCGGCATCGTCGAATCGGCGCTCGCGATCTGTCCCAACGTCATCGTCGTCGACGACGGCTCGACGGACGCGACCTGCGAGCGCATCGCGGATCTTCCGATCACGCTGATCCGCCATCGGACTTCGCTCGGCAAGGGCCAGGGCCTGCGCGACGGCTTCCGCGCCGCGCGCGCCGCGGGCTTCGATGCCGTCGTCACGATGGACGGCGATGGCCAGCACCTCGCCGCCGACATTCCGCGCCTGCTCGCCGCGGCGCGCCGCTATCCCGAGCATCTCGTGATCGGCGCGCGCATCCGCAACCGCGAAAACCAGCCGGCCGCGCGCCGGCGCGCCAACGATTTCGCCGACTGGGGCATTTCCTGGGGCTGCGGCGTGCCGGTGGCCGATACGCAGAGCGGCCAGCGCTACTATCCGTCCGCTGCGCTCGATCTCGCCGACATCGCCGCCGACGATTTCGTGTTCGAGGCCGCGGTGCTGATCGCCGCCGCGCGCGAGAAACGCGTCGGCATCGTCTCGGTGCCGATCGAATCGCGCTACCACGGCGAATTCCGCACCAGCCACTTCCGGCCCGTGCGCGACGTCGCACGCATCACCTGGTACACGATCAAGCGCGTGTGGGCGTACGGCAACATGGTGGAAAGCTATCGCCGTTCGCACGCGACGCCGCCGCTGATTTACGATCCCGAAGCGGCGACGCTGGCCGGAGAGGCGCCGGTCGAAGGGAGCCGTTGACCCGCACCGGGTGCTTCCGGCCCGGCTTGCGGCGAAGTCCGCGCGATTCGCCGCGCACGCTGCAACAGGGAGCACCGCGTGAGCCAGATGCCTCAGCTTCTGTTGCAGCTCGCCGTCATTCTCGCGACCGCACGCCTGCTCGCGCTCGTGCTCGGCCGTTTTGGCCAGCCGCCAGTGATCGGTGAAATGATCGCCGGCATCGCGCTCGGGCCGATCGTGTTCGGCGCGCTCGCGCCGGAGACGCATGCCTGGCTGTTTCCGCGCGAGAAGCTCGCAGCGCTCGAAGGCCTGAGCGAAGTCGGACTGGTGCTTTTCATGTTTGTCGTCGGCGCCGAAATCCGCGCACCGGCAGGCGCGCACGGCCGGTTCGCCTCGGCGGGCTGGATCGGCACGCTCGGTGTACTGCTGCCGATGGCGCTCGGTTTCGCCATCGCGCCGGCGCTGCACGCGCGCTTTGCGCCGGCGGGCATCGGGTTCTGGCCGTTCGCGCTGTTCATGGCGGTGTCGATGGCGATCACCGCGTTTCCGGTCATGGCGCGCATCCTCAAGGACGTCAGGCTGACACGCAGCGCGATCGGCCAGCTCGCGCTCGCGTCAGCGGCCATTGCCGACGCATTCGTATGGATCGTGCTCGCGCTGGTCGTTGCGCTGATCAGCGCACACGGCTGGGGCGACTTCGCGCGCACCCTCGTCGGCCTGGTCGCGATCGCGGCAATAGGCTTCGGGCTGCTGCGGCCGCTGATCGCCACACTGCTGGCACGGCACGCGTCCGACGGCAAGCCGGGCGGCGCGGTGCTGAGCCTGCTCCTGATCGGCACCTGCGCGATGGCCGCGGCGACCGAGTGGCTGGGTCTGCATCCGGTGTTCGGCGCATTCCTGTTCGGCGCCTGCCTGCCGCGCGACGATCGGCTGCTCGAAACGCTGATCGAGCGCATCGAGCACGTCGCGGTGCTGGTGCTGATGCCGGTGTTCTTCGCCCTCGCGGGGCTCGGCACCACGGCCGAGGCGTTCACCGGCGCCGGGCTGTCGGCGCTGCTGCTGATCTTGGCCGCCGCGATCGCCGGCAAGGTCCTCGGCGGCGGCGGCGGCGCGCGCATCGCCGGGCTCGGCTGGCGCGAAGCGGGTGCGGTCGGCTCGCTGATGAATGCGCGCGGCCTGATGGAGCTGATCGTCATGAAAGTCGGCCTCGACGCCGGCGTGATCGGCTTTCCGGTCTTCACGATGCTGATGGTGATGGCGATCGTGACGACGCTGATGACGACGCCGATGCTGGCGCTGTTTCTGCGCGGCATGGCACCCGTCGAAGGCGCCGAGGAGCAGCAGTCCTCCCCGTGAACGGCGCCGCGCGCGGGAGCACGAATGCGTGCACAATGGGTGCGTGCGGGGAGCGGAGCCGATGGCTGCGGACGTGCGCGATGTCGTGATTCTCGGCGGCGGCCTCGCCGGCCTGACGCTCGCGCTGCAGCTCCGCGCGCGCTTCGGCGATCTCGACATCGTCGTCGTGGAGCGGCGCCGGCACCCGGTGCCCGCCGCCGCGCACAAGGTCGGCGAATCGACCGTCGAGATCGGCGCGCACTATTTCTCGACGGTGCTGGGCCTCAAGGCGCATCTCGATGCGGTGCACATCCGCAAGTTCGGTTTTCGCTTCTTCTTCAGCGAAGGACGCAGCGATCTTCAGAACGTGACCGAGCTCGGCGTGCGCCGCGTGATGCCGACGCCGACCTGGCAGATCGACCGCGGCCTCTTCGAGAACTTCCTGGGCGAGGAAGCGCGCCGCCACGGCATCGACTTCCGCGACGGGGCGGCGGTGCGCGGCTTCGATCTCGCCGGTGACGGCGCACGGCACGCCGTCCGCGTCGAGCGCGACGGTGCGATCGAAACGCTCGAGGCGCGCTGGCTGATCGACGCTTCCGGCAGGGCCGGGCTCGTCAAGCGCAAGCTCGGCCTCGCCGAACCGAACGGGCATGAGGCGAACGCGGTCTGGTTCCGCCTGGACGACCGGCTCGACCTCGACGCCTGGTGCGCGGACGACGAATGGCAGTCGCGCTGTACGCCACGCGAGCGCTGGCGCTCGACCAATCACTTCTGCGGGCCGGGTTATTGGGCCTGGCTGATCCCGCTCGGCTCCGGCGCGCATTCGGTCGGGATCGTCTGCGACGCGAAGCTGCACCCCATCGAGACGATGAACACCTTCGAGCGCTCGCTCGCCTGGTTTGACGCGCACCAGCCCGCAATGGCGCGCGAGTGCCGCGCGCGGCGCGGCAATCTGATGGATTTCCTCTTCCTGCGCGGATTCTCGTACGGCTGCCGGCGCGTGTTCTCCGGCGACCGCTGGGCTCTGACGGGCGAAGCCGGCGTGTTCCTCGATCCGTTCTACTCGCCGGGCAGCGATTTCATCGCCATCGCGAACACCTACATCACCGAGCTGATCGCGCTCGACCGCGCGGGCCAGCCGCTCGGTCCGTATGCACGGCTGTACGAGCAGCTCTATTTCTCGTTCTACGAGAACACGCTGACGCTCTACCGCGACCAGTATCCGATGTTCGGCGACGCCGAGGTCATGCCGATCAAGGTGATCTGGGACTACACATATTACTGGGGCGTGCTCTGCCAGCTCGTGTTCCAGAATCGCCTGACCGACATCGCGCTGCTCGGCGAGCTGCGCGCGGAGCTCGAGCGGGCGCAGCAGCTCAACCGCCGGCTTCAGGCGTTCTTCCGCAGCTGGCACGCGCACAGCCGCAAGCGCAATGGCCGCATCATGCTCGACCAGCGCGAGCTGGACTGGTTCGTCACGATGAACCGCGGACTGCACGACGTGCTGACGCCGAGCGGCGTCGCGGCTCGCCTGCGTGCGAACATCGCGACCATGCACGCACTGGCGGCCGCGATCGGCCGCCGCGCGAGCCTCGCCTGTCCCGGGCTCGATGCGCGCGACGCGGGCGGCGATGCGTCTTCGCCCGCGCCTGTGCTGTTCGATCTCGCCGCCTGAGCGCGGCCGCCTCACTGCCGAAGCATGTTCCTGAATCTTTTCCGACCGCGGCCCGCACGCTGCGTGCCGTTCTCGGCGCGCGTTAAGGTCGCGCTGCCTATGTTCGTCCGCGATGGCGAGCCACGACGTTCGCCCCGTGCATCTCAACGCGCGATGCGCCGAGCGCAGTCCGCGCACGAGCCACAAGGGAGCTCAGCGATGAACACGCATGCGACGAACACCCGACTTCTTTCCTTCGCCTTCGCGGCCGTGCTGGCGGCGTTCGCCGCGCCGACCGTCGCGCAGCTGCCCGAATCCGTCGAAGTGCCCCCAGGCCATCTGCCGCAAGCCGATGTCGATTTCATCCTCGAAGCGAACACCTCGAACATCACGCAGATCGCGATGGGCCACGCGGCCGAATCGAAGGCGGCGAATCCCGGCATCCATTCGCTGGCGGACCGCATCGTGTCGAGTCACGTGAAGGCCGACCAGGCCCTGCAGCTCCTGGCGGGGCAGAAGCACGTGGACCTGCCGCGCAGCACGGATGCCGACGACCGGGCCGAGCTCGCGGACCTGCACGCACGCCGTCGCGGCGGCGACTTCGACGCGCAGTACGTGCAGAACGTCATCGACGATCACGACCGCATGATCGCGATGTACGAGGCCGCGCGGTCGGAAAGCGTCGATCCCGACATCCGCCGTTATGCCGACACGATGCTGCCGGCGCTGTACGAGAATCGCGATCAGGCGGTCGCGCTGGTCAACAAGCAGACGGGCAACGCGTCACGCTGAGCGTCGCTACGCGACGAATGGAGGCGTCACGCCATGCCGCCGTTCACGCCGATGACCTGGCCGTTGACGTAGCCCGCGCGGTCCGAGCAGAGAAACGCAACGACTGCGGCGACTTCCTCCGGCGTGCCCGCGCGCGCGGCGGGAACGATGGCTTTTATCTGCGAGTCGTCGAACGCAGCTTCCGCGAGGCGCCCCGCGATGACGCCGGGTGCGACGACGTTCGCGGTGACGCCGCGCGAAGCCATCTCGCGCGCGAGCGATTTCGTCGCGCCGTGCAGCGCCGATTTCGCGGCCGCGTAGTTCGCCTGTCCGCGATTGCCGAGCACGGCCGCGACCGACGACACGGCGACGATGCGGCCCCAGCGGGCACGCGCCATCGGCAGCAGCAGCGGCTGCGTGACGTGGAAGAATCCGTTGAGCGACACGTCGATGACGCGTCGCCACTGCTCCTCGCGCATGCCGGCGAGCGGCGCATCGTCGTGGATGCCTGCGTTGTGCACGAGCGCGTGGATCGGCCCGTCGGCGAGCAGCGGTTCGAGCGCATGCCGCGTCGCGTCGCCGTCGACCAGGTCGAATGTCACTGCATCGGCACTGCCGCCGGCAGCAGCGATCGCTGCAACGATCGCCTGAGCGCGGTCGCGCGAGGCGTGCGCGTGCACGAGCACGTGCCAGCCGTCGGCTGCGAGTGCTCGCGCGATCGCGCCGCCGATGTCGCCGCTGCCGCCGGTGACGAGCGCGCGACGTGTCGCGCTCACTGCACGGCCTTCAGCGCATCGCGCAGCGGCGCGAGCAGGTCACCGTAGCGCGGCCCGCGCGCCGTGTCGCGGCGCAGCGGCTGGCGCACCTGGCCCGAGCTTACCGTGCGCACGCCGCGCCTCGCTTCGTGGAAACGCAGGCAGGTTTCGTCGAACGAAAGGCCGCAGAACTCGAGCAGTGCGCGGACTTCCCTTTCCGGATTTTCGAGCAGCGCCTCGTAACTTTGCGCGCGCACGCTGTCGGGATAGCGCTCGGCCCAGAATCGGCAGAGGCGGTCGCAGTCGCGCCAGTATGCGGCGAGCTCCGCGAAATCGTAGGCGTAGCGCACCAGCCCCGGCGCGAACAGCTGCTTGTAGCAGGACCAGCAGGTCTCCAGCGGATCGCGCCGGACGTCGATGAACTTCGCGTTGGGCAGCATCGCGCGTGCGGCGCCGATCAGCGTCCAGTTGTTCGGCAGCTTGTCGGTGAATCGCGGCCGCTCCGCGCGCCAGCGCGCCGTGCGCGCAAGATATTCGCGGCCCAGACGTTCCCAGTCCGCCGATGTCGCCTGGGCCGCCCAACGCGGCACCGGAAGACCGCGCTTTTTCGATTCCTGCGTGAGCACGGCCGGAAGATCGGGCAGCTCGCTCGCGCCCTCGACCTCCGGATGCGCGGCCAGGATCTGCTCGATCAGCGTCGTGCCCGAGCGCGGCATGCCGAGCACGAATATGACTTCGCCGCCAAGCGCAGCCGGCGACGACGCGACCGGACCCGAGAAGACGCGCATCGTCTCGTCGATCTCGCGACTGAACGCGGCGGCGTCCCATTGGAAGTCACGGCGCACGATCGTATTGGCGCGCTTGAACGCCGCGAATGCGTCGGCGAAACGGCCGGCGTCCTCGCAGGCCTTGCCGTAGGCGAAATTGAGCGCGGCGCGTGCGTTGTCGTTTTGCTTCGGATCGAGCGCGAGCCGTTCCAGCTTTGCGATTTCGTTCGCGTCGAGCCTGATCGTCTTCAGATCGACGAGACTGAACCACGCCTGGTACGCGCGGTCGCCGCCGAGCGCGATCAGCGCGCGGTATTCGGCCGCCGTGCCCTCGATGTCGCCGAGCGCGTGCAGATTGCGTGCGACCAAGAGGCGCCCGAGCTGATGGCCGGGATCGAGCGCGACGACGCGGCGTCCCGCGGCGAGTGCCTCTTCGTGACGCGCCTGCTTGTCGAACAGGATACCGAGCCGAAGCCAGGCGGCAGGATCATCGGGGGCGAGCTCGGTGGCCCGCCGCAACAGTGCGAGCGCGCCCTCGATGTCGCCGAGGTCGCCTTTGAGCTCGCCGAGCTGGCTCACCAGCGTCGCATCGTCGGGATGCGCGGCCAGCGCACGACGATAAGTATCCTCGGCCTCCGCATGACGACCGCGCCGGTGCTGGATCAGGCCGTGCAGGCGCTGCGTTTCCGGATGCGCGGCGGCGAGCACCAGAGCGCCGGTGAGCGCGCGCTCGGCGCCGTCGTAATCGCGGCGATCGACGAGCCGCGCGGCTTCGGCGAGCATCGCCGCGGTGCGCGGCGGGAGATCTCGCAGGCGCGCGGAAGGCGTCGGCTTGCGCTGGGGCTGGACGCTCGTGTTTGCCATGCGGTCGGCGCGGCCGCTCTGCATCGAACGGCTGCGGAGGATTCCCTTGGAAAACGACGCGCTAGCTTAGCAAACGGCTCGTGCGCTCAATAATCGTAGGCGGACTCGCCATGCGAGTGGATGTCGAGGCCCTCGCGCTCCTGCTCCTCGTTGACACGAAGGCCGACGGCGGTATCGGCGATCTTGCAGGCTGCCGCAGCGACGATGGCGGACCAGGCAACCGTGATGCCGACCGCCTTCACCTGGCTCCAGAGCTGCGCCAGGATGCCGGGATAGCCGCGCGTCATCGTCACCCAGTCCTGCACCGCGCCAGGCCCGCCGAGATCGGGCGAGTTGAAGACGCCGGTGAGGAGCGCACCCGTGATGCCGCCGACCGCGTGCACGCCGAACACGTCGAGCGAATCATCGGCCGCGATGCGCCGCTTCAGCGCCGTCACGCCCCAGAGGCAGATCACTCCGGCAGCGACGCCGATCACGAACGCGCCTGCGATGCCGACGTTGCCTGCGGCCGGCGTGATCGCGACCAGGCCCGCGACCGCACCCGATGCCGCGCCGAGCATCGAAGGCTTGCCCTTGAGGATCCATTCGGCGAACGTCCAGGCGAGCACGGCGCAGGCCGTCGCGAGATAGGTGTTGAGGAACGCAAGCGCGGCCGAGGCATTCGCCTCCAGCGCCGAGCCCGCATTGAAGCCGAACCAGCCGAACCAGAGCAGCGACGCGCCGATCATCGTCATGGTGAGGCTGTGCGGGCGCATGACTTCCCTGCCCCAGCCGATGCGCTTGCCAAGCAGAAAGGCGCCGACCAGCCCGGCGACGCCCGCGTCGATGTGCACGACGGTGCCGCCGGCGAAGTCGAGCGCGCCCATCTGCCAGATGTAGCCTGCGCTCGCATTCAGCGAGGCGACCTGCGACGCCTCGCTATACGCGTCCGGCCCCGGCCAGTACCAGACCATGTGCGCGACCGGCAGATAGCCGAGGCTGAACCAGATTGCGACGAAGATCAGCACCGCCGCGAAGCGGACGCGCTCGACCAGCGAGCCGAGGATCAGGCAGCAGGTGATCGCGGCGAACGTCGCCTGGAACGCGACGAAGACGATCTCGTACATGGGCGTCGCCTTCGAGAACGTCGGCGCGAGCGCCCACTCATCGCGGAACGTGTCGCCGAGCCCGGTGAGAAAGAGTCGGCTCGTGCCGCCGAAGAAGGCACTGCCCTGGGTGAACGCGAAACTGTAGCCATAGACGCACCACAGCACGGTGACCAGGGAGAACACGACGAACACCTGCATCAGCACCGACAGCATGTTCTTGCTGCGCACGAGGCCGCCGTAGAAGAGCGCCAGCGCCGGCACCGACATCAGCAGCACGAGCGCCGTCGCGACGAGCATCCAGGCCGTGTCGGCCTTGTCCGGCTGCGGCGTCGCCGCGCACGCGAACGCCGGCAGCACGCAGGCCGCGGCAAGTGAAAGTCGGGCTGCGCGCTGCGGATTCATCCTGCGGGCCTCACAAGGCGTCTTCGCCGATCTCGCCGGTGCGGATGCGCACCGCGTGGTCGAGCGGCGTCACGAAAATCTTGCCGTCTCCGACCTTGTCGGTGCGCGCGGCTTCGAGAATGGCGTCGATGACGACGTCGACGCGTGCGTCGGGCACCGCGGTTTCGAGGCGGATCTTCGGCACGAAATCGACGACGTACTCGGCGCCGCGATAGAGCTCGGTGTGGCCTTTCTGGCGGCCGTACCCCTTGACCTCGGTGACCGTGACGCCGGTGACGCCGGCTTCGGTGAGCGCGTCGCGCACGTCATCGAGCTTGAACGGGCGGATGATGACGGTGATGAGCTTCATCTGGGCTACGCCGGATGCACGAACGCGAGGCCGGCGCCGGCGCCGACGAGGCACGTGCCGGCAGCGGCATCCGTCGCGCGCGCGAGGCGCGGGCGCGCGTCCACGAGCTCACCGCCTCGCGCAGCAAGCCAGCCGTATGACGCGAGCACGACGAATTCCGACGTGATGCTCGTGGCGGCGAGGATGCCGATCTGCGAAGCGACCGGTTGCGCCGCATCGACGAACTGCGGCAGGAGTGCCGTGAAGAACAGGATCGCCTTTGGATTCGCGAGCTGCAGCAGCAGGCCCTGCCGCCACATGCGCGCCGCATCCGGCACCGGCGCCGCGATGCGCTGCGTCGCCTCCGCACCGCGGAGCGCATCGCGCCATGCGCTGATGCCGAGCCAGGTGAGATAGAGGACGCCGAGCCAGCGGATCGCGTTGAAAACCGGTGCGGCGACGGCAATGAGCGCGGCGAGGCCGATCCCGGACGCGGCGAACCAGATGGCGTTGCCGCTGAGGATGCCGAGGTTCGCTGCGATCGCCTTCCTTGCGCCGTGGCGCATGCCCTGGCCAACGACGTAGAGCACGGCCGGGCCCGGGACGAATGAGGCGACCGTTGCGGTTACAAAAAATGCGAGCCAGAGGGAGAAGTTCATCGCACTCGGGTCGGCATGACTCTTCTACAGCTTCGATGGCCTCACCGCGTACCCTCTCCCGCGAGCGGGAGAGGGGAGTGATCGTCGCGCTTCGCGCGACGTTGTCTTCAGATGGCGTAATACATCTGGTACTCGAGCGGATGCGTCGCGGCGCGGAAGCGCGTGACTTCCTGCATCTTGAGATCGATGTAACCGTCGATGAAGTCGTCGGAGAAGACGCCGCCGGCCTTGAGGAACGCGCGATCCTTGTCGAGCGCTTCCAGCGCCTGATCCAGCGAGTGGCAGACGGTCGGGATGTTCTTCTCCTCCTCGGGCGGCAGGTCGTAGAGATCCTTGTCGCTCGGCGCACCCGGGTCGATCTTGTTCAGGATGCCGTCGAGACCGGCCATCATCAGCGCAGTGAACGTCAGGTATCCCGAGTTCACCGGATCAGGGAAGCGCACTTCGATGCGGCGCGCCTTCGGCGAATGCACGAACGGGATGCGGCAGCTCGCCGAGCGGTTGCGCGCGGAATACGCGAGCATGACCGGCGCCTCGAAGCCCGGCACGAGGCGCTTGTAGCTGTTGGTAGTGGAATTCGCGAACGCGTTGATCGCACGTGCGTGCCTGAAGATGCCGCCGATGTAGTAGAGCGCCGTCTGGGAAAGGCCGCCGTAGAGATCGCCTGCAAAGAGGTTCTGGCCGTTCTTGGCGAGCGACTGGTGCACGTGCATGCCCGAGCCGTTGTCGCCGACGATCGGCTTCGGCATGAAGGTCGCGGTCTTGCCGTTCTGGTGCGCGACGTTCTTGATGACGTACTTCAGCGTGATCAATTCGTCGGCCTTGCGCACCAGCGTGTTGAACTTCGTGCCGATCTCGCACTGGCCCGCGGTCGCGACTTCGTGATGGTGCACCTCGACCGTGAGGCCGCACGCTTCCAGCACCTTGCACATCTCGCTGCGCAGGTCCTGGAACGAATCCACCGGCGGCACCGGGAAGTAGCCGCCCTTGATGCCGGGACGCTGGCCCGAATTGCCGCCCTCGAAGCTCTTGCCGGACGCCCACGCGCCCTCTTCCGAGCCGACCTCGTACACGACGCGATGCATATCGTTCTGGAATCGCACCGAGTCGAAGATGAAGAACTCGGGCTCCGGGCCGAAGAACGCCGTGTCGGCGGTGCCGGTGGACTTGAGATACGCTTCGGCACGCTTGGCGACCGAGCGCGGATCGCGCGCGTAGGCCTGCATCGTCGACGGCTCGAGGACGTCGCACTGGAGCAGCAGCGTCTTGTGCGCCGCGAACGGATCGATGATCGCCGTCTCGGGATCCGGCATCAGCACCATGTCCGATTCGTTGATGCCCTTCCAGCCCGCGATCGACGAGCCGTCGAACATCTTGCCGTCCTCGAAAAGCGATTCGTCGATGGAATGGGCCGGGAAGCTGACGTGGTGCTGCTTGCCGAGCATGTCGGCGAAGCGAAGGTCGACGAACTCGACCTCCTGATCCTTCATCAGCTTGAGGACGTTTGACGTGGCCATCGCATATCCTTGGAGAAGGGTTGTGGTGCGGCAGGCTCAGCAACCGTCGTGCCACGTCGGAAAGACGCTTATCTCTTTTCCGATCAGAAGCTTAGCCACGAGAGCGCAGCGCATTCGCACGCTTATGGTGCAGAATGCGGTGCATATTCATCCGATTGGTGCAACCCGGGAGCCACCGTGACCGAGCTTCTCACCCTCGTGCTGCTGGGCGTGATCGAAGGCATCACCGAATTCCTGCCGATTTCCAGCACCGGCCACCTCCTGATCGCCGAGCACTGGCTCGGGCGCCGCTCGGACATGTTCAACATCGTGATCCAGGCCGGCGCCATCCTCGCCGTCGTTTTGATTTACCGGCAGCGCCTGTGGCAGCTCGCAACCGGGTTGCGCGACGCGCGCAACCGCGATTACGCGCTGAAGCTCGCCGTGGCCTTCGCGGTCACGGCCGCGCTCGGCTTCGTCGCGACGAAGCTCGGCTTCAAGCTGCCCGAGACGGTCACGCCCATCGCCTGGGCGCTGATCCTCGGCGGCGTCTGGATGATGGGCGCCGAAGCGCTCGCCGCGCGACGGTCCGAGCGCAGCGAGATCACCTGGCGTGTCGCGATCCTGGTGGGGCTCGCGCAGGTGGTCGCGGCGGTCTTTCCCGGCACGTCGCGCTCGGCGGCGACAATCTTCGTCGCGATGCTCGCGGGCACGGGCAATCGTTCCGCGGCGACCGAGTTCGCGTTCCTGGTCGGCATCCCGACGATGTTCGCCGCCAGCGGCTACGAGCTTCTGAAGACGCTCGGCGGCAGCGCGGCGCACGAGGACTGGAGCGCGCTCGCGATCGCGTTCACGGTCTCGCTCGTCACCGCGTTCATCGCCGTGAAGTGGCTGCTCGGCTACATCCGCACGCACCGCTTCACCGCGTTCGCGATCTACCGCATCGTGCTCGGCGTCGTGCTGCTCGCCGCGCTGCCCGCCGGCGGCTGAGGCGCGCGAACGGCGCTACTCGATCAGCGCTTCGGCACGAAACGGCAAGCCGCTAGCGGCGATCAGACGCCGGCAGCCAGGTTGAAGTCGCCGATGGCGGGCACCAGCGTCCTCAGTGCCTCGCGCTCGACCTCGGTGAGGTACGGATTCCAGACGTCCATCAGCATGACGACGCGGGTGCCGTCGCTGCGGTTCCAGGCCTCGTGCTCGAACGTGTCGTCGAACGTGAAGCAGTGGCCTTCCTCCCAGCCGTGCGGCTCGCCGGCGACGACCAGCGCGCACTCGCCTTGCGGCACGATCAGCGCCAGGTGCGTGACGAGGCGCGTATTCGTGACGCCATGGTGCGGCAGGATGTGCGAACCCGCGGTCAGCACCGAATAGCACACTTCGGGCGAGTGATCGCGCACATGGCAGAGCGGCACCTTCTCCAGCGCCGCCGATGTACGCGGGCAGCGCGCGTGGTTTTCTTCGTAGCGCCGGCCGTGGCGGAAGAAGAAGAACGCGTTCCACACCGGCGGGCCTTTCGGGTTGGCGAGGTGGCCTTCGAGCTGCTTGTCCTCGAAGTGGCCGAGGAACGGCTCGAAGCCGGTGTCCTCGGTCAGCACGCGGCGCATCTCGTCACGGATCACGGCCGTCTCGGCTTCGAGCTCCGCGTACCACGGGAACAGCTCGGGCTCGTAGAACTTCCGGGTCGGCAGATCCGGGAAATACATGAACTTTGCGCGCTGCCGCGGATCGGGATAGTTGGCGGGCAGCTCGGTGAGATAGATCGCAAGGCACTTCTCGACGCGCGCCAGGGCCGTCGTGCCGTATCGCGCGCGCAGCGGCGCGATGGTGTCGGAGAACAGACGCCGCCGGCCGGCCGCAACCACGCGCATCGCGTGCAGCACCAGCGGGCGGAGCCCCGGCGGCGTGGTCGAGTCGCCGAGCCACTGGCCCGCATTCTGCGCCGCGAAGATCGCGCCGAAATAAAGCGGCAAGGCGTCGTTCGGGCGGCCGGCGCGCTCGAGCAACTCGGCCAGGCGCAGCTTCGCCGTGAAAAGATCGGGCGCGTGCTCGAGCGCGGCGCGCAACGCGACGATCGCCTGGTCAAGCCGGCCGAGCGCAGCCTGCGTCACGCCGAGATTGGTCAGCGTCACCGGATCGTCCGGGCGCACGCCGCGCGCGCGCTCGAGCAGCGCCAGCGCCTGCGCGTAGCGCCCGCGCTCGTGCGCGCAGATCGCGACGAAGTTCAGCGCGTCGATCTCGCCAGGCGACTCACGCAGGATGGCGAGAAACGCCTGCTCGGCTTCCGGGATGCGACCGCTTTCGGCCAGGCGCCGCGCCTCGTCGAGGCGCGCGGCGAGCGCGGGCTCGCGCGCGGTGGTGGATTCGCTCATGTTCGGACCGGGACTTTGCGTCGGCGCATGCTAGCAAGGAAACGCGACGTGGCTGCACTCGAAGGACGGACGAAGCACGCTCGCCGCTCAGCGCCGCAGCGCGGCATTCAGCGTGTACGTGCCGGTGATCGCCGCCTCGGCCAGCACGTGGCCCTGCATCGCCTCGCGCGCCGCTGCCGCGGTGAACTTGCCGGCAAGCCCGAGCGTCGGCACGTCGAGCGCGTAGATGCGGAAGTGGTAGTGGTGCAGCAGATCGTCATTCCACGGCGGGCACGGCCCGTCGTAGCCGTAGTAGTCGCCCGCCATCTCGGGATCGCCGGCGAACCAGCCGGTGAAGTCGTTGATGCCCTGCTTGGCGCCCGGCGGGCCCGGCGGATCCTTGCGGCCGCGTGCGACCACGCCCTCCGCGCAGCTGCCCGTGCCGAGCTCGCGGCATTCCGGCGGAATGTCGACCATGACCCAGTGGAAGAACTCGGTGCGCGGCAACGAAGCCGGCACGTGGCGGCCTTCCTTGTTCACGTCGTCAGCGCGCGTCGGCACGTCGGTATCGACGCAGATCAGCGCGAACGAGCGCGTCCCGGCCGGCACGTCGGCCCAGGCGAGGTGCGGGTTCTGGTTCGTGGAAAGCACGCAAGGCTCACCGTTCGGCCCCGGCCGGCCGAACGCGAACTGCTCCGGAATCGGCTGCATGTGCTCGATGTCGTCGCTGCGGATGCGCATGTCGGTACTCCGTCAACGTTGCGAGGCCGCCGCGGCGTAGCTGACGCGGTACACCGCACCGGCGTAGTCGTCCGCGACGAGAAGCGCGCCGTCCGGCATGACCAGCACGTCCGCCGGCCGGCCGCTCACGCGCTCGTCGCGCTGGAAGCCGTCGATCAGGGGCTCGTAGCTCTGCACGCGGTCGCCGTCGAGGCGCACGGCCATCACGCGGTAGCCGGATTTCCTCGAGCGGTTCCACGAGCCGTGCTGCGCGATGATGATCGCGTTCCGGTACTCGGCCGGAAACATCGAGCCCGTATAGAAGCGCATGCCGATCGAGGCGACGTGCGCGCCGAGCTTCAGCACCGGCGGCGTGTAGTCGCTGCACGACTTGCCCTTGCCGAACTCGGGATCGAGCGTGTCGCCCTGGTGGCAGTACGGATAGCCGAAGTGCTCGCCGGGCTTCGTCACGCGGTTCAGCTCGTCCGAAGGCAGGTTGTCGCCGAGCATGTCGCGGCCGTTGTCGGTGAACCAGAGCGCGCTGGTGCCGGGCTGCCAGTCGAAGCCGACCGTGTTGCGGATGCCATAGGCGACGTCCTGCCAGTCCGAGCCGTCCGGCTTCATGCTGATCAGCTTTGCGTAGTCCCTGCCCTTGTCGCAGATGTTGCACGGCGCGCCGATCGGAACGTAGAGGCGCCCGTCCGGCCCGAATGCGATGAACTTCCAGCCGTGGTGCGTCTCGCCGGGCAGCTTGTCGGTAACCAGCTCGGGTTTCGGCGGATCGTCGAGATGCGACTCGATGTCGCGAAAGCGCAGGATGCGACTGATCGCGCCGACGTAGAGATCGCCGTCGCGGAACGCGACGCCGCTCGGCTGCTCAAGCTTGCGTGCGATCACGACGACGCGCTCGGCGCGCTGGTCGTGGTCGGCGTCGACGAGCGCGTACACACTGCCTTTGTCGCGCGATCCGACGAAGACCGTGCCCTTGGCACCGAGCGCGAGCTCGCGCGCGCCCGGCACGTCGGCGGCATAGACGTCGATGCGGAATCCGGGCGGCAGCGAGAGCTGCGAAAGATCGGCCGACTTCGCGCCGGCGCAGGCTGTGACCACCGCCGGGCAAAGGCAGGCCAGAAGGACATGTGCTGCCAATCTCATGGCACCTCCAGCTTCGCGAACGGCTCGGCCAGCGCTTCGCGGTAACGCTGCCAGTGGCCGCGTGGAAACCGCGTCGGCAAGCCACCGAGACCGCGCGCCGTCGCGGCGAGATTCGCGCCGGGCTCCAAGGCATCGAGGCCCAGGAACCGCGCGAGCGCGCCGCCGTTCGCGCGCGGATCGTCGAGCACGACGTCGGCATCGACGACGAGGCGCCGCGGCTCGTCGAGAGCATCGGCGTAATGGAGATGATCGCGCGCGCGGTGCAGCCACTCGCTGAACGCCGGCAGGTCCGCCAGCGCGAAGCCGCGCGCCCAGCCGAACGCCAGCCAGTTCAGCAGCGCATCGCGCGGATCGCGCTCCACGATGACGAGGCGCGTGCCCGGAAACGCGCGCCGCACCAGCGCCAGCAGATGCGCGTCCCAGCGCGGCAGCCAGTCGACGATCGTCCGGTCGAGCGGAACATTGGCCAGGCGCAGCGGCGCGAGATAGCGCTCGCGCAGCGCCTCGCGGTCGGCGTCGGAAAGCTCGCCGCAATAGAGGGGAAAGCGCGGCTGGTTGAAATCGTCGACGCGTTGCAGCGCGCCGATGCGATCGCGCAGCACGAAAAGCCCGGGCTGATCGGCGAGCAGCGCAGCGACGCGCTCGACGCCGCTGCCCGGCGTGCCCAGCAGCAACACGGGCGCATCCGGCCAAGAATCGCCGGTCGGCTCCGTCAGCGCGATCTCGAGCTCGGGCCGCGGCGTGTCGAGCGGCGGCACCGACGCCGGCAGGCCGCGCTGCGCCTCGGCAAAACAGCGCACCGCTTCGGCGGCTTCACCCGCGCGATCGTGCAGGCGGCCGAGGTAATTCCAGTAGAGCCGGTGCTGGCCTTCCGTGAGCGCGCGCTCGGCCATTTGATCGAGCAGCCGGCGCGCGCCTGCATCGTCGCCCTCGCGCATGCGCGCCCGGATGCGCACGAGCAGCATCTCGGCATCGGTGTGCGCGCGCAGCACGAGCTCGGCCTCGGCGTCCGCCGCGTCGAGCTGACCCAGGTGTTCATGAATCATCGCGAGCCGCGAGTGCGCCTGCATGTCGGCCGGGTTCTTCTCGGCCAGCGCGCGCCAGTCCGCCGCCGCCTGCGGCAGGCGGCCGATCAGCATGAGGAGATCGGCCCGCGCGGTCAGCACGTCATGATCGTCGGGCACGAGCGCGAGATAGTCGTCGTAGGCCTGGATGGCCTCGTCGTTGCGGCCCAGCCGCATCAGCGACCAGGCGAGCGCGCGCGCCGGCGCCGACTGGCGCGGATCGATCGCGAGCGCCGCGCGATACGCCTCGACGGCATCCGCATGGCGCTCCTCCGCGCGCGCGACGTCGCCGAGGCCGACGTGACCTGCCGACGCGAAGCCCGGCGCATCGAGCAGCATGCGGTAGTGCGTCTCGGCTTCGCGCGGGCGCTTCGCCTTCAGCGTCAGCGCGGCGAGCGCCTGACGCGCAGCATGGAGATCGGGCTGCACGCGCAGCGCGTTCTCGAAGGCTTTCTCCGCGAACGACTCCGTGCCGCGCATGGCGAAGGCACGGCCCAGCGCGAATTGGATGGTCGGATCGTTAGGTGCGAGATCGGCCGCGCGACCGAGATGGCGCAGCGCCGCGTCGACGTCGCCGCGCTCGAGCGCGAGCGCGCCGAGCCCGGCCAGCGACTGCGCGTCCTCGCCGGCGCGGAGCGCAATGCGGAAGTGGCTCTCGGCTTTCTCGCGATCGCCGCGCATGAGCGCGATCTGGCCGATGCCGGCGTGCGCGGTGCCGATGTTCGGATCAAGCTCGAGCGCCTTCTCGTAGTGCGCGAGCGCCGCGTCGAAGTCGCCGGTCTGGAAGCGCAGGGTGCCGAGCGTGAGCTCGATGCCGGCCTTCTCCGGCGCGAGATCGTGCGCGCGCATCAGGAGATCGGCGGCTTCCTCCGTGGCGCCGCGCTGATGGCGCAGCAGGCCGAGCAGGTGCAGGGCCTCGGCATCGTCCGGCCGGCTTTCGAGGTGCTCGCGGTAGCCTTGCTCGGCCTCGTCGAGACGGCCCTGGCGGTGCAGTTCGATGGAATCTTTCAGCATGACCGTAAATGGAAGCGGATGGCCGCGGACCCGGCGGAACCGCCGCATTTTCCGTCGTGCGCAAGCCGCGAATTATGCCCGATGCGCGCCGTGTTAGGCTTGCGCGCCCCCGCGCGCACCAGCGCGGCCGCCAATTTTTCCGACGACGACCGCCTCTGCCGTGTCCGCCAATCAGGATCTCATCACCCTGCTCCGTGCGCGCGCGCCGCTGATCCTGGTCGAATCCGCCGAGGAGGGCCGCGTCATCGACGGCTTCCGCCACGCGATCGCGCAGGCGCTGCGGCCGCTCTATCGCTGGAGCATCACCGGCGGCCTCTGCCGGCTCGACATCGACAGCGACGACGAAGCCGAGACGCCGCCCGACGCGAGCATGACGCTCAATGCGATCAAGCAGCAGGCGACGCCGGGCGTCTACCTCCTCCTCGATTTCCAGCCGTACCTGCGCTATCCGATGACGCTGCGCCTGCTGCGCGAGATCGTGCAGCGGATCGACTGCGCCGAGCACACGCTGGTCCTGGTCGGCGCCGACTACGAGCTGCCGCAGGAGCTCGCCGCGTACGTCACGCGCTACGAGCTCGCCCTGCCCGACGCCGAGCGTCTCGCCGCGCTGGTCCGCGAGGAAGCCTTCAACTACTCGCGCGAGAACGGCCGGCGCGTCACCGTCGATGCCGAAGCCGCGCGCGCGGTCGTGCGCAACCTCAAAGGCCTCGGCCTCGAGGATGCGCGGCGCATCGTGCGCAAGCTGATCTATCACGACGGCGCGCTGACGCCGGCCGACCTGCCCGAGCTCGCGCGCGCCAAGTACAAGCTGCTCGATCGCCAGGGCCTGCTGCACTTCGAGTACGAAACCGCGCAGTTCGCCGGCGTCGCCGGCCTCGCGCGGCTCAAGCAGTGGATCCAGCAGCGCAGGCCCGCCTTCCTCGGCGAAAAGGCGGCCGCGAAGCTCGATCCGCCCAAGGGCGTGCTGCTGCTGGGCGTGCAGGGCTGCGGCAAGAGCCTCGCCGCGAAGGCCACCGCCGGCGGCTTCGCCGTGCCGCTGCTTCGACTCGACATCGGCACGCTCTACAACAAGTATCACGGCGAGACCGAGCGCAACCTGCGCGAGGCCCTGAAGAACGCCGAGCTGCTCGCGCCCTGCGTGCTGTGGATCGACGAGATCGAGAAAGCGCTGGCGACCAACGGCGCCGACGAAGGCGTGTCACGCCGCGTGCTCGGCTATCTCCTGACCTGGATGGCTGAACGCAAGGCGCCGGTGTTCCTCGTCGCGACCGCGAACGACGTGACCGCGCTGCCGGCCGAGCTCCTGCGCAAGGGCCGCTTCGACGAAGTGTTCTTCGTCGATCTTCCGAACGCCGAGACGCGCGAGGAGATCTTCCGGCTGCACCTCGCGCGCCGCGACCTCGCCGAGGCCGATTACGACATCGCCGCACTGGCCGCCGCGACGGACGGTTTCTCCGGCGCCGAGATCGAGCAGGTCGTGGTTGCCGCGCTGTATGCCGCCGCCGCCGGCAGGAGCATTCCGACCCAGGCCGGGCTCCTGAACGAAATCCGCAACACGCGGCCCTTGTCGGTGCTGATGGCCGAGCGCGTCGCCGCGCTGCGCGAGTGGGCGCGCGAGCGCACCGTTCCGGCGGATTGACTCAGGTGCGCGCGGGGACGGCTTCGATCGCGGTTGCGCGCCTCGCCTCGACGCCGCCGAGATGCGCGAGCATGCGCTCGGCGATGTAGTCCTCGGCGAAGCTCTGCAGCGCAAAATTCCTGATGAAGCCGCAATGCCCGCCGTGCTCTGCGATGTCGAGCTCGACGTGCGCGGGCAGCGAGAGCGCGCGGAAATCGGCGACGGGGATGACCGGATCGTCCGCCGATGTCAGGATCGTCGCCGGCACGCAGAGCGCCGCGAGCGCGTCGCCGGCGATCGAATAGCCGGCGAGATAGTTCTCCAGAGAGCCGAAATCAGTGTGGCGCAGCACGAGCGAGCGCGTCAGGCCGCGCAGGTCGCTGTCGAGCTCCTCGGCGGAGAAGAGCTCGGTGTCGGGAAACAGCGCCTGCTTGACGCGCAGCGAGCGCGTCCACTTGTGCATGAAATAGCGCTGGTAGAAGCGCGGACCGTTTTCGAGCCCGAACAATCCGCTCTCGGGGCTGATGACCGGGCACACGGCGAGCACGTAGGCCAGCGGGATCGCCGCCTCCGGTGCGCGCAGCGCAACGCGCAGCGCGAAATTGCCGCCCAGCGAGAAGCCTGCGATCGCGAGCGCGCGCGGGCGAAAGCGCGCGGCGATCTCGCGAACCGCTGCGACAACTTCGTCGATGCGGCACGAGTGGAAGATTTCGCGATTGAGATGATGCGTCTCGCCGTGATCGCGGAAGTTGAGGCGGAACACGTCGAAGCCTTCGCGCAGCAGCCGCGCGGCATTGCCGAGTACGTAGTTCGAGCGCGCGCTGCCTTCCCAGCCGTGCAGCAGCACGACGAGTCCGCGCGCTTCGGCCTGCACCCGCTGCGGCGTGTGGAAGCCTTGCAGGCGCACGCCGTCGCCGCAGTCGAGAATGTGCTCCTCGGCGCGCGATTCGAGGTCATCACCGCGCCGCCGGCCGAGCCAGCGCCGCAGCGCGCTCGACGCCAGCAAGGACTGCACGTGCGGATTGCGCAACAGGCGGGGTGGCTGGAAATCGGCGGCCTTCATGAGTGCGGTGGCAGCAGACACGCCGTCGCGCGCCGGTGGGGATGTCCGGTCAATCGCCATATCCGAGCGTGCGCACGATGCGCGCCCGGCTCTCTTCGGCCATGCGCCGCCGCGCCTCGGGCGTCGCCGCGACCGGCTCGAGGAAATGGATCTCGGCGTCCATCGGCGGATTGCCGAGCACGCGCAGGAAATTCGGGAAGAAGCCTTCCTTCGGAGCGAACGGCACGGCGGGGTCCTGGCGCCCGTCGCGGCCGTAGCGCAGCGCGACGGGTTGCACCGGCACGTTCGCATCGAGCGCCGTCTGGAAGATGCGCGCGTGGAACGTGCCGACCTTGTCGCCGTGCCCGCTGCCGCCTTCCGGAAACACGCCGACCGGCTCGCCGGATTTCAGGCGTTCGACCACTTTCGCCATCACCGCCGCGAGCGAATCGTTGTTGCCGCGCCGATGGAAGATCGTGCCGGCCTGCGCCGCGAGCCAGCCGACGAACGGCCAGCCCGCGATCTCGCTCTTGGCGACGAAACTCACCGGCCGCTGGCTGTGAATCAGCTCGATGTCCAGCCAGGAGATGTGGTTCGCCACGTAGAGCACCGCGCCCGGCAGCGGCTCGCCGAAGCGGCGGATCCTGAAGCCGAAGCGGCGCACCAGCGCGCCGGACCACCAGCGGATCATCGCTTTTTCGAGCGTCGAATCACCGACCCTGATGCGCGCGGCGACCGGATTCAGCACGAGCAGCGCGAGCGGCCCCGCGATGAGGATGTGCACCAGCAGCAACGGCGCGCGCAGCACGTAGCGCAGCGCGCGCCAGCGATCCTGCGGAACGGCTTCGACCGTGGAATTGACGGAGCTGTCCATGCGGAGCAATGGTAGCGGATGTTTGGTGCAGTGCGACAAGGGTGTTCATGAACGCGCTGCTCCGCCCGTCCCCCGCGCTCGCTTTCATGCCTCCCCGCGAGCGAGAGCCGGAAAAAGCCACCATGGAGAGCGAAGTCACCCATCGAGCAGCATCGACTCCGCCTCGCCGAGATCGGTCAGGTGCTGCTCCCACCAGCGCGCCTCGCCGACCTGCGGGAACGCGCGCGGAAACGCGGGATCGTCCCAGCGCGCCGCCACCCAGCCTGCCCAGTGGATCTGACGCATGATGCGCAATGGCTCGATCAGCGACAGCTCGCGCACATCGAAATCGCGGAACTCGGCATAGCCTTCCAGCAGCGCGTCGAGCGCGCGCGGCGAGGGTGCGAGCATCCAGAGATCCTGCACCGACGGGCCCATGCGCGCATCGTCGAGGTCGACGAAATGCGGGCCGGCATCCGTCCACAGCACGTTGCCGGCGTGGCAGTCGCCGTGCAGGCGGATGCGCGCGAACGGCTCGATCGCGGCGAAGCGCGCGTCGATCAGCTCCGCGAGCGCCTCGGTGCGCGCGCGATAGACATCGAAATGGCGGGCCGGCAGCAGCGCGGAGCCGAGCACCGCGCGTGCGGCCTCACGCACGAACGTGTTCGTGTCCACGCTGCCACGCTCGCGAAAGCGCGCACGTGCGCCGATGCCGTGCAGGCGCGCGAGCAGCCGTCCCATCCACGCGAGGTGATCGGCCGATTCGAGCTCGGGCGCGCGGCCGCCGCGGCGCGGATACAACGCGTAGCGGAAACCCGCGTGAACGAGCAGCGTGCGCCCGTCGATCGCGATCGGCGCGATCATCGGCAGCTCCGCCTCGGCGAGCTCGCACGCGAACGCGTGCTCCTCGGCAATGGCAGCGTCGCTCCACCGGCCGGGCCGGTAGAACTTGGCAACCAGCGCCGGGCCGCCTTCGATGCCGACCTGGTACACGCGGTTCTCGTAGCTGCCCAGCGCGAGCAGCCGCCCGTCGGGCACATAGCTGGCCGCCGCGATCGCGTCGAGGACGACGTCGGGCGAAAGGCCGGCGTACGGCGTCGCGCTGCTGCTCACACCGGCTTCGGCGAGCGCCGCGGCACGACGGCGAGCGTGAGGCGCGAGATCGAGACCAGCCGGCCGCGCTCGTCTTCGATGCGGATTTCCCAGACCTGCGTCGACCGCCCGAGGTGCAGCGGCCGCGCCGTACCGGTGACGACGCCTTCGGTAACGGCGCGCACGTGATTCGCGTTGATGTCGAGGCCGACCGCCATCTCGCTCGCCGCGTCCAGGCACATCGTGCCGGCGAGGCTGCCCAGCGATTCGGCCAGCGCCACCGACGCGCCGCCGTGCAGGAGGCCGAACGGCTGCTTCGTGCGCGCATCGACCGGCATCGTGCCGCGCAGATAGTCGTCGCCGATCTCGGTGATGCGCATGCCGAGGTGCTCGACCATCGAGCCGGCGTTCCAGGCGTTGATGCGGTCGAGATCGGCGGTCTGCTTCCAAATGCTCATGAAGGGCTCCGTGCGTGCGATGCGCTCTGCACTATAGCCGTTCCCCTCGCCCGCTCGCGGCAGAGGGAAAAAAACGGCGACAATCCGGTGATGCGCCATACCGTCACCCTCGAATCGAGCGGCAAGCATTTCCGCACCGAGCCCGGCGAAACCGTGCTCGAGGCCGCGCGGCGGGCCGGCCTCGCGTTGCCGTACTCGTGCCTCTCCGGCGTCTGCGGCAGCTGCAAGGCCACGCTGATCAAGGGCTATTGCACGTATCCGCGCAATCCGCCGACCGCGCTCAACGCCGCCGAGCAGGCGCGGCATCAGGTGCTGCTCTGCCAGGCCGTGCCGGCCAGCGATCTCGTCATCGCGGCGCGCGAGGTCGCGTCCGTCGCCGACATGCCGCGGCGCGTGCTGACGCTGAGGCTCGTCGACAAGGCGCTGCTCAGCGACGACGTGGTGCGGCTCACGCTCCTCACCGCGCGTGGCGAGCGGCTGCGGCGGCTCGCGGGTCAATATCTCGATGTCCTGCTGCCGGACGGCCGGCGGCGCGCATTTTCGATCGCCAACGCGCCGCACGAGGGCGACTCGATCGAGCTGCACGTGAGCCACGTCGCCGGCGGCGGCTTCACTTCGTTCGTCTTCGACGAGATGCGCCCGGGTGATCTCCTGCGCGTCGAAGGCCCGCTCGGCACGTTCGTGCCACGCGAGGACAGCGAGCGGCCGATGCTGATGGTCGCGGGCGGCACCGGCTTCGCGCCGATCAAGGCGCTGATCGAGCACTTCCGCCACCTCGGCACGCGGCGGCCGATCACGTTGTACTGGGGCGCGCGCACGCCGCGCGATCTTTACCTTCGCGCGCTGCCCGAACGCTGGGCACGCGACGATGCGTCGTTCCGCTTCGTCCCTGTGCTGTCGGACCCCGAGCACGCGGGCGGATCGCGGCGCGGCCTCGTGCACGAAGCCGTGCTGGAGGATCACGCCGATCTCTCCGCGTTCGACCTCTACATGAGCGGGCCGCCGACGATGATCGACGCAGGACGGCGCGCATTCGCCGACGCAGACCTTCCGGAGGATCGTCTCTTCTACGATTCCTTCGACTACGCGCCGGACGTGCTTGCCGAGATCCTGCGCAGCCGCGCGGGAATTCTCGGCATGTAGCGCCGGCGCCTTTGCAGAATCGGCATGTGGCGCCGGCGCCTTTGCAGAACTTGACGCCGACCTTCGGGCGATTGGACTAAGGTAGGTTTCGCCGACTTCGGCTCATCGGAGCGGTGCTCGCCCACGCGGGCGGCGCAATGCATTTTTCATGAACAGGCACATCCTTTCCGCGATCGTTCTGCTGTTGTTCCTGCTGGCCAGCCCGTCCGCATTCGCGCTCCGCTGCGGCACGCGCATCGTCACCGAGGGCGCCCAGGACTTCCAGGTGCGGGCGCGCTGCGGCGAGCCGTTCTACGCCGACGTGTTCTACGCCACTGAAGTGCTGGGCGCCGACGGTCCCGTCGCGGCGTATCGCGACGTGCAGTACGACGTGTGGTACTACAACTTCGGCCCGCGCCAGCTGATGCGCCGCTTCGTGTTCCGCGACGGCGTGCTCGCGCGCGAGGAGACGCTCGGCTACGGCGTCGATGAGATCGGCGCCGACTGCAACCCGGGCCGCGATTACCGCGGCGTCAGCGTCGGCGAGCTTGTCGCGCACTGCGGCGAGCCCGCCTCACGCCGCTCGCATTACGACACGCTGCTGCGCCGCGCGCCCGGCTACGCCCGCTTCCGCGATCAGCGCCGCGAAGACTGGGTCTACGATTTCGGCGAGGACCGGTTCCTGCGCGTCTTCGGCCTCGTCGACGGACGCGTCGAGACGATCAACTCGATCCAGCGCTGACGCGCATGCGTCCGGCAACGAAAGCGCGGTGGGCTGAAGCCCACTCTGTGCCCGGGTTCACCTAGGTGAGGCCACCGCAGAAAATAGGGTGAGCTTCAGCCCACCGACCTCCTAACCCTGCTTCACGCCCGGCAGCCTCGGCACGCCGTGCTCGCTGCGCTCTTCGAAGGCGAGCGCGCGCGTGTCGACCGGACCGCGCAACGCATGCGAACCGACGGTGACCGTCGGCTCGCCACGCGCGAGCCGCAGCGCGTTCGCATAGCAGACGTTCGCGGTCGCGGCATCGTCCGACCCGACGTAGCAATCGCCGAGTGTTTCCCAGGCGAGCGGCGTTTCCTCGATCGCGAGGGCACGCTCGAGATACTGCTGGCTCTTGCCCCAGAGCTGCTGCTGCGCGCAGAGGCGGCCGAGCGCGGTCGCGAGCGCGGCGCTGTTCGGCGCGATCGAGAGCCAGCTCTCGGCCTTGCGCGTGCGCGCGGGAAGCTCGGCCGGACCGAGCTCCGCGTAGACGAGCGCGAGGGCATCGCTCCATTCGCGCCGCTGCGCGGATTCGATCTCGTCCATCGCCGCCAGCATCTGGCCGAGCTCGGCGGAGCGGCATGCGAATGCGGCGACCAGCTCGGGCCGGCGGCGTTGCGCGCGGCTCGCGCCGCTCCACAACGCGTTGAGGCGCGCAGCGTCGGGTGCCCCGGCGAGCGCGGCCGCGAAGACGCGCGTGTCGAGCGCGGCCTGATCCGCCGGCGACATCGACTGCGTACGCGAAAGCGCCGGCAGCGCGTCGAGCGCAGCGCGCGTGTCGCCGCTTTCGAGCGCGGCTTCGATCAGGAGTCGCAGCGCGCGCGGCGGCAGCGTGCCGGCGCCGACACGCGGCTTCAGCAGCGCGAGCGCTTCGCCGGGTCGTCCGTGCTCGATCAGGAAGTGCGCGCGCAGCGCGAGCGCCGCAGTTTCTTCCGCGCCGCCGATGCGGTCCAGGGTTTCGCGCGCCGTGTCTTCGGCACCGCGCTCGTGGGCGGCTTCCGCGAGCGCGAGCAGCGCGGGTCCGCACAATGCCGGATGATTCGACGCCTTGCCGAGATCGCGCTCGGCCTGCGCATAGCGGCCTTCGACCAGCGCGGTGAGTCCGCGCGCGAGCCGGACGCGCCCGCGCCGCTGGTAAGCGCGGCCCCACGCGCGGAACGGCCAGCGTGCGGCGCGCACGACGACCGAAAGCACGCCCCATGCGACGAGCAGCGCGATCAGCGCGAAGACGAGGCTCGTCTCCAGCGTCGTGCCGCGCACGCGAATCATGACGTAGCCGGGATCGCTCGCGAGCCAGTGCCAGCCGAACGCCGCCGCAGCGGCGAGCGCCAGCAGCATCAGGACGCCGAACCAGACTCTCATCAGCCGGCTCCGTCGCCGGCCTGCGTGACGGCACGCGGCCGCGACAGCGCGCGCGTCGCGCGCAGATTGCGCAGCTCGCTGAGCGCGCTGCCAAGCTCGGGCAGCGCCGGCGCGAGCGGAGCCGAGGCGAGCCGGTCGATCTCGGCGAGATCGTCCTTGACCGGCTGCGCATCGGCGTCGAACGCCGTTTCGAGCGCCGTGCGCACCCGCGCGAGCGCCGCGGAATACGCATCGGGATCACGCGCGAGCAAAGCGGCCTGCGCGGCGCGAAGATCGATCGCGGCGAGAGCGCGGGTCAGATCGAGATCGCGGCTCGTCTCGACGACCTGATCGGTGCTGATGCGCACGAACTGCTGCAGCAGCGTCTGCAGACGCGAAACCGGTTCACTCGCGGCCGCCGTCTTCTCGCGCCGTGGCGGCAGCGTGGCCAGGTTCGCGCGGATGCGGTCCAGTGCAGCGAGCGTCGCGTTCGTCTCGAGCGGCCTCGCCGCCTCGAGCGCCTGCATCTCGGCGGCGATGGTCTGGCGCACGCCTGAGAACACCGGGTCTTCCGCCGCCGCCAGCGCCGAATCGGCGAGCCGGTACGCGGCGAGCGCGGCCTGCGCGTCGTGGAACAGGTTCAGGCGCTCCTGCGCGAGCTGCAGCAAAAATTCCGCTTCATTGAGGGCAAGCGCGTCGCGCCCGGTCAGGCGCTGCTCGGCGAGATTCGCGACGGCGTCTTCGAGGTGGCGCGAGCGCTCGCCGAGCGCAAGCAGTTCCTCGCGCACGCTCTTGTTCACCGTGTCGGCGTCGGCGAGGCGCGCGCGCATCGTCTCGAAATCGCGCTTGCGCTGCTCGACGCCGCGCGCGAGATCCTCGATGCGGCGGTTCATTTCCTCGCGCAGGGCGCTCTCGGTGTCGCCGCGCCCGCGCTCGAGCGCGACGACGCGCCATAAGGCGAATCCGGCGAGCACGAGCGCCACGAGGGCAATCAGCAGCGCGAACACGCCGCCGCGCGAACGCGCAACCGGAGCGCGCGCAACTGAAGAGTCCGCCGGCGGCGTGACGTCTTCTGCCGCCGCGACCGGCTGGTTGAGATCGTTGTCCTCGCCCATGCGGCCATGCTAGCCGAAGAGCGTTCCGCGCGGCAGCCGCGGCGGCATTCCGCCGATTTCGATTTCAGCGCCGCAGTCCCGCCCGCACCTCGGCCGCGGCGGCGAGCAGGTCGCCCGGTGCCGCCGAGCGCGCGACGGCGATCCGATCGGAGCCGTGCGCGCGCGCCGCCGTGGCGAGGCGCTCGCTGCTGACCACCAGCCATGCACGGCGCAACCGCGCGAGCAGCGGAGGCGGCAGCAGCGCGACGAGATGTGTCATCGCTTCGCCGCTCGAAAGCAGCGTGATCAGCGGGTCTGGCGCCGTCGCAAGCGCATCGAGATGCCGCCGCGTCCAGCGCGGCGGCACGCGATGGTAGACGTCGATGCGCTCGACACGCGCGCCGCGACGGCGCAGCGCGGGCGCGATCAGATCACGCCCGCCCGGTGCGCCCACGAGGGCGACGCCGAGCCCCCGCACACGCGCCAGCGCGGGCAGCGCCAGCACGCCTTCGCTGTCGGCGCGCCTGGGAACGACGGCCGCGATGCCGCGACGTGCCAGCGCGTGCGCCGTTCCCGTCCCGACGGCGACGGCCACGGCGCGGCGCGAAACCCGAAGCGCGGGCAGCAGCGCAAACGCGAAGCGCACCGCCGCCGGGCTCGTGAACAGGACGATGTCGGCAGCTCGCAATCCGCGCAGTGCGCGGATAGCAGCGTCCGGTCGATCGGTCGCACGCAGCGCGAGGCCGGGCAGCAGCACGGGCGAGCCGCCCATCGCGCGCACCCGCGCCGCGAGTGCCGCGCTTGTTCCGGCAGGCCGCGTGACGACGATGGCGGCTCCGGCGAGAGCGCGGCGTGGATCGGCGAAATCCGGCACGGGGCTTGTCCGATCTCCGTTGGGTGGCGGGCTGATGATAAAGGCGCAGTGCCGCGATGCGGCGGGATTCGACTCCGGCGCGCGCGCCGCTATAGGATCGCGGCGATTCGCGCCCAAGCCTTTCGACGGCGCGCACGAGGCAAGGACACGACGTGAGCCCGATCCGAGACGCCGCCGCGTTCGAGGAGCAGCGCGCCGCGCTGGAGCGCGAGATCCTCGATCACATCGCGCTCGCGCGGGCCATGGCCGTCGGCGCCGAGGCGTACGACGGTGAGTCGCTGACGCTGTCGGCGCCGCTCGCGCCCAACGTCAACGACAAAGGCTGCGCGTTCGGCGGTAGCCTGGTCGGGCTGATGACGCTCGCGGGGTGGGGGCTAGTGAAGCTCGCGCTGGACCGGCAGGGGCGGGCCTGCGACATCTACGTGCAGGACAGCGACGTGCGCTATCTCGCTCCGGTTTGGAACGACTTCACGGCGACCGCGCGCCTGGTCGACCGGGAAAGCTTCACCGCGATGGCCGAGGCGCTGACCCTGCGCGGCCGCGCGCGCACGCGCGTGCGCTGCGTGGTGCCGTTGCCCGACGGCACGGCCGCGGCGACGCTCGAGGCGCGCTTCGTGGCGATCGAGCGGCGCTGAAGCGTGACGGAAACCGTTTCCGATCACGCCCGTGAGGATGCACAATCGCGAACCGGAGGGTTTTCCATGCTGCGCCGCGCCGCCTGCCTGACCGTGCTTTCGACCGTGCTCCTCGCGTCCTGCGCGACGAGCTCGATGCGGTCCAGGGAGAAGATCCTCGAGGACACCCTGCGCAGCTACGCGGCGACGATCCGCTGGGGCGACATGACCCAGGCGCTGGTGTTCGTCGATCCGAAGTACCGCGAGGCGCATCCGCTTTCCGAGCTCGACATCGCGCGTTACCGGCAGGTGCAGATCACCGCGTACAATGATCAGCCGGCCACGCCGGTCAGCGACACCGAAGTACGCCAGATCGTCGAGATCGGGCTCGTCAACGTCAACACGCAGACGGCGCGCAGCATCATCGATCGGCAGGTCTGGCGGTACGACGACAAGCAGAAGCGCTGGTGGCTGACGACCGGCCTGCCCGACATCACGCGCCACGACTGAACCGGATTGTTTCCTTTTGTCTGATCCGCGGCCGATCCGCGGAGACACCCGACCATGCACGCCCGAACGACGCCGGCCACGATCTGGCCGCTCTACGAACCCAAGTTGTTCACGGTCCTGCGCCGCGGCTATGGCGCGGCCGACCTGCGGCGCGATGTCGTCGCGGGCCTGACGGTCTCGATCGTCGCGCTGCCGCTCTCAATGGCGCTCGCGATCGCGTCGGGCACGACGCCGGACAAGGGCCTGCACACGGCGATCGTCGCGGGATTCCTGATCTCCTTCCTCGGCGGCTCGCGCGTGCAGATCGGCGGGCCGACCGCGGCGTTCGTCCCGGTGGTCTTCAGCGTAATCGATAAGTTCGGTTACGGCGGACTGATCCTGTGCACGCTGCTGGCCGGCCTGATGCTCGTCGTGGCCGGCGTGCTGCGCGTCGGCACGCTGATGAAATACATCCCCAAGCCCGTGATCACCGGCTTCACGGCCGGCATCGCGGTGAGCATCCTGTCGAGCCAGATCAAGGACCTGTTCGGCCTCTCGATGGACAAGGTGCCGGCCGAGTTCTTCGCGCGCTGGTCGGCGTACGCGCAGCATCTGCCGTCCGCGACGCCGGCGGCCGCGCTGCTCGCGCTGGTCTCGCTCGTCATCATCGTCGCGATCCGGCGCTGGCGGCCGGCGTGGCCCGGGTTTCTCATCGCGGTGATCGTCGGCGCGCTCGCGGTCGCGCTGCTGCACGCCCCGGTCGAGACGATCGGCACGCGCTTCGGCGGAATTCCCGCCGGGCTGCCGACGTTCGACTTTCCGCATATTCCGTTCGAGCGCACGCTGGAACTGTTCCCGAGCTCGTTCACGATCGCCTTCCTCGCCGGCGTCGAGTCGCTGCTGTCGGCGGTCGTGTCCGACGGCATGATCGGCGGGCGGCACCGCTCGAACTGCGAGCTCGTCGCGCAGGGCGTCGCGAATGCAGGTTCCGCGCTGTTCGGCGGCCTGCCCGCGACGGGCGCACTCGCGCGCACCGCGACGAACGTGCGCGCCGGAGCGCGCTCGCCGGTTTCCGGCATCGCGCACGCGCTGTTCCTGCTGCTTTTCATGCTTGTGCTGGCGCCGCTGATGTCCTATGTGCCGCTCGCCGCGCTCGCCGCCGTGCTGGTCGTCGTCGCCTGGAACATGGCCGAGATCGAGAGCTTCAAGCATCTTCTGAGCGGCCCCGTCGGTGATCGCGTCGTGCTGCTGCTGACGTTCGCGCTGACGGTCATGTTCGATCTCACCGTCGCAATCGAGGTCGGCATCGTGCTGGCGGCGTTCCTCTTCATGCACCGCATGAGCGAGGTGGTCGCGATGGAATCGAACGTCTCGCTCATCGAGGAGGACCGCGCCGATTCGGATCGCCCTGCCGAGCCCGATCAGCGCGCGCAGCTGCCGGCCGGCGTCGAGGCGTTCCAGATCTCGGGCCCGCTGTTCTTCGCGGTCGCGAACCGGCTCGACGACGTGCTCGATCTCCTGCTGCCGAAATCGCCGCGCGTGTTCATCCTGCGCATGCGCCTCGTGCCGCTGATCGACGCCTCGGGCGTCACCGCGCTGAAGCAGATGATCGAACGCTGCCATCGCCGCGGCACGAAGGTGATCCTGTCGGGCCTGCGCGATCAGCCGCGGCAGATCCTTGCGCAGATGGGCGTTGCGGACGACGGCGATCAGCTGCGTTTCGCGCGCGACTTCGGCGAGGCGGTGCGCCTGGCACAGTCCGTTTGACCGACTGCCGTTTTGCCACGCCTGCGCCGCTTGGCGATAATCCGCGCCCGCCGCACCGCGCCATCACGACTTCCTCATGTCCGACGTTCTGAGCCGCCTGCCGGAGTTTCTCGGCAACCACATCTATCTCACGCTCGGCTTCGTCGGCGTGCTCGTCGCGCTGGTGGTGAGCGAGGTGCAGCGCTTCACGCGCGGCTACAAGGCGCTGACGCCCGCGGGCCTGACCCAGCTCGTCAACCGCGACAACGCGCTGCTGATCGACGTGTCGAGCCTGCAGGATTTCGAGAAAGGCCACGTGCCGGGCGCGCGCCACGTGACCATGAGCCAGTTCGACCCGGAACACAAGGACCTCGCCAAAGCGAAGGAACTGCCCGTCGCGGTCTATTGCCGCAACGGCCAGGTTTCCGCGCAGGCCGCGCGCCGGCTGACCAAGGCAGGCTTCGGCAAGGTCTACTGGCTCGAAGGGGGCCTCGCCGCCTGGAAGGAAGCGCAGCTGCCGCTGGCCAAAGGCAAGGCCTGACCGGCAACCGTTGCCCATCTTTTCCGCCCGCGTCGCGACGCGGGCAGCGCGCATGAGCAGGTGCTAGGCTGATTCTCCTTCCACGGGAGAGGGAGTCCCACCATGCCGCACACCGGCCTTCGCTCGCTGCCGGTCCTGCTGGCCGTGTTCTTCGCCGGCCCGCTCGCCTTCGCCCAGCTGCCGCCGATCGGATCGGAAGACGTCGCCGTCGCCGATCCAGTAATCCCGCCGCCGCCGGCCGAGCCCTGCGTCGTCCCGCTGTTCGACGACTACACGTTCATCGGCTTCGACGCGCAGTCATTCGATTTCACGCCGCCTGCCGATTGTCCCGGGCCGTGGCAGAAGGTCGTGCTGCGCGCCGATTTCGACGTGACCGCGGGACGCCAGTTCGACCGCACCGCGAAGATCTGGCTGGGCGGCGCCAATCTCTATTTCGGCACGACGCAGGAGCCGCGCGCCGCAGTGGCGCCGACCTGGCACATCGAGCGCGACGTGACCGACTACGCGCCGCTGTTCGCGCAGGCGCGCGCCGGGCGCGTCGACCTCGGCAATCTGGTCGACGACACCTACACCGGCATCATCCACGGCAGCGCGAGCCTCGCGTTCTATCCGTTCGAAGCGGCCGTATCGGATCGGCCGCCGCGGCCCGACGTCGTCATTCCGCTCGCGGCCGACGCGAGCGGCGGCACGGTCGATCTCGCGAGCTCCGACGACCATCTCGCGATCGACCTCAGGCCGCCGACGAACATCAGGCGCGCGTTCATGGACGTCATCGTCGAGGCGCAGAACAGCGACGAGTTCTGGTACCTCTGCGTGCCGGACGAGCTGTCCGATGAATTGCAGTCATGTCCCGGCAGCGGCTTCCGCGAAGCACAGGTGACGATAGACGGCCTCTACGTCGGCATCGTGCCGCTCTATCCGTGGATCTACACGGGCGGCATCGATCCGTATCTCTGGCGCCCGACGCCCGGCATCCAGGCGCTGTCGTTCGAGCCGTACCGGGTCGATGTCACGCCGTACGCAGCCTGGCTCAGCGATGGCCTGCCGCACCACATCGCCGTTCGCGTCTTCAATGCACAGCCCTATTTTTCCGCGACCGCGAATCTGCTGCTCTATCTCGATCACGGCACGGACAGGGTGCGTGGCGCCGTCACGGCCAACACGCTCTTCGGCGCGAGTCCCGCCGTCACTGCGGACATCGCCGATAACGGAGGCGGTGGAATCGGCGGCACGGTGCGGGTGACGTCGACGCGCGACTTCGAGATAGCGGGCTACGTCGATACGTCCGATGGACGCGTGACGACGACCATCCGCCAGCAGCTCCGTTTCAGCAGTGACCAGAGCTTCGACATCTCGGACACGAAGTTCCGGCAGAGCCTTGCTTTCGCCACCGACGTCGACACGACCACGACGGTCGACACCGGCGCATGGCGACACGTGCTTACTGAGCGCCGCAAGTGGCCGCTCGCGATCGACTACGCCTTCGACGCGACGGCCGACGGGTTTGCGCAGTCGACTTCGATCGATCAGGGCCTCGAGCGCGTCGTCGGCATCGGCATCGACGGTTTCACGCCGCGCGAGGCAAGCCTGGAACATCACATGTCGACGGCCGACACGCTGCTGTTCGACGCCGACGGCAACGTGACCGGCCGCACCGGGCAGGGCAGCACGCAGCGCTATTCGTACCTCGATCCCTTTGGCGCCTGCTACGACCGCACGGTCACGACGGCGGGCGGCGCCCTGACGGCCGTCGAGGACGGCGCAGCCTGCCCGGACGGCATCAACGCGCTGCCTTCGTTCGATGCCTTCCACAATCTAGGCAGCCTCGTCTTCGGCGCGACCGTGCAGATCCTGCCCTGACGCCCGCCGCCGGGCGGACGGTCCGTTCCGCCTGCCGGGTGCGCCGGACGGCCGGGCGTGGAATAATCCACGTCCTTTTCCTTCACGAACGAGCAACACCATGGCAGAGACCAGCAACGGCGCCGCAAACGGTCAGGCGCAGCAAGCCCAGGCGCAGCTCAGCCTGCAGAAGATTTACGTCAAGGATGTCTCGTTCGAGGCGCCCGGAGCGCCGCAGATCTTCCAGACGCAGGGCGGCCAGCCCAATGTCGAGCTGAACCTTTCCCAGCGGGTGACACAGCTCGGCGAGACCGCGTTCGAGGTCGTGCTCAGCGTCACCGCGACCTGCAAGATAGAGGACAAGACCGCCTACCTCGCCGAAGTGCACCAGGCCGGCATCTTCGGCCTCTCCGGCTTCGATCCGCAGGGCCGCGATG
The DNA here is from genome assembly GCA_966248875.1 of uncultured Rhodanobacteraceae bacterium. GTDB lineage: Bacteria > Pseudomonadota > Gammaproteobacteria > Xanthomonadales > Rhodanobacteraceae > Dokdonella_A. Next base: position 64,731 of record CBINBI010000001.1, read on the forward strand.
CCGTGCTCGCGACGTACTGCCCGAACGTGCTGTTTCCGTACGCGCGGCAGGTCGTGTCCGACCTCGTGCAGAACGGAGGCTTCCCGCCGTTCTTCCTGCAGCCGATCAACTTCGATGCGCTGTACGCCGACCAGCAGCGCCGGCGCGCCGAAGCCGCGGGCCAGGGCGCAGGCGCCAACGCCTGACGCTCGCGCGGCGAGCATGAGCGCTGCGACGCCGGTCGCTGTCCTGGGCGCCGGCTCCTGGGGCACCGCGCTTGCCGTGATGCTGGCGCGCAAGGGCGTGCCGACCACGTTGTGGGCGCGCACGCCGCAGGCCGTCGTGGACATGGCGATGGCCCGCCGCAATGCGCGCTATCTGCCCGGCCTCGAGCTGCCCGATCCGCTGCAGCTTTCCGGCGCGATCGAGCCCACCGTGCGCGACGCCGGCACCGTGCTGATCGCGGTGCCGAGCCACGCGTTCGCGGCGCTGCTCGATGTGGCCGCACCCTGGGTTGCGCCCGGCGTTGGCGTGGTCTGGGCCACCAAGGGCTTCGATCCGGCATCGGGACGGTTCCTGCACGAGCTGGTCGCCGAGCGGCTGCCCGCGCAGCCGGCCGCAGTCCTGACCGGACCTTCCTTCGCGCGTGAAGTCGCCGACGGCCTGCCGACGGCGGTGACCGTGCACTCCTCCGATGCCGCGTTTGCGCAGAACGTCGCGCGGATGCTGCACTCGCCGATGTTCCGCGCCTACACCGGCAACGACGTGCGCGGCGCCGAGCTCGGCGGCGCGATGAAGAACGTACTGGCCGTCGCGACCGGTGTCGCCGACGGCATGCGGATGGGCCTCAACGCGCGGGCCGGCCTGATCACGCGCGGGCTCGCCGAGATGATGCGGCTCGGTGCCGCGCTTGGCGCGCGGGCGGAAACGCTGATGGGCCTCGCCGGCCTCGGCGATCTCGTGCTGACCTGCACCGGCGACCTCTCGCGCAACCGGCGGCTCGGCCTCGCGCTCGGGCGCGGCGTGCCGCTCGCCGAAGCCGTCGCCGAAATCGGGCAGGTCATCGAGAGCGTGCAGACCGTCGACACGATCATGCGCCTCGCGTCGGCGCACGAGGTCGAGCTGCCGATCAGCGCGCTCGTGCAGCGCGTGCTGCACGAGGAGCTTTCGCCGTCCGAAGCGATGCAGGCGCTGCTGTCGCGCGAGCAGAAGCCCGAGTATCCGATGCCGGACGCAGCCGACGCCGTCTCAGCGAAAGCGGACACCTAGCGCCTTCGATCTTGCGGCGGAAGAAGGTCTCCATTTTTTCGCGAGATCGTCGAATCACGGTGCGTCGCCGCCTGCAAACTCCCGCTGCCGCCACGCCTCGAACACGATCACCGCGACCGCGTTGGAGAGATTGAGACTGCGATTGCCGGGCCGCATCGGCAGGCGCAGCCGCTGCTGCGGTGGCAGTGCATCGAGGATCGGCTGCGGCAGGCCGCGCGTCTCCGGCCCGAACAGGAGCGCATCGTCCTCGGCATAGGCGACCCGATCGTAGCGCGTGCACCCGCGCGTCGAGACCGCGAACACGCGGCCCGGCGCTGCCGCCTTCAGGAATGCGTCGAGATCGTCGTGCACCGCGACGCGCGCGTACTCGTGGTAGTCGAGGCCGGCGCGACGCAGCCGCTTGTCGTCGAGCTCGAAGCCGAGTGGGCGCACGAGGTGCAGCTGTGCGCCGGTGTTTGCACAGAGGCGAATCACGTTGCCCGTGTTCGGCGGTATCTCCGGCTGGAACAGGACGACGTGCACGCCTCCATTATCCGGAACTCCGCGGTGGTCGTCGCCGCCCGTCGACGATGGCCGACGGGCGGCGTATCGCGGATCGCCTCAGCGAGGCATCGTGTACGCGCGCAGCGCAAGCGAGGGCTCGACCGTCGCCGGCGATTCGTCGTCGATGAGCGGCAGATCCGGCACGGCCGCATCGGCGCCGGCATAGCGTTCGACCGTCGCGGTGACGCGCACGGTCGGCAGCAACGTCGCCGCGAGCTCGGGGTTTCGCTTCGCGGTCACGCGCACCGTCGGCATCAGCGTGACTTCGAGCGGCGCCGTGTCGGCGATGCGCATGGCGGGCGGATTCGATTCGCTGGTCGCGGGCGTGGCGTCGATGCTGACCGTCGGCATCAGCGTCGCGCGTATCGGCGCGGCATCGTCGACGGTCATCGTGACGTCCGCCTCGCGCGGGTTCGCCAGGGCGCCGTTCGCGAACAGGATCGCGAGCGTTGCGCCGATCATTGCTATGCGAGCTTTCATCACACTCTCCTTGCGAGCACTTCTCTCCAGCCGGTTCGAGCAAGCAACATGCCATCCGGTTTTTGTGCGTTGCCTGCACCGATATGGATGCGCAATCAGCGATTTGGGTTGCTGGTCCGAAAGTCATGGGCGCTGCGCGGACACTTGAGCGGACGTACGCACGTGTCCGCGAAATGCAGAAATGAACAATGCGGGATGCGGGCCGGCGCGCGCGATGCGCGTCAACAGGGAAGCAGTGGAAGCGTGATCTGCGCGCGCTGCGAGCGCCCGGCGCGCTGCGGGCCGCGCCCCTCGGTCGCGGGCGTTTCCGGGACCTTACGCGAACGCGCCACGTTGCGCGGCGTCGTTCGCGGGAAGCGCTACGACGTCACGACGCCGTGCGAGAGCGGGTGTTTCGCGTCCGCCGTGCTCTGCAGCTGCGGGTCGTCCGAATCACGTCGCGCGTCGATCCAGATCGGGTGCCGCTGGATCGGATCCAGCAGCAGGATGCGCTGCGGCTTGACGGCTTTCGCGAACGGACAGTCGAGATCCGTCGCCGGCGGCGACAGCGTCGCCGCCGCCGCGATGCCGCCGATGATCGCCAGGGCCGCGCCTGCCCGCACCAGTTGCATGCGTATGTTCATCGCTCCTCCTGCGTTCCGTTCGCACAGCGTTTCGCAAACGCCGTGCCAACGCTGCCGCGTCTCCCCTGCCGACTACATAGACGCACAAACAAGGATTTAGGTTTCTATGCCGGAAGTCATGGCACTGCCTCGCGGGCGTCCGCGGACGCCCGTTTCGTGTCCGCGGATGCGGCACGCGCGGTTCGCGGGCGAAGTGGCACTGCGCGATGGGGGCGGTTTGGCACCGGATCTGCAGGCGGTCGGAGCCTGATCCGGCTCCGACCGCAGCACTCTCATCGCTCAACTACGTCCGCGTCGACGCGGAGCGGCAGCGACGCCCGCACGCGATACGACGACGGCGCGGTCGCCAGCGGAAGCTGCCGCTCGCCCGTCGCACCGATCAGCACCAGCGTGCGCGAGCGTTGCATGCCGTCGCCCGAGTCGAGCACCGACACGCCGAACGCCTCGCCAGCGGCGAGCGGCATCCAGGCGCCGGCACGTTCGGCACCGTGTTCGTCGGTGGTGACGAGTCGCGCCAGGCTGAGGCTTCCGGCGTCGAAGCGCTCGACGCGGAACGACTCGCGCGCGCCGGCCGCATCGATACCTTCGGCGAACAGCACCGTGCGGATGCCCCTCCCGTCCGCGGCGGGCCAGATCATCGCGAGACGATCCGTCGCCGCGACCGGGCTGCCGTGCTCGACGAGCGCATCGTCGCCGCTCGCCTCGAAGCCGTTGCGGAACAGCACGAGCGTCGTCATCGCCGATGCGTCGTCGTCCGATGCATCGGGATCGCCGCTGAGGCTCGCGTGCACTTGCGTCTCCGCGATGCCGTCGCCCGCGTCGGCACGCACCGGCGCGGTCAGGATATAGCTGACGCTGCCGCCTGCCGGCAGCGCAAGACCGGAGTCGGCGAGATCGCCCGTGCCAGACGCCGTGCAGCCGCTTTCGGGCGGACCGACGCAGATCCAGGTCGCGGCGCCGGAGTCGAGCAGCGGCGACAGCGTGCTCGCGATGGCGGCACCGTCGGCGGCGCCGGGGCCCGCGTTGTGCAGCGTGATCGTGTAGTTCACGAGCTCACCGGCGCGCGCGAACTCGCGGTCGGCGACGATCGCGACGCCGACGTCGGCGACTTCCGCGACATTGGTCAGCGCGAACGCGACCGGTGCGCCGAGGCCGCCGCTCGCCACGACTTCGTAGCTGCCGGCCTCGCCGTTCGCCGTCGCGGTGACGCTCGCGTTGCCGTCCGCGTCGGTCGTCACGGAGTCGGCCGACAAGACCGCGCTCGCGCCGCTCGTCGGCGCATTGAAGGTCACCGTGATACCCGGCACCGGATTGCCGTAGTCATCGCGCATCTGCGCGACCAGCGGTGCGGCGAACGGCGTGTTGACGGTCGCGCTCTGATCGCTGCCGCTGACGAGCACGAGCGTCGTCGGAATGCCCGGCAGGCCGGTGCCTGCGAGCGAGATCGTGCTCGCGCCGGCGTTGCCGGTGACCGTGATGGTTTCGCTCGCGGGGCCGACCGCGGTCGGCGTGAACGTGTAGGCGAGCGTGCACGAAGCCGATGGCGCGAGCTCGAACGGCGGTGCCGGGCAATCGCCGCCGCTGCGCGCGAAGGGCGCACCCGCTTCGCTGATCGTGCCGATGCTGACCGGTGCGCTGCCGGTGCTCGTCAGCGTGAAGGTTGCGGGACCGGCCGTGATGCCGGCGGGGACGCTGCCGAAGTCGACGGAACCGGGCTCGACGGTGAGTGCCGCGCCGCCGCTCGAGGCGAGCACGAGATAGACGTGGTTCGCGTCGTAAGTGATCTGCGGCGTGAGATCCGGATCCGGCGGATCGAGAGACACGCCGGCGAACGTCGTTGCGCCGAGGCCGCCCGCCGCTTCGATCAGCGTGTACTCCGTGCCGGCGACGGCGCCGTCGGGATGGATCACGAGCTGGCCCGCCAGCGCTGCGCTGCCGGTCATCGTGAGCCTGCCCGCATCGGTCGCGCCGACGTTGGAGACGACCGTCGCCGCCGGCGTCAGCGCGAGGCTGCCGTCGACCGCGACGTTGCCGCCGGTCGCGCGCAGCGTTCCGTCGACACTGAGTGTCGGCGTGGCGATCGACGCGTCGTCGCCGGCCTCCATCGTGCCTGTGTTCCAGATGTTGACCACGGACGCGCTCACCGCGGCGCCGTCCGCGACGCGCAGCACGCCGGTACCGCCCGGGCCGCTGACGTTGCCGCCGATCGACAGCGCGCCGGTGTTCGCGAAAGTGGAGCCGGCGCCGGTCACGTTGAGCGTGCCGCTCGATCCCGGGCTGAAGCCGACGTTTGTGAAGAAGTCGCTGTTCATCACGCCGCCGTTGGTGATGTCGAGCGTGCCTTCACCGTCGAAACCGATGTAGAAGCCGTGGCCGTTGGTCCACGTCGAGCCCGCGCCGTCGATCGTGGCGTGGCCCACGGACGCGGCCGAGTAGGCGATGTACGAGAACGAGCCGAACGTGTTCAGCGCACCGCCGTTGCTGACCGTCACCGTGCCGTCGCCGTTGTGGCCGACGTAGAAGAAACCGAAATTGGTCCAGCTCGAGCCGGTGCCGTCGATGGTCGCGGTGCCCGTCGAGTCGAAGTTGAAGCCGAGATGGCCTTCGCCGTTGGTGACCGCGCCGCCGCCCGTCACATTGAGCACGCCATCACCGGAATCGCCGACGAAGAGCGAGGACTGGCTGGTCCAGCTCGATCCTGCGCCGTCGACGTTGGCCGTGCCGCTGGAGCGGCCCGGAAATTCGGGGAAATAGCCGAGGTAGCCGAAGTAGTCGGTGACGGTGCCGCCGTTGGTGATGTTCAGCGTGCCGGTGCCGTAGCCGACGTAGAGCTCGTAGGTGTGATTCCAGGCCGAGCCTGCGCCGTCGACGGTCGCGACGCCGTGCGCGTCGGTGTCGGAGACGATCGTGTAGCCGATCTCGCCGTTGTAATCGGAGACGACCGCGCCCTCGTTGATCAGCAGCGTGCCCGTGCCGCCGTAGCCAACGGCGAAATCCGCGGTCACGGCGAGCGTGGTCGAAGCACCCGAGGCGGTCACCGCGCCCGAATCCGGCGCATCGTAGCCGAGCAGGAGGCTCTGCGCGGCTGCGCTGCCGGCCAGGAGCTCGGCGGTGCCGTCGTTGTCGATGCGCGCGTCCGTCGTGGACGTGGGAACGCCGGCGCTCCAGTTCGACGCCGACGACCAGTCGCCGGTGGTGCCGGTCCAGACGGTCTGCGCGGCGGCAGATAACGGCAAAGCCGCCAGCAGCGCGCACACCAGCGTGGCGCGTAGTGCGGAAAGCCGGCGGAAGAACGAGCGCGTTCGTGCGCCGGTACGAAGATCTCGCGAGTTCATAGTCATCGCTCGGGCGTTGGGAAATCCAGGGTCTGGTCGCTGCCACTGCATCCGGGGGCCGTACGCGCGCCTCGCGGTCAAACGAGCGCGCGCGGCGGGCCGACCCGCCGCGGAAGGCGGTCACGATCGTCCCGCCGGCCGTCGCGGTCACTCCGAAAATCCTGCATTTCCGTTACAAAAGCGTCTTGCGCCGGCTTGGGGCCTGCTTTTTTGCAAGCGTGGGATATCAGCGCTCCGGCGAGACGCGCTGGCGCTCGTGATTGCGTCGGCGTGCTTGCCCGTGAAACGCCGCGTCTCCACCCGGACTGGCCGGCGCATGCCGGCGCCGCGTCAGGCGGAGGGCTTCACTTCGCGCCGCAGGTAGGTCTGATACAGCAGGTATCCGCTGGCCTCGTCGCTGTTCACCGAGGTGACCAGGTCGACGAAACCAAGCTCGTTCCACCACGGCTGCTGCGGCAGCGTCGCGATCGCCTGCTGCCATTCCTGGGCGGCCTGCGCACGCTCGCTCTGCGAGGCCATGTCGTTGTCCGCCGCGAGAATCTGGCAAAGCGTCAGCCGGCATTCGACGTGGATGATCTCGATATGCGCGCGCACTTGGGCGGGTAGCGCGTCCAGCCACTGCCGGAGCGTCGCTTCGATCTGCTCCGCCGTCGGCTGCGACCACTCGGGATCGGGTGACTCCTGGTCGAACGTGCGCAGGTTCTGCACGCCCGGCAGGGCCTCGGCGCCCTCGCCGGCCGTGTCCTGCCTTGCCATCCACTCGGCGAAGAGATCCGCAGCGCGGTCTACGTCGATCGTGTCGGCATCGGCTTCGTCGGACGGCTCGGATGCCTCGGAGGTTTCCGCGTCCGCGGACGCCGCGTCGGCGGTAGGCTCGGATTCAACCGGCTCTTCGGGCTTCGGCACATCGGCCGGCAAATCGGTCGGCGGGGATTCCGCTTCCGGCTTCGCCGGTTCCGGCATCGGCACCTGCGGCGGCGGCGGCAGCTTGGTCTCCGGAGCCGGCGCCGGAGGCTCTGCGGCGGATGTGCGCCCGATGTCCGCCGCCGGCGATAACGCCGGCGGCGCGGCCGATTCCGATCTCGCCATCGGCGCGGGCGCGGGCAGGTCGGGCACGCCGTCCAGCAGCCACCAGGTCAGCGCGACACCGGCCGCGGCCGCGATCAGGGCCAACACGAGCTTGTGCATCTTCGGCGGAATCTCCCGGGTTCCGGCGCATCGATCCGGATGTGCAAGCTAGCCCATCGGCGGGCCTGAAAGCCACTCCCCATCATGCGGCCGCCGAAAAACACCACGCGATTCACCAGGTGATCGTCTCGCCCGTCTGCGCCAGGAAGCGCCCGCTGTCGGATGCTTTGAGATGATCGATCACGCGCAGCATCGAGGCGACCGAGACGTCCGCTGCCAACGGTGCGCCGGCGCCGCCCATGTCGGTGCGGACCCAGCCCGGGCTCAGCGCGACGACGACGATGCCGCGACCGGCGAGCGCAACCGAAAGCAGACGCGTCGCCATGTTGAGCGCCGCCTTGCTGATCGAGTAGCTCGGGCTGTACAGCGATTCGGTGCGCGAGATCGAGCCCAGCGTCGAGGACAGATTGATGATCCTCGCGCTGTCGGCGAGGTGCGGATTCAGCGCCTGCGTCAGCAGGAACGGTCCTGCTGCGTTCACCGCAAAGCTGTCGCGGAGCGACGGGCTCTCGACCGAGCCGAAGCGTTCGTGTTCGACGAGCTGGCCGGCGTTGTTGACGAGGAGATCGATGTCGAGGTCGAGCGCGCCGACCTCGCGCGCAAGCTCGGCGATCGAGCGCGGATCGGCGACATCCAGCGGCAGCACGTGGAGCCGGCCCGGGTGCTCGCCGGCGAGGCGGGTCAGCGCGAGCGCCTTGCCGGGCTGGCGGCATGCGGCGACGACGCGATCGCCGCGCGCGAGCAGTTGTCGCGTCATCTCGAATCCGAGGCCGCGGTTCGCGCCGGTGACGAGGGCCTGCAGCATGAGTGCGGGAACCTTCCGGATGGCGCTGGAGTCTAGCGCCAATCGTGACCACCGTCCGTTGCGCGGCCGCGTGCGGCTGGCTTAGCCTGCCGCGCGGATCGGCGCTCAGTGCGCGACGAACGGCGCGGCATCCGCCGGCCGCATCTTTCGGGAGATTCCATGCGCAAGCTCATCGGACGCGGCCTTGCCGCATTGCTGCTGACCGCCGTTTCCGTCGGCCCCGCGCTCGCGGCGGCGCCGGACACGATCGACATTCCGTTCACGCGCTTAACTCTGCCGAACGGACTGACCGTCGTCGTCAGCGAGGACCACAAGGCGCCCGTCGTCGCGGTCAGCGTCTGGTATCACATCGGCTCGGCCGACGAGCCCGCCGGCAAGACCGGTTTTGCGCATCTCTTCGAGCACCTCATGTTTCAGGGCTCCGAGAATCACAAGGACGAATTCTTCCGCCCGCTCGAGCTCGCCGGCGCGACGGACCTCAACGGCACGACCTGGTTCGATCGCACGAATTATTTCGAGACGGTGCCGACCACGGCGCTGGACATGGCGCTCTGGCTGGAATCGGACCGCATGGGCCACCTGCTCGGCGCGATCGGCCAGAAGGAGCTCGATGAGCAGCGCGGCGTCGTGCAGAACGAGAAGCGCCAGGGCGAGAACCAGCCGTACGGCCGCGTCGACGAGCGCATGATGGCGAACGCGTTCCCGGCGAATCATCCGTATCACCACGACACGATCGGCTCGATGAAGGATCTCGACGCCGCCTCGCTTGCCGACGTCAAGCAGTGGTTCTCGGCGAACTACGGCGCGGCGAACGTGACCGTCGCGCTGGTCGGCGACATCACGCCCGACATCGCGAAGGCGAAGATGCTGGAATACTTCGGCGACATTCCGCCCGGCCCACCGGTGAAGCGCGAACAGCCGTGGACCGCGCCGCGCAGCGAATCGACGCGCGACGCAATGACCGACCACGTCGCGCAGACGCGTATCTACCGCGAGTGGAACGTACCCTGGCTCGGCGATCCGGACTTGGTCGAGCTCGATCTGGCCGCGACCGTTCTCGGCGGCGGCAAGGCCTCGCGACTCTACGAGCGGCTCGTCTACAAGGACAAACTGGTGGACGACATCTCGGTCCAAGTGCAGCCGTTCGCGCTCGCTTCGATGTTCCAGCTTCAGGCCGACGTCAAACGCGGCGTCGATCCGGCGAAAGTCGAAGCGGTGATCGCCGAGGAATGGGCGCGCTTTCTCGCAAGCGGCCCGACCGAGGACGAGCTCAAGCGCGTCAAGGTTTCCACGCGCGCCGCGTTCATCCGCAGGCTCGAGCGCGTGAACGGCAAGGCGTCGATCCTCGCCGAAGGGCAGGTCTATCGCGGCGATCCCGGCGCGTACAAGAGCGACTTCGCGCGCATGGATGCGGCGACGCCGGCGAGCGTGCTCGCCGCGGCGAAGAAGTGGATCTCGAAGGGCGACTACACGCTGGTCGTGTCGCCCGCTGCCGAAGGCGCGGAGGACGAAAGCGGCGACGAAGCCGAGACGGCGGGCCGCCCGGCCGTCGAGGGCCGCCCGCCCGCGGTCATGCCGCCTAAAGGCGATTATCGCGTCACGAAGTCGAGCGTCGCTCGCGACAAGGGCGTGCCGAAGGTCACCGAGTTTCCGGACCTCGGTTTTCCCAAGCTCGAGCGCGGCAAGCTCAGGAACGGCATCGAGGTCATCCTCGCGCAGCGCCACGCGATTCCGGTGATCCAGATGCAGATGCTGTTCGATGCGGGCTACGCGTCGGACCAGGGCCGCAACATGGGCACGTCTGCGTTCACGATGGCGATGCTCGACGAGGGCACGGCAACGCTGGATTCGCTCGAGATCGCGCGGCGCGAGGAGCGGCTCGGTGCCGAGATCGCCGCAGGCTCCGGCCTCGACACGTCGAGCGTCACCTTGAGCACGCTTGCCTCGCAGCTCAAGCCTTCGCTCGAGCTCTATGCCGACGTGGTGCGCAATCCCGCGTTCCGCGACGAGGACATCGCGCGCATCCGCGGCCAGTGGCTGGCGCGCATTGCGCAGGAGAAGACGCAGCCGCGCGGCCTCGCGCTGCGCACGCTGCCGCCGCTGCTGTACGGCGACGGACACGCATATGCGATTCCGTTCACCGGCTCGGGCACCGAGCAGGCGATCAACGCGCTGACCGCGCAGGACCTGCGCGCCTACGTCGAGGACTGGCTGCGGCCCGACAATGCAAAGATCCTCGTCGCCGGCGACACGACGCTGGATGCGATCATTTCCGCGCTGGACGTCGTGTTCGGTGACTGGAAGGCGCCGGCGAAGCCGGTGCCGAAGAAGAACATCGCGACGGTGACACCGCCCGAAAAGCCGCGCGTCTACCTGATGGACAAGCCGGGCGCACAGCAGTCGCTGATCCTCGCCGGCGTCGTTGCGCCGTCCACGAAGGCGAAGAACGATCTCGAAATCCAGACGATGAACGGCGCGTTCGGCGGCGCGTTCACGTCGCGCCTCAACATGAACCTGCGGGAGGACAAGCACTGGGCCTACGGCGCCTTCAGCTTCCTGGTGAATGCGGTCGGCCAGCGGCCCTTCATGCTGTACGCACCAGTGCAGACCGACAAGACGGCCGACGCCGCCGCCGAGCTCCTGCGCGAATCGAAGGACGTCATCGGCCCGAAGCCGCTCACGTCCGAAGAGATCGAGAAGATCAAGGTCGGCGACGTACGCAGCATGCCCGGCGAATATCAGACCACCGGCTCCGTGCTCGGCGCAATGGCGGGCATCGTCGTCTACGATCGTCCCGACGATTACGTCCAGACGCTGAAGCCGCGCATCGAGGCGCAGACCGACGAAGCCGTGCGCGCGGCCGCGCGCGAGATCATCAGGCCCGACGCGCTGACCTGGGTGATCGTCGGCGATCTCAGGAAGATCGAGAAGCCGGTGCGCGATCTGGATCTCGGCGAAGTGAAGGTGTTGAACGCGGAAGGCAAGGTGGTGCGCTGACGCTCGCGGCTTCCCCTCTTCCGTTTCCGGGTGAGGGGAATCCGGACCGCACGGCTGGCGCAGCCGGGCTGCTCTACGCCGCGATCGACGTTCAGAGTCCCCTTCAGCAAGCGCGGTCTACGATGCGCAGATTCGCATCGCGGAGCATTCGCATGAAGAACGCCAGCGTTCTCCTCGTCCTCGCCGCTTCGCTCGGCGGGTGCAGCTGGGGCATCAAGCTCGATTCCGGCGGCGAGAACGTGCGCGTCGCCTGGGACGGCAACGTCGACGGCTGCCGGGAGGCCGGCAAGGTCACGGTCTCCGTCCTCGACCACGTCGGCCCGGTGGACCGCAACGGCATCAAGGTCAACGACGAGCTCGAGGTCATGGCGCGCAACGAAGCCGCGAGCCTGCCGGCGGACACGATCAAGCCGCTCGGCCCGCCGCGCGACGGCGAGCAAAGCTGGGCCGCCTACACGTGCGGACCGATCGCGCGCGTGCCGATCCGGCGCGACACCGAGCCGGCACGGCAGGACGGCGCCGTCGAGACGTATCCGATCAAGGATCACTGAGCGCGCGCTCATCCGTTGCCGGCGTGCCGGAACCGCGATGCGTTACCGGGCGGACGAGGCGACACCGCCGCTAAACTTCCCGAAGCATGCACGGGGACGCATGCCGGGATAGGGGAAAACGCCGATGCGTGTGCTGATCACCGGAGCGACGGGCTTTCTCGGTCGCGCGGTCACGCGCCGCCTCAAGGAGGCCGGCCACGCCGTCGCCGCGCTGGTGCGCGAGCACGACTCGGCGCTCGCCGCGCTCGACATCGAGCAGGTGGCTGGCGACATCGTCGCGCTCGACTCCGTGATCACCGCCGTGGCCGGCCGCGACGCGGTCGTGCACTGCGCGGCGCGCACCGCGCCGTTCGGCCACATCGAGGAGTACTACGACGCAAACGTGCGCGGCACCGACAACGTGCTCGCGGCCTGCGAGATCGGCGGCGTGCGCCGTTTCGTGTTCACGTCCTGCGCCGGCGTCGTCATCGACGGCGGCGATCTCAACGGCGTCAACGAGACGCAGCGCCTGCCGGCGCGCGCACCCACGGTCTATCTTGCGACCAAGGCGCTCGCGGAACGGCACGTGCTGGCCGCCAACGGCCCGGAGCTCGCGACAGTCGCGCTGCGCCCGCATCTGCTCTGGGGACCGGGCGAACCGCGCTGGCTGCCGCGCATCGTCGCCCTCGCGAAGAGCGGGCGGCTGCGCCTCTTCGGCGAGCCGGGCAAGAAGATCGACAGCTGTTACATCGACAACGCCGCCGATGCGCACCTCGCCGCGCTCGAGCGGCTCGAGCCCGGCGCCGCGATCGCGGGCAAGGCGTACTTCGTCACGCAGGGCGAGCCCGCGTCGGTCGAAGGCTTTCTCAACGGGCTCCTGCGCGCGGCGGGTTATCCGGCCGAGATGCGCCGCGTCAACGCGACGCTCGCCCGCGTGCTCGCGTCGACGGCACCGCTGCGCGCCCGGCTCACCGGCACCGATCCGCTGCTGAACGCCGACGCGCTCGCGCTGCTCGGCCAGGCCACGTGGTTCAACATCGCCGCGGCACGGCGCGATCTCGGCTATGCGCCGCGCGTCGGCATGGCGGAGGGACTGGCGCGCGTATCGGCGACGCTTGCACGGCAGCGGATGCGGGTGCGCTGAGCCACGGGCTTGCGACCTTTGGGCGCGCGAGGGTGGAGATTCGCCGTCCTCCGGAATCTTGGAGTCTCGAATCCGCGCTTTCCTCGTAGAATCCCGCCATGTCCGCCCGTCCCGACGACATCCGCCGGCCTCGGCCATTGCTCGCGCTGCTCGGCCGCGCGCTCGAGGCGGCGCTCGATCGCATGATCGATCTCGATCCCGAGACGCGCGCCGCGTTGCGCGCGCTGGACGGTCGCGCGGTCACGGTCGAGTTCCGCGGCACGCCGCTCGCGATGCGCATCGCGGTCGAGGGCGACCGGCTCGCGATCGGCCCGGCGTTCGCGGGCGACAGCGCGCTGCGCGTCGCGGCGTCGCCGGCGGCGCTGCTCGGTCTCGCCCTCGCGAGAGGCCGCGAGGGCGCCGTGACACCGGGCAGCATCGACATCGCCGGCGATGCGGAACTTGCGCGCCGCATCGAGCGCATCGCGACGCGTTTCGCGCCGGACTTCGACGAGGCGTTCGCGCGCGTGTTCGGCGACGTCGCCGGATTCCGGATCGCGCGCGGCCTGCGGCGTGCGCTTCAAGGTGCACGCGACGGTGCGCGCTCATTCGCCCGCGATGCTGCCGAGTTCCTCACCGAGGAAGGCCGTGATCTCGTCGCCAAGGCCGAGCTCGACACGTTCCTCGACGAGGTCGATGCGCTGCGCGAACGCGCCGACCGGCTCGAAGCGCGCGTGCACCGCCTCGCTGCGCAGAGCGGGAAACCCGCCGCGTGACGCCGCTCCGGCAGATTCCGCGCCTGATGCGGATCGCGGCGGTCCTGATCCGCTACCGCCTCGACGATCTCGTCGACGCGGCACATCTCTATCGTCCGCTGAAGCTCGTGCGCGCGTGGCTGCCGCGCCCGCGCGGCGACATCGCGAACGCGCCGCGGGGCGCACGCCTGGTGATGGCGCTGACCGAGCTGGGACCGATCTTCGTGAAGTTCGGGCAGATCCTGTCGACGCGACGCGATCTCCTGCCCGATGACGTGGCCGACGAGCTGACGACGCTGCAGGACCGCGTCGCGCCTTTCCCCGAAGACATCGCGCGGGCGGCGATCGAGAGCGCGCTCGGTGCGCCGATCGGCCAACGTTACGCGACGTTCGACGGCGCGCCGCTCGCATCGGCCTCGATCGCGCAGGTACACGCTGCGACGCTTCCGGACGGGCGCGAAGTCGTGGTCAAGGTGCTGCGGCCCGACATCCATTCGCGCGTGGCCGACGATGTCGCGCTGCTGCGCGCGATCGCGGCCTCGGTCGAGCGCTTCCATCCGAACGCGGACAAGATCCGTCCGCGCGAGATCGTCGCCGAGGTGGAGACGACGCTGACCAACGAGCTCGATCTCATGCGCGAAGGCGCCAACGCCTCGCTGCTGCGGCGGAATTTCCTGGGCTCGGCCGATCTCTACGTGCCCGAGGTGATCTGGTCGCACACCAACGAGCGCGTGCTGACGCTCGAGCGCGTGCGCGGCATTCCCGTCGACGATCTCGACGCGCTCGACGCGGCCGGCATCGACCGCGTGCAGCTCGCCGAGAAAGGCGTGCGGCTGTTCTACACGCAGGTGTTCCGCGACAACTTCTTTCACGCCGACGCGCACGCCGGCAACATCTGGGTCGATCCGGCGCGCCCGTCCGATCCGCGCTTCATCGCGCTCGATTTCGGCATCATGGGCACTCTGCCGGACGAGGATCAGTACTGGCTGGCCGAGAACTTCCTCGCGCTGTTCAACCAGGACTACCGGCGCGTCGCCGAGCTGCACGTCCGCGCCGGCTGGATGCCTGCCGATGCGCGGATCGACGAGCTCGAAGCCGCGGTGCGCACGGTGTGCGAGCCTTACTTCACACGCCCGCTCAGCGAGATCTCGCTGGCCGAGGTCGTGGTGAAGCTGTTCCAGATGGCGCGGCGCTACGAGCTCACCTTGCAGCCGCAGCTCATCCTGCTGCAGAAAACGCTGCTCAACATCGAGGGCGTCGGACGGCTCCTGCATCCCGGCATCGACATCTGGGCCACCGCCAAACCGGAGCTGGAGCGCATCTGGCGCCAACGGCGTGGCCCACGCGCGGCGCTGAAGGCGCTGCGGCGCCGGCTGCCGGAATGGCTCTCGGCGGCGCCCGACATGCCCCAGCTCGTGCACGACTATCTGACGCTGGCGACGCGCGGCAGGCTGGAACTTCGCATCGCCTCCGACGATCTGAAGGCCATCGAGCGGCGCAGCCGGCACGGGCAGCGGCTCGCCGTCTGGCTCGCCGTGGGCGTATCGCTGCTGGCTTCGGGCGTGCTCGCCGCGCTGGTTTCGCTGTCTCTGCCGTCCCCGGGCGCCGTGCGCACCGCGGCGATCGCGGCGATGGCGGGCGGCGTGCTGGCGCTCGGCGCGGCCTTGCGCAGGACATGAATTCACGATTCTGAGGATATGGAGGTATTCGGAATGAACAGGCATCGCATCGCCGTCGTCGCGCTCGCGGCGGCCTGCATGGCGGGCATGGCCGCCTGCTCTCGCACGCACACGCCCACCGACGAACAACTGACGCAGCTCCTGCGTGCCGAACGTGCGAAGCCGGACGATCCGCGCGCACCGCTGGACGGCTCCGCAGTCAATTGCCTGCGCGCGTGGTCGGGCGACATCGAGCTGTCCGGCGCGCTGCCGCCCTCGTCCAGCGACGAAGCCGCGAAAACGACCTGCCGCCAGCGCCTCGACGGCTGGCTGGCCGATGCGACGCGCAATCCCGACAAGCTGAAATTCGAGGACGTCTCGGCGCCGCCCTCTGTGCGCCGTGCCATGGCGCTGCTCGCCGACCATCGCGCGTTTCCGGCGGCGATGACGCGTCCACCCGCACCGAGCCAGAGGCCGCCGGTCGCGCCGATGCCGCCGGCGGCACCGGCCGATGCGGAACCCGCCGATCTCAATGACGCCCTCACCGCGGTGAACGAGCTCGACACGCTCTGCCAGAAGGCCAAGCAGGCGGCGAGCGGCGACCCGTCGCAGGCTTCGCGCACGGCGCACAACATCGCCCGCTACGCGAGCTACTGCGACCAGCGCATCGAGCAGATGCGCACGCGCATTTCGAGCCTGCAGCAGAACGGCAATCCGCAGCAGGTGGCCATGATGGTCAAGAACGCGCAGCGCACGCTCGCCGTCGCGCGCCAGATCGCCGCGCAGGCCGACGCGCAGAACGCGACTCCATAAGCGGAGCACGACCGGCAATCCCTCCGCCGCGCTCCGCGGCGGAGCCCTCTCCGGCACCGCTACAATGCGCGCATGCCGAGCACCGACGCCCTGGTCCGGATTCCGGACGACGAAATCACCGAGCGTTTCGTTCGTGCCGCCGGTCCCGGCGGACAGAACGTCAACAAGGTGGCGAGCGCGGTCGAGCTGCGCTTCGATGTCGCGCGCTCGCGCGCATTGCCGGAAGCGGTGCGCGAGCGCCTGCTCGCGCGTCGCGACCGTCGCCTGACCGCCGATGGCGTGCTGGTGATCCAGGCCAACCGCTTCCGCGATCAGGCCAGGAACCGCGAGGACGCCCGCGCGCGGCTCGCCGAGTTGATCGAGTCGGCGACACGCGCGCCCAAGCGGCGCATCGCGACACGGCCGACGCGCGCCTCGCAGGAACGCCGCATCGAAGCCAAGAAGAACCGGTCGACGATCAAGCGCACGCGCTCGGCGCGAGGCTGGAATCACGAGTGAGCACCGGAGCTTCGCTGCCCGCGCTGCCGCCCTCGATGCCGCAGTTCGCGCAGAATCCGTGGCGCCGGCTGTGCGCGCGCATCCTGCGCAGCGCCGGCTGGCGGCTCGCCGGCGAGTTGCCGGACCGGCCCAAGCTGGTGCTGATCGCCGCGCCGCACTCGTCGTGGTTGGACGGCGTCTGGGGCCTCCTGTTCCGCAGCGCGCTCGGCGCCGACGTGTCGTTCATGGCCAAGCGCGAGCTGTTCGTCGGCCCGCTCGGCTGGCTGCTGCGCCGGCTCGGCGGCATTCCGATCGAGCGCAGCGCCGCGCACGGCGTCGTCGAGCAGATGACGGCGCGCTTCGCGCGCTCCGAGCGCCTCTGGGTCGGCATCACGCCCGAAGGCACGCGCAAGCGCGTGGACAAGTGGAAGAATGGCTTCTGGCACATCGCGCGCGCCGCCGGCGTGCCGATCCTGCCGGTCTACTTCGACTATCCGACGCGCACGATCGGGCTCGGCCCGCTGTTCCAGCCCACCGGCAATCTCGACGCCGACCTCGCCGACCTGCGCGCGTTCTATTCGCCGTGGCGCGGCAAGCACCGGGGCGCCTGAGGCCGCTTCCGCAAAAACGCGAACCCATCAGGGATTTCACTCAGCGCACGCTTGACCGCCTCGCGAAGCGAAATCTAGCCTCGTTCCGGGGCACGGCTGCGTCTTGGATGTCCGCGGGACCGTGTCGCCCACGACAACGGGGTCCGCTTCGGTGCGCTCGAAGATTCGCCGGTGTTTCACTCGTGCATTCGCGGCCGCGACGCTCGCGGGCGCGC
The DNA here is from genome assembly GCA_966248875.1 of uncultured Rhodanobacteraceae bacterium. Lineage (GTDB taxonomy): Bacteria > Pseudomonadota > Gammaproteobacteria > Xanthomonadales > Rhodanobacteraceae > Dokdonella_A. The sequence continues at coordinate 82,132 of CBINBI010000001.1, forward strand.
TGATCGCGGCCTGCGGTCTGCCGTCCCGCGCGTCGGCGCAACAGACGCGCGAAGACTTCGCCAGCGGGCTGCCGTCATCGAATCTTTCCGGTGAAGAGGTGAACGCCGGCATCCGCGATCTGATCGCGGCGCCGGGATTCGCCAGGGCCGTCGTCGCGGACAATCCGGGCGCACCCGGTGCGGCGCCGATCGGCGAGCGCGTCTGTGTCACCTGCCACCAGCTCGAAAGCGAGCACTTCACGCACACGCTGCACGCGCTTGGTCTGCACGCCGCGAGCAAGGCGGAGCCGGACATCCCGGTCTGCGAGACCTGCCACGGGCCGGGCTCGCTGCACGCGCAGAGGCCGACCGAGAAAGGCCTGATCATCGGCTACACGAAGGATTCCGGCACGCCGATCGATACGCAGACGAAGACCTGCCTCTCTTGCCACCAGGGCGGGCCGCGCGATCACTGGCTCGGCTCGGTACACCAGCGCAACGGCCTCTCGTGCAGCGACTGCCACAACCCGATGGCGAAGTTCTCGCCCGAAGGCCTGCTCGCGCGCGCGTCGATCAACGACACCTGTGCGCAGTGTCACCGCGACATCCGCATGCAGTTCAACCGCCGCTCGCACATGCCGCTGCCCGAAGGGCAGATGAGCTGCGCCGACTGCCACAACCCGCACGGCTCGCTGACCGATCCGCTCCTGAAGACGAACACCGTCAACGAGACCTGCTACCAGTGCCACGCCGAGAAGCGCGGCCCGTTCCTGTTCGAGCACGCGCCGGTCCGCGAGAGCTGCCTCAACTGCCACACGCCGCACGGCTCGAACCAGGCCTCGCTACTGGTCACGCCGATTCCGTTCCTGTGCCAGCAGTGCCACAGCTCGACGCGGCACCCGAACGACCTGCACACGCCGCGCTCGCTCGCCAGCGGCACGCATCCGGACGAGCGGCTCATGGGCCGCGGCTGCATCACCTGTCACGCGAACATCCACGGCTCGAATGCGCCGTCCGGGCCGAAGTTCCATGAGTAGGGAGGACGCGATGGCGACACGATCCCTCTCCTCTCCTTTGTCGTTCCCACGCACGCGCGGATCCAGTGCCTCTGCCTTGCGCCCGCAAAGCCGCCGGGTCCCCGCGCTTGCGGCGATGACGATGCTGTTTGCTGCGGCGTCGGCTTGCGCGGATACCGGCGTCGGCGTCGACACCTGGCGCGCGAACAAGCTAGATCCCACCGCCGGCGCCGCCGGGCAGCCGCGCGACGAGCGCGGCACGTCGTGGCTGGTTCCGGGCGAGCACCGCACGCCGACCGGAAACCTGTACATGTGCCCCGCTGAATCGCCGGAGGTTGCCGAGCACGGCGACTGGATCTCGTACGGCGCGCTGTCGCTCGGCGGCGTCGCGACCGGCGGCGACGACGACAACGCGCTGTGGAACCGCTACGTGAAATGGGACAGCAGCCTGCTTCTCGGCCTGCTCGATTACACGTGGGAGCGGCCGGAGGACGGCACTTACGCCAACGTGCGCGCGAGCCGCATCAGCGACGACGATCAGTACTATCAGGCCGTGTTCGGCCGCGCCGGCAGCTACAAGATCCAGGCGTTCCTGCGCGAAGTGCCGAATGTGCTGTCGAACAACGCGCGGCCGATCTGGAACGGCGTCGGCTCGAACCATCTGACGCTGCCGTCGAGCCTCGCAGCCGGCGGCAGCACACCTGCCGAGGTCGCCGCGGTATCGGCCGCGACGGGCGAGCGCACGCTTTCGGTGCGTCGCGACAAGCAGGGCCTCGGCTTCTCGATGTATCTCACGCCGGAGTGGACCGCCTACGCAAACCTCACCGACGAGGAGCGCAAAGGTGCGCGGCCATATGGCGGCACGTTCTTCTTCAACTTTCCGTTCCCGAGCAACGGCGGCGTGTTCGAGACGACCAAGCCGATCGACGATTCGACGATCAATCTCAACGGCGGCTTCCGGTACGCGGGCCCGGTCTGGCGCATGGACTTCGGCTACGAGGGATCGTTCTACCGCGACCGCTACCGCAGCTACCACTTCGAGTCGCCGTTCGCGCTGTCGCCGGTCGTGCCGGGAGCGACGTCCGCGCCGCTGTTCCGCGGCCAGATGGCGATGGAGCCCGACAACGATTACCACAATCTGCGCGCGACGTTCACGCGCAAGCTGCCGCTGAACGGCGAGCTCTCGCTGACCGCGTCGGGCGGGCGCATGTCGCAGGACGACGCGCTGATCGCGCCGGTCGACTGCACCGGCGTGTTCGGGATTGATCTCGACGGTTCGGGCCTCGGTCCGCAGAATCCCTTCCTCTACGACTGCTCGAAGTGGAACACCCCGGACGCGCTGTCGCGCCGCAGCGCGAACATGAGCATCGACACCTCGCTCGTCGACGGGCGCGTCGTGCTGCAGCCGACGCAGGACGTCACCGTGCGCGGCGGCCTGCGCTTCGATCGCGAGGACTACCGCAACGTCTATCTCGCCTACAACCCCCTCACGGGCCAGTACGGCTACGTCAGCGAGAACGGCGCGCAAGGCAGCATCGTGCCGGGGGAAGCCGGCATCTGGGATCCGGTCACCAGCCCTTCGAGCCTGACCCGCGTGCTGAGCCTGCCGCTCGACATGCAGACGATCGACGCGAATGTCGGCGCGGACTGGAAGATCGGGCAGCACGACACGCTCGGCGCAACGTACGCGTTCAGGCGCTACGAGCCGAGCAACCGCGAGCGCCGCGAAGTCGACGACCACAGCATCAAGCTGACCTGGGTCAACCGTGCGCTCGACTGGCTGACGTTCCGCGCGAATTACACGTACCTCGAGCAGAGCGGCGACCGCTACGATTTCGATCCCTATGAGTTCACCTACTCGGTGAGCCTGCCGGGCTTCGTCGTGCCGCCGGGCGGTTTGTTGCCGCACACGGTGGATGCGCTGCGCAAATACGACGTTTCCAGCCGTGACGAACACAAGCTGGACCTGATGGCGACGTTCCTCGCCCGCGACGACATGACGTTCAGCGCGTCGCTGCGCGGCGACTGGAACGACTACGACGCGGTGCTCGGCCGAAAGGGCTACGACACGCTCGGCGCGACGCTGCAGTGGGAATGGCAGCCCTCGCCGCTGACCAGCGCGAGCCTGTACTACGGCTATGACGAATCCACGCTCGACATGGCCAACGTCAACGACATCGAGGCCGGCAGCGATCCGACGCTGGGCGGCGCCACCTATCCGCTCGACGGCCGCTGGTGGGCGAAGGACAAGCAGAAGAATCACAACGCAGGCGCGACGCTGGCGCAGAATTTCGGCCGCGTGCGCCTCGACGCGAGCTGGAATTACATCTACGCCCGCGGCACGACGAGCTACCGCTTCGCGACGCCGACCGCGCTCGCCTACTTCGCCGACGGCCTCGTCGCCGGCAACGATGCGTTTCCGCCGATGAACTATCGCGTCAACGGACTCGCGATCGGCGTGACGTTCCCGATCGCGCACCGCATCTCGCTGCGCGTGTTCGACTACTACGAACGCGGCGACATCGACGACTGGCATTACTCGGGGTTCGATCGCGGCCGCGTCATCGATCATCGTGTCTACACCGACGGCGGGCCGGAAAGCTACAGCGCGAATCTCGTCGGTCTGCTGCTCAGCGTCGAGCTGTAGCGGGGAGCCATGCCATGCATCCTCGGAACCGCTTCCTTGCCCGCTGTCTCGCGCACGCAGCCGCGGGTATTGGACTGATTGCCGCCGCTTCCGCTGCCGCTGGCTCGCGCGATTTCATCGATCTGCGCCGCATCACGCCGCTGCAGGGCGACGCCGCGGCGGGCAAAGAAAAAGCCGCCGCCTGCGGCGCCTGCCACGGCGCAGCCGGCATCGCCCCCGCGTCCGTGTTCCCGAATCTCGCCGGCCAGCGTGCGGAATACCTCTACTGGCAGCTCGTCGAGTTCAAGCGCGAGGCACGGCCGGAATCGCCGATGACCTCGCAGGTCGCGAACCTCGACGACGCAACCATGCGCGATCTCGCGGCGTACTACGCATCGCTGCCGCCTGCGCCATTCAATGCGCAGGCGAACGCTTCGGCCGCCGGCGCGGCGATCTATCGCGAGGGTGATCCCGAGCGCGGCACGCCGCCGTGCCAGGGCTGTCACGGTGCCGACGGTGGCGGACATCCGCTCGCGGCAGGCGACGCGCATTTCCGGACCTATCCTATGCTGCGCGGCCAGCACGCCGATTATGTGCTGCAGCGGCTTAAGAACTTTCGCGACGGCAAGCACGAATCCAGCAGCAGCGACCTCGTCATGACGCCGATCGCGAAGACGCTCGACGACGAATCGATGAAGGCGGTCGCGGTCTGGATCGAGTCGGGGCAGTGATTGGATGCAGATTGCGAACAATCGTTTTGCCGTCGCATCAACAAATATCGGCACGCAGGTCACGGCTCCGATCCGAGCACTATGACTACAAAGAACGTTCGCCAACGGAGGCCGATATAAGAAGTGCCGCGGAGAACCGGCACAGCGGAAAACGAATCGCGAACGCACGACTTCCCTTCCATGAGCGTTCACGAATTCACGCGTCTCATTCGACGCGCAAAACCGAGGGCACAATGACCTGCGACGGGGAAGCCAGGTCCGGACTAACGAGTTGGTTACGGAGGAGCTATGCGCTTTGCTTCTGGCAAGACTATAACGATGAGCATTTCGAGTTTGCTCGGACTCGCTTCGGCGAACGCGTGGGCGGTGGATCATGCTGTCACGGTGGGCGGCAGCGGAAACGTCTTTACTCCGTCGACGCTGGCCATCGCGGCGGGTGACACGGTCACATTCACGAACGCGGGCGGCTTCCACAACGTCACATCGGATCCCGGCGCAGTGACGAGTTTTCACTGCTCGGACGCGTGCGGACCGGCCCCGACCGGCAACCCGAGCGGCAATCTCTGGTCGCAGACCATCACCTTCCCCGACGTGGGCACCATCGGTTTCTTCTGCGAAGCGCACGGTGGTCCCGGCGGACAGGGCATGTCCGGCGTCATCACCGTGACGGTGCCCGTCGAACTGCAATCCTTCGAAGTCGACTGATCCCGAGGCCGGTCGCAGCAGCGACCGGCCAGCGCCCGCTGCGGCCGCTTTCCTGCCTCTCCGCTCAGCAGAGCGCAAACACGCTCGCGACAGGCGCTTTTTCGCGCGGTGACCTCCTGCCGACGCCGCGTGGCGCCTGTCCACCGCTATGCCAAGCCCGGTGCAATGGTGCCGGCCGTGGTGTTCCGCTGATGGAACACTCGCGCGGCGCCGCTGCGCCGCAGCAATCTGCAATCGATTGATGCGCGGGAATTTTTCATAGAACGCCCGATTTGGCACAAGCGCTGCAATACATAGAGGCGCATCGCACAACCGATCCGGCCTGTGAGGGGACCGGCGACTGTGGCATGCGCGGAAGCCCGCAAGCGGCTTCGAAGAAAATTTCGCGAACCCATGGCCACGCAAGCGTAGGACCAGGCTGATGACTGTTCGCCGGCTGCTTCCGCTTCGCTGCGGAAAGCACTACCGACCCATGCAGGAGGAGAATTGAAGATGAGTTGGCTTACAGCGAAACATCGAGTCCAGTTGTACTGCGCTGCCGCAGCGCTGCTCGGAATCTGTAGCGTCGCGATGGCCTCGTCCGATACCGAGCAGTTCGCCCGGTTCAAGGACCCGAACCAGTGGGCGGCCCCGGGCGGCAACCTGATGTCCCAGCGCTACAGCGCGCTCACGGGCATCAACAAGGAAAACGTCAAGGACCTCCAGTTCGCGTGGGCGCAGTCGACCGGCGCTCTGCGCGGCCACGAGGGCCAGCCGCTCGTCATCAGCGACGTCGGCGGCAAGCCCATGATGTTCATGGTCTCGGGCTGCCCCGAGATGTCGAAGTGCAACATCGTGCAGGCGCTCGATCTGTCCGATCCGGATCATCCGGTGCAGGTGTGGTCGTACCTCAAGACCAGCGGCCGCGATCAGTCCGCGGTGCCGCGCGCCTGCTGCGACACCGTCAATCGCGGCGGCTCGTACGCGGACGGCAAGTTCGTCTACGGCACGCTGGACGGCTACGTCATCGCGCTCGATGCCAAGACCGGCAAGGAAGTGTGGGTGGTCAAGCACGCGCATCCCGACAAGGGCGAGACCATCACGCCGGCGCCGATCATCGCCAACGACAAGGTGCTGATCGGATTCGGCGGCGACGAGTTCGCCGCGCGCGGCCGCTTCACGGCCTACAACCTCGCCGACGGCAAGAAGGTGTGGGAGTGCCACTCGACCGGCACCGACAAGGACATGTGCATCACGGCGAACACCAACAAGAAGCATCCGGAATACGGCACGGCCGGCAAGGAGCTCGGCATCAAGACGTATCCGGGCGACGAATGGCAGCGCGGCGGCGGCGCGGCGTGGGGCTGGTACTCGTACGACCCCGACCTGCACCTCGTCTACTACTCGACCGGCAACCCCGGTCTGTGGTCGCCTTCGTTCCGCTGCGGCGCGAAGCCGCAGACGCAGGAGGCCTGCAACAGCGGCCAGTGGGACAACAAGTTCTCGATGACGATCTTCGCGCGCAACGTCGATACCGGCGAGGCCGTGTGGGCGTACCAGATGACGCCGTTCGACCAGTGGGACTATGACGGCGTCAACGAGAACATCCTGGTCGACAATCTCGACGTCGACGGCAAGAAGCACAAGGCGCTGGTCCACTTCGACCGCAACGGCTTCGCCTACGTGCTCGACCGCACCGACGGCACGCTGCTCCGCGCGCACAAGTACGTGACGGTGAACTGGGCCGAGAAGGTCGATCTCAAGACCGGCCGCCCGGTCAAGGTCGCCGAGCACTCGCCGCTGATGCCGCAGAACAACGTGCAGGCCTGCCCGTCCGCGATGGGCGGCAAGGACCAGCAGCCGGCTTCGGTCGATCCGAACGATCCCGCGAACTTCTACGTGCCGACCAACAACTGGTGCATGGAGCTGAATCCGCAGGAGCGCTCGCACACGCAGCAGGGCACCGTGTATGTGTTCGCGAACGTGTACATGTATCCCGAGAAGCCCGGCGTGACCGGCAAGATCAAGAAGTTCAACGTCGTGACCGGCAAGACCGAGTGGGAGATCCCCGACCAGTATCCGAACTGGGGCGGCACGCTGACCACGGCCGGCGGGCTCGTGTTCTACGGCAGCCTCGGCGGCGACTTCCGCGCGGTCGACCGCGACACCGGCAAGGTGCTGTGGGCGCGCAAGCTGGGCTCGGGCATCATCGGCAACCCGATCCAGTGGTCGGTCGGCGGCAAGGAGTACATCTCCGTCTACGCCGGCATCGGCGGATGGATCGGCCTTCCGGTCACCGCAGGCCTCGATCTCAACGACAAGTTCGGTGCGATCGGCGCGACCGCGATGACGAAGGCAGCCGGACTCAACCACATTCCGCAAGGCGGCACGCTGTACACGTTCCGCATCGGCGGACCCACGCCCGGCGCCACCACGGCCGGCACCGCGGCGGGCATGTGAACGCTTGATGCAGCTGTTGTTGTTTTTCGCTTGACTCGAAACGCCCGGCGCCGCTCGGTGCCGGGCGTTTTCGCTTCGCCTTGCGACGCTCCGGGCGCATCCGCGCCGGAATTCCTCCCATGGTGCGCGGGCGCGGAATTCAGCAATATCCCCGCTGTCCAAGGAGTAATCCGGATGAGAGGTGCGCCATGAAGACGATGCTCCACAACGCACTCGCGCTCTCGCTCGCCGCGTTCGCCGCGCAGGCGCTTGCGGAGGACGTAAAGCTCGATTCCTTCACCGTCTGCGCCGACCCCGGCAACATGCCGCTGTCGAACAAGAAAGGTGAAGGCTTCCAGAACAAGATCGCCGAGGTCCTCGGCGAGGCGCTCGGCACCGGGGTCCAGTACTACTGGCGCCCGTCGTTCGAACGCGCCCTGATGCGCAAGACCATCGGAGAAGGCAACTGCGATCTCTGGATGGACATGACTGCCGACACCAACGGCGCCGACATGACGGTACCGCTGTATCGCTCCACGTTCGTGCTGGTCTATCGCGAGGACTCCGGCTTCGTCATCAAGGACCTGGACGATCCGAAGCTGCAGGATCTGCGCATCGGCGTCTACCAGGTTTCGGCGATTCGCCAGGCGCTCGCCGCGCACGGCATCATGCAGAACACCGTCATCCAGTACCTCTCGCACGACGGCGATCTCGTGCCGGAGAACCAGCCCTCGTATTCCGTGCAGCAGGTGATCGATGGCAAGACCGACATGGCCGGCGTGTGGGGCCCGATGGCGGGCTACTACAAGTCGATCAAGAAGGCGCCGCTGGTGATCCAGCCGGTCAACCTGATGGAGGACAACATCCCGCTCGAGTTCGACATGGCGATGGCCACCCCACGCGGCCGGCCCGAGGTGAAGGCCGCGATCGAGAAGGCGATGCGCGACACGAAGGACAAGATCCGCGCGATCCTCGTCGAATACGGCGTGCCGCTCGTGAAGTGCCCCGAATGCGTCGTCGACGGCGACCTGCCTTCGCACGGCCCGTACAAGCCGGCGCCCCCGTCAACGCAGACGGCGGCGGCCGAAGAGCCGAAGACGAGCGTGGAGGATCTCAAGAGATGGCTCGCGGAGGGCGCTGATCCGAACGTCGAACTCGGCAACGCCGTCGTCGCGGCGGACATCGAGCGCGTGCGCTACCTCGTCGAGCACGGTGCCGACGCCGGCGCTCGCGACGGCGACGGCTATACCGCGCTAGGCAACGCAGTGCGCTTCGGCTATGCGCCGATCGCGACCTATCTCGTCGAGCACAAGGCCGATCCGAACGCGACCGATCTTTCCGGATGGACGCCACTCATGTATGCGGCGTGGACCGACGATGCCGAGCTCGCGAAGGTTCTGATCGCGCACGGCGCCAAGCTCGACTTCACGCGCGAAGCGCACGGCCTCACGCCGCTCGCGGTGGCTGCGGAGAACGCGAAGAACAAGGCCGGTGCCGTGCTCATCGACGCTGGCGCCGACGTGAACCTCGCCGTCGGGCAGGGCAAGTACACCCCGCTGATGCTGGCGGCGACGTCCGGCTCGGCCGATCTCGCGGAGCGTCTGATCGGCAAGGGTGCCGATGTCAACGCCGCGAATCCTGGCGGCGTGACGGCGCTGATGATCGCGGCGGCCCACAACCGGACGGACATCGCGACGCTGCTGCTCAAGGCCGGTGCCGATCCCGATCTCAAGAGCGAAGACGGCCGCACCGCGCTCAAGATCGCCGAGGCGAACAACAGCGACGCCGTCGCCAAGCTCCTGAGAGAGCGCACGCGCGCACCGCGAGAAAAGTCCTCGTGAGCCACGTGCCGTCGTGAGGTAGCGGCTTTCGAAGCAGCCTCTGCGGACCTTTGCATCGAATTTACATTGCGGTTATCGACTCTTAAGCCGTCTGGTTCAGAATCGTTTTCATAAGTCGGGCCTCGGTGTCCGAATTTCCGGGGCTCTTTTGCAGAAGGAGATCGTCGTGCTGAAGAAATGCATAAGTGGAGGTGCCGCCGCCGTGCTGGCGCTTGCCGTGACGGTTTGTGCGCACAAGGCGGCCACCGCTGCGGATGCTCCGAAGAGCGACGCGAAAGTCGACTACACGAAGGTCACGCCGATGGATCTCGTGAAGCAGACGCCGAAAGGTCAGCTCAAGAACCCGTACACCGACAGCCAGGCCGACATCGTCGCCGACGGCGAGGAGAAGTTCCTTTCCTACAGCTGCAACGGCTGTCACGGCGGCGGCGGCGGCGGCGGCATGTGCCCGCCGCTGATCAACGACACGTGGATCTACGACGGTGACGACGACACGCTGTTCCGCCTCGTCACCCTCGGCAGCGACGAGCTGCAGAAGCAGGGCTATACGCGCAAGGGCAGCGAGAACGTGATCGGCCCGATGCCGCCGTTCGGCACTCTGATCAAGTCGAGCGACGACCTCTGGCGCATCCTGACGTTCGTGCGATCGAAATACAGCCCGAACGCGGATCAGAAATACAAGTTCGGCTCGCCGCCGGAGGAGCGCTGAGCGGCTGCGGAAAGCGGCGCCCCGGCCGATGTGCAGGGCCGGGCGATGCGTGAAGCCGCATGCGGCAGCATGCCGCGGACGGATGCGCGCGCACCGGCGGACAATCGAAGGATTGATCGGGCGCGACGATTGCGCCCGCATCGAGTGCCAGACGGAGGATGTTAGATGTCCATGCGAGTTGACAGCCACACGTCGAGAGCGCGGCGCCCTCTTCTCGCTGTCGCATCCGCGATCTTCCTCTTCGGGCTCGCCGCCGGGAGCGTAGCGGCGGCCACGCTCGCCTACGTGCCGAACCAGAAGAGCGGAACGATCTCGGTCATCGATACCGAAACCGACACCGTCACGCGCACGCTGTCGGGCGGCGGCAAGCTCGGCAAGCGCCTTCAGGCCGTGGATGCGGATGCGAGCGGCAGCGTCATCTATGTCGTCGACGCCCAGCGCAACACGCTCTTCGCGATCGACCCCGCCACGGACACCGTGAAGCACAGCGTCGACATCGGCGAGGATGCCGAAGGCGTGCGGCTGTCGCCGTCGGGCGATCGCCTCGCGGTCTGCGCCGAAGGCCAGCACGTCGTGTTGCTGATCGACCCGAAAACCTTCGAGATCGAGGCACGCATTCCGACGCAGGGCCGCAACCCCGAGCACTGCGAGTTCGCTCCCGATGCTTCCCTGCTGCTGACCAGCAACGAGGGCTCGGACAACCTCGATGTCATCGACCTCAAGCAGAAGAAATCGATCGGCACGATCGCGACCAGCGGCCATCCGCGTGGCGCGGCGTTCGTGCCCGGTACGTCGGAAGTCTTCGTCGCCCAGGAATCGGCCAACGCAGTCGACGTGATCGATGTCGCCGCGCGCAGGAAGGTCGCCAGCATTCCGACGGCCCTGCGCACGGCCGGTGTCACGATCAGCCACGACGGCAAGCGGATCTATGCCGCGAACGGCGGTGCCGGCACGGTCTCGGTGATCGATGTCGCGTCGAAAAAGGTCGTGTCCGAGATCAAGGTGGGCCAGCGCCCGTGGAACATGGCGCTGACCCCGGACGGCCGGAAGCTCTACGTCGCGAACGGGCGTTCGAACAGCGTCAGCGTGATCGACACGGCCGAAGGCAAGGTGATTAAGGAAATCCAGGTCGGAGAGCTGCCTTGGGGCGTCGTGATTCCGCAGTGACGGCACCCCGATGCGCGGATTGCGCGCATCGTCGCCATCTGGAACAGCTGTTCCATTTCCGTTTCACCGCTGCGCCGAAACGAGTGCGCGAACGGCTGCGGAATTGCCGATAATTCCTTGAAAAACGCCGGGTTGCGCTTTGTTTTCGGGTGGCACGCGGTTTGCCTCCGTTCGTCTGTCCGAGGCCTCGCGCGCGCCCTTCTCGCGGCAAGGAGCGGCTGCGTGCGGGTGCGATCCCGGGTATCCAGCAATGCGCGCCGGTCGCGGCAGGACGATCGATTCTCGCCCGAGATGAAAACGGAATTCCCAGGAGATTGAGAGCAATGAAAACCAGAGCAGCAGTCGCATGGGCGGCCGGCAAGCCCCTCGAGATCGAAGAAGTCGAGCTGCAGAAACCTCAGGCCGGCGAAGTCCTCGTGCAGATCGTCGCGACCGGCGTCTGCCACACGGACGCGTTCACGCTGTCCGGCGAGGACCCCGAAGGCATGTTTCCGGTCATTCTCGGTCACGAAGGCGGCGGCATCGTGCAGGAGGTCGGCCCCGGCGTGACCAGCGTCAAGCCCGGCGACCACGTCATTCCGCTCTACACGCCCGAATGCGGCGCGTGCAAGTTCTGCAAGTCCGGCAAGACGAATCTCTGCCAGGCCATCCGCGTCACCCAGGGCAAGGGCCTGATGCCGGACGGCACCTCGCGTTTCTCGAAGAACGGCAAGCAGATCCTGCACTACATGGGCACCAGCACGTTCTCCGAATACACGGTGCTGCCCGAGATCGCCGTCGCGAAGATCAATCCGAAGGCGCCGCTCGACAAGGTGTGTCTGCTCGGCTGCGGCATCACGACCGGCATCGGCGCCGTGCTCAACACCGCCAAGGTGCAGCCGGGCTCGACGGTCGCCGTGTTCGGTCTCGGCGGTATCGGCCTCGCGGTCGTGCAGGGCGCGGTGATGGCCAAGGCCTCGCGCATCATTGCAATCGACCTCAATCCCGCCAAGTGGGAAATGGCCAAGGCCATGGGCGCGACGGACTTCGTCAATCCCGCCGACTACAAGGACACGCCGATCCAGCAGGTCATCATCGACATGACCGACGGCGGTGTCGACTACTCGTTCGAATGCATCGGCAACGTCAAGGTCATGCGCGCGGCGCTCGAGTGCTGCCACAAGGGCTGGGGCGAATCGACCATCATCGGCGTCGCCGGCGCCGGCCAGGAAATCTGCACGCGACCGTTTCAGCTCGTCACCGGCCGCGTCTGGCGCGGCTCGGCGTTCGGCGGCGTGAAGGGCCGCTCGCAGCTGCCGGGTTACGTCGACAAGTACATGGAAGGCCAGCTCAAGATCGACGAGTTCGTGAGCCAGGTGCTGCCGCTCGACCAGATCAACCACGCGTTCGACCTCATGCACGAAGGCAAGGTGATCCGCTCGGTGATCCGTTACTGATGCGATCGTCCCGGTCGCGAAGATCGAGAGCGGCCATTGCGGGCCGCGATTTCCACAATAAAGCGAGGTGAGAACATGGCCGTCAACCTTCATCCAGCGATCGACAACGGCATCAAGAAGGGCGATCCGAACTTCGCCGGCGGCACGCTGACCTGCAAGTGCGGCGCGGTCGAGGTCAAGCTCGCCTCGAACGTCCTGCATAACCACGCCTGCGGCTGCACAAAGTGCTGGAAGCCCGAGGGCGCGAACTTCTCGATCGTCGCGGTCGTGCCGCGCGACAAGCTCACGGTGACCAAGGGCGCCGACAAGCTGAAGGTCGTCGATCCGAACGCGACGATCCAGCGCCACGCCTGCACCGGCTGCGGCGTGCACATGTACGGCCGCATCGAGAACAACAAGCACGCGTTCTACGGGCTCGATTTCGTCCACACCGAGCTCTCTCCGCAGACGGGCTGGCAGGAACCGCAGTTTGCCGCGTTCGTCTCGTCGATCATCGAGTCGGGCTTTCCGCCGAGCCGCATGGACGAAGTGCGCTCGCGCCTCAAGGAGATCGGCCTCGAGCCGTACGACTGCCTGTCGCCGCCGCTGATGGACGCGCTGGCGACGCACGCGGCCAAGCAGTCGGGCGTGCTCAAGGCTTGACGGAGCCGCAGGCGCATCCGCCTGACGCGGCGGATGCGCCGGACGCATGGACCTCGCGAGCACTGCTTCGCTTGTCGTATCCACGAAGGCAGCCGCGCCGCTGCGCGTCGCGATCGCCGACGATCATGCGGTCGTGCGCACGGGCTATCGCCGGCTGCTCGAGCTCGATGCGCGCGTGCAGGTCGTGGCCGAGTTCGGCGACGGCGAGAGCGCCTATCGGTGGCTCGCTTCGAACCCGGCCGATGTGCTGATTCTCGATCTCAGCATGCCCGGTCCCGGCGGACTCGCGACGCTGCAGCGATTGCAGCACCGCGTGCCGCAGCTGCGCGTGCTGGTCTTCACCATGCACGAGAATGCCGACCTCGCCGCGCAGGCGCTGCGTGCCGGTGCCTGTGGCTACGTCACCAAGAACAGTCCGCCCGAATCGCTCGTCGCCGCCGTGCACGACGTCGTCGGCGGCGCGCGGCCGCTTTCTCCCGGCATCGCACGCGCGCTGGAGGGGCTCGAACGCAAGCCGGACGCGCCCCACAAAGCGCTGTCGCCGCGCGAGTTCGAGATCTTCCTGCTGCTCGCGCGCGGCGACACGGTCGAGCAGATCGCGGCCAGCCGCTGGCTCAGCACGAAGACGATCGCGAACTACCAGACCTCGATCCGGCAGAAGACCGGGCTCGGCTCCTCGCTGGAAATGTATCGCTACGCCGAGCAGCAGGGCCTGTTGCCGCCGCGCTCCGCCGGCTTGAGCTGACCGGCGCGCCGGAGCTGCATCACGGCTCCCCACCGCTCCGTGTTTCGGTGACGGCCGCCGCGAACCGCGCGCGGATGCGCAGCCCGGCGCGCCGGCCGTTCGCGGCCGGCCCGAGCTCGATCTCGCCGCCGTGGGCCCATACGCGCTCGCGCATGCCGGCGAGGCCGTTGCCGCGATGAAGCGCGGCGTCCGCCGAATCCAGGCCGACGCCGTCGTCCTCGACGGACCACTCGATGCCGCCGTCGGGACCCGGACCGACGCGGATCTCGACGCGCGTCGCATCGGCATGCCGCGTCGCGTTTGTCAGCGCTTCCTGCGTCAGCCGGTACAGCGCGAGCGCAAGGTCGTCCGGCAGCACGCGGCCGTCGATCTGGCAGGACAGCGTGTATTCCGCGCGGCGCCCGGGGCGCCGCCGCCAGCTTTCGACGAGATCGTCGAGCAGGCGCTCCAGCGGCACGCCGGTCGAGCCGTGCCCGCCGTGCGGACGCAGCCGGCTCAGGAGTTCCCGCACCTGCTCGTGGAAGCGCTCGCAATGCCGCGCCAGCCCGGCGACGACGTCGCGCAACGCGGGCGACGCCGACGTCTGGTGCGCCAGCCAGGCGACATCGGCGCGCATCGCGGTCAGTGTCTGGCCGAGCTCGTCGTGCAGCTCGCGCGCGATGCGTGCGCGCTCCTCCTCCTGCGAAGACACGAGCTTGAGGCTCAGCGTGCGCCGCGCCTCCTGCGCGCCGGCGAGCGTCGAGGCGAGATGATTGAGCGCACCTGCGATGCGATCCAGCTCCGCGACCGGCAGTGTCGGCAGGCGGTACGCGAAATCGTTGCGCTCGTACCGCTCGATGGCGTGCTGGATCGGCTGCAGCGGCGCCAGCGTGCGGCGCAGCGCCCAGTACACCGCCAGCAGCAGGGCGACGCCGTAACCGACGAGCACGACCAGCATGCCGAGCAGGTTGTCCAGCGCCTCGCGCTGCTCGCTGGTGGGATCGAGGGACAACGCTGCGACGTAGCGTGCGCCGTCGTCGCGCGCGAGTGTCCACGGGCCCGACGGATCGACCTGCACCGAGCGCATGCCCGGCGCGATCAGGGCGAACAGGCGCTCCAGCACACTGGTCGATCGCGCACGGCGCGGAGCGACCAGGGTTTCGCCGCCGACGTCGCGCAGCTCGAGCTGGATGTGACGGAGCTGGCCGTCCGCGTTGATCCGCCGCAGCGCCGAAACATGGCCGTCGGCGTCGGCCTCGGGCCCGTTCTCGAGCGCGTAGAGATGCTCGAACAAGCGCACGGTCTCGAGCGCACCCTGCTCTTCCCGCTGCACGTCGTATTGCGCGCGCCACAACGCGAGCGCCAGCGCCGCGAGCAGGATCACGGTGCTGACGGCAACGATGCGCGTAGCGAGGTATCGCGAGATCCGCATGGAACCACCCCGTCGGACAGAGCTGTCATCTTGCTCGCGCCGGTGCGACGGCGCCACGTGCGCGCTTCCGTCGCGGCGCAGCATCGATCGGGAAGTTTTCCCGGAGCGATCCCCGCTAGTCTGGCGAGGCGATCCGGCGAGCTGCCGCCCGCGGGATCGCGTCGAGGAAAAAGCTTACGGGGGAATGCTTGATGCCGCACCGAAACCGCACCCTGCGAATGCAGGGCGCTATCGCCGAGACCGCGTTGGCGGTCGCAATGACGGCCGCGATCGCGGCCGCGCTGCCGCTCGCCGCACACGCGCAGGCCGAGTCCGAGCCGAAGAGCGAGGATGTCACCACGCTCGATCTCGTCACCATTGTCGGCGTGACGCCGGTCGCCGGCACCGACATCGAGATCGAGAAGCTGCCGTATCACGTGCAGTCCGCCGACGACGAGGCGCTTGACCGCGCGCAGGCGCTCGATCTCAGCGATTTCATGAACCGGAATTTCGCCGGCATCACGGTCAACCAGGCGCAGGACAATCCGTTGCAGCCGGACCTTCAGTTCCGCGGCTTCACGGCGACGCCGCTGCTCGGCGGCTCGGAAGGCGTTTCGGTCTATCTCGACGGCGTGCGCATCAACGAGGTGTTCGGCGACACCGTCAACTGGGATCTCATCCCTGAGGACGCGATCGAGCGCATGAGCCTCATGTCCGGATCGAACCCGGTGTTCGGCCTCAACACGCTGGGCGGCGCGATCTCGCTGCAGACGAAGACGGGCTTCAGCGATCCCGGCACGCGCGCCGAGGTCTACGGCGGTTCGTTCGAGCGCTGGAACGCCTCACTGGAAACCGGCGGCAATTCCGGTGCGTGGGGCTGGTATCTGATGGGCCGCTACTTCGACGAGGACGGCTGGCGCGACCGGTCGCCGTCGCGCTCGTCGAACTTCTACGGCACGCTGTCGTGGCGCGGCGACGGAGCCTCGCTGGATCTGCACCTCGGCCACGGCGACACCGACCTCACCGGCAACGGCTCGGCGCCGATCGAGGCGCTGGCAGCGCGTTACGCAAGCATCTTCACCGCACCCGACAACACGAAGAACACGCTCGATCTCGCCAGCCTGCAGGGCAGCTTCGACTTCAGCGACGCGACGAAGCTCTCGTTCACGGCCTATCACCGCAAGGTCGATTCGACCTCGTACAACGGCGACGCCAGCGAGTTCGAGGAATGCGATGACGACGATGAGATCCTCTGCGACGATGACGAGCCGGTGCTCGACCAGCACGGACGGCCCATTCCCGAAGAGTTCGACGCGATCAACAACCTGAGCCATCGCAGGCAGGTCGCGGACGGCGGCACCCTGCAGCTCGCCTTCTCTCAGCCGATCGGCGGCATGGAGAACCAGCTCGTCGTCGGCGTCGACTACACGGAAGGGCACCTCCGCTTCGATTCGTCGGTGGAGGCGTCGATGCTGCAGGACGATCGCGTGACCGTGCCGAACACCGGTATCTTCATTCCCGAAGACGCGCTCGCCGTGCGCACCCGCACCGAGACGACCGGCGTGTATCTCACCGACACGCTCTCGATCACCGACCGGCTCGCCGCGACGGTCTCGGCCCGGCACAATCACACGCGCACGAAGATCCGTGATCGCACCGGCGAGAATCCCGATCTCGACGGTAACCACAGCTTCTCGCGCGTCAACCCGGCAGCCGGCATCACGTATCGGTGGAGTCCGGAGCTGAGCTTCTACGGCGGCTACAGCGAAGCGACGCGCGCACCGACGCCGGTCGAGCTCACCTGCGCGGACGAGGACGCGCCCTGCAAGCTGCCCAACCAGTTCCTCGCCGATCCGCCGCTGAAGCAGGTGGTGGCCAAGTCCTGGGAAGGCGGCCTGCGCGGCCGTTTCGGCGACGCGGCCGCGGACCGCGTCGACTGGCATCTCGGCGTGTTCCGCACCACCAACGTCGACGACATCCTGTTCCAGGCAACCGGCGGCTCGGCGTCGAACGAAGGCTTCTTCGCGAACGTCGGCGACACGCGCCGCCAGGGCATCGAGGCGAGTCTGGACGGCGTTGCGCTCGACAGGCGCCTCCGCTGGTACGCGAATTACACGTATCTCGACGCGACCTATCGCACCGACTTCACCGAGAACAGCGCGAATCATCCGGACGCGGACGACGACGGCCTGATCGCCGTGCACCGCGGCGACAGGATCCCCGGACTGCCCGAGCACAGCTTCAAGCTCGGCGCGGACTTCGCGCTGTTCGAGGGATTCAGCATCGGCGGCGACGTGATCGCCAACTCGGGCCAGTATCTGCGCAGCGACGAGGCGAACCTGCTGCCGAAGACGCCGGGTTACACGGTGGTCAACCTGCGCGCGATCTACAATCTCAACGCGCATGTCTCGGTGTTCGGCCGCGTCGAGAACGTGTTCGACCGCAAGTACTACACGTTCGGCACGCTCGGCGAGCCGGACGAAGTGTTCCCCGAATTCGAGGACCCGCGCTTCTACAGTCCGGCGCAGCCGCGCGCGGCCTGGATCGGCGTGCGCATTGCGTTGTAGCAGGCGGCAGCGTTTTCTCTGCCGGTTGCGGTGGCGCTTTCACGCCTGGCGCGTTTCAGGGCGTCCAGAGCCATTGGACGCCCAGGAGGTACGTCCTTCCCGGCGCCGGCTCGAAGAAGCGGCCGTTGCCGTCGTTGACGATGACCGAGCCTGCGTACTTGCGATCGAGCGCGTTCTCGACAGCGAAGAACGTGCGCAGGTGGCCTGATGGCAGATCGAAGCCGTAGCCGACGTCGGCGTTCAGCACGAAATACGATGGCGCCGAGTCGGTGCCGAGATCGTTGACCGGCACCGATGCGACGTAGTCGCCGCCGAGCGCGGCGCGCCAGCCGGACTCGTGGCCCCATTCGATCGCGGCGGAGATGTCGGTCTTCGGTACACCGGGAATCCGCGTGCCGGCGGGCACCGGCGTGTTCGGCGCCGGGCACGGCGTGCCTGAACAGGTGAGGAAGCCCGTCCGGAACGTCGCATCGAGCCAGGTGTAGGCGAAGCGCACGCGCCAGTCGTCGGCGATGCGCGCGACGAGCGCGACCTCGGCGCCCTGGCGCCTCGCCTTGCCGATGTTCTGGTACGTCGTGCGGCCGCCGGAGTTGGTAGCGACGGCGAGCTCGTCGTCGGTGTCGGCGCGGAACACCGCAGCGCTCGCGTCGATCGCCGGCGTCGGCTTCAGCTTCACGCCGATCTCGCTGTTCCGGCTCTTCGCCGGGACGAGATTGAACGCGAGCCCCGGACCGCCGTCGCTGCGATAGGCGAGCTCGTTGAACGTCGGCGTCTCGAAGCCTTTGCCGTAGGAGGCGTAGACGTGCGTGGTGTCCGAGGCGCGCCACATCAGGCCCGCGACCGGAGTCGTCGCGCTGTAGCTGACATGCCCGCTGTCGTCCGGATTGCTGCCGGTGACGTAGTGGTCATCGGAGTTGAACTTGACTTCGCTGTGGCGCACGCCGGCCGTCAGCGACCACGCATCGGCGAAGGTCCAGGTCGCCTGCGCGTACTGGTCGAAGTTGAACACCGTGTCGTCCTCGTTGCGGCGCAGCGCGCCGCGAACGCCGAGCGTGTCGCCGACGAAGTTCTCGTAGCCCTTGCGGGTCTGTTCCTGACGGTCGTAGTTGACGCCGGCGGCGATCTCGAACGGACGGCCGGCAAGGTCGCCCTTCCATACCCAGCGCAGATCGGCGCCGCCGTAGCGGCTGCCGAGATCGACGACGCCGCCCGAGTGCAGCGGATTGGCCTGCGCGGAGGCCGGAATCGACAGAAACTGCGTGACGTCGCGCTGGCCGTAGTAGCCCGTCACGCGCAGCGTATTGCCGCCGCCGAACGGCTGCTCGTAGACCGCACCGCCCTGTGACTGCTGCACGCTCTTGCGCGTGTTGAACTGCTCGGCGACGGGCGCCACGCCGCGCGGATCGTCCTCGAACTGCTCGCGGGTGAGGCCGAGCGGATCCTGCGCGCCGGGAATGTTCACCGTGTTGAGCAGCAGCGTCAGCCTGCCGCCGCCGCCGAGCGCGATGTTGAGCTTGCCGTTGCCCGACTCGCGCTGCGCGGCGCTGTGATCGCGATAGCCGTCCGTCTCGAAATGCGTGAAATCTACGTTGTAGTCGGCCGGGCCCGCCGAGCCGCGCGCGTTGACGCTGGCGCGCAGCGTGTCGTAGCTCTGGCCGACGAGCCCGAACTTGTATTGCGGAGAATCGGTGCCGTCCGCCGTGAAGAGCTGGATCACGCCGCCGGACGAGTTGCCGTACAGCGCGGAGAACGGGCCGCGCAGCACCTCGACGCGCTCGGCAGAGTCGAGATTGAAATGCGAGACCTGGCCCTGCCCATCCGGCATCGTGGCCGGGATGCCGTCGGTGTAGATCCTGACGCCGCGCACGCCGAAGGTCGAGCGCGCGCCGAAGCCGCGGATCGAGATCTGCTCGTCCTGCGCGTAGTTCTGCCGGTCGCGCGCGAGCAGGCCGGGAATCCCGTCCAGGAACTCGGACGGATTCACCCCGAGCGTGTCGGTGGCGTCGCCGATCGGCACCGAGTCGATCGAAGCCGGCACGTCGAATGCCGACCGCTCGGTGCGCGTCGCGGTGACGACGATGTCGGGAAGTCGGCTGGTCTCCGCGTCCGGCACGTCAGGCTCGGCCGCCGGAGCGGAACCGGCGGCGAAACCGATGACGGCGAGCACGCGAATGGTGCCCGATCCTGCGTAGCGCATGTTTGGCCCCGTATCGGCCGCGTCCGTTGTTGGCGATGCGGCGGTAGCCTCGATGCTACAGGCGGCGCTGCGCGTTCGGCCTCACGAAAATCTTGAAAAGCGGCGGGCGGTGCGAGCGGCGCTGGCAGGCACGAGTCATGAGTGGGCTCCAGCCCACCGTACATCGCACGATGCTGACGCAACAGCGATGGGGCAAGGCCCACCCTATGCGACTTGCAGGACAATGAGATGGGCTCCAGCCCACCCGCATATCGCATGACGCTGACGCACAAATGAATGAGCCCCGGCCCACCGCAAAACCGCATGAGCTGCCGCAAGCCCGGCTCGGAGCGCTCCCTACTCCGCGAGCGGAATCTGATGCTTGCGGATCTTGCGGTACAGCGTGTTGCGGCTGACTCCGAGCGCATCCGCCGTGTGCGTGATGTTCCAGCGGTTGCGCTCGAGCTCCCTCAGCAGCGTCGCGTGCTCGGCGGTGTCGAGCGGAGTGCGGCAGCAGCTGTCGGCGGACGCCACGGACGCGGCTGCCGGAGCGGTTGCGCTCGCCGTCGTTGCCGCGTGCGGCTCTTCGCCGGCGTAGTCGAGCAGCTCCTGCGGCAGGTTCGTCAGGCGGATCACGTTGTCGCGGCAGAGCGCGGCCGCCGTGCGCAGCACGTTGCGCAGCTGGCGGATGTTGCCGGGCCAGTGATAGTTGAGCAGCGCGTGCAGCGCATCGGGTTGGATGCGCACCGGCTCGCCGCCCGGATTCTCCTCGTGCAGCAGCACTTCGATCAGCTCGGCGCGATCGGCGCGGTCCTTCAAAAGCGGCAGGTGCAGCGTCGTGCCGTTGAGGCGGTAGTAGAGATCCTCGCGGAACTCGCCTTCCTGCACCATCTGGCGGATGTCGCGATGGCTCGCGCTGATGACGTGCAGGTCGA
Organism: uncultured Rhodanobacteraceae bacterium; assembly: GCA_966248875.1. Lineage (GTDB taxonomy): Bacteria > Pseudomonadota > Gammaproteobacteria > Xanthomonadales > Rhodanobacteraceae > Dokdonella_A. The sequence continues at coordinate 103,215 of CBINBI010000001.1, forward strand.
CCGGCACGGGCGTGTCGCCGCCGAGCGGGACGATCTCGTACTCCTCGATGACGCGCAGGAGGCGCGTCTGCAGCGTCAGCGGCATGTCGCCGATTTCGTCGAGGAACAGCGTGCCGCCGGAGGATTGCAGGATCTTGCCGGGGCGGCCGTGGCGGTCTGCGTCGGTGAACGCGCCGCGCGTGTAGCCGAACAGCTCGCTTTCGATCAGCGATTCGGGAATCGAGCCGCAGTTGACGGCGACGAACGCGCGGTTCGCCCACGGCGACATCTGGTGCAGCGCGCGGGCGAAGGCTTCCTTGCCCGTGCCGGTCGCGCCCTGCAGCAGAATCGGCACGCGCTTGCTGAAGAGCTGCTGCGCGCAATGGAAATTGTGCTGCATGCGCGGATCGGCGCCGACATGGCGCGCGCCATCGGCAAGCGGCACCACCGGCGCGTTGCGCACGGCTTCGGAGACGATGCGCGGCGCGCTTGCGGCATGCTCGGCCCGCTGCGGCGCCCGCACGAGCGCGAAGAAGCGACGGCCGTGGCGCACGTCGCGGATCGGCCAGATCGCCTGCGGCGCCGTCGTCGCGCGCTGGTCGAGCGTGGCGAACGCGAACTGGAACACGTCCTCGATCGACGAGCCGACCAGCGTCTTGCGGTCCGGATGGCCGAGCTGCGTCAGCGCGCTCTCGTTGACGGCGAGAATCCTGCCGTCGTCGCCGACCGCGATCAGAGCCTCGTGCAGCAGGCCGACGAACTCGGGACGGCTGTGGAAGCGCAGCACCCAGGCGTGAGGGAACTCGCGCAGGAAATGGCAGCGCGCGATCAGGTTGGCCGACATGTTGACCAGCGCCATCGTGTGGCGCTGGATCACCCGCGTGTCGTTGCAGTTCACGCTCGACGCGTCGAGCACGCCGAGCAGGCCGCCGTTCGCGTCGAGGATCGGCGCGCCCGAGCACGACATGTTGAGGTTGTAGCCCATGAAGTGCTCGTCGCGATGAATCGTTACCGCGCGGTGCTCGACCACGCAGGTACCGAGGCCGTTCGTGCCTTCGTGCGGCTCGTCCCAGAGTGCGCCGTGCCAGAGGCCCGCCTGGCGGAACTCGCGCTTGAGCGTCGGATCGGTGATCGTCGAGAGGATCGTCGCATCGGCGTCGGCCAGGATGACGGCGTAGCCGGACCCCGCGATCTGGTCGTACAGGCTCTCCATTTCGGCCCGCGCGATGTTGAGCAACTCGCCGAGCTTCTGTTGCCGCTCGCGCAGCTGGTTCGCTTCGAGCACGGCGGTCGCGCGCGCCCCGTTCGGCTCCATCCCGTATTCGGTCAGACACCGGTTCCAGGATTTGGCCACGTGCGGGGCGACCGACGTCCGCTGTTCACCGCGCACCGCGCGAATGATGCGGGACGCGTGCCTCACGACGATCGACGAGTCGCCCATGAGCAGTCCTCAGCGAGAATGTTTTTCGGGCCCGACGCGGGAGCTCGCGGAGCGGCGAGGCCAGGGGCGTGGGCGCGGGAATCTTTCCCGTGCAAAGAGTGGCCCTGCCCGCGCGAATAGGCAAACTGCACTGCAGCATGATCCGGACAGCCACACACCGGATCGGGTCCACTCGCGCGGATCATCCGGGCATCGCCATGAGCCACGGCGGCCGACGCGGATTGCTGCAAAGCACAACCTCGCAGTTCAGTCCCGGCGCGGGCGACCGCCTGACCCGCTATGCGTCCGGCATGAACTCGAGCGCGACAGAATTCATGCAGTAGCGGTTGCCGGTCGGCGGGGGGCCGTCGGGGAACACGTGGCCGAGGTGGCTGTCGCAGCGCGCGCAGCGGATCTCCGTGCGCACCATGCCGTGGCTGATATCGCGGATCTCGCGTACATGCTCGGGATCGAACGGCGCGAAGAAGCTCGGCCAGCCGGTACCGGATTCGAACTTCGCGCCGGATTTGAACAGCGGCAGGCCGCAGAGGCGGCAGACATAGGCCCCCGCCTCGTGGTTGTGCAGCAGCGCGCCGCAGAACGGCCGCTCGGTACCGTGGTCGAGCAGCACGCGGCGTTCTTCCGAGCTGAGCTTCGCGGCGAGGCGGTCGCGCTCGTCCGCAGACAGCGGGCCCAAGTCGTAGCCGGAGGCGGATTTGCGGGTGTTCGCCGCGGCGGGGATGTTTTCGGTGGTCATGCGTGAGTCTCCGGTATGAGCGGCGGGGGCTATTCGCCTGCCTTGAGCCGGGCGCCGAACTCTTTCTCGAGCTTCTCGACCTTCGGCTGCGCGACGTACGCGATGTACGGCTGCTCGGGATGCAGCGCCGCGTAGTTCTGGTGGTAGCGCTCGGCGTCGTAGAACGCGTCGAGCGGCACGACTTCGGTAGCGATCGGCGCCGCGAACACCCTGGCTTCGGTGAGCTGGCGGATGTACGCCTCGGCGACTTCGCGCTGCGCGTCGTCGGCGTAGAAGATCGCCGAGCGGTACTGGCGGCCGCGGTCATTGCCCTGGCGGTTGACCTGGGTCGGATCGTGCGCGACGGCGAAGAACACCTTGAGCAGCTGGCCGTAGCTGATCCGGCGCGGGTCGAAGCGGATGCGGATCGCCTCGGCGTGGTCGGTCGTGCCGCTGCAGACCGTCTCGTAGTCGGCCGTCGACGCGCTGCCGCCGGAATAGCCGGACGTCACGTCGATGACGCCGGCAAGCCGGGCGAACACGGCTTCGGTACACCAGAAGCAGCCGCCGGCGAGCACGGCCGTCGATTCGACGGTGCCTTCGTTCGGCTTGATGTCGAGCGCCGGATCGGGAACCTGCGAGGAATCAACGGCGAGCGCCGCGCCGGGGATCGCGCAGACAGTATCCATGGAACCTCCTTGGACGAGAGCAAGCCAGCGGGGCCTGGGCCGCGGCTGCGCTGGAACGGACGTGATGCGGCGGCCGGCCCTCCCGCGAAATCACTTCGGATGCCATCCGAAGCCCCGGCCGCGCCTGCTGTCAAGACAGGTTTCGGGCATCGAGTCTTTCAGATGGAGGTGCGCGGCACCGAAGCAAGCCGCGCGAGCTGGAACGGCTGCTGAAGCTCCGGGTCGTGTAAAGGCGCATTTACCTGGTGTCTACGGCATCCTGCAGACGCGGCTGCTAGCCTTCGCGTGCGCCGGCGGAACCGCGCGGCTGCTTGGGATGTCGGCTGACGGCCCATCCATGGCCAATCCAGGAGGAATGAGCATGTCGCGTTGGAAGTGGGCGATCGGCGTCGTTGCGGTCGTGCTCGCCGGCGTGATCGCGTGGCGGCTCATGTCCGAGCGGCCGGGCGCGGCGAGACGAGGCGGCGGGGCGGCCGATGCGCCCGTGCCGGTGACGGTCATGCCGGTCGAGCAGAAGGACGTGCCGATCTATCTCTCGGCGCTCGGCACCGTGCAGGCGCTCAACACGGTGACGGTCAACACCCAGGTCAGCGGGCAGCTCGAATCGATCCACTTCACCGAAGGCCAGGAGGTCAAGGCGGGCGACCTGATCGCGCGGATCGACCCGCGCACATTCCAGGCCGCGCTCGACCAGGCGCTCGCCAAGAAGAAACAGGACGAGGCGCAGCTCTCCGCCTCGCGCTCGACGCTCAAGCGCTACGAGGAGCTGATCCGCCAGCACTTCGTCGCCGCGCAGGATCTCGAAAACCAGCGCCAGCTCGTGCGTCAGCAGGAAGCGCTGGTCGCCGCCGACGACGCGGCGATCGCGACGGCGCGCACGCAGCTCGGCTACACGAAGATCACGGCCCCGATCGACGGCATCGCCGGCATCCGCCTCGTCGATGTCGGCAACCTCGTCACTGCGAACTCGGGCAGCGGCATCGTCGTGCTGACCCAGGTCCATCCGATCAACGTCATCTTCAACCTGCCCGAGCAGAATCTCGAGGACGTGCGCGCGAGCAGCGCGGCGGACCCGCTGCCGGTGACGGCGCTCGACCGCACCGACAGCCATCCGATCGCGGACGGCGTGCTCAAGGTCATCGACAACCAGATCGACACCACGACCGGCACGTTCAAGCTCAAGGCCGAATTCGCCAACGAGAAGAATGCGCTCTGGCCCGGCCAGTTCGTCAACGTGCGCGTGCGCGTGAGGACGGTGCGCAGCGGCCTCGTGGTGCCGGCGACCGCCGTGCAGCGCGGGCCGGACGGAAGCTACGCCTACGTCGTGCAGCCCGACTCCACCGTCGCGATGGTGCCGCTGCAGCTCGGCAACGAAGCCGGTGACAACACGATTCTCGTCACGGCGGGCCTCAAGGCCGGCGACAAAGTCGTCACCGAAGGCCAGTTCCGCCTGAAGCCCGGCAGCAAGGTGCGCGCGCTCGCGCCGGGAGAAGCCGCGCCGCCGACGAGCGAGGCCGAGCTCGACAAGCTCAAGCAGCAGAATCCGGAACGCCCGCGGCAGCGCGGCCGGCGGGGCGGCGGCTGAGATGAAAGAGGCAGCGCGGTCGGCGACGAGCGCTCAGCGGAAAACGGGCGCGCATCCTTCGCGAGCCTGCCGTTTCCGCTCGCCGCTCGACGCCTGCCGCTGACCGACGACGTCATGGGTTTCTCCACGCTCTTCATCCATCGCCCGATCGCGACCTCGCTGCTGATGGTCGCGCTGCTGCTGCTCGGCATGATCGGCTTCCGCGGACTGCCGGTCTCGGCACTGCCCGACATCGACGCGCCGAGCCTGGTCGTGACGACGCAGTATCCAGGCGCGAGCGCGTCGACGATGGCGGCACTGGTGACCACGCCGCTCGAGCGGCAGTTCGGCCAGATCTCCGGCGTCACGATGATGAGCTCGGATTCGTCGGCCGGCCTGTCGACGATCGTGATCCAGTTCGACATGGGCCGCGACATAGACGCGGCCGGGCAGGACGTGCAGTCAGCGATCAACGCCGCGCGCGGAACGCTGCCGAACAACCTGCCGTATCCGCCCGTCTACAACAAGGTCAATCCGGCCGACGCGCCGATCCTGACGCTGATGCTGACGAGCGACACGCGGCCGCTGCGCGAGGTCAACGATTACGCCGACAGCATCATCGCGCAGAAGATCTCGCAGATCGCCGGCGTCGGCCTCGTCTCTATCGCCGGCAACGTGCGCCCCGCCGTGCGCGTGCAGGTCAATCCGGCGCAGCTTGCGAACCTCGGCCTCACGATGGAGGACGTGCGCAGCGCGCTGACGCAGGCCAACGTCAACGCGCCCAAGGGCAGCCTCAACGGCGCCGTGCAGAGCTTCTCGATCGGCACCAACGACCAGCTCGCCGACGCCGACGAATACCGCACGACGATCATCGCCTACCGGAACGACGCGCCGGTGCGGCTCGCCGACGTCGCCCGGGTCGTCGACGGCGTGGAGAACGACCAGCTCGCCGCGTGGGCTAACGGCAAGCCCGCCGTGCTGCTCGACATCCGCCGCCAGCCAAGCGCGAACATCGTGCAGACCGTCGAAGCCGTGCGCGCCGCGCTGCCCGAGCTCAAGGCCGTGCTGCCCGCCGACGTGCACCTGGATGTCTTCTCGGACCGCACGATCACGATCCGCGCTTCCGTGCGCGACGTGGAATTCACGCTCGGTCTCACGATCCTGCTCGTGATCGCGGTGATCTTCGTGTTTCTGCGCCGGCTCTGGGCCACGGTAATTCCCAGCATCGCCGTGCCGCTGTCCCTGCTCGGCACGTTCGGTGTCATGTCGTTCGCGAGCTTCTCGCTCGACAATCTTTCGCTGATGGCGCTGACCGTCGCGACCGGCTTCGTCGTCGACGACGCGATCGTCATGATCGAGAACATCGTCCGCTACATCGAGCAGGGACGGCAGCCGAAGGAGGCCGCGATCGTCGGCGCGCGCGAGATCGGCTTCACGATCGTGTCACTGACCGTCTCGCTGATCGCGGTGTTCCTGCCGCTGCTGCTGATGCCCGGCGTGACCGGCCGCCTGTTCCATGAATTCGCCTGGGTGCTGTCGATCGCCGTCGCGATCTCGATGCTGATCTCGCTGACCCTGACGCCGATGATGTGCGCGTACCTCCTGAAGCCGGATCGCCTGCCGGCCGACGATGCCGCGCGCGAAAGCGGGCGCCGCACCTGGTGGAACCGCCTGGCCGACGGCTACACGCGCACGCTCGACTGGGTGCTCGCGCGCCAGCCGCTGATGCTCGCCGTCGCCACCCTCGCGGTGATCGTCACGATCGCACTGTACGTCCTCATCCCGAAAGGCCTACTGCCCGAGCAGGACACGGGCCTCATCACCGGCGTGGTCGAGGCGGACCAGAACGTCGCGTTTCCCGCCATGGAGGAGCGCACGAAGACCGTCGCCGAAGCGCTGCGCGCGCAGCCGGACGTCGCCGGCGTCGCCGCGTTCATCGGAGCGGGCACGATCAACCCGACGCTGAGCCAGGGCCAGCTTTCGATCGTGCTGAAACCGCGCAGCGAGCGCGACGCGCTCGATCGCGTCATGCGGCGGCTGCAGCAGGCGGTCGCGGGCATTCCCGGAGTCGCGCTCTACCTCAAGCCCGTGCAGGACGTCGCGCTCGACACGCGCGTCGCCTCGACCGAATACCAGTACGCGCTGTCCGACGTGAACTCGGGCGAGCTCGCCGGCTTCGTCGCGCGGATGACCGACGCGCTGCGCAGAAGGCCCGAGCTCGCCGACGTCGGCAACAATCTCGCGAACCAGGGCAATGCGCTCAAGCTCACCATCGATCGCGAGAAGGCGAGCCGCCTCGGTGTGCCGGTGCAGACGATCGACGACACGCTCTACGACGCGTTCGGCCAGCGCCAGATCTCGACGATCTTCACGCAGATGAACCAGTACCGCGTCGTGCTGGAGGTCGCGCCGGAGTTCCGCACCAGCCGAGACCTGCTGGACAAGCTCACGGTGCGCGGCAACGGTAACGGCGCGCTGACCGGCAGCAACGCGACGACGCTCGGCCAGCTCGCCTCGAGCAACTCGGCGACGCCGGCCGGCATCGGCAACACCGGCAACGTCGGCTTCACCGTCGGTGCCGGCGGCACGATTCCGTTGTCTTCGCTGGCGACGGCGGTCACCGGCAATGCGCCGCTGGTGGTCAGCCATCAGGACCAGCTGCCGGCTGCCACGATCTCGTTCAATCTCGCGCCCGGCTATTCGCTCTCCGACGCGGTCACCGCGGTGCGCGAGGTGGAGAGCGAGATGGGCTTCCCGCCGCAGGTGCGCGGCCGCTTCATCGGCAAGGCCGCCGAATTCTCCGCTTCGCTGACGGACGAGGTGCTGCTGCTGCTCGCCGCGGTGCTCGTCATCTACATCGTGCTCGGCGTGCTCTACGAGAGCTACATCCACCCGATCACGATCATCTCGACGCTGCCGCCGGCCGGCGTCGGAGCGCTGCTCGCGCTGATGGTCTGCGGCATGAGCCTTTCAGTCGACGGCATCGTCGGCATCGTGCTGCTGATCGGCATCGTCAAGAAAAACGCGATCATGATGATCGACTTCGCCATCGACGCGCAGCGCGCGGGCATGAACGCACACGACGCGATCCGCCGCGCCTGCCTGCTGCGCTTCCGGCCGATCATGATGACCACCGCCGCCGCGCTGCTCGGCGCGCTGCCGCTCGCGCTCGGCAGCGGCATCGGGTCGGAGCTGCGCAGGCCGCTCGGCGTCTCGATCGTCGGCGGCCTGCTGCTGTCGCAGCTGATCACGCTGTACACGACGCCGGTGGTCTATCTCTATTTCGAGCGCCTGAGCGACTGGGCGAAGGTGCGGCGTGCTCGGCGGACGGCTTTGCGGGAGCGTGCGGCGTGAGGCGGGGCTGTTTCGCAGGCGTACCCTCACCCTGCGCTTTCCCGCAAGCGGGAGAGGGGAAAGCGCACATCAGTCTTCGGAAAGGTCGAGTGGTTCCCCCTCTCCCGCTTGCGGGAGAGGGCAGGGGTGAGGGCACGCCTGGATCAACGCCTCGAGAATGCTCTCCAGCACCGCTTCAGTCCGTTGGAGCGCTTCATCATTCCAGAACCGAATCACACGAAAGCCTGCTCGCGCGAGATACAACGTCCGCTCCAGATCTTCGATCACCGACTCGGCATGCTGCCCACCGTCCAGCTCGACGATCAGTCGCGCACGAATACACACGAAATCCACGACGAATCGCCCGATCGGCACCTGTCTTCGAAATCGATAACCGCTCAATGGCCGATGCCGCAGGTAAAACCAGAGACGCTGCTCGGCGTCAGTCGAGTTCGCGCGTAAATCGCGCGCGGTTGCGGGGAGTGGGTGCATGCGACGAGCGTGCCCTCACCCTGCCCTCTCCCGCGAGCGGGAGAGGTGAACAACATGTGTGCGACAAACGTGCGCACGTATGTAGGAAGTGCGCGCCGTGAACATCTCCGCGCCCTTCATCAAGCGCCCCATCGGCACAACACTGCTCGCCGCCGGCATGGCCGTGGCCGGGGTGATCTGCTATTTCCTGCTCGGCGTCGCCGCGCTGCCGAACATGGAGTTCCCGGCGATTTTCGTCACTGCGAGCCAGCCAGGCGCCAGCGCGGACACGATGGCGTCAACAGTCGCTGCGCCGCTCGAGCGTCATCTGGGCCAGATTCCCGGCATCGACACGATCAGCTCGCGTTCGAGCGAGGGCTCCGCGTCGGTGATCATGATCTTCCAGGCCGGTCGCGACGTCGATGCGGCGGCGCGCGACGTGCAGGCCGCAATCAACGCGGCGGCACCTGACCTGCCGTCGGGCCTCACCAATGCGCCGACCTACCGCAAGGCGAATCCGAATGCGCAGCCGGTGCTCGCGCTCGCACTGACCAGCCGCACGCAGCCCCTGTCGAAACTCTACGACCTTGCCGACTCGCTGCTCGCCCAGCACATCCGCCAGATCGACGGCGTCAGCGACGTCGATGTCGCCGGCGGCGCCACGCCGGCCGTCCGCGTCGATCTGAACCTGCGTGCGCTGAACGCCATGGGCCTCTCGCCCGACCAGTTGCGCAACGCGCTCGCGGCGGCGAACGTGACCTCGCCGCAGGGCTTTCTGGCCGACGGGCGCACGCTGATGGCGGTGTCGGCGAACGATTCGCTGCGTACGGCCGAAGAGTTCGCCGACGTCGTGATCTCGGCGCGAAACGGCGTGCCGATCCGGCTGAAGGACGTGGCGCGCGTCTACGACGGACAGCAGGACCAGTACCAGGCCGCGTGGTACGGCACCGAGCGCGCCATCCTCATGTTCGTGCGCAAGCAGGCCGACGCGAACGTCATCGCCACGGTCGACGCGATCAAGAACGAAGTGCCGGTCATGCAGGCGTGGCTTCCGGCCGGGGTCACGCTGACGCCGTTCTTCGACCGCACGCCGATCATCCGCGCCTCGATCGACGAGGTGCAGATCTCGCTGCTGATCTCCCTGTCAATGGTGGTGCTGACGATGGCGCTCTTCCTGCGCCGCCTCGCGCCGACGCTGATCGCGGCGACCGCGGTGCCGCTCTCGCTGGCGAGCGCGTTCGTGGTCATGTACGTGCTCGGCTACACGCTGGACAACATGTCACTGATGGCGCTCGTGATCGCGATCGGCTTCGTCGTCGACGACGCGATCGTCGTGATCGAGAACGTGATCCGTCACATCGACGCCGGCATGCCGCGTCTTGAAGCGACGCTCGCGGGCGCGCGCGAGATCGGCTTCACGATCGTCTCGATCACGGCCTCGCTGATCGCGGTGTTCGTTCCGCTGCTCTTCGCGGGCGGCATCACCGGCATGTTCTTCAAGGAATTCACGGTCACGCTGTGCTCGGCCATCGCGTTTTCCGGCCTCGTCTCGCTGACGCTCACTCCGGCGCTCTGCGGCAGATTCCTGAAGCCGCACGCGGAGGGCCGGCGCTCGCGCATCGGCGACAGGCTCGACGCGTTCCACGCCGGCATGCGCGACGTCTACGCGCACGCGCTCGATTTCTCGCTGCGCCATCCGCGCCTGATGGCGTTGCAGCCGCTGATCCTGGTCGTGTTGACGTACTTCCTCGCGCTCGCCGTGCCGAAGGGTTTGTTCCCGCAGCAGGACACCGGCATGCTGAGCGGCCGCACCAACGCGAGCGCCGACGTGTCGCCGGAGCGCATGTCGGCCGCGCAGCAGAAGCTCGCCGCGCTCGTGCAGAGCGATCCCGCGGTCGCCAGCGTCGGCTCGCGCCTCGGCGGCGGCTGGGGCTCGCGCGGCGGCGGCAGCGGCCAGCTCTACGTCAGCCTGAAGCCGCTGTCCGAGCGCAACGGCGAATCGACGTTCGCGGTGATGACGCGCCTCAACAAGGCCGCCGCGAGCATCCCGGACATCCAGCTCAGGCTGCGCCCGGTGCAGGATCTGCCCAGCGGCGGCGGCCCCGGCGGTGGCGGCGGCGGGCAATATCAGGTTGCGCTGAAAGGCAATGACCTCGCCGAGCTGCAGCTCTGGCTGCCGCGCCTCGTCGATGCGCTGAAGCAGGTGCCGCAGCTTCGCGATGTCGGCAGCGACATCGACGAGGCCGGCATGCGCCAGATGCTGGTGGTCGACCGCGACGCCGCGGCGCGGCTCGGCGTCAGCGTCGCCGCGATCGACAGCGCGCTCTACGACGCGTTCGGCCAGCGTCAGGTCTCGACGATCTATTCCGACATCAACCAGTTCAAGGTCGTCGTCAGCGCGATGCCGAACCAGGCCGCGAGCCCCGCTGCGCTGGAGCAGATCTACGTGCGCGCTACGTCCGGCGCGATGGTGCCCATCAGCGCGGTCGCCAAGATGGAGGACACCGTCGCGCCCAGCGAGGTCGATCACGACTCGCAGTTCCCGACGATGAGCCTCTCGTTCAATCTCGCGCCGGGGGCCACGCTCGGCCAGGCCGAGCTCATCATCCGCAACACCATCGCGGGCCTGCGCATGCCGGGCGACATCCGCCTCGATTTCGCCGGGGATTTCCGCCGCTTCCGGCAGCAATCGAGCGACACGCCGCTGCTGATCCTCGGCGCGATCGTGACCGTGTACATCGTGTTCGGCATGCTCTACGAGAGCCTCATCCACCCGGTCACGATCCTGTCGACGCTGCCGTCGGCCGGAGTCGGTGCGCTGCTCGCGATGCTGGTGACGGGCACGGAGCTTTCGGTAATCTCAACGATCGCGATCGTTCTGCTGATCGGCATCGTCAAGAAGAACGCGATCATGATGATCGACTTCGCACTCGCCGCCGAGCGCGAAAGCCTTGCGCCCTTCGACGCGATCCGTCAGGCCTGCCTCGTCCGCTTCCGTCCGATCATGATGACGTCGATGGTCGCGATCTTCGGCGCGCTGCCGCTCGCGATCGGGTTCGGCACCGGCGCGGAGCTGCGCCGGCCGCTCGGCATCGCGATGATCGGCGGCCTCGTCGTGTCGCAGAGCCTCACGCTGCTGTCGACGCCCGCGATCTATCTCGTGTTCGCGCGCTGGGCCGCACGGCGACGCGAGCGGCGAGCGGCGAAGCGCGCCGCGCGTATCGCCGCCCCCGCTCATTGACCTCGCTGCTTCCCTTCCCGCAAGCGGGAGAGGCGCAAACGCTCAATGCAGCTGCGCGAGCGCCTGCTTCAACACCGGAAGCATCGGGTGGATGTCGTCGGTGCGCACCGTCTTGGCGTCGATCCGCGCGGGTTGTGCCGTCGCCGTCGCCTGCGCCTTCATGGCGTCGACCATGCCGCGATCGGCCGGGCTCGCCGGTACCGTTGCGGCCGAGTCGGACGGCCCGAGCAGGCGATGCGCGAACATCGTGAGGCCGGTGTCCGGAAAATCCTCAGTCTTGAGGAACGTCGCGTCGAATCCGAACCAGTCGTTCACGCGCAGTTCGAACACGTAGAGGTCGTAGTAGTTCGTCGAGCTGTCGAGCAGGAAGAATACGCGTCCGTCGGGCTGCCTGCCGCCGACCAGCACGCGCTGTGATCCGCCGTCGATGCGCGCGCCGTAGAACGCCTCGGGAATCGCATCGCATTCGGCGAGGAGGCACGGGCCGACGATGCCGACCATCTCGCCGAAGTAGAGACCGATGGCGCCCTCGGTCGCGAACCATGTCCCGCGCATCAGGGAATCGGCGCTTGCCGAGTAGTTGTAGAGAAAGCGCTGCAGATTCGATGTCCGGCCGTTGTAGACGAAGCGTGCGGTCGTGAACGTCGGGAACTCGAACGTGACCGGTCCCTTGTCGACGACGGCCCCGACCGGCGAGAACGGACCGCCGATCCACGGACCGTGCGAGACTTCGAGCAGGTGCGCGTTGCTGACGCGACGCCCGAAGCCGTCCCACGTGCCCTGGATGAAGTAGAACGCCGGATCGCCGTCCTCGTCGTAGTTGTAGATCGCGATGAACATCAGATCGTCCTGGGTCTCGACCGCGTAGCCGCGGCCCCCCTGATGCGGGTCCCAGTAGATGCCGTCGACCGGCGGCGCGGTCTGCGCCGCCGCGAAGCCACAGGCACACAGAAGCAACAACGCAAAAAAGCGTCTCGCACACATGGCTGGAATCTCCCCTATTTCCCCAGACGCGCCGCCGCTGCGACGTGCCGCCCGCCCCCGCGGGCCGGGACACCTTAGCGCGCCGTTTTATGTGTGCACAACCTGCGGCTGCGTCTGGTCACTGCAGGGCCGGTACGACCCCGTATTGCGCCAGCGCGGCACGCAGCGGATCGAGCAGCGGGCCGTAGCGCGCGGCAACCGCCGTGTCGCCGCGCAGCGGCGCGCGCACCTGCGCCGCGCTCGCGGTGCGCACTTCGCGCTCTGCTTCGTGGAAGCGCAGGCACGCAGGATCGAAGGCGAGGCCGCAGGCGGCGAGCAGCGCATGCGTACCGGCTTCGGGAGCGGCGAGGAAATCCTCGTAGCGGTGCGTGTGGATCCACCCGCGATGACGCTCGTGCCACATCCGCATCGCCCGCGTGCAATCGCCGAAGAAGGCGGCGAGCTCGGCCACGCCGTAGCTGTAGAGCTGATCGCTCGCGAAATTGTGCTTGTAGACGCTCCACGCCGTCTCGACCGGATCGCGCAGGCAATGCACCATGCGCGCACCAGGCAGCATGCGACGGATCGCGCCCAGCGTCTGCCAGTTCGTGAGCGTCTTGTCGGTGAAGCGCGCGTGCTCGCCGCGCTGCGGCGCCGCGAGCGAAAGATAGTCGTCGCCGAGGCGCGACCAGTCCGCCGCAGTCGCATCGGCGACCCAGTACGGAAAGCGTACTCCGCGCCGCTTCGATTCGGCCTGGAGAATCCGCGCAACCCACCCCGTTTCGCCGCCCGCTGCGACATCGGGGTGCGCCGCCAGAATCTGCTCGGCCAGCGTCGAGCCCGAGCGCGGCATGCCGACGAAGAACACGATGTCGCCGCCCCGCGCGGCGTGTTCGGCACCGTCATCAGTCGAGGCGAACGCCGCAAGAATGTCGTCGACCAGAGCGCTCACGGCGCTCGCATCCCATCGGATCGTCGCGCGCTTCGCCGCGTTCGCCGCTTCGAACATGCCGAACGCTTCGGTGTATCGCCCGTGAGCCTCGAGCGCGCTCGCGTACGCGAAGCCGAGGTCGATGCGTTCCGCCGGCGACAGCGTGCCGGAACGGTACAGGCTTTCGAGGCCGCGCAGGTCGTCGTCGCCGGCACGGAATGATTTCAGGTTCGCCAGCGCGATCCAGGCCGCGACGGCATCGGGCGCTTCGCTCAGCACCGCGCGCAATTCGGCTTCCGCATCGGCGATTTGCCCTAGCGTCTTCAGCGCCTCTGCACGCAGGATGCGTGCGGGAAGATGCCGAGGATCGAGCTCGAGCACCGCGCTGAGCGCGGCGTGCGCACCAGCGGCGTCATGCCGCAGCTCCAGTGCGCGGCCGAGATTGAACCAGGCGTCGGTCAGCGTCGGATCGAGCTCGGTCGCGTCGCGGAACGCTCGTAGCGCCGCGTCGATGTCGCCTTGCTGCGCGAGCGCGGCGCCGAGATTGCTGACGATCAGCCCGTCGCGCGGCCACACAGCGGCCGCCTTGCGGAACAGCGCGATCGCGTTCGCCGGGTGGCCGCGGAACTGCTCGGAGACGCCTGCGAGGCGCAGCAGCTCCGGGTGCCCGGGATGCTCCGCCATGGCCTCGTCCAGCAGCGGTGTCGCCCGATCGACGTCGCCCCGCTCGAGCCAGTGCTGGCTCTGGCGCACGAGCTGGCGCACGCGCGGAGGAAGTCCGTGCAGGCGGTCGGCGGCAGTATTGTGAGTGGGCACGGACATGCACGGGAGTCTACGCGTTCCCGTTGCCTTCGCACCTGTCGCCGTCTCAGGGCCGGAGTATGGCGAGCAGCACGAGCGCGATCAGCGAGAACTTGATCGTGTAGTACAGCTTCTTGTGCGTCTTGCGCACGCGCTTGGCGTACAGGCGCACCTTGTAGAACGCGCCGAACGCGCGATTCAGCGCTCCGGTGCGGTCGCCCTCCATGTTCGGCGAGGCTCCCGCGGCGATGAAATGGCTTGCGACGAAGCGGTTCAGCGCTGTCGCCCAGCGGTATTTCATCGGCCGCTCGACGTCGCAGAACAGGATGATGCGGTCGCTGTCCGTCGCGTTCTCGGCGCGATGGATGAAAGTCTCGTCGAACATCACGGCCTCGCCGTCGCGCCAGCTGTACCGCTCACCGTCAACCTCGATGTAGCAGCGATCGTCATTGGGTGTGACGAGGCCCAGGTGATAGCGCAGCGAGCCTGCGTACGGATCGCGGTGCTTGCGCAGGTGTCCTCCGGCGGAAAGCTCGGCGAACATCGCGGCCTTGACGCTCGGGATCGAGCGCAGGAGCTCGGTCGTGCGCGGGCAGAGCTCACGTGCCGACGGATGCGCGTCGTCGTACCACTTGAGGTAGAAGCGCTTCCAGCCGCGGCGGAAGAACGAGTTGAAGCCGACGTCGTCGTATCTGTCGGAGGCGCGGATGCGCTCGGCCTCGCGCAGCGCAAGCGCCTCGGCGCGGATGTCCTGCCAGTGCTCGCGCAGCGGCGCGAGCTCCGGAAAGGCGTCGATCGGTGCGTACGGCTTCGCCTGCACGCGCGAGCAGGCGTAGAGCAGCACGTTGAGCGGCGCCATGAACGAGGAATGGTCGGTCATCTGGCGCCACGGGCGCAGGCGCACGCGGCCGCGCAGGTGAACGTAGGCGGCGCAGAACACGAAAGCGGCAAAGATGGCGTACTTCATCGGGGCGGAGCTCAGGGGCGATGCCTTGTAAGACCTCGCGGCCGTGCGCGCAAGTGCGGCGGGCACGCGCGCACACTCAGTGCACAGCGCAGTCTGCGGGGCTGTGCCACATGAGGCGGCGTCGCGCATGGGGTAAAGTTTCGCGTTCCGGTTCAGTGAAGAGGGAGCGAGCATGCCCACCCGCATCGTGTCGCTGATCGGATTTCTCGTTTCGGCAGGCGCATCCATCGGCGTGCAGGCACTGCCGCTGAACGACACCGGCATCGAAACCTGCTACGACGCCTCGGAACCGCAGTCGTGCGCGGTCACCGATTCATATTCGCGCCAGGACGCACGCTTCGGCCGCGATCCCGCCTTCGCCCACGGCGCATTCCAGAAGATCGGCGCTGGCTCGGCGTCGTTCGACTACACGAAGATCGCCAACGACGGCAGCGAGCTGCCACCCGACGCGGTGCTCGGCGACGGTCCGGGCGACTGGGCCTGCACGCGCGACAATTTCACGGGGCTGGTCTGGGAAGTGAAGACCGACGACGGCGGTCTGCGCGACAAGGACTGGCTGTACACGTGGTACTACGCCGATCCCGACGACAACGGCGGCGATCCCGGCAACCTCGGCGGCGACACCTGCGACGGCACGCTGGGCACCGAGTGCAACAGCGGCGCGTACGCGGCGGCGGTCAACGCGAGCGGACTGTGCGGCTTCGACGACTGGCGCCTGCCGGACGGCAACGAGCTGATCGGACTCGTCCATTACGGCATCGTCGCTTCGGCCGGCGGCGGTACGCCGCCGACGATCGATCCGGATTACTTCCCGAATACCGTCACCGACGCGGCCTGGTACTGGACCTCCGACGCGCTGGCGCAGGAGCTGTTTCCGATCTTCGCCTGGTTCGTCGCGTTCAACGACGGCGTGGCGAATTTCGCCGGCAAGGACACGCCGGCGGCGGTGCGGCTGGTGCGCTCGGATCCGCCGACCGAACTCGCCGCGGCCGCGGGCACGCTCGGTTGCACCGCCAATGCACACATCCATCCGAACACGCTCGGCGCGTTCACGATCAATACGGACGGCACAGCGACCGACGCGCGCACGGGCCTCACCTGGGACCGCTGCCTGCTCGGCCAGGACCATGACAGCGCCTGCGCCGGGCCGGGCGATCCGTACACGTGGGAGCAGGGCCTGGCCGCGGCGGAGGCGCTGAACGCCGAGAACTATCTCGGCCATGACGACTGGCGCCTGCCGAACATCCGCGAGCTGCGCAGCCTGGCGGAGCGCGCCTGCGTGCAGCCGTCGGTCGACCTCAACGTGTTCCCGAGTGCACCGACCGAGCCCGCGGTGCTGACTTCGAGCACGTATCCCGCGCTGCCGAACCAGATGTGGGTGGTCGGCTTCTCCGACGGGGGCTACGTCGCACCGTTCGGCAAGACCCTCAATCACCGCGTGCGCCTCGTGCGCGGCGGCGACGGCTTCGCCGGGTACGATTCGCTCGCCGGCCACGACGTGATCTTCCAGGACGGATTCGACGGACCGCCGGGCTGAGCCGCGCGAGGCCTCGCGTTTCATCGCGGGTTAACCGCGTCGCCGCGATCGTGCGGTCATCGACGGCTCCGGATGACACCGCCATGAAGAACGAAGCACACGCGACGGCCGATTTGCGGAAACTCGGCGAGCTGATCGAAGGCATCGAAATCGCCATGCTTACGACGCACGCCACCGACGGCAGCCTGTCGAGCCGGCCGCTGCAGACGCTCGCGCTCGATGCCGGCGGCGAGCTGGTCTTCTTCACTTCCGCCGACAGCCGCAAGCTGGACGAGCTTGCGAGCAACCCGGACGTCAGCCTCGCCTACGCGAACCCGGAGAAGCAGACCTATGTCGCCGTGCGCGGTACCGCGCGCATGGACCGCGACCGCGCGACCATCGACGCGCTGTGGTCGCCCGTGCAGAAAGTCTTCTTTCCACAAGGGAAGGGCGATCCGAACCTCGTCGTGCTGCGCGTCCGCGTGCGCGATGCGGCCTACTGGGAGCCCGCGGGCAACTTCATTGCGCGCGCGCTCGACCTCGCCGAGGGCATGCTGAGCAGCGAGCCGCATGATCTCGGCAGGCATGGCACACTGTCGGGTTATCCCTGACCGATCGCCATGAACCATAGGGTGGGCTTCAGCCCACGTATTTTGTTCAACGTCGAAACACCTCCGGTGGGCTGAAGCCCACCCTAAGGTCTTTCGTCGCAGACCGCCGTTTCGCAGCGGCTGAGACGGCGCCGGCGCATACTGGAATCGTGAATCTCAAGGAATCCTCGGCGCTGCACCGGATCGACGCGCCGGCCCGCATCAAAGGCCGCGGCGCGGCTTCCAATCCGGCAGGACGCTTCGAACCGGTTGCGAAGACGCGCGACGACGACGGCTGGTACCGCGAGGACGAGCCGGCTCCGTGCCCGGACACGCAAGTCACCGAGGAGCGCGCGCGCTCGATCATCAGCCGCAACGATTCGCCGGACATCCACTTCGAGCAGTCGATCAACCCGTATCGCGGCTGCGAGCACGGTTGCATCTACTGCTACGCGCGGCCGTCGCATGCGTATCTCAATCTTTCGGCCGGCATCGACTTCGAGACCAGGCTGTTCGCCAAGACGAACGCGGCGGAACTGCTGTGTCGCGAGCTCGCGAAGCCGGGCTATGTCTGCTCGCCGATCAATCTCGGCGCCAACACCGATCCGTACCAGCCGATCGAGCGGCGCTACCGCATCACGCGCTCCATTCTCGAAGTGCTGCACGAGCACCGGCATCCGTGCACGATCATCACGAAGAACGCGATGATCGAGCGCGATCTCGATCTGCTGGTGCCGATGGCGCGCGCGAATCTCGTGCACGCCTTCGTCTCAGTGACCTCGCTGGACAACCGCCTCGCGGCGACGCTCGAGCCGCGGGCGAGCGCGCCCCATCGCCGGCTGCAGGCCGTGAAGGCTCTCAACGAAGCCGGCGTGCCCTGCGGCGTCATGGTGGCGCCGATCATTCCGATGGTGACCGACCGCTGGCTCGAGCGGATCATCGAGCGCGCCGCGGCGGCCGGCGCGAAAGGTGCCGGCTACACGGTGCTGCGGCTGCCCTACGAGCTCAAGGATCTGTTCCGCGAGTGGCTCGAGCTTCACGTTCCCGAACGCGCGGAGCACGTGATGAGCCTGACCCGCCAGATGCGCGGCGGGCGCGACAACGATCCGCGCTTCGGCTCGCGCATGCGCGGCGAAGGCGAGTTCGCCGAGTTGATCCGCCAGCGTTTCGCGCTCGCCTGCCGGCGTTACGGCATCGCGCGCGGACGCGACATCGTGCTCGACACCGCGCATTTCGCGCCGCCGCGCGTGGCATCGCCGCAGGGGGAGCTGTTCTGAGCGGCGCGCGTCGCGCCGGATCTTTGCGAAAACCGATGTCACGCGCATCGTGCGCCGGCAAAAAACGACGGACCCCGCATTGCGCGGGGTCCGTCATCCCTCTTGCCACGCTTTTTCGTTTCAGCCCCGCGCGCGGCGCCGCGCCAACAAGCCGGCAGCCAGCAGGATCAGAATCAGCCCGGCGAGCATGCCCGCGCCCAGCGTCGGTGCCGCGATCGGTGCCGGCGGTCCGCCGCCGCCTCCGCCGCCCACCGTGACCGGTGCGGTCGGCCCGCTGCCGGCGACGACCTGCGTACCCGCGTCGGCGTTCGCCTGGTTGAGGTACGTGCCGCTGACCGACGACACCGTGACGCCGAAGTGCAGGGACACCGATCCGCCTGCCCCGACGGCGAACGGCCCGCTCCAGGTCAGCACCTGTCCGGCGATCGTCGGATCCGCGGTCGTGGCGCCCGTCGTCGAGCCCGCCGTGTAGCTGAACCCTGCCGGCAGCGTGTCGGTGATGGAATTCAGTGTCGCGCCGGTCGTGCCGGGATTGTTGACCGTGATCGTATAACCGTCGGCGGCGCCGGCAGCCACGCTCGCGGCGTCGGCCGTCTTGGTGACGAACAGCGCCTGCGCGCCCGTCGGCGAGAACACCGTCGCGTTCGAGCGCGTGACGCTGCCGCCGGCGGGGATGTCGAGATTCCAGCTGATGCCGGCGCCGTTGTCCTGCTGCGTCGTGCAGTCGCAGGTGTCGGGGAACGGCAGGTGCGTGCCGATCGCGGACCATACGGCCGAGTAGAACGACTGGTAGTAGTTGTTGCCGCCGGTCAGCGGCACGAGCTGCTCGATGCGGTCTGCCGGCGAGTTGTTCGGATTGACCGAGCAGCCGACGGAGGTGCCGTTGAGAAGGCCGTAGCCCGAATCCGAGCCGCCGAGATAGCAGTCCATCGCGCGATACAGGATCGCGGACACCGGCGCGCCGGTGGTGTTGGTGACGGTGACGTCGGTGCGATAGGACTCCTGCCCGATGACGTAGCTGTCGACCTGCGTGATCGTGAGCCCGGTCGCGCCGACGCCGACGACCGTCGTGACGGTGAACGGATCACCCGCAGATCCGGTACCGCCGACGGCCGTCTGGCTTATGGGCGTGAACGCCGTGTACGTGCCGATGCTACCCGTCGCGGAGCCGCCGTGGCCGGCGAAATCCGGCGCATAGAGCTGGTCCGCAACGACCAGGAACGTGCCGTAGTCGGCCGGCGTCGTGCTCGGCGGATAGACCTCGTACACGGTGTCGCCGGTGTGCGCGATCTGCGCGGAGACGTCGACACCGAGAAAGATCTGGTCCAGCGGTCCTGCCGAGGTGATCGTCTGAAAAGCGGTCTGAAGCTCCGTCGGCACCGGATTGACGATGCCTTTTTCTGCGGAAGCCGTTGCCGTCGCGATCATCGCTGTCACAGCGCACAGCGACACCAAAGCACGGCGCACGACGGCGCCGCCCCGCACTTGCATCTGCCCTAACATTGGAGTCTCCCTCTCGCCCGGCGCCATCTTGAGACTGGGCGCCCAAAAGTGCAATGAATTTCGCACTTTTCGGGGTTGACTTCCCTTCATGAATGTGAAGGCCGATCACTGTCACTCTGCCGGTCCGAGCCACTGTTCCGTTAGGCAACAGCACACCGGGCAGTGTGTAATGAAAAAATAACGGTGCGCCGGACTCCGCCGTTGCTGCCCTGGTTCCCGGCCATGGTGCGCCGCGGCTCAAATTGAGCCGTAATGCGTCGTTTCCTGTGCAAACTCGATGCTTCGATGCAGCATTCAGGCGGCCTCGGGCGCGCTGGCATGCAACGTGCTCTCGGAACGTCGCTCCCATCAGCGGAGGAGGACATTCCATGCATGAGCAGCACGGCATCACCCGCGAACTGCGCCATTCACGCGATACGACCCCACTCCGCAACGCACCGCTGCGCCGGGCGATGCAGGCGGCGGGCATCGCGGCTGCGCTGTTTGCCGGAAACGCGGCCGCGGTCGGCCTGCAGGGCGACAACTGGACGGTCGACGTCGGCGGCATCGTCAACGCGTACTACACGGCGACGAGCTGCTCCGGCGACAACGTCGGCGGCGCCGCCCTCGCCGGGCAGGCACTCGGCTGCGCCGGCGAGAACCACAAGACCACGATCGGCAACGGCCTGCTGCCGAGCGGCCTGATCACCAAGTTCAAGACCAACCAGGAAGGCCTCGACATCGGCGGCACCGTCGGCATCATGGTGCACGCGGCGACATCGAACGGCGTCGACACCAACACCAACGTCGACGTGCGCCAGGCGTTCTTCACGATCGGCACGCCCGAGATGGGCACGTTCAAGATCGGCCGCGACTACGGCGTGTTCGGCGCCAACGCGATCCTCAACGACATGACGCTGCTCGGCGCCGGCGCGCCGACGCAGGCGACGCAGCGCGGGCGCGTCACGCTCGGCCACATCGGCGCGGGCTACACGTACCTGCAGAACTACGGCCAGATGGCCTACACCTCGCCCGTGTTCGGCGGCGGCTTCACCTTCACAGCGGGGCTCATGAGCCCGGTCGACGCCGGCATCTACGCTTCGAAGAACTATCCCCAGGTGCAGGCGCAACTGCAGTACGCCAACGAGACGGTCAAGGTCTGGCTCGGCGCGAAAACGCAGCGCTTCTACTCGAGCGGCTTCATACCCGCGCTCGATCCGAACGATCCGAACCAGACCTTCCTGGTCACGCCGAACGACAAGTTCGACGAGTTCGCGGCGGAGGTCGGCGCTTCGTTCACCGCGGGGGCCTTCGGCTTCCTGGCCAACGTGCAGGCAGGCTCTGGCATCGGCATCCTCGCCGACGGCGACCAGGGCGACATCGACGGCCTCAACTACCTCGTGCAGGGCACGTACAAGTTCACCGACAAGATGAAGTTCGGCGTGAGCTACGGCCTCAGCAAGAACGACGACGACAGCCTCTACAACGATCTCTACAACGCGAGCTTCAAGTCGAACGAGAACCTCACGGTCGGCCTGTACTACGCGCTGACCAGCAGCATCACGCTGGCCGCCGAAGTCGGCGAGACGCGCTCGAAGGACTATCTCGACAACGAAGCGAAGCAGTACGGCGGTTCGTTCGGCGGCATCATCTTCTTCTGACGCATTGCGCCCTGTCCGCCTCGCGCGCCCGTCCCAGCCTCGACGGCGCGCGAGGCGGTTTTGCGTCCGGGGCCGTCCGATCCGGGGTACGGCCGGCTACGCCGAAATCGCGAGCCGCTCTCCGCGATAGATCATCGCAGTCACCGCATAGAGCAGCAGAGCCGCCACCGCGGTACAGGCGAAGCAAAGTCCGAGCTGCGCCGGTGTCACCGCGTCGCCGCGCATCAGGCGCGTGATCGTGATCTGCTGACCCATCAGCGGCACGGCGTACATCCAGGTCTCGGTCTTCAGCGGGAACAGCGAGAGCAGCATCGTCGGCACGGCCGGCACGAACATCAGCAGGGAAAGATACGTCTGCGCCTCGCGGAAGCTTTTCGCGAACGCGGCGGCGAGCGTCTGCAGCGTCGCGATCAGGAGCGCGAGCGGCAGCATCACCAGCATCGTCGCGAGCGCGAACCTGGGCCCGATCTCGAGCGTCATGCCGAGTTTCTCGGTGGGCAGCACCCGGCCGATCAGCGAGAACGCGACGATCGCGAGCAGCACGCTGGTGAGCGCGAAGGCCGAGGTCGCCGCGAGCTTGCCGGCGAGAATCCGCGAGCGCGGCACCGGATTGGCGAGCAGCGGCTCCAGTGACTGGCGCTCGCGCTCGCCCGCCGTCGTGTCGATCGCGAGCGCCATGCCGCCAATGAACGCGCCGAGGATGAAGAAGTAAGGCAGCATCGCGAACAGCGTGCCGCTGCGCGTCTGCGCGGTGGACTGGTCGCGATCAGCGACGGCGAGCGGGCGGATGACGGCGGGCGAGACGCCGCGGGCGAGCAGCCGCAGCGCGCCGATCCGCTGCGAGTAGCCTTCGAGCGCGCCGCGCAGCCGCGCGACCGAGGACTGAGCCTCGCGCTGCGAGGCGTCGTAGATCAGCTCGACCTGCGCCGGCTCGCCCTTGCGCCAGCTTTCGGCGAATCCGGGGGAAATGCGCAGCACGAGCTCGGCGTCCATCTCGCGCACGGCCCGCTCGGGGTCGGCCGGCGCGTCCTTGATCTCGATGTTCTGCTGCTTCAGCGCCGCGATGAGATTCGGCGCGCGCTCCGCGCCGATCACCGGAACCGGCAGCGGCTTCTCGGCGCGCGCGAGCTGGCGCACGACGATGCCGTTGATGATCAGCACGAAGATCAGCGGCGCCAGCAGCGGCCCGGTCAGCAGCGTGTTGAGCACCGTGCGGCGATCGCGCAGGTTCTCGCGGACTTCCTTGAGGAACACGACGAGCGCCGACTTCATGCGGCGAGCCCTTCTTCGGACCCGATGACTTCGACGAAGGCGTCCTCGAGGCTGGCGGCGCCGGTCTCGGCGAGCAGCGCCGCGGGCGACGCGTCAGCGACGACGCGACCCCGCGCGATGACGACGATGCGATCGCAGAGCGCAGCGACCTCCTGCATGATGTGGCTCGAGAACAGCACGCAGCGGCCTTCGGCGCTGAGCCGACGCATGAACGTGCGCATCGCGCGCGTCGCCATCACATCGAGGCCGTTTGTCGGCTCGTCGAGGATCACGTTGCCGGGAGCGTGCACGAGCGCGCGCGCGATCGCGGTCTTGACGCGCTGGCCCTGCGAGAAGCCTTCGGTGCGGCGGTCGGCGATGTCGGCCATGCCGAGCGCCGCGATCAGCGCGTCGGCGCGCGCACGGGCCGTGGCCGCGTCGAGCCCCTGCAGACGCGCGAAATAATCGATGTTCTCGCGCGCGGTCAGGCGCTTGTAGAGCCCGCGCGCGTCGGGCAGCACGCCCAGGCGACGGCGCACGGCCATCGGATCCTCGGCGGCGTCGATGCCGTCGACGCGCACGCTGCCCGAATCCGGCTTCATCAGCGTGTAGAGCATGCGCAGCGTCGTCGTCTTGCCGGCACCGTTCGGCCCGAGCAGGCCGGTGATCTCGCCGTCGCGCGCGGTAAAGCTGACGCCATCGACGGCGCGGATCGCGCCGAAGGACTTGCAGAGGCCGCTCGCCTCGATCATGGCGCCGCTCCGTTGTAGTCGATGAAGGCCGGCGTCGGCCCGAAGTCGGCAATGCATCCGGCATCGAGCGCCTGTGCGTCCAGCGTCTCGACGAAGCGCGCGACGAGGCGCGGCAGGCAGCCGCGAGCCATCACGCTGTGACCCTGGCCTTTCGCGACGAGCAGGCGGCCGTTCGGAAGGCCGCGCACGATCGCCTCGCCGTAGCGCGGCGGCGTGACGGGGTCGAGCTCACCGGCCAGCACGAGCGCCGGCTTGTCGCTCTCGATCGGCTCGTGGAAATCGTCGGGCCGAGCGCCGCGCGGCCAGATCTCGCATTGCGCGCGCATCACGCGCACCAGCGCATCGCCGAGAATCAGCCGCGCGTCTTCGGGCCGGTCGGCGAGGAGATCGGCATCCTCGGCGCAGATCACGGAAAGCTGCATGCCGCTGCCGGCGAGATCGGCGAGCTCGTCCTCCAGCAGGTCCGATTGCGCGACCAGCGGGGCGTAATCGCCGTGGAGCGCGCGGTCGATCGTCAGCGGCAGCAGCGCGCTGGTTTCGGCGGAGTACGCGAACATGCGCACCACCGCTGCCAGCCGGAGCGCATCCAGCGTCTTTTTCGCGATAGCGAACGTGTGCGGCTGGCGCGCGTCGATTTCGACCGGCTTCGAGGCGAGGGCGTCGCGCAGCTCGTAAAGCTTTGCGTACGGATCGCCGAACGCCGCCGCGCAGACCGGCGTCTTCGTGCACTCGGCGAACTGCGCCTTCAGCGCTGCGTCGAGATTGACCGCGAACTCGGCGCCGAGCACGAGTTCGTTCGGCACTGCGCTGTCGAGCACGAGGCTGCGCACGCCCTCGGGATGGCGCTTCAGGTACTGCTGCGCGACCCGCGTGCCGTACGAGACGCCGACGAGATCGAATTCCGGCGCGCCCAGCGCCTGGCGCAGCGCTTCGAGATCGCGCACGGCCGCGCTCGTGGTGTATTGCGCGGGATCGGCGTTCTTCGAGACTTCGGCCAGGCACTCGCGCGTCAGCTCGCGCACCTTGCCGAGGTCGGACTCGGCGATCGCCGCGCTGTCGAAGTCGGCGGGAGTCTCCGGACACGCAAGCGGATGCGAGCCGCCGGTGCCCCGCTGGTCCACCAGCAGCAGATTGCGGTGGCGGAGCAGAGGCGCGAAGCCCGATGCGACGCTCGGGTAAGCCTCGGTCGCCGCCTGGCCCGGCCCGCCGGCGAGCAGCACGACGAGATCACGCTCGGCGGTGTCGGCCTCGCTGCGCACGATCGCCACCTTGAGATCGATGTGCCTGCCGTCGGGCCGGTCCCAGTTCTCCGGCACGCTGAACGATGCGCAGTACGCGGCGGTCGTCGCCGCCGAGCGCGGCTGCGCGAGCTCGCAGGCCCGGAACGCCAGGCGGCCGAGCGTAAAGCCGGGCGCGTCGCGCGTCCCCACGATGCGCTCACCCGCGGTCGAAGTCACGGCGTTATCGCGGGACGACCACCAGCGCCCGACTCCCGCCGCGGCCAGCGCGGCGACGATCAGCAGGACTTTCGACAGCGTGGGGCGGTGCATGGCGGGTCATTTTCCGCGATGGAAGACCGACTCGACCGGCTTGCGGAACAGCCGGGCGATGCGGAACGCGAGCGGCAGGCTCGGATGGCAGCGGCCCGTCTCGATGGCATTGACGGTCTGGCGCGACACGGCCAGACGTTCGGCCAGCTGCGCCTGCGACCAGCCGTGGGCCTCGCGCAGCTGGCGGATGCGGTTGCGCATGGCTTGCCCGCCTCCGTGCGAAAACGTGATGTCAAGGACATTTGACAGGATTCCCGAGCGCGGCACCGCGCAGCGTGTCAACAAATTTTGACATTCTCGCGGCCCGCGTCGGTAAGTGACGCGAGATGTGTGCGGCCTGTCACGCGCCAACGCCGGCACGACACGCGAAGCGTGACGCCGGTCCGGCCGACTGCGACTTCACGTGTGAGTTCCGGGTTGCAAATGGTCGATTCAAACTGCGATGAAAGTCACATAACGACATTCTGAACATGTGACAGCGATCACGCTTGTCACAAACAGACCAAGCTCGAGCTTGGCACAGCGCTTGCTCAAGCCCCCGTACCTGCAAACCCGTGCGATGTCGAACGGACCTCGACGCGCTCGCGAATTCAGGATCCAAAACCGAATCCCACAGGGGGGAAATTGAAATGAGCATCAACACCAAAGCTATTGCCACCGCCGTACTGGTCACGTTCGGCCTCGCGTCGACCAGCCTTTTTGCCGCGACCGTGACCAACACCATGCCGGTGCAGATCACGATCCAGAACGCCTGCAATGTTTCGACGACCGCGCCGACGACGCTGGACTTCGGCACGCAGGGCCCGCTGACCGCCAACGTCGACCAGACCGCCACGATCACCGTCACCTGCACGACCGGCGCCAACTACAACGTCGGCCTCGATGGCGGCGGCGGCGGCGCCATCAACGCCCGCCGCATGGTCAACGGCGCCAACACCGTCGCCTACCAGCTCTACAGCGACAGCTCGCGCACGGTCGTCTGGGGCAATACGGTCGGTACGGACACGGTGGCCGGCAGCGGCAACGGCAGCGCGCAGCCGTTCACCGTCTATGGCCGCGTGCCGCCGCAGGCCACCCCGCCCGCGGGTGTCTACAACGACACGGTCAACGTGACCGTCACGTACTGAGACGGACTCCAGCGATGTGCTCGCCATCGTTCCCCAGGGGAACCGTGCTCGCTTGCCTGCTCGCGGCCGCGTCGAACGCGTCCGCGAGCGGCCTGCAGATCGCGCCGACCAGCCTGCAGCTCACCAGCGGCGGCCCGGCGCAGGGCTTGTGGCTGACCAACACCGGCGACCGCGAATTGCACGCACAGGTGCGTGCGTACCGCTGGTCGCAGGCCGGCGGCCAGGACCAGCTGGAAGCGACGCAGGCACTGGTCGCGAGCCCGCCCATGCTCGGCATTCCGCCGGGCGGACGCCAGCTCGTGCGCGTCATCCGCACCGGCAAGGCCGGCGCGGACGGCGAGGAAACCTATCGCCTGCTCATCGATGAGCTGCCCGTCTCCGCAAGCCAGGACGCCGGTGTGCAGTACGTGCTGCGCTATTCCGTGCCGGTCTTCATCGGCGGCACGGGCGCCGCTCCTTCGCTGCAGTGGTCGGCGACTCCCGGCCCGGACACGATCCGGCTCGAGGTACGCAACAGCGGCGGGCTGCACGCGCAGATTTCCTCGCTGACGCTGTCGCAGCCGGACGGCACGCGGATCGATCTCGTGCCGGGCCTGCTCGGCTATGTGCTGCCGGGTTCCACGATGCACTGGACCGTCGCGCTGCCGGACGGCGCGAACACCGCGAACGCAAGCCTGAAGGCCCTGTTCAATGGCGAACCGACAGTCCAGACGCTCACGCCTGGCGCACAGCCTCGCTAGCGGCCTTCTGTTCTGCGCGGTCGCGCGGAACACGCTCGCGGAAGCGCCCGACGGCGCCGGCCTTCCGGTCGCGAACGCGATCGAGGTGATCGCGGATGCCGGCGGCGGCGCGGGCAGCGGCGATGTGCTCTATCTCGAAGTCGTCATCAATGGCAACGAGACGCACAAGCTCGCCGGCTTCGCGCGCGACGGCGACGACCTGCGCGCGGGTGCCGACACGCTGCGCCAGCTCGGTTTCCGCCTTCCCGAAGACGGCGCGTCCAGCGTCGATCTCGATGCGCTGCCGGATGTCAGCTACCGCTACGACGAAAGCCGCCAGCGCATCGAGATCAGCGCCGGCGCGGCCGTGCTCGATCAGGACCGCTACGTGCTCAACGCGCCGGTCGCCGGCGTGCCGCAGCCATCGGCCTCGAACGGCGTGCTGCTCAATTACGATCTCTACGGCACGCGCGACGACGAGTCGAACAGCGGCCTGTCGGCGTTCGCCGAGCTGCGCGCGTTCGGCGCCTGGGGCGTGTTCAGCAACACGTGGCTTTCGCGTGTCGCCGACTCGCCCGGCAGCGACGCGCAGGCCGATTCCGCGCGACTCGACACGACCTGGACGCGCTCGTTCGTCGATTCGACCAGCGTGCTGCGCATCGGCGATGCGATCAGCGGCAGCGTGCCGTGGTCGCGCGCGACCCGCTTCGGCGGCATCCAGCTGCAGCGCGATTTCCACCTGCAGCCGGATCTCATCACGTTTCCGATCCCGCAGTTCCTCGGCCAGGCGGCCGTGCCGTCGACGGTGGAGCTCTACGTCAACGGCCTGCGCCGCTACAGCGCCGAGACGCCGGCCGGGCCGTTCCAGCTCGGCACGATTCCGATCGTCAACGGTGCCGGCGACGCGCAGGTCGTCGTCACCGACGCGCTCGGCCGGCAGACGACGTACGACTTCCCGTTCTACACGACGAGCCAGCTGCTCCGCGCCGGGCTCTACGACTACTCGATCGATCTCGGCTTCGCGCGCCAAAGCTACGGCACCGATTCGTTCGACTACGCGAGCGATCCCGCCATGAGCGCGGTGTACCGCCGCGGCATGACCGACTGGCTGACGCTGGAAACGCACGGCGAAGCGGTCAGCGGGCTCGCCAACGCCGGCCTCGGTGGCGTCCTGCAGATCGGCGACGGCGGCGTGCTCACCGGCTCCTACGCTCACAGCACGTTCCACGGCCGCGACGGCCGACAGGCCGGGCTCGGCTACAGCTGGCGCAACACCTGGTTCAACTTCGCCGTAGACAGCACGCGCAGCTTCGGCGAGTACCGCGACATCGCCTCGCTGTACGGGCTACCGCCGGCGCGGCGCACCGACCGCGCGCTGATCGGCGTCACCTACGCGCCGATCGGAAGCTTCGGCGCGAACTACGTCGAGCTGACCTATCCCGAGCAGCCGCGCTCGCGTTTCGCCAGCGCGTTCTATTTCCGCTCGCTCGGTACGCGCCTCTCGCTCAGCCTCAGCGTCAACCAGAACCTCGACGAATCGAGCGATCGCTCGGTGTTCCTCGGCGTTTCGATGAGCCTTGGCAGCAGCGAGTCCGCGAGCGTTTCCGCGCAGCACGACCGCCGCGGCAACTACGCCGCAGTCGATGTCAGCAGGCCGATCTCTCCGGACGGCGGTTACGGCTGGCACGCGCGCGTGCAGCAAGGCAGCGGCCTCGACGGCGGCCAGGCGGAGTTCGGCTATCGCGGCGACCGCGCGCAGACGCTCGTCGGCGCGCAGACGCTCGACGGCCACACGCTCGGCTACGGCGAGCTGGCCGGCGCGCTCGTCTTCATGGACGAGCGCCTGTTCGCCTCGCGGCGCATCGACGATGCGTTCGCCGTCGTCGCCACCGGTGTGCCGGACGTGCCGGTCATGCTGGAGAACCGCGTCATCGGCCGAACGGACGGCTCGGGCGATCTCTTGATCACGCCGCTGAACGCGTACCAGAAGAATCACGTCGCGATCGATCCGATGCTGCTTCCGGCGGACGCTCGCATCGAGCGCGTCGATGACGAGGTCGTGCCCGCCGACCGCTCCGGCGTGGTGGTGAGCTTCCGCGTGGCGCCGGCGCAGGCAGCATCGGTACTTCTCGAGGACGCGCGCGGCGAAGCGCTGCCGCTCGGCAGCACGGTCGAGCTCAACGGCGATGCCGCGTCGGCCGTGCTGGTCGGCTACGACGGCGCCGTCTATCTCGAAGGGCTGAAACCGCAGAACACGCTGCGGGTCCACGCACCGGACGGCGACTGCAGGGTGAGCTTCGACTACCGCCACGAGGCGGGCCAGGTGCCTGTGATCGGCCCGCTGGTGTGCAGCAGGGAAACGCCATGATCCGCATCCATCGAATGTTCCTGTTCCTGCTGCTGCTCGCGGCGGCCGCGTTCGTGCTGCCGCGCGCCGAGGCGCAATCGATCTCGTGCTCGGCAACGATGAGCAACATCAACTTCGGCAGCGTCAATCCGCTGTCGAGCCAGACCGACGCGACCGCGACGCTCAATTACACCTGCACGAACTCGCAGATCCTGTTCACCCGTCACGCGACCGTCTGCTTCAGCATCGGCGACGGCGTGCAGGGCGACGCCAACGCGAATCCGCGCCTGATGCAGGACAGCGCCGGGCACGACCTCTTCTTCCAGCTCTACCAGAACTCCGCGCGCACGGTGGTCTGGGGCAGCCTCTTCTTCGGCATCAACACACCGGTCGAGGTCGATCTCTCGATACCCGCACGCGGATCGCGCTCGGGATCGGTGGTCATGTACGGGCGCGTCATCGGCGGTCAGACCACGGCCGTGCCGGGCGCGTACCAGGACCAGTTCACCGGCGGCCACACCGCGGTCACGATCAACGAATCCATCTTGAGCCCGCCGGGCAACTGCTCGACCACGATCCTCTCGAGTTTTCCGTTCACCGCGAGCGCCAACGTCACGTCGCAGTGCTCGGTCTCGGCGACGACGCTGAACTTCGGCACGGTCGGACTGCTGGCCGCGAACACCGACGGCACATCCACCGTCAGCGTGCAGTGCGCGAACGGCGTGCCGTACCAGGTCGGCCTCAACAACGGCCAGCATGCGAGCGGAAACATCCGGCGCATGCAGGGTCCCGGCGGCCTCGTCACCTACGAGCTCTACCGCAACAGCGCGCGCACACAGCGCTGGGGCAACACGCTGAACAGCGACACGGTCATCGGCAGCGGCAGCGGCGGCACCCAAGCCATCACCGTCTACGGCCGCGTACCGGCCCAGACGACGCCGACGGCCGGCACCTACAACGACACGATCACGGTGACGGTGACGTATTGACGGCGGCGCGTGATGCGCGCCGCGCGACGAGCTTGCGAGGCAAGGCGGGTTGCGGCGCCGAGCGCCACCTGAAAAGGTCGGCTCCCGCATCCGCCTTCCCCGCAAGGCCGGCGTGATCCGCGAGCCAGACGCGATTTTGGAAGCGGTTCGTTTTAG
>CBINBI010000002.1:0-118446 GCA_966248875.1 uncultured Rhodanobacteraceae bacterium
GCGCGTCCGCGGAGGCGGCGCGCGACCGCTCGTCGCCCGCCTCGATCGCGATGCGGCGCGGCTTCATGCCTTCGGGCAGCTCGCGCTTGAGCTCGATGCGGAGCAGGCCGTTGTCCATGCTGGCGCCGCTCACCTCGACGTGGTCGGCGAGCTCGAAGCGGCGCTCGAACGCGCGGCCGGCGATGCCGCGATGCAGGTAGGTGCCTTCGTCCTGGCCGGACTTCTCGCCCGACACGACGAGCAGGTTGGGCTGGTGCGTCACGGTCAGCTCGTCGCGTCCGAAGCCCGCGACCGCCATCGTGATGCGGTACGTGTCATCGCCGGTCTTGACGATGTCGTAAGGCGGCCAGTTGTCGATGGCCGTGATGCGGCTTGCGCTGTCGAGCAGGTCGAAGACCCTGTCGAAGCCGATGCCGTAGCGAAACAGTGGGGAAAAGTCGAGTGTCGTCCTCATAGCCATATCCTCGTGAAAGCAACATGGGTACGAAGAGGCGTCCCGTGGGGCGACGCCCCTCGACGCCGGCGCAGGGCGCCGGCGAGCGACATCTAGGAATGACGCTTCGGGCTTTCAAGAGGGTTTCGCCCGCGCATCGCAACACGCGTCGGGCGCGCCATCACGCACGCTCTGGACTCTGCGACCGACAACAGCCGGGCGACCGATGCCGCCGCCCGGCTGCGCCGATCACGGGCACGTCACGCCTGCGGGTTGCGTCAACCGGACGAGGTTCATGTGGCCGGAACCGTAGCCGGGCATCGCCGAATCGAACGTCACTTCGCCGTGGTTGCAGTCGGTGAACTGGAACGTGAGCGTGCCCCACGCGGGCTGCGTGACGTTGGCGGGATCGAAGTTCGGGATCCAGCGCCCGCCCTCCGTCTGCAGCGCCGGTACGGTCGCGGTGTCGTCGTCGATCGAGCCGACGTTGCCGAACCACGCCTGCTGCGTGCCTTCGGGATTGAAGGTGAACCACCAAGCCAGCAGCTGGTTGCCGGGCAGGACCTCGATCAAGATGCCGTGGCCGCTCTGCTCGGGGTCGTACCAGGCGCCGGTGAAGCCGGAGGTGATCGGCACGTGCGTCGTGTCGCCGTCCCCGCCGCCCCCGCCACCCTCGACGACGCGCACGACACCGCGCATGCCGTAATCCGCGTGCGGATCGCAGCGGTAGCCGTAGACGCCCGTGCGGGTGAACGCGACGGTGGCCGTCCAGGGGCCTGGCCGGGGGCCGCCGCTGCCGCCCTGACCGTCGCAGCCGGCCGCGCAGCGGAACGAATCGTCGTTCGCGTGGACGTTGTGCGATTGCGGGCTCTGGCTGACCCAGGTCACCGTGTCGCCGACGTTGATCGTGATGTCCGGCGGGTCGAACCGGACACTGGCCCCGCCGACGCTCACGCGGTGATCCGCGGCCTCGGCACGGACTGCCGCGAGGGCCAGGATCGCGATTCCGATTCCATGAATGGCATGGCGCATGAATTTTCCTCCTTTGACTTCGCCTGCCGGCGCGCTCGCCGCTAGAATGGTCCCGTGGGGAGGACGGGATTCAGCCATGACTACGGCGCTTCCTGCGTCCGTGCGTTCGGCGCGGCGATATCACCGGTCGCATCGGCCATTGGGCACGATCTGCGCGCGCCCCGAAACACCGGAACGCGTGCGATTCGCCGATGATTTCCGGATGGATCGCTGATGACGCGCGACCTGCCGCCGCTCGCGAGGCCCGAGTCGGTCCGGCTGTCGGCGGAGCGCGACTTCACGCTCAGCGATCTCGAGATCCGTCCGTCGACCAGCGAGGTGGTCCGCGGCGGACGGAATAGTCACGTCGAGCCGCGCGTCATGCAGGTGCTCGTCGTGCTCGCCGGCGCACGCGGCGCGGTCGTGTCGCGCGACGAGCTGATCCGACGCTGCTGGGATGGCCGCGTCGTCGGCGAAGCCGCGATCAACCGCTGCATGTCGCGGCTGCGCGCGCTGGCCGACCGCGGCGACGGCACACGTTCGTTCCACGTCGAGACGATCGCGCGCGTCGGCTATCGGCTGCGTGCCGACGGCGCGGCCGCGGCCGGCGGCGAGCCCGGTGCGGTGCCTGCCGCGCTGCTCCGTCGCGTGCCATTCGCTCGCGCCGGCCTCGCGATCGTTGCGATCGTAGTGGTCGTCGCCATCGCCGCCATCGGCCTCGGCATCGCGCGCACGTCGAAGGATCGCGCGCCCGTCGCGGCGGTGCCGTCGATCGCCGTGCTGCCGTTCAAGGATCTCAGCGCCGAAGCGGACGCCGCCTATTTCGCCGATGCGATCCAGGACGAGATCCTCACGCGCCTGGCCAAGATCGGCTCGCTGAAGGTGATCTCGCGCACCTCCGCCGTCGAGGCCGCGAAGCAGCCGGGAACGCTCGCCGAGATCGCGCAGCGGCTCGGCGTCGCGAACATCCTCGAAGGCACCGTGCAGCGCGCCGGCGACAAGGTGCGCGTCAACGTGCAGCTGATCCGCGCCGCGACTGACGATCACCTCTGGGCCGAGGCGTACGACCGGCCGCTCGACGACGTGCTGTCGGTCGAGAATGACATCGCCGGCTCGATCGCGACGGTGCTCGCCGCGAAGATCACGCCGGGCGAGAGCCGCGCGCTCGCCGCGAAGCCGACCGCGAACGGCAAGGCCTACGATCTCTATCTGCACGCGCTGGTCGCCTACCACGATTTCGATGAGGCCGGATTTGTGGAGGCGCGTGCGGCGCTCGACCGGGCCATCGCGCTCGATCCGAAGTTCGCGCTCGCATGGGCGCTGCGCGTGCGGATCGATGCCAACATGAGTTTCGGCGACAGCGATCCGGCGCAGCTCGAACGCACACGCCAGGGGCTGGACGCGGCGATGGCGCTCGCGCCCGAGCTGGCCGAAGTGCAGCTCGCGCACGCCGACTACACGCACTACGTCGAGCGCGACTACGCGGGCGCCGAGCGCGAGCTCAAGTCGCTGCACGCGCGCTGGCCGAACAACATCGAAGTGCTGCAAGCGCTCGGGTTCGTCGCGCGCCGGCTCGGCCGCTGGCAGGAAGCGCTCGGGTATTTCAGGCAGGCGCAGGCGCTCGATCCGCTGTCGCGCGGGAACGTCGCCGTCATCGCCGAAACGCTCCTCTACGCGCACCGTCCCGCCGAAGCGGCGCACGTCGTGGGTGCGATGCGCGAGATCTGGGGCAACGATCCGGTGCTGGTCCTCTGCGAAGCCGACAAGCTGCAGGCGCTCGGCGAGCTCGATCGCGCCGATGCGGAGCTGCGCCTCGTGCCGGCATCCGTCGACGCCGCCGGCGGCACGCTGCTGCAGCGTCGCGCGCAATACGCGTACCGGCGCCGGTTCGCCGAAGGGCTTGCCTGGTTCGAGGCGCTGCGCGCTTCGTCGCCGCTCGAGGAGTGGGATCGGCTCCAGCGCGCGCAGCTCGAGCTCTCGATCGGCGACTTCCGCCGCTGGAGCGGCGATGCGGCCGGCGCGCGCGTGAGCTATCAGGCCGCAGCGGACCTGTTGCGCGAGGCGGCAGCGGCGCCGCATCCACAACCCGAAGCGCTGATGCTGTTCGCGACAGCGCACGCCGGTCTCGGCGATCGCGAGCGCGCGCTCGAGTACGCGCACCGGCTCAGCGAAGGGCCGCTCGCGAACGACGCGATGAACGGTGTCATTGGACAGCAAGCGCTGGCGCGCACGCTCGCGCGCCTCGACGACCGCGACGGCGCCATCGCCGCCGTCGAGCGCCTCCTGAAGGATCCGAGCGACATGACCTCCGAGCGGTTCCGCCTCGATCCCGATTTCGACGCGCTCCGCGGCGATCCGCGCTTCGAGCGCCTGCTCGCCGAAGGCGCCACGCCGTTCGACTGACGCCGGGGCCGCTCCCGCGGTACGCTTCCCGCCGGGGATGCCGGGGCGAGGGGAGACGCATGGCTCGTACACCGCTGGTCGACCTGTTGCGTCGCGCCGCTGCGATCGCGCGCCATGCGCGCGCCACTGGCGAACCGCTGGACGAGGCGATCGCGCGCGAGCGCGAGCTGCGCTTCGACCGCGCGCGACGGCGCTTTCTGCGCGAATCGCTCGCGGCATCGGCCGCTCTTGCGCTGCCGGCGTGCATGCCGATGCCGCGCGAGCGCTCTCGCGAGGAAGTCGTCATCGTCGGCGCCGGCATCGCCGGACTTGCCTGCGCCTATCGCTTGCGCCAGGCGGGCGTTGCCGTTCGCGTTTTCGAAGCGCAGGGGCGCATCGGCGGCCGCATGTTCAGCCTGACCGGCCACTTCGGCGACGGCCAGGTCTGCGAGCTCGGCGGAGAGCTGATCGACACCGGTCACACACGCATCCGCACGCTCGCCGGCGAGCTCGGTCTCGTGCTCGATGATCTCTCGGCCGATCCGACCGCATCCGCCGGCGACATCTGGTTCTGCGACGGCCGCCGCTACGGCGAGGACGAGATCGTCCGCGAGTTCGCGCCGCTCGCAGCCGCGATCGCACGCGATGCCGAAACGCTTCCGGACGAAGAAATCACTTACGCGACGCCGGGCGGCGTCGAAGCGCTCGACCGCGAATCGATGAGCGCGTGGCTGGACCGGAACGGCGCGTCGGGATGGTTGCGCAAGCTGATCGAAGTCGCGTACACGACCGAGATGGGGCTCGAGTGCGAAGAGCAGTCCGCGCTCAATTTCCTCACCTTCATCGATCCCGGCACCGAGGTGTTCAGGATCTTCGGCGAGAGCGACGAGCGCTTCCATGTGCGCGGCGGCAACGACCAGGTGCCGCATCGGCTCGGCGCCGCGCTCGGCGCATCGATCGAGACCGGCTGCATCCTCGAAGCGGTGAAGCAGGACGCGTCCGGCGCGTACACGCTGAGCTTCAAGCGCGGCGCCGGCGCGTTCGAGACGCGCGCACGGCGCGTCGTGCTGGCGGTCCCGTTCACGACGCTGCGCCGCGTGCGCATCGATGCCGACCTTCCAGCCGCGAAGCGCCGCGCGATCGCCGAGCTCGGCTACGGTACGAACGCGAAACTGATGATCGGCTTCGACGAACGCATCTGGTGGACACGCCATCGCAGCGGCGGCAGCACGTACACCGATCTACCGCTGCAGACCACCTGGGAAACGAGCCGCATGCAGCCCGGCGCGGCAGGCATTCTCACCAACTTCGTCGGCGGCCGGCACGGCATCGAGATCGGCGAGGGCACGCCGAAGATGCAGGCCGACGCCGCGGCGCGCCAGCTCGAAGCGCTCTTTCCCGACATTTCCGCTGTGCGTACGGGTGCCCGCGAAGCGCGCTTCCACTGGCCGAGCCATCCGTGGACGCTCGGCAGCTACGCCTGCTTCACGCCCGGCCAGTGGACGACGATCCGCGGCGCGATCGGCGAGCGCGTCGGCAACCTCTACTTCGCCGGCGAACACTGCGCGTTCGACAACCAGGGTTTCATGGAAGGCGGCGTCGAGACCGGCGAGTGGGCCGCAGCGGAGATACTCGGTGTTGCCGACCGCGCGGCGTGAGGGCTGAAGCGAAGGGACGCCTGGAACACCGCACCGTAGCGTGCCCAATCTTTTCCAATCCCGAATCCCGAATCCCCAATCCCGGCCCTACCGCCAATCCCCCAGCGCAAAAAAGCCCGCCCAGTACCACGGATGATCGCCGCGCCCCTGCGCGCGGCGCGCGGCGAGCACGGCGCGTTGTGCGCGCTGCATGGCGGTGGGCGTGTCGGCGCGGTCGCGCAGGCGCGCGAGGTAGAGCGCTTCGCTCCACTCCGCGGTCGCTTCATCGTCAACGGGCCAGCGGCTGAGCAGAACCGTACGCACGCCGCCGAGGCGGAACGCGCGCGCGAGCCCGTACAGGCCTTCGTACGGATGCGTCGCGCCCGCGGCAGTCGAGCACGCGGCGAGCACGGCCCACTGCACGGCCGACAGATCGAGCGCGGCGATCTCGAGCTCGCCGAGCAGGCCGTCGTCGGCGCTGCCGAGTGCACCGTCGCGGGGAGTTGCGAGCACCAGCGCAGTCGGCGCGGCGGGCTTCGCTGCGGGCTCGGCGCTGAGGCTCAGGCCTCGGGTGCCGGCGCCGGTGCATCCGGTGTCCGCCGCAATGCCGTGCGTGGCGAGATGGACTAGGCTCGCCTCCGGCGCCTCTCGGCGGAAGCGCGCTTCGCTGGCGGCCTCGCCGAGCAAGGCGAGCACGGACGCCGCGGCATCGCTGTCGCGCAGCAGCGTCTGTAAGCGCGCGACTTCGCGGCGCGCGCCGGGCAGCGCCGGCAGCGTGCGCGCATCGGCGCACTCGCGATTTCCGGCGGCGGCCGCACCGAGCGCATCGCCGTTGGGATCGGCGACGGCCAGCAAGGCATGTCGCGCGCGCGGCCGTGCGGGCGGAGCGAGCAGCTCGCGCTCGTCGTTCAGCACGTGGAACACGCGATCGCTTTCGACGAGATAACCTTCGCCCTCCGGCAGCGCGGGCCATGGCAGGCGCAGCAGCGGTCCTTCGGCGACGACGAAGATGCGATGTGCCGTCGTCGCCTTCGCGATCGGCGCCCACACGCGTGCCGCGAGCGCCGCGCCGCGCAGGCGCACGAGATCGGTGCCGCTCGCAGGGTTTGCCATCGCGGCGAGCCACTGCGTGAGCTCGCCGGCGACGACCGACGCGGGCCCGAGCTCGATTGCCACCACGCGCCCGCCGCCGGGCGGCAGCACGAAGGCCCAGGTCGACGGATCTTCGAGATCGACGGCGGCGTTGGCGAAATCGCCGGGCTTCTGATGTTCGAGATCGTGCAGCCAGATCAGTGCCGTATCCGGCGGCAGCGCACGGCGCAGCTCGTCGAGGCCGATCGCGCGCGTCGAGAGTTCGCGTGCCTGCGGCAACGCCATCGCGAGGCGCCGCTCGGCGCGCTCCAGGCGCGCGCGCGCATTCGCTCGCGCCGGGGCGTCGGCACCGACGCGCGCTCGCTCCAGCGCCGAGCTTGCGTCCAGCCATTCCTGCCAGAGCGCGCGCAGCTTCGCGTCCTTGCTCGCGCGCGCCTGCATGAGGCGGGCCGCCTGGATCGCGGTGACTTGTCCGCGCGCGCCGATCGCGAGCGACCACGCGCGCTCGATCAGCGTCGCATCGCCGCTGTCCAGCGCGATCGCGATCGCGTGATCGAGTGTCGCGTAATCCTGCTCCTGGAACGCGAGCGCCTGCTGATCGGAAAGCCCGGTCGCCACTTCGCGCACGGCTGCCTGCCGCGTCGCTTCGGCCTCCGCTGCCGAGGCGAACGCCTCGGCGTGCCGGCCCTGGCCCCACAGCGCCGCGGCGAGGCCGTGCTGCGAGAACAGCGGCGTCGTCTCGGCGCCGGCCGGCGCGTTGCCGAAGCGCTCGAGCGCGCGTCGGAATCCCGCTTCGGCTTCGACGTAGCGGCCCTGCCAGATGCGTACCATCGCGATGTTCGCGATCGGCATGTAATGGCCGGGGTCCTGGCTGTGCGTCCGCTCGGCGATGTCGAGCGCGCGCTGGAACAGTGCGATCGCCGCGTCGCCGCGCCCGGGACGCAGGCTCTCGGCATTTCCGTAATTGTTGAGCACGACGCTCAGCATGGGCGAGTCGGCGCCGTAGGCCTTCTCGAACGCCGGCGCCGCGCGCTCGTAATATGCGATCGCGCGATCGGGATCGTTGCGGTTGCGATAGAGATTGCCGAGCGCGTACAGCACGACGGCGCCGTTGCGGCCGGTCGGGTCCGGCGCGGCTTCGTCGAGCGCGAGCGCTTCGCGATAGTTCGCCTCCGCGCGCTCGAGATCGCCACTGATGCGCTGCGTCTGGCCGAGCCGGATCAGCCCGCGTGCGATCGCGACGGGATTCCGCGGCGTCTCCTTGCGGCGGACCGCGAGCGCGGTTTCCAGCGAGGTGATGGCGCCGCCGTAGTCGGCCGCACTGCGTTGCGCGAGCGAGAGATCGTAGAGCGCGTCGGCGTGCTCGATGCTGTCGGCGCCGTATCGCTCGCGCGTCGCGTGCACGGCGAACATCAAGTCTGCCAGCGCGTCCTCGGGGTTGCGCAGCCGTGCGTTAGCGACACCGCGGAGCTGGCGTGCCGATATGGCATCGGGCGAATCTGCACGTTCCGGCCCGAGCAGCGCGAGCACGCGAGTGGTCGCGGTGATCACGCCTTCATGCTGCACCTCGGTCCGGTCGAGCGCGCGCGCCAGCACGAGCTGGATGTCGGCTTCCCGTTCCGCAGGAAGCGTCGCGAGCCGCGCGGGCTGCGCCAGCACCTGCGCGCGCGCCAGTGCGTCGGAGTCTTGACCCGCAGCGAGCAGCCGCTCGATCGCCGCAATCTCGGCGGTGTCATCCGCCGTTTCGACCGGATCCGCGCGCGCGCCGACGAAGACGAGCGCAGCGCCGAGCGCCGCCGCGAACAGACACCGCTGACGAGCCGCTCGTGTCCCGATCATCGCCGACCTCTCCCCAAGGCCGCGCCAGCATAGCGCGCGGCGCCGTCGTGCCGGCGTGACGTCGTCGGAAGAAGCGAAGCGTCGCGGCTCAGTCGC
The DNA here is from genome assembly GCA_966248875.1 of uncultured Rhodanobacteraceae bacterium. Lineage (GTDB taxonomy): Bacteria > Pseudomonadota > Gammaproteobacteria > Xanthomonadales > Rhodanobacteraceae > Dokdonella_A. Next base: position 8,491 of record CBINBI010000002.1, read on the forward strand.
GGTGCGGCAGGCGATAGCGCCAGACGCGCACGCGTTCCGCCCCGGCGAGCTCGGCCGCGAGCGCGTCGAGGCGCGTGTTCGTCGCGCCCGGCATGGCGGGCACGGCACGGCCGACGCTGCGTGTGCGGATGTCCGCCGCGGTGAATTCGTCACCTGCCGCAAGCGCGTCGAGGCTGGCAAGCGGGGCGAACGCCGCGACGAGCAGGAATTCCTCGGCCGCCGCGCTCGACGAGACTTCGAAGCGGAGGATCCGTCCCTGCGCGCGCCCGGGAATCTCCGTGCGTCCGGCCGGCAGCGGATTCGTCGCCTCGAGTCCCTGCAGCGGAAAAAGCCGCGTCAGCAAGCCGGCGTCGTCCGCGTTGAACGCGTAGAGCCAGAGCGGCTCGGCGCTCGTGATCGCGAACGCCAGCCTGTCGCCGAGCGCGACCGGCGTGCCGTCGGCGATCGCCGAGACCGAAGCGTCACGCGGCAGCAGGAGCTCGACATCGGCACGCGGCGGAGCGGGCGGCGCGCGCAGCCAGAAAAAGCCGGCGGCGGCACTCGCGAGGAGGGTCGCGAGTGCGCCGACGGCGAGCGCACGGCGTCGCGGAAGCGGCACGGCGGGCGCTTCCTGGCGCGCGTGCACCGAGGCGGCCAGCGCACGCTCCATCTCGGCGGCGTCGCCGAAGCGTCGCGCCGGATCGGCGTCGCGCGCGCGTGCGATCACGGCACGCAGCGCTTCGGGAATGTCAGTGCGCGCGAGGGTCGCGCCGGGACGCGCCGGATCGGGCGTTCGGCCGTCCAGCAGAAACTGCAGCAACCCGCCCAGCGCATAGAGATCCTGTTGCGGCGTGCGCAACGCGCCGTCCAGGACTTCGGGCGCAAGCCATGCGGCGGTCGCGGCGGTACGCAGCAGCGCGTTGACCTGCCGGGGTTCGCCGCCGGCGCCGAGATCGGCGAGCACGATGCGGCCGCCGCGCTCGCGCAGCACATTCTCGGGTTTCACGTCGCCGTGCAGCAGCCCGGCCGCGTGCACGGCGCCGAGCGCGCGGCACAGCGCGCGACCGACCACGACGGCTTCCTCGGCGCTGAGCGGGCCTTCGTCCGCGACCTGCGCGGCGAGGCTTCGGCCTTCGATCCATTCGCACCAGAGGCCGGCCCGCCCGTCGTGCACCGCGGCGCCGAACACGCTGACGACGTTGCGATGGCGCACTTTCGCGAGGTGCCGTGCTTCGTCGAGAAACGTGCGTGCGAGCGGCGCGCTCTCGCGCGGGCGCAAAAGTTTCAGCGCGACCGGAAGGCCGAGGCCGGGATCGAAGGCGCGGAACACATCGCTGGCGCCGCCGCTCGCGACTTTCTCGTGCACCGCGAGCCGACCCCACGTGAACAGCACCGGCGTCCGTGGCGGCGCGTCGAAGCCGCGGAACGCGCGCGCGATGTCGGACAGCGTGCGCAGCGCCTCGACCTGGCGCGCGTCGACGCCGCGCGCGGCATCGAGCAGCGCGTCGTCGGCCGGCTCGGCATCGAGGATGCGCTCGATCAGTTTATCGACCGCAGGATCAGCGCGCCCCATCGCCGTTCTCCATGGCCCGCGCGAGGCTCGCGACGGCGCGCTTGATCGCCATGCGCACGGCGTCGCGGCTCTGGCCGGTCTCGTCGGCGATGTCCTCGTAATCGAGGCCGAACTCGATACGCATGACGAGCAGCTCCTGGCTGCGGCGCGGCAGCGTCGCCAGCGCCGCCTCGTAGTGCCGCACGCGCTCGCGGCCGACCGCGGCTTCGAGCGGCGTCATCGCGTCCTCGTCGACGAAGCTGTCCGGCTCGGCCGGCACGCCCGCGTGCGTCGCCGAGCGGCGGATCTCGTTGCGCAGCGCGTTCAGCAGCACCTGGCGCAGATAGCCGAGAAAGCAGCCGGCGCCGTCGTATTCGAAGCGGTCGAGATGATTCGCGGCGCGCAGCAGCGTCACCTGCACGAGATCGTCGGTGTCGGCGAGTTCGCGCGCGTTGCGTGGCAGACGGCCGTGCGCCCAGCGCCGCAGCATCGGCAGATACCGCGCGAGCAGCCGCTCGCGCGCGTCGAGGTCGCCGGCACGGATCCGGCGCAGCAATTCGCCGGTGCTGTCGGCCGCCGCGGACATCGACGGACTTATAGCACGCAGCCGGCGTGGCGCGGGCCAGCACGGCGCGAGGGCGAGGCTCGCAGTGGTCACGGTGTGGCTCCGTTCGGCATGCCTCCCCGAACCCGCAAGCGGGCGCGAACGAACGCGATCGGGCGCTGCGCCGGCGCGTTCGTTTCGGCGCGCTGGCGGGTTCGGGAGTGCGCAAACGGACTTCGGGGAGACGCGCCATGGGCGATTCGTTCCTTTTCCGCGCGGCACGCCGCCTGTGCGGCTGTGCGCTCGCCGCCTTCCTCGCCTGGCCGCGGCCCGCTGCCGCGCTCGACATCTGCGTGCAGACGTTGGCCGATCTCGTCAACGGTTTGCACCAGGCCCAGATCTTCCAGGCTGACGGCACGGTGACGCTGCGGCTCGTCGCGCAGACCTACGCCTGGAACGGCAGCGAGACCATCGTGCTGGCGAACCGCCTCAACATCCTCGGCGGCTACAACGGGAACTGCACGGCACGCACGGTCGATCCGGCGAACACGGTGATCGACGGACTCGGCGTGCTCGAGCTGCTGTTCTACCAGGCCGGCCTCGGCATGACCGTCGAAGGCGTGCGCTTTCACCAGGCCGAATTCCTCGACGTGCTCGGCACGCAGACCTGCCTCGACTACGGCGAAGAGGTGACCTGGCGGCGCACGATCGTCGACACCACAGCGGGCAATTTCGCCGTCGGCAACAGCTGCGGCGATCTCGTATTCCAGAACAACCTCGTGCGCGCGCGATACGGCACGATACTGAGCCTGTCGCCGATCGCGCTCGCCACCGACGCCTTCATCGTCAACAACACATTCATCGACGCGAGCGACGGCAACGGTCTGGAGCTGTTCCGCTCCCCGGACAGCGAGACGGCGGTCTTCAACGTCAGCAACAACATCCTGTGGGGCAGCGCTGGTCAGGATTTCACGCTGCGCGCCGCCAGCGCGGTTCCGGTCGTCCGCGCGTATCACAACATCTGGGGCACCGTGTTGATGCCGCTCGATGACAGCGCCGGCAACCTCGGGGTCGATCCGCAGCTCGACGCGAGCGGCCGGCCGATCGAGCCGTCGTCACCGGCGATCAACAGCGGTTTCAACACGCCGCCGGGCGGGCTGCCGGCGGTCGACATCGACGGCGGGCCGCGCCTCGTCGGCAGCGCGGTCGATCGTGGCGCGTACGAATCCGCCGTGGTCGACGTGACCGAGCTGGTCGTCACGCATTCGGGCGACAGCGGACCAGGGTCGCTGCGCCAGGCGATTCTCGACGCGAACACGCTGCCGGACTTCAACACGATCCGCTTCGCGATTCCGGGCGACTTCGGTGCGTTCCTGCTGCCGGCGACGCCGTATCCGGACATCGTGTCGCCGATGCGCATCGACGCCTTCACGCAACCCGGCGCGCAGCCGAACGCGAATCCGTGGAGCAACAGTGCGACCTATCGCATCTCGATCGCTGGCGGCGGCACGGTGCCGTATGCGTTCCGCGTGCCGACCAGCGCCGGGCCGAACGTCAAGCTCGAGCTGCGTGGCTTCATGTTCGGCGGATTCACCAATGCGGTGCTGCTGCAGGCGGGCACGGGCCACGTGATCGCCGGCAATCATTTCGGCAGCTTTTCGCCGGGGATCCTCGGCGGCAGCGACAACGTCAACGGCATCTATGTGAGCGGCACGGCGAGCGCGGTCCACATCGGTGGGCTCGATCCTGCCGAGCGCAACTCGATCTCGGGCCACGAATCGCCGCCGGCCGGCAACGGCTACGGGATCTATCTCGGCGGCAGCGGCACCGGCCACGTCGTCGCCAACAATCTGATCGGCACGTACCCCGACGGCAACACCGCGCATGGCCATCGCATCGGCATCCGCGTGGACGCGAACCTCAGCGTGCTGCTGCAGAACCTCGTCTCCGGCAACGAGACCGCAATCGACCTGCGCGGCGACGAGAATCTCATCGCGTCGAACCGGTTAGGCGTCAAGACGTTTGCGTTCTGCCTGCCACCGTGCGTGCCGGACACGGCGCTGCCGAACACGCACGGCATCCTCGTCGCCGGCACCGCGAACGGCAACGGCATCTGGCAGAACCAGATCGCGAACGGCACCTACAGCGGCATGATCCTGTTCGCCGGCACGGTCGGAAACGAGCTGCGCGCGAACCGCGTCTACGCGAACCAGACCTTCGACGTCGACGTGCGCGATCCCGCCGGCATGAACCCCATCGACTACGACGGCCCGTCGTTTCCGCCGGGCCCGTGCGACAACGCGAACTGCGACCAGAACTTCCCCGAGCTCTCAGCAGCATTCGGCGGCCGCCGCTCCGGGCGCGTGACCGGCGTGCTGTCGAGCTGGAACGGCGTGCACCGCATCGAGCTTTTCTCGGGATCGGCCTGCGGCCCCGGTGGCCAGGGCGGCGCGCGCACCTATCTCGGCCATCGCGACGTCGAAATCAGCGGGGCCACCTCGATACCGCCGCGCAACGGCAGCGTCGCCTTCGACATTCCGATCGAAAGCGCGGCGTCGCTGTACGGTCAGTACATCACGGCCACGGCGACATCGTCATCGGGCAACAGCTCGGAGTATTCGGCCTGCATCGCCTACGCCTGCGACCAGATCTTCGCGCACGACTTCGACAGTGCAGCCGCCCAGACCTGCCCGGGACCGTGAGCGCGCGTTGCCGCCACGGATTTTCTGCAATCGACCAGGAGACCTCGCATGCACCTGCGCGCACTGCCGCTCATCACGCTGATTGCGCTCGCCGCGCCGCCGCCGATGGCGTCCGCCGCGCCCGGCGATCTCGATCCCGCCTTCGGCATCGGCGGCCTCGTGCGCGATCCGATGCCGGACAACGGTGCCCAGGCGAAAGGCGTGGCCATCGACGCGAGCGGTCGCATCGTCGTTGCAGGCACGACGTCCGTGAACGTCATCGACGGCAATTTCGGCGTGCTCAGGCTCGACAGCAACGGTTCGCCTGACGCGAGCTTCGGCAACGGCGGCCGTGTCAGCTACGGCTACGTGGCGGGCAGTGGCGAGGAGGCCTACGGCGTCGCCGTGCAGGCCGACGGCCGCATCGTCGTCGGCGGCACGAGCTTCACGATTCCGACCTTGAACGATTTCGCGGCGTTGCGCCTCGAAGCCGACGGCAGCATCGACACGAGTTTCGGCAATCACGGCGACGGCTGGATGACGACCGGCCGCGCTGACAACGACATCGGCATCGCGCTCGCCGCGTCGCCGTCGGGCATCTTCCTTGGCGGCTACGTCGCCGATGGCGGCGGCGGCATCGACGCGGCAGGGTTTCTGCTCGACACGCTCGGCATGCCCGCGCCGCTGTTCGGCGATAACGGCCTTGTCACGGCGGGTGCCGACAGCAACTCCGCGCACGCTGCCGCCATGCAGCCGGACGGCAAGCTGCTGCTCGGCGGTCATCTCGACAACGGCGGCGGCATCATCATGCGATTCGGCGCCGACGGCTCGCCGGATGCGAGCTTCGCCGGCGACGGCCGCGCCGAGCTCGGTGACGACACGCGCATAGAGGACCTCGGCGTGCTGGCCGACGGGCGCATCGTCGCGGCCGGGCACCGCCTGTCGGACGCGATCGTGATGCGCCTGCTCGCCGACGGCAGCCTCGACGCGAGCTTCGGTGTGGGCGGCGTGGCCACGTTGAGCGCGACAAGCGTGGGCGCCGTGCAGCTCTTCGGCCGGGCGCTCGCGGTCCAGAGCGACGGCGCGATCGTCGTCGCGGGCAACGCGATCAGCCTTACCAACGGCTCGCTGCTGCTCGCATTCCGAGTCACGCCGAACGGCGCGCTCGATGCCGGCTTCGGCACTGCCGGCGCGCGGCTCGTCGATGCGCCGAACGATCTTTTCGGCGAAGCGATCGCGCTGCAGGCGGATGGTGCGATCGTGATCGCGGGTTCGGATCGCGGAGCCGACGATCAGTTCCTCGTCGCGCGGCTTCTCGGCGGCAGCGGCGCAGGCGGCCTGCCGGTCGTGTCCGTCGCCGACGCGAGCCTTGCCGAAGGCGACGCCGGCACTGCGCTGATGAGCTTCACGCTGAGCCTCGGCGCGCCGTCCGACGGCAGCGTCAGCGTCGATGTCGCGACCGATCTCGGCAGCGCGACGCCGAACGTGGACTACACGCCGACCACGGCGACGCTGACGTTCCCGAACGGCGCGACCTCGCTCGTGTTCCAGGTGCCGGTGATCGGCGACACCGTGCCGGAACCGGACGAAACGTTCCTCGTGCGCCTTTCCTCGCCTGTCAACGCAACGCTCGGCGACGCCGAGGCAATCGGCACGATCTTCAACGACGACGATGTCATTCCGCCGCCGGCCGAAACGGCGCCCGTGCCCGGTCCCGGACTGCCTGCGCTCGGCGTTCTCGCCGGGCTGCTCGCGATCGGCGCGTGGCTCGCGCGGCGCAGGAACGGATCGGCGTGAACAAGGGGTCCGGCGCCGCATCGGTGCGGCGCCGGATCGGGCAGATCAGTCGAAACCGTTGATGAAGATCGCGTCCACGACCGCGCCGGCTTCGTAGGCGCCGAAATCGTACGGCTCGCCGGGTGAGTTGAATACGTACGGCCGCGTCGCGCCATCGAGGTCGATGGTCGGCGGCGGATCGGAAGGATCTCCGCTGTCGCCCCAGCGATCGACCGCCGAGGACGTCAGCCGGATGTGGAAGTCGCCGTTCGCCGCGTCGACGAACGGATCGGCGAGGTTCTGCACGTTCGTGCCGGAGATCGTGACGTTTTCCGTGCCGATGTCGCGCACCGTCACGGGAATGCCGGCGCCGACGACATAGCCGTTGACCGGATCGTTCGGCTGCGCGAGCAGGCTGTGCAGGATCTCAAGCGTCGAGGGCACCAGCGCCACCGTGAACAGCTGATCGGCACCGAAGATGTTGTGCGCCACCGTGCTGCTCGCGAAGCGCAGGTTGCCGCCTACGACGGACATCAGATCGCCCGACAGCGAGTTCTGCGCGAACAGGCTGCTCGTGACGGTGAGCGGGCCGTTGCCGACGAAGATCAGGCCGCCGCCTCCGGAAACCGTATCGTTCCCGAGCATGCTGCCGCGGTTGAAGTCGATCATCGTGTATCCGCTGCTGCCACCCGCCGACGCACTGACGATGTAGCCGGAGTTGGCGAGGTTGCCCTCGATGACATTGCAGCGCAGTCCCGGCGAGCACGGCGGCGTGGCATCGCCCGGGCGGGTCTGCTCGAAGTGCACGATGGTGCCGACCGCGAACGCACTGCTGCCGAAGGTGTCGGCGTAGAGGACCGCGCCGCTGTTCGCCGTGTTGTCGCGCCAGATCGTGTTGCGGAAGTGCACGAAGGTGTAGATCTGTGAAGTCGTGGAGAAATTGTAGAGATACACGCCGCCGCCTGCCGGCGCGGCGTTGTCCCCGATGACGAGCGGCTGGTCGGCGCGGTCGTTCTCGAGGTAGAGCTCGTAGTTCTGCTGCGCGTTCGCGCCGAAATAGATGCCGCCGCCGTAGCGGTTCGCGAGATTCGAGCCGATGAACGGAAAGCCTGGCACGCCATGCGTGTGCGCGTGCAGGTTGGAGTTCATCAGATACGCGCCGCCGCCGTCGCCGTTGCCGACCGTGCCGTTGGCGAGGTTGCCGAGGAAATAACTCTCGCGAGCGCTGTCGATCGTGATGTCCGCGAACATCGCATACAGGCCGCCGCCGTCGCCGCGCGCGACGTTGCTGTTGAACTTCGCACCGATCAGCGTGACCTGCTTGTGCGGGCTCGGCGCACCGATGACATAGAGCCCTCCGCCGTAATCGGCGTAGTTCGAGTAGAACATCACGTCGGAAATCACCAGCTCGCCGATGCCGTCCGAGTAGACGCCGCCGCCGGCGCTCGCGTCGCCGTTCTGCAGCACGAGGTGGCGCAGCACGAGCCGGCCCGTGCCCGCGTGCTGGAACAGCGAGCCGTGGATGACCGCGCCGGCCGCATCCAGCGTCGACGTGCCGGTCGAGATGCCGGCGCTGCAGTCGGCGTAGCCGCCCTCGACGATGAGATCGTCACCACTCGCGACGGTGATCGTCGACACGCCCGTGTAGGTGCCGGCGGAAATCTGCACGAGATCGACGCCGGGCGACTGGTCGGCCGCGATCACGGCCGAGGTCACGTCGTGGAACTGGCACGCGGGATCGGCATCGGGACCGACCGTGATCGCAGCCGAGGCTTCGGCCGCGACGAAAGCGCCGGCGAGGCAAAGGCTCCACAACACCGGCCAGCGGCAGCGTTGCGCGGCGCGTCGATTCGTTGTCGTGGACATGGCGGTTCTCCCCAGAGCGGCTGCGGATGCGGCTATCTCTAGAAAACGCCGTCCGGGGAAAAAGTGAGACAGGGGGCGGCGCACGCCGCGTGCCGCCGGCCTCTCAGTGGAGCCGCTCGCGCAGGCGTGCCGCCTGCCTGCGCAGCGGGTGGTCTGCCGGCAGCTCGCCGAACGCGGCTTCGGCCGCGCCGAGCTCGGCTTTCGCGTCCGCCGTGCGCTCACCGGCCATCGCTTCGGCCAGTGCGAGGTGCAACGCGCCGATGCCGTAATGCGTGGCGGACAGCTCGCGCGAGCCGCTCTCGATGCGACTTCGCAGCAGCGAGATCGCGGCGTCGCGCTCGCCGTGCGCGAGCTCGAAACGCGCATACGTCTCGATCAGCGGCAGCGTCAGCGGATCGACGTGCTCGGCCGGCAGCGCGGCGACGGCCTGACGCCAGGTAGCGCCGGCCGCGGCATCGTCGCCGCGCGCCGCCTGCGCGAGGCCGAGCGCATAGCGCGCCTCGGGCTCGCTGCGCGTGCGGAACTGGGCGAGATTCTCCGGATGCTGGACGATCGGCCCGGCGATCTTTTCGAGCGCCGCTGCCGTCGTCGGCGACGGATGGCGCAGGAAGGCGACGCGGGCCGCCTGCAGGTCGAGCGTGATCGTGCGCGCGTGCGCGAGGCCGACGACCTTGGCCGCGGTGCGTCTCGCCTCATCGAGCAGCGCGGCCGCGCCGGCGAGATCGCCGAGCGCCTCGTCGACACGTGCGAGATTGCCGAGCACGAAAGTCTGGCCGAGCGACTCGTCGAGCCCTGCGGTGCGGTTGCGCTCGCGCGCGTTCGTCAGCGTCTCGTGCGCCGCGGCGAGGCGCCCCAGCGTCAGCTGCAGGCTGCCGAGATTGTTGAGGCCGTTCACGACGTCGGGGCTGCCCGGCGGATACAGCTCGCTCTCGATGCGCACGGCGCGCTCGGTCAGTGCCGCGGACTCGGCGTAGCGGCGCTGCATCATGTACAGCATCGCGAGATTCTTCATGTAGTGCGCGGTCTTGACGTGGTGCTCGCCGAATTTCGCCTGCGCCCCGGCGACCGCCTTGCGCAGCAGGTCGGCGGCGCGCTCCGGATGGCCTGCGCGCAGATGCGCGGCGCCGAGCGCGTCGTAGCTGTTGAGGATCTCGGGATCGTCCGGCGGCAGGCGTTTCTCGCGGATGGCAAGCGCGGCTTCGTAATCGGCGATCGCCGCGTCGTGCCGGCCGGTCTGGCTTTCGGCGAGCGCGCGCCGATCGAGCGTCACCGCGAGAGCGAGTCCCGCCGGGTCGGCTTCCCTCTGCAGCGCCGCAGCCTCGTCAAAACGCGCGATCGCCTCGTCGAAGCGATTGCGCGCCAGCTCGACCTCGCCGCGCTCGCTGATGGCGGCGCCAAGCAGGGCGGGCTCGCGCGGCGTGACGCGTTTCGCCGCGGCGACGGCCGCGTCGAGCAGCGGCTCGCCCTTGTCCGGCCGCGCGAGGTGATCGTAGACGCGGCCGAGCGCGGTGAGGAGATCGCTCTGGACGGCAGGCGTCGCAACGAGGTCGTGCATCGCGCGCTCCGCGCCACGCTCGAGCAGCTCGGCGGTGTCGGGCATTTCGCCGCGCGGGCCGGTCGGAATCTCGGCGTCGAAGATGCCGACCAGGAGATCGCGCACGGCTTCGGCTCGTGCCGCCTGCTCGCGCGCCAAGTGCGCCTGCCGCTGGGCGATGTTCGTCTGCCGCAGCGCCAGCGTGAGCGCGGCGAAGATCGCGAGCAGGAACGCTGCCGTCGTCGCGACGCCGCCGCGATGGCGCGAGATGAACTTGCGCGCGCGATACCAGCGCGAGGGCGGATGCGCGAGCACGGGCTGGCCGTCGAGGTGGCGCTGCACGTCGTCGGCGAGCGCGCCCGCGGAGGCATAGCGGCGTTCCGGCTCGGATTCGGTCGCCTTGATGACGATGTTGTCGATGTCGCCGCGCAGCAGGCGGCGCGTGTTCCTCGGCGGCGCAGGCAGCGTGGCGGTATCGGTGTCGTCGCGGACGCTCGACGACGGCGTGCGCGTGTCGCCATGCGCGCGGCGTCGGCCGGTGACGAGTTCGGCGAGCAGCACGCCCAGCGCGTAGACGTCGGTCGCCGTCGTGATCGGACCGTACCCGAACTGCTCCGGCGCGGCATAGGCGGGTGTCAGCGCGGCGTGCAGCGTGTGCGTGCCGTCCTCGCCGTCGACGTCGAGCAGCTTGGCGATACCGAAATCGAGCAGCTTGATTTCGCCCTCGCGCGTGACGAGCACGTTCGAGGGCTTCAGGTCGCGGTGCACGATGAGCGCGCGGTGCGCGGCTTCGACCGCGCGGCAGACGCCGACGAAGAGCTTCAGCCGCGCGCGGAGGTCGAGGTGCCGCGCGCGCGCGTAGTCGGTGATCGGCTCGCCTTCGATCAGTTCGAGCGCGATGTACGGCACGCCGCTCTCCGTCACGCCGCCCTCGATCAGCCGCGCGATGCCCGGATGCCGCAGCTGCGCAAGCTCAAGGCGCTCGCGGCGGAAACGGCGCTGCTCGTCGGCTGAATAGAGGCCGCGCCGGAGCAGCTTGAGCGCGACGGTCTGGCGCACGCCGGCTTGCTCGCGCTCGGCGCGGTAGACGATCGACGAGCCGCCTTCGCCGAGTTTCTCGTGCAGCGTGAACGGGCCGATGCTCGTGCCGGCGGGCGGCGGAGCCGTGTCGTGCTCGGGATCGCCGACGCGCTCGAGCAGGTGTTCAAAGGAATCGTCGAGGAGGCGCGCGCCGCCGTCGGCATCGGCCGCGAGCAGCCGCTCGACGGCCGCGCGCCGCGCGGGATCGGCGCAACGCGCATCGAGGAACTCGGCGCGCTGAGCCGGCGCTAGCGCGAGCGCGGTTTCGAACAGCTCGCGCAGCGTCGGCGTCGGATCGGTCATCGCGGCATCTCCGGAGCACGCATAAGTTAGCGCAGTCGGGGTCTCTGGTGCCGTCGCGCGCACCTGCGCCGCGCCGCCCTCCGCTGCCGCCGTCAACGCTCGAATGTGTCCATGAAGATGCGATCCGGCGCGCCGGTCTCGAAGGCACCGATGTCGGCATTCGCGCCGACCACGCGCTCGTAGCCGAAGGGCGCGAGATCGCGATCGACCAGGCGCTGCTCGTAGCGGCCGTTGTGGACGTTGTTGCCGTGATCGACGGCGGGACTGCCGGGCAGCAGCGCGTGCGTCATGGTCGCGCCGCCGTTGTCCTGCAACGGTCCCAGCATCGGATCGGCGCTGATCGTGTCGGGCGGCACCGGCAGCGTCGACGCCACGATGAGATTGTTCGCGCCGGTGATGTCGACCTGCGACGAGCCGCCGAGATCGGACGCCTGCAGGCCGTCCTGCGACGTGTTGCCGGCGATGATCGTGCTCTGGATGTCGGCATCGGTGTATGCGTAGAGGCCGGCGCCGAAATCGAACTCGGCGGTGTTCATGGCGATCGTGCTGTTGTAGATCTCGAGCGGGCGGTACTTGGCGAATACGCCGCCGCCGGCTCCGCTCGCGTGATTTCCGGAGATCGTCGAGTTGATGATGCGCATCGGCTTCGTCGCGCCCCCGAACAGGAACAGCCCCCCACCGCTCTCGGCTTCGTTGCCGGAGAGCGTGGAGTACTTGATGGCCGCGTCGCCGAACGCGAACACGCCGCCGCCCCGCGCGTAGTGGCTGCCGTCGCCGGACACCGTGCTGCCTGAAACCGTGCAGATGTAGACGCCCACGTTGTACCCCCACACGGCGCCGCCGGCGCTGTTGGCGGCGACCGCATGCGCGCTGCTGTCGGAGACGGTCGATGCAACGAGGAACGCGTTGGCCTTCGCGTGGACCGCGCCGCCGTAGGCGTGATCCGTGCCGCTCGATGTCAGCGAGCACCCGGTGATGATGCCGTACTGCAGCCCGAAGTCGCCGGAGGAATACACGCAGCCGCCCCCGTACGGACCGTGATAACTCCCGCCTTTGATCGTGAGATAGTTGGCGATCAGAAACTCGCTGCCGTTGTGCACCAGCACGCGGTCGGCGTAATTGCCCTCGATCGTCAGCGCGTACTTGCCCGGCCCTTGCAGAGTGACGCGCGCCGCGGACGGCGAATCGGTGAGGGCTCCCGTCGTCAGCGAAATCGTGCTGCACGTGAGCTGGGTAAGGTCGATGAACGTGCCGTCTACGGCGTTGAAGTACGCCTCGCGCAGCGAGCCGGGCCCGCTGTCGTTGCAGTTGGTGACGGTGACGATCGGCCCGCCCTCCGGCCGATGTGGCGGGAAAAACCGTTCGATGGCGACGGGCTCGCGGTGCCGCGGGGCCTCGGGTGCGGTGCGCGCGCCGCTCGCGATGCCGAAGCCGCCGGCCGACGCGATCGCGAAGGCCAGCGTCGCGGCGAGAGGCCGGCGGCGCAGACGGGTTGCCGTGACGGTGTTCGGCATGATGCGGCTCCTCTCGAGGCGCGGCGGTGCTGGCGAAGAACGCCGCATCGGGGCCGAGTCGGACATTTCACGCGGGGCGCGCCGCGACGAAAAAAGGGCGCGATCGGACGGCGGATCGTGGAGGCCGATCCGCCGCCGCGCCGGGCGCATCCTTGTGGGTGGGAAACCGCCGCCTGTTCCCTGAACGCAGAACGCCGTCCGGCGCCCGAATGCGTCATGACGGCGTGTAAAGATCGTCGACTCGGCCGGCCGAGCCGCGGTCGTCAGGGTGTGCCCACGGATGCGAGCGTTCTTCCCAGTGCGACGAGGCGATGTGGGGGATTCGGCAGCGCTGCGAGCCGCTTCGCGGCTTCGCGCGCCAGCGCATCGGCGTCGTCGCGTCCGGCCGTCCGCGCCGCGTCAGCGCGGAGCAGCGGCACTTCGACGCGGAGCAGCGTGTCCGGATTGCGTGAGCGTTCGAGAGCCTCGTTCGCGCCGTCGAGAAGGCGGAGCGCTTCGCCGGCCTTGCCCTCCTGCAGCAGCGCGGTCGCTCGCAGCATCGCGGCGCGGCCGTCCCAGTACGCGCCGGGCGTACCGATTTTTGCAAGCAGCGCGTCGATGTGGTCGATGGCCGACAGCGCCCCGCCCGCTTCGCTGCGATCGAGCCGGATGCGCGCGAGTTTCTCCCATGTCGCGGCCTGCTCGTCGAGATCCGGCTCGGCGGCATGTTCCAGCGAAGCGATCGCGTGGGCGATCTCGGCTTCGCCCTCGGCGGCCTTGCCCGCGTGCGCGAGCACGACGCCGTAGTTCGAACGCGTCACCGCGGTTTCGAAATGCTCGGGGCCGAACTTCGCCACCGTGCGCTCCAGCGATTCGCGCAGTGGCGCGACGGCGGCCGGCCACTCCTCGAGCAGCGCGTGCAGCATGCCGACCGAATTGAGGTCGTTCGCGATCTCGGGATGGTCGCCGTCGCCGTAGATCGCGCGATCGACGCGCAGGCCCTCGGTCGCGGTGTCGAGCGCGGCGCGATAGTCGCGCCGCTGCAGCTCGACCATCATCAGCGCGTTGAGATGATTCGAGCGGCGCCAGTGCTCGGGCGGCAGCACGGCGGCGTCGATCGCGAGCGCGGCGCGGATGTGGCGCTCGGCTTCGTCGAGGCGGCCGTCGCGCCGGTACGCTCGCGAAAGATCAGCGTGCGCCTCGGCGACATCGACGTGCGCCGGGCCGAAGCGCCGCTCGCGCAGCGCGAGCAGCTCCTCCCAGGCCTTGGTCGCGCCGGCGACGTCGTTCGCGGCAAGCTGGACGTTGCCGTACTCGGCGAGCGCGCGCGCCAGCGCGTCGTCGTCGCCGAGCCGGCGCGTGAGGCGCAGTCCCTCGTCCGCGTCGGCTTTCGCGCGGCCTAGCTCGTGCTCCTTGCTCGCGAGACGAGCGGAGTCGAAACGAAGCGCCGCGCCGAGCTTGGCATCGCCGGCAGGCGCGTGCGCGAGCAGGCGGTCGATCAGCGCGCGTGCCGGTGCGTAGTCGCCCTGCAAAATCATCGTTCCGGCCAGCGGGTGGCCGGCGGCGAGCGTCTCGTGCGCGCCGTCGCCGAAGTCGGCGCGAGCGCGGTCGTAGTTCCATTGCAGCACGTCGCGCGCGGGCGCGAGGCGCCCCTGCGCGGCGAGTACGGCGCCCAGCTCCGAGACGAGCTCGGCGCGCACGCCGGGGTTCATCTGCGCGTCGCCGCGCGCCTTGACGATCGCCTGCTCGACGACCTCGGCGATGTTCGGCGGTCCCGCGCGCGGCGTGCTCGGCTCGGCTTCGGAAAAGGCCGAGATCATGAAATCGCGCATGGCGTCGGCCCGGCGCGCGGCGTGGCGCGCCACGTTGCCCTGCCAGAGCGCAAGGCCGAGCGCCGCGAAGATGCCGAGCGCGAACAGCGCCGTGATCGCAACGCCGCCCTGGTGGCGGGCGACGAACTTGCGCGCGCGGTACCACGCCGACGGCGGGTGCGCCGACACCGGGCGGCGGTCGAGCAGGCGCTCGATGTCGTCGGCAAGCGCGCCGGCCGAGACGTAGCGGCGCTCGGGCTCGGGCGCGATCGCCTTCAGCACGACATTGTCGAGATCGCCGCGGAGCTGCCGCCGCGTCACGGCAGGCGCGGCCGGCAGCACGCCGGGATCGCTGTCCTGGGATATCTGTCCCGACGGCGTCCGGCCCGAGCCGTCGTTGAGGCGCTGGCCCGTGACGAGCTCGCCGAGCAGCACGCCGAGCGCGTAAACGTCGGTTGCCGTGGTGATCGGCGCGCCGCTGCGTTGCTCGGGCGCCGCATACGCCGGCGTGAACGCGGGCAGCCGCGTCTGCGTCTCGTCGTCGGCGTCGAGCAGCTTGGCGATACCGAAGTCGAGCAGTTTGACGTCGCCGTCGGCGGTCACGAGCACGTTCGAAGGCTTGAGGTCGCGGTGCACGATGAGCGCGCGGTGCGCGGCCTCGACCGCGCGGCAGACCTGCAGGAACAGCTTGAGGCGCTGGCGCAGGTCGAGCCGCAGCGCGCGCGCGTGCTCAGTGATCGGCGTGCCCTCGACCAGCTCGAGGGCGATGTAGGCGAGCCCCGATTCGCTGATGCCGCCCTCGATCAGCCGCGCGATGCCCGGATGGCGAAGCTGGGCCAGTGCCAGCCGCTCGCGGCGGAACTGACGCTGCGCGTCACGCGAGTAGAGGCTGCGCCGGAGCAGCTTCAGCGCGACGACCTGGCGCACGCCTTCCACTGTGCGCGCCGCGCGGAACACCGTCGACGAGCCGCCTTCGCCGAGAATTTCGATCAGCTCGAACGGTCCGATGCGCGTGCCGGGCGGGAGGCTGGGCACGGCGTCGGTCTCGCCGATGACGCGGGCGACCGCGTCGGCGCTCTGCTCGAGCACGACGTCGTCGTCGGAATCGGCGGCGATCATGCGCTCGATGCGCGCGCGCAGCTCCGCGTCCCGGCAGTGCTCGTCGAGGAATGCGCCGCGCGCCTCCGGCGCCAGCGCCAGCGCTTCCTCGAAGAGATCGCGAAGTGCGGTGCTGCTCGTCGTCATGGCGCTCCCCTTGGCGAAGGCGACAATCGCAGGAAACGCCGTCCGGCGCCGAGTTGCGACACCGCCGCGCGAATCGGCGCGGCGCCTCAGCCGATCTCGGTCTTGAGGAACGCCCGGGCGAAGCGCCAGTCGCGGTCGACGGTGCGGCGCGTCACGGCCAGCGCCTCAGCGATCTGCTCGGGCGTCAGCCCCGCAAAATAGCGCAGCTCCACGACGCGCGCGGCACGCTCGTCGGCGGCTTCGAGCTTCTTCAGTGCTTCGTCGAGCGCGAGGGCCTGCTCCGCACTGTCGATCGCGAGGCGGTCGTCGCTGCCCGTCAGCGTGATGCGCATCCACGCCCCGCCGGCACGCAGGCGCAGGCGGTCGCGGGCGCGGTCGGCGAGGAGGTGGCGCATCGCGCGCGCGGCATAGGCGAAGAACTGAACCGGCTTGCCGAAGATCAGCTCGCGCTGCGTCGAGACGCGCAGGTAAAGCTCGTGCACCAGCGCCGTAGTATCCAGCGTCGATCCCCCGCGGTCGCGCGCGAGATGGCTGCCGGCCATCGCCTTCAGTCGCTCGTAGACGGCGCCGAACAGCTCGTCGGCAGTCTGCGGCTGGCCCGTGGTGACGGCGTCGGATGGAGCGTCTGCCATGACTGGTCCCCCGGACGGGAGTTTACGCCACTGCCGCGAGCCTGCGTGTCCGGAACGCGCCTGTCGTTTCGAGGCGGAGCCGGGCTTTCGCGCGAACGACGATGCCTGCGGTGTGCCGCCGACCGAAATCCGTTCACGTCGCCTGCCGGCCGCCGGCCCGCGGCGCTCGTCTACAATCGCGCAGCCCATGCAGGCTCCCCCGCACGCCGTCCTCCCGCGCTCCATCGCCGCCTTCCTCGACGAGCGGCTGTCGCGGCTCGAATCCGCCTGCCGTGACGCGAGCGTGCCGTTCTACGACGACGCCGGGGTGGACGATCACCTGCAGCGCGTGCTGCTCGCGAGCGATTTCGCCTACGAGAGCTTCCTGCGCGATCCGACCCTGCTCGGGCCGGACCTCCTGCGCCTGATGAGCGACCCGCGCCACGCCGACGCCCGTGCCGGCGTGTTCGCGACCACGCTGACCGAGGCCGAGCTCGCGGCCGAGCTGCGCCGCTTCCGCCAGCGCGAGGCGCTGCGCCTCATCTGGCGTGACCTCAACGATCTCGACACGGTCGAGACCACGCTGGCCGGCGCCTCCGTGCTCGCCGAGACCTGCATCGAGGCCGCGCTGTCCGGCGCCGAGCGCCGCGTCGCGGCGCGCCACGGCGTGATCCGCGACGCGAGCGGTGCGGCGCAGCGCATGGTCGTGTTCGGGCTCGGCAAGCTCGGCGGCGGAGAGCTCAATTTCTCGTCCGATATCGACCTCGTGCTCGCCTTCGCCGAGCCCGGCATCAGCGACGGCGCGCGGCCGCTCGATGCCGAGGCGTATTACGCGCGCATCGGCCAGGCTTTCGTCGCGCTGCTCGCCGAGCGCGACGCAGACGGCTACGTGTATCGCGTGGACCTGCGCCTGCGTCCGTTCGGCCAGTCCGGCCGCACGGCGCTTTCGTTCGCGGCGATGGAGCAGTACTACCAGCGCGAGGGCAGGGACTGGGAGCGTTACGCGTGGATCAAGGCGCGTGCGGTCGGCGGCGATCGCAATGCCGGCGCACGTCTCCTCGACGCGCTGCGCCCGTTCGTGTTCCGCCGCTATCTCGACTACTCCGCGTTCGCCGGACTGCGCGAGATGAAGGCGCTGATCGACGCCGAGGTCGCGCGCAAGGACCTCGCCGACGATCTCAAGCTCGGGCCGGGTGGCATCCGCGAGATCGAGTTCATCGTGCAGCTCGTGCAGCTGATCCGCGGCGGGCGCGAGCCGGCGCTGCGTGTGCGCGGCCTGCTGCCGGCGCTTGCAGCGTGCGAGCAGCTCGGCTTCATTCCGTCGAGCCGGGCGGTCAAGCTGCGCGCGGCGTACCGGTTCCTGCGCCGGCTGGAGAACCGTGTGCAGATGTTCGCCGACCAGCAGACGCACGCAATTCCGGACGACGCGCTGGTGCGCCAGCGCATCGCGCTCGCGCTGGGCTGGCCGGACTGGGACGCCCTCGCCGCGGAGCTTGCTGTGCACCGCGCCGCGGTCAGCGAGGAATTTGCCGCGCTGATGGCGAACGACGCGCGCGCCGAGATGCGCCGCGAGGAATCGGCGTGGACCGCGCTCTGGCGCAGCATCGCGAGCGGTGGCGTCGATCGCGAGGCGCTCGCCGAGGCCGGATTCTCGCCGCCGGACGAGGCGGCCGCCGAGATCGAGTCGCTGCTCGCCTCGAGCGCGCTGCGCAACATGTCGGCTCGCTCGCGCGAGCGGCTCGATCGTGTGCTGCCTCTGCTGTTCGCATCGGCGGCATCGAGCGCGCAGCCTTCGCGCTGCCTCGCGCGCATGCTGCGCCTCGTGCAGACGGTCGCTCGCCGCTCGGTCTACCTCGTCCTGCTCGACGAGCAGCCGGCAGCGCTGCGGCGCCTCAGCGAAGTGCTCTCCGCAAGCGCGTTTCTTGCAGAGCGCGTGATCGCGCATCCGCTGCTGCTCGACGACCTGTTCGACGACCGCATCGACACCGCGCCGCCGGACCGCGACGCGGTCGCGGCCGAGCTCGCGCGGAGGCTCGCCACGCTTGACGGCGCCGATCCGGAGGCCGAGATCGAGCTGATCCAGGAAGTGCGCCAGTCCGCGCTGTTCCGCATCGGCCTTGCGTTTCTCGGCCGGCGCATCGATGCCGCCGGTGCGGCGCACGCGCTCGCCGGCGTCGCCGAAGTCGTGCTGAACGCGGTGCTGCGCCTCGCCGAGCGCGATCTCGTCGCCGCACACGGGCGGCTGCGCGAAGGTGCCGCCGAGACAGCGGGGTTCGCCGTGATCGGCTACGGCAGCTTCGGCGGCTTTGAGCTCGGTTTCGGTTCCGATCTCGATCTCGTGTTCCTCTACGATGGCGCGCTGGCGCAGCACGAATCCGACGGCGCCCGGCCGATCGACGGCGCGCGCTGGTACACGCGGCTCGCTCAGCGCATCGTGCACCTGCTCGACGTGCAGACACGCGCGGGCAAGCTCTACGAGGTGGACGTGCGCCTGCGTCCCGACGGCGGCAAGGGCCTGCTCGTCCTCGGCATCGATGCGTACGAGGCCTATCTGCGCGAGCGTGCCTGGACCTGGGAACTGCAGGCGCTGGTCCGCGCGCGTGCGGTGGCCGGCGACGCGGCGCTCGGAGCACGCTTCGCGGACGTGCGCAGGGCGCTCCTCTCCGCTTCGCGCGACGGTGCGCGAGTGCGCGAGGAAGTGACGGCGATGCGCAAGCGGTGGCGTGCCGAGCGCGATCGCTCGGATGCTGAGCGCTTCGACCTGAAGCAGGGCGAAGGCGGCCTCGTCGATATCGAGTTCCTGCTCCAGGGCATGGTGCTCGAGCATGCCGCACGCGAGCCGGCTCTGCTTGACGACGGCAGCACGCCCGCGCTCATCGCCGCCGCCGAACACTGCGGCGCGTTGTCGCCCGAGGACGCACGCGTGCTGGCCGAAGCGCACTCGGCATTGCTCGAACGCGCGATCGATTGCACGCTGGATGGACGGCCCCGCATCGCGCCGCGCGACGCAGAGATCGAGGCGACCACGGCGAATGTGCGCGCCGTGGCACGGAAACTCGGCCTGCTCGGTTCTTGAATGTGAGCGCCGCCGCGCGACGGCGTGCATGCAGCGAAGCGTCGCCTTGACGTTGCGCCGGCGAGCGCGCCGTTGCGGCGCGCAGTGCGACACGCAGAGGAGCAGGCGTCATGACGGAAGACTCTCGCGAACCGGCCCGTGGAGCGGCCGGCGCCGAAACCGCCTCCGAATGCGATCTCGTCCTCAAGGGCGGCATCACGAGCGGGATCGTCTATCCCGCCGCGATCTCGACTCTGGCGATGCACTACCGCCTGCGCAGCATCGGCGGCGCATCGGCCGGCGCGATTGCAGCGGCGGCTGCGGCGGCGGCGGAATACGGACGCGCCGCCGGCGGCTTCGACAAGCTGGCACGGCTGCCGGAGCTGCTCTCTGAGGCCGCCGACGATCATGGCGCGACGCGGCTGTTCGGCCTGTTCGAGCCGCAGCCGTCGACGCGCGCGCTGTTCGATTTCTTCGCCGCGGGCCTGATGCCGGACGCACGCCATCGCCTGCGCGCCGCGGCTTGCTGGCTTGGCGCGGCGATCGCCAACTTTCCGTTCGCGGCGATCGTCACGTTCGCGTCGTGCGCGCTCGCGGTCGCGGTGCCGCTCGTGCGCGGCGCCGATGGCGTGGTGATCGCTCTCGTCGTGCTGTTCGGCGCGGTCGCGTTCGTGCTGCTGCTCGCGGCGTGGATCCTGCTCGTGGCCGCGCGACGGATACCGGCGAACGGCTACGGCCTCTGCAACGGGATGGGCAGCGCCCATGCGTTGACGCCGTGGCTCTACGCGACGCTGCAGGCGCTGGCCGATCGTCCGGCCGAAGTGCCGCTGACCTTCGGCGATCTCTGGCGCGGCGGCGCGACCGGCCCGAAGGCCGATCGCGCCTTGCGCGAGACGCACCTTCGCCGCATCGATCTGCGCCTCATGACGACAGCGCTGAGTCACGGACGGCCGTACAGCTTTCCGCTGGAAAGCGATGAATTCCACTTCGACGCGGACGAATGGCGGGCGCTGTTTCCGTCGGCAGTCGTCGATCATCTCGTCGCCGCGTCGGGCGGCCCGGCAGCCGATGGGCCGCTCGCCGGAAAATACCGGCTCGGCGCAATGGCCGATCTGCCGATCATCGTGCCGGTGCGGATGAGCCTTGCGTTTCCGTTGCTGCTCTCGGCGGTGCCGTTGTATCGCGTGCGTCACGACCCGGATCCCGAGCGTCCTGGCGAGTGGCTGCACGTCGGCGAGAAGGTCTGGTTCTCGGACGGCGGCATCTGCAGCAATTTTCCGATCCATCTCTTCGACGCGACGCTGCCGAGCCGGCCGACGTTCGGCATCGACCTCACCGACGACCGCTTCGTGCGCGCCGACGCGCGCGATCCGGAGGACTTCGTCTGGATGCCGGCGCACAACGGCAGCGGCTCGGCGACGAAAGTCGTCGACATCGAGCGCAACGGACGGCCGAGCGTGTTCGGCTTTCTCCGCGCGATCGTCGACACGATGCAGAACTGGAGCGACTCGACGCAGCTCGGCGCCCCCGGTTTTCGCGATCGCGTCGTGCACGTCAGGCTTACCGCCGACGAAGGCGGGCTCAATCTGCGCATGCACCCGGACCTGATCCGCCGCATCGCGGCACGCGGCCGCGAAGCCGCGCGCGTGCTGCTGGCGCACTACGCGCACCGCGATCCGCCGCGCGATACCGTCACCGGCTGGCGCAACCATCGGTGGGTGCGCTATCGCGTGGCGCTGCGCCTGATCGAACAGAGCCTGGAAGGCATGCGCGTCGCCGAGCGCGAGACCGCGTCGACGCCGGCCGGCATTCTCGCGATGCACGCCGATCCGCCGAGCTACCGTTTCCCCACGGTGGCGCAGCGGCGCGCCGCGCGCGCGGCGTATCTCGAGCTGCTCGCGCTGGCCCGGCGCTATGCCGACGTGCGCGAGCGGCTGGGTCACGCGATTTTCGAGCACGATGCGGAGGACGGGCCGCATCCGCGGCCTGAGCTGCGGATCCGGCCACGGTTGTGACGCAGGCGGTCGACGCGCTCGCGCCGCTCCGGCGACTCGATCGGCTCAGCCGCGAGCAGCGGACATCGTCTGACCAGCCGAACCCGCGAACGCCTGCCAGCGCGCGCGTACGAGTTCGGCGATCTCGCGCGTTTCGGCGAGCGGCGGTGGCTGCAGCTTCTGCTCGACGTCATCGAAGACGCGAAGATGGCCGCTCGCGCGCAGCGCGTCGTGGAACGCGGCGAGCTTGCCTGCGATGGGTCTCGGCGCAAACGTGTAGACGGGTTTTCCGGTGGCGCAGGCCTCCGAGATCATGTTGACCGAGTCGGGCGTGACGACGATGCGGTCGGCCCAGGCGAGCAGGCCCGCGTACGGGTTCGCGCCATCGGCGGGGCCGGCCCAGTAGCTGCCGGGATACGCCGCGAAAGCGCGGCGCAGCCGCGCATCGACCTCGCGCGGCGTGCGACGCGACAGGCTGACGAGATAGCTGCCGCCGTCCAGCGCGTGCCAGACGCCCAGTCTTTCGAGCAGCGCATCGAAGTACGCCGTATCGAGCCGCTGCGCGCGGTTGGTCGCGCCGATCAGCACGGCCGTGCGCGGCGCGTGCAGGCCGGCGAACTTCGCGAAAGCGGCGCGTCCGGCCGCGAGCCACTCGGCATCGACCGGATTCAGCGCGCCGATGCTGCGGATGACGTTGTCGCCTTCGACGTCGTCGTGCTGCGGCGCGATGACGAGGTCGAAGGCATGCGTGTCGATGCGCGGATCGAGAATCTGCACGGTGAACGTGCGTCCCCGGCTCCACGCGCGCAGCGCACGCGTGACGAGCGCGGCGCGCCGCCCGCAGCCGATCGCGATGTCCGGCCACGGCGGCGCGAGAGGCTGGCCGGCGGCATCGCGGATCGCATTGTGTGCGCCGGACACGAAGCGCGGAGCCAGCGCGTCCCACGGCTGGCGCAGCCGGACCTCGACATTCCGCGTCGCGAGCCCGAGCGCGTCGGCGAGCGCCCGGGCCTGACGCGCGTTGCCGGCCGCTCCATCGCTGACGGCCCAGCAAGTGGGCGCCACGTTCATCATGGCGCTAGCCTAGCAGGCTGCGCGCTGCGGCCGATTGAATTCGCAGCGCGAGAGCCCGATGTTTGCTGCATGCGTCCGGAACTGCGGCACGCCTTCGCAGTCCGCGATCGTCCCGGGGGCGGGAACGCACTGTTCCGCGGCAGGAACGCTGCCTGGCGTGACGGTCGGGTAGGATCGTCCAGCGTGTCGCGCCCGGTCTTCGGCCGTCGTTTCCGACCAACTTCCTTCCTCCACCCACAGAGGATTTTCGAGATGCTGCATCGTTGTCTGCTTGCTGCCGTTCTGCTGCTTCTGCCCGCATCGGCTTTCGCCATCACATACACGCTGGATCCCAATCACACGCAGGTGCAGTTCGTGTGGAACCACTACGGCTACTCCAGCCTGACCGGCCAGTTCGGCAAGATCGAAGGCACGCTCGAGTTCGACGAGAACGATCCGACCAAGGCGTCGGTGGACGCGAAGATCTCGATGGACAGCGTCAACAGCAACGTCAAGAAGCTCGACACCGAGCTGGCAGGGCCGAACTACTTCGATGCCGCCCGCTTCCCGACGGCGACGTTCAAGAGCACGCGCGTCGAGAAGGGCGCGACGCCCGATCAGCTCACCGTGACCGGCGATCTGACCCTGCACGGCGTGACCAGACCGGTCACGCTCGACGTCACTGTGACGAAGGTCGGGCAGCATCCCATGCGCAACGCACCCGCCGCGGGCTTCACGGCGAAGACGACGATCAAGCGCTCGGAATTCGGCATCACCAAGTACATGCCGATGGTCTCCGACGAGGTCGCGATCAACATCGTCACCGAGGCCATCGAATCGAAGGCCTTCGCGGCCGGCGCGAAGCCGAAAGCCAGATAACGTCAATGAAACCGAGGCGCGCCGTCCCGGCCGGGCGGCGCGCCTGTCAGCCCTTCTTGACGCCGACGTTCTTCAGGGCTTCGAGCCCGGCAAGGTTGATGCTCGCGGCGGCGGCCTTGAGCTGATCCATGCTCTCCGCGTTGCCCGATACCTTCACCGCGAAGCGATCGCCGAGCACGATGCCGTATTCACCGTATTTTCTGCGTTCGTTCCACTGCTCGTGGACGAGGCGGCCGCCCTGCTTGTAGGTCTTCTCGTAACCGCCGTTGGTCTGCTTTTCGCTCTGCACAGCGGCCCACCCGGCGAGCGACAGGAAGCCCTTGGCCGAGCCGGTGTCGGTGACTTCCAGGCGCAGCGAGCGGTTCGCGCCGTCGGAATAGGTCGCGCGCGCCTCCGACACCTGCACGCCCATCGCGCCGTTGCGCTCGGCGGAGAAATCGGTGCGCTTCAAGCCGGCAAGCGTCTCCGGGACGAACGGCTTCAGCAGCTCGGGCGCGAGCGCCTCGACCTGATCGCCGCCGCCGAGCGCGGCGCCGACGAGCTTGCCGATCGCCTCACCCTGCGCCTCGGCATTGCCTGATTTCTGCGCGGCGTCGAGCTGCTTTCCGGCCGCTTCCATCTTCTTGCTCCATGCGTCGAGCTTGCCGAGCGCCGAGTCCTTGTCGATGGTGACTTCGCCGCCGGCCAGGCCGCCAAGGCCGGTGGCGGTGCCCGTCGTCAGCGTGCCGACGCCGACGATGCCCGCCACGATGATGCCGACGATCCAAGCCAGCACGACCGCGATGATGATCGTCACGGCCGTGTAGCCGCCGGCCTTCTCGGGCGGCGACTTCATGGTTACGGGCAGGCCGAGATAGAGGAGATAGATGCCGTAGACCAGCGCCGCCAGCACGATCAGCCAGCCGAGCCAGGGGATCAGCGCGCCGACTCCGGCCACCCAGCTTGCGGTCCATGAATAGGCGACGGCTTTCAGCGCCTGAACGGGATTCTTCTGCCCGCCGAACGTCGGCGCCAGCGCATCGGCGATGAGCGCGACGACGTAGACCAGCGCCAGCGAAAGCGCATATCCGACGACCATGCCGGTGATGCCGGCGCCGATGGGCGTGCGGTAGTGAATGCCGAACGCGCCATAGCCGATGAAGCTGCCCTTGATGAACTGACAGATCGCGGGAATCGCGGCCAGCCAGATGATGTAGTTCTTGTACAAATCGGCCACTGTCGCGGGTTCCGCGGCGATCACGGGCCATTCGGTCTTGGGTGTGGTCAGGATCGCCCTGGCTCGGGCGACCAGCTTGTTGAAGTCCATCCGTTCCCTCCCGGGTTGGTTTGCGCCTCGCGGGCGTCCGGGAATTCTAGGCCCAAAGCGTCACGGCATCGGCGGGCACCGGTTGGCAGGCGCGGCGTGAATCATCTCTCATTCCGGAAAGTTGGCACGGCTCCTGCTGGTAAACTTGCGGACCTTTATCCGGAGTCCGCCATGCCGCGCCAGAACCCTGCGGCGGAGAAGACGATTCCCGCCAACGCCGAGAACCGCTACGAGGTCACGCGCGACGACCTGCCGCTGTCCTGCCCGATGCCGGGCATGTCGCTGTGGAACTCGCACCCGAAGGTGTACCTGCCGATCGAGGACGAGGGCGGGCGCGCCAAATGTCCGTATTGCGGCGCCGATTACGTGCTCGTTGCCTGAATGGCCGCGCGCAGCCTGACCGTCATCCAGCTCGTCCCCACGCTCGACGCCGGGGGCGCCGAACGCTCGGCCGTCGAAATCGGCCGAGCGCTGGTCGATGCCGGGCACCGCTCCATCATCGTGTCGAGCGGCGGGCGGCTCGTCGCGCGCCTCGTCGCCGAAGGCAGCGAGCACGTCGAGCTGCCGATCGCCAGGAAGTCACTGGGCACCCTGCGCCAGGTCGGCGCGCTGCGCGCACTGTTCCGCCGCGAGCGCCCCGACATCGTCCACGCACGCTCGCGGGTGCCGGCCTGGCTCGGCTGGCTCGCGCTGCGAGGGTTCGCGCCGCGGCCGCACTTCGTCACCACCGCGCACGGGCTGAACACGCCGGGGTGGTACAGCTCGATCATGGCGCGCGGCGAGCGCGTCGTGTGCGTGTCGAACACCGTGCGCGATCACCTGCTGCACAACTATCCGCGCACCGATCCCACGCGCCTCATCGTGATACCGCGCGGTGTGGACACCGACGAGTTTCCTTACGGCTACCAGCCCGGCGATTCCTGGCGCGAATGGTTCTTCGCCGAATTCCCGCAGCTGGTCGACGTGCCGCTCGTGACGCTGCCCGGCCGCGGCACGCGCCTCAAGGGCCATGCCGACGCCATCGAGCTCGTCGCCGATCTCAAGGCGCGCGGCATCGAAGTCGGCCTGCTGCTGCTCGGCGCGCACCAGCCGGGGCGCGAACGCTACATCGCCGAGCTCGAGCAGCTGGCCAGGGATCGCGGCGTCGCGCACCGTCTCGCGATCAGCGCGCCGCGCGACGACGTGCGCGACGTCTACGCGATCTCCGCGCTGGTGCTGCAGCTTTCCAGCAAGCCGGAGTCGTTCGGCCGCACCGTCATCGAGGCGCTGGCGCTGTGCCGGCCGGTGCTCGGCTACGATCATGGCGGCGTCGGCGAGCTGCTGGCCGATCTCTATCCCGCAGGGCGCGTCGCGCCCGGCGACCGCGCGCGCCTCGTCGAGCGCGCCGCCGAGCTCCTGCATCGCGCGCCGGCGATCCCGCCTCTCCAGCGTTACCGGCTCAGCGACATGCAGGCCACGACGCTGGCGATGTATGAAAACGTTGCTGGCAACAGGGATCGAACCTGAAAACACGAGGATGCGGACTGCCGCCGGTTTCGCGATGACCGGCAAGGCGCGCGTGGAACTTTCGCAACGCGGCGCAAACGCAGCGAAACCGCCTCCGGGTTTGCGAAAGCGGGCAGGGTGAGCTCTTCGTGAGCGCTCCAGCACCGTGGTGACGCACAATGCGAATCCCGGCTCCGCACCCTGGCTCGAAACGCACGTGACGACCCCCGTTCCGACCGCGCCCGCCACCGCGGCCCAGCGCTCCGTCTGGCCGCTCGTCGTCGTGCTGGCCGTCATCGTCCTGCTGCCGGTCGGGCGCGTGTCGGAGCTGCCGCTCGCGATCGGCGCCGTCACGGCACTCATGCTGCTCGCGCGCGGACGCATCGACCCGCGCCGCGACGGCGCCATGCGGCTAGGCGCCCTGCTCTTTGCGTGCTACTGGATTCCCGCGCTCGTGTCCGGAGCGGCGGCGGCCTCGCCGGCGAAGACCTGGTCGACGATCGCCTCGCTGCTGCGCTTCCTGCCATTCGCTTTGTTTGCGGTGTGGGCGATGCGGGAGGCGCAGCGCTGGAGCGCCGCGTGGACCGCGGTTGCCATGGTCGTTTCGCTGTGGATCCTCGACGCGTTCGTGCAGATCCTGACCGGCTACAGCTTGGGGGGCGCCGCCGAAGCCGAGCGGCTGTCGGGCATCTTCGGCGCCGGCAACCTCAAGCTCGGCCCCGTGCTCGCGGTACTGTCGCCATTCGTGCTGCTGACCGCGCGCGACCGCTTCGGCTGGCGCGGGCTCGCCTTTGCCTTCGTGTTTCTCGGCGTTCCCATCCTGCTCGCCGGTTCGCGCGCGGCCTGGCTCATGTACGCGCTCGTCTGCCTCGTCGTAGCCTGGCAGGAAACGCGCAGCAAGCGCGCGTTCCTGCTCGCGATCGCGGTTGCGGCGATGCTGATCGGCGGCGTCGCAGCGCTCGCGCTGCGCGATTCGCAAGGCTTCGACGCGCGTGTCGCGCGCACGCTGCTCCTGTTCGAGGGCACCGAGAGCGCGATCGATGCCGCGTCCGCCGGACGCCTGAGCATCTGGCGGACGGCAGCCATGATGTGGCGCGCGCATCCGGTGAGCGGCGTCGGCGTGCGCGGCTTCCGCTACGCGTATCCCGATTACGCGGCGCCGGACGACCGCTTCGTCGACACGAGCAGCGACACCGGTGCCTCGCACGCGCACCAGATCGTGCTCGAAGTGCTGAGCGAAACGGGTGGCATCGGTCTTTTGTTCTGGATTGCCGGCGCCGTGCTCGCACTGCGGGCCTGGCGCCGCGCGGATGCCTCGGCGCGCGAGCGCGCCCGCGCGCCGGCACTCGCGCTCCTCGCGATGTGCTTCCCGCTGAACACCCACTTCGCGTTCTATTCGGCGTGGTGGGGGCTCTTGTTCTGGTGGCTGCTCGCCCACTACTGCGCCGCGCTAGGCGAAGACGCGTCCAGTACGTGATCCGCTTCGCTCGTCGCTGACGCCGACACGCTACTTCGGTCGTTTCGCCTCGCGAAGGAGGCTCAGCGCGAGCACGACGATGAGCGCTGCCCCGCCGGCGAGGATGGCCCACAGCAGCCAGCGTCGCCACGGCACGGGTGTCGGAGGCACGCGCAGTGCCGTGTCGCCGCCGCTCGCGCGCGCGGCAGCGAGCGTCGCCAGCGGCGGCTGCCAGTCCTTGCCCAGGGTTGCGCGCAGGCTCGCGAGCGCCGGCTCGATGGGATCGTCCGCGTGGCGCGCCGTCGCGCTGCCGGCAGCCAGCACGTAGGGACCGCTCCCTTCCGCGAGAAAGACGAGGCTCTCCGGCCGGTAGCCGACCGAGAGCCGGGGCGCCTCGGCCAGCGGCGCTGCGGATTCGATGCGGAACGCGCGCAGCCTCTGCGCGACGCGCACGTCGACATCGCCGTTGCGCAGGGTCTCGTCGCCCTGGCGCAGGCGGAACGCGGTGAGATCGGCGATGCGCGTCCACGGTGCCGCCGCTTCCGCGCTTCGGGCGAAGACGGTGAGGCGCGCCAGCGCGTTGTCGTTTGCGAGCTCGATACGCGCGGTGTCGACCGGCAGCGCCGCCGGGAGCGAGTAGTCGAAGCGCGTGACGCCGGGCGGCGCCGGCCCTGCGTCCGACACGTCGATACCTGCGTCGATCCATTCGCGCCGCGGCGCGGAGTATTCGTGCTCCGTCGAGCGTGCCTCGACGGCGAGCCCCGCGATGGCGTCGCCATCGTCCAGGCGGCGCAGCCGGAAATAATTCGCGCGCGCGCCGACCGCGATCTCGCGCTGCTCCAGGCGCGCGCCCTGCTGCTCGAGCGCGAGCACGGTGCCGCCGCCGACGTGACGCCAGTGCTCCAGATCGTCGCTCGCATCGATCGCGAAACGTGCGACCACGCCGGCTTCCGGCTCTCGCCACGACAGCACCACGCGGTCGATCGCATGCTCGATACGGCTCGCATCGAGCAGCCAGTCGCGGGTCGTCGTGGCGGATGGCAACTGCTCGCCAGCGTCGATGCGGCGCAGCCGCCCGTCGGCGTCGCGGTCGATGACGAGGCGAAGATCGCTCGTCCGGGCGGACTTGACCGACGCGGGCAGCTCCAGCACCGGCAGCGTCGCGCGCTGTTCGCGCACGGTCGCAGCGGGCGCGTGGACGATGCGCGCGAACGGCACGGCGCGCTGATCGGCATTGAAAATCGCGATATCGCGCAGGCCCGAGTCCTGCACCCAGCGATACACCTCCGGCGTGAGCTCGACGCGCCACGCGCTGCTGCCGGGCTCTGTCGCCGGCGTCCGGATCGGAAACACGTAGGCGTAATCCGCGGGTGTCGCCGCGATCATGGCAAGCGGCGTTGCGCCCAGAAGTACAGCCAGGACGCGTTTCACGCGTGCTCTCCTTCCGCCGCAGGCTCGCGCGCCGCAGCCGGCGCGCGCGGCGGCGCCGGCGCGAAGTAGCCGATCAGCGTGCAGAGCAGTCCGTAGGCGATGAACGATGCGATGCCGAACACGCTGCCGAGATGCGTGCGGTCGATCAGTACCAGCTTCGCGAGCACGATACCCATCAGCACAGCGCCGGCGAGCCACAGCGGACGGCTGCCGCGACGCGATCCCGCGACCCAGCCGACGACGCCGAGCACGCTCCACACGACGGTCAGCGAAGTCTGCGCGAGCATCGATGCGGCGATGCCGTCGTCCCACGGCACGCCGCCGAGCTGATGGACGCCGCGCAGCGTCGCAGCGGTGACGAACAGGAAGGCGGCCGCGACCAGCAGCGGCACACGGCGCGAGGCGAGGTCGGCCGATGTCCCGCCGTGGGCGAGCCAGCGTGCAGCACAGAGCAGGATCGCGATCTGCGCGAGCTCGACCGGATTCAGCAGCGGCACGAACGGCAGCGGCGCCGTGTCGCCCGCGTGCAGCAGCAAGGCCGCGAACACGAACAGCGCGACCAGCGCCTGCCATGCGGCGAGCTGCGCGCGCCACGCTTCGAATCGCTGTGCGAGGGGCCGCGCGATCCATGCGGGCCGCAGCAGCGTGCATCCCCAAGCGAGAAGCAGGGGCAGCAGCGTCATCGCGTCGCGCCAGCCGGCGGCAAGCGATGCATCGCCTGCATACTGGCGCAGCGCAACGGCGACCGCGATCGTCCACGTCCACAGCCAGCCGAAGTGCGCGAAGCGCGCCGCGCCGCCGGACGCATCGCGAAGCTCGCGCAGCGTCAGAAAACCGAGCAGCGCGTACGCGGCGAACGCGCCGAGCCCCCATCCTGCGAACGGGCGGGCGTCTTCGGCTCCGAAGTGCAGTGCCAGCAGGACACCGACGGCGAGCGCGGCCGCAGCCGTCCACGCGAGAGCGGTGCGGCGGGTCCAACGCCAGACGCCACCGGCGAAACCCGCGGTGAGCGCAGCGAAGGCGAGCACGGCGTGCGGCGTGAACGGTGCCGGCACGAAGCGATCGATCTCGCGCAAGCCGGCGCCGGTCCACCAGGCGAGACCCCAGAGATAAAGCAGCATGGTGAGCTGCGTATTCGCGCCGCGGCTTGCGTACAGCCAGGCGCTCGCGAACGCGGCGCCGGCGATCAGTAGCGCGCTGATGCAGCCGCCGTTGACGATGGGGATTGTGTCGGCACTGCTCGCGCCGCCCGCCGTCGAGGCCACGAACGCACAGGCGGCGAGCGCCTGCAGCGCCAGACCGCTCCAGCGCGGCAACCGCCTCTGCTGACGCAAGCCCAGCCAGACCAGCGCGGCCCCTTCGAGCGCGAACGTGCAGGCGGTGGAGCGTGCCGAGAGCGCGAGCGGCACGGCGAGTGTCGCGAAGCCCGCCGCGAGCACGGCAAATGATTCGCCGAGCACACGCACGCGCTCGCGCCGGATCAGGAGCCAGGCGAGAACGGCATAGACGGCGGCGAGTGCCAGAGCCGAATACGCGAGCGGCATGCGCGCGCCTTCGAGCAGCCCCGCCTGCAGCGCGAAGGCGATCAGCGGATTGCCGAACACGAGCGTGCCGTCCACCGCGTCGCGCCGCACCGGATCGCGCTTGCGCGCGTAGAGAATCGGTATCGCGACATAGATCGCAAAGAAGATCAGGAGAAACGGCTCGGTGCTGGCGAACAGCGCGTGCTCGTAGCGCAGCACGCCCCAGGCGGTTCCGATCAGCCAGGTGAACGCGAAGCCGAGCAGGTTCAGCGCGCGCCACGGCTTCGCCCACGCGATCGCGAAGATCGCGAGATTGAGGAGCGTGTAGTACGAGAACAGCACCACGTGACTGCCGCCGCCCGTCGAAATCAGGATCGGCGCGGCGAAGCCCGCGATGGTGCCAAGCACGGCAAGCGCCAGCGCGTCCTGCAATACAGCCAGCACGCCGGCACCGGCGACGAGCACGAGCATCAGCGCGAACGCAGCGCCAGCCGGCAGCACGTGATAGAGGCGGAACGCGGCGAACACCGTCATCAGCAGCACGCCGATCGCGCCGCCTTGCAGCGACAGGCCGAATGCGCGGCGGCGGGTGCGCTCGCGCCAGCCGAACGCAAGCCCGACGATCGCGGCAATCGCGACGGCGGCGAGGCGAAGCTCGATGGGAAGCTGCAGCCAGCCCTGGTCGGACGCGTATTTGAGCAGCGCCGCGACGCCGGCGATGAGCACGAGCATGCCGACCTTGACCGGCACGTTGCCTTCCGTAAACCAGCGCTTGATCGCGGCGATCGCATGGTCAACCGGGCCGGGCGGGGGCGGGGTCCACGTCGTCGATGCAGCGGCCGGCGCAGGGGGCGCAGAGGACGCCTGCGTCGCTGCACCGGAGGTCGCCGCCGCCGCGGCTCTGCGCGCGGCGGAATCGATGATCGGCGCGGGTATGGGCGGAACCGGAGGCGGGCGCTCGCCGGCACCCGGCGTTGTCCTCGCGGAAGCGGCCGGCGCCGCGGCCGCGGGTGTGCCGGCTTGGTCCGTTCGCGGCGGCGCGGGCTCGGCGGGTGCGCTCGCTTCGCGAGGCGCTGCAATTTTCGAATCGCGCGTGCCGATCTCGCGATGCAGCGCGTCGATCCGCAGCGCAAGCGTGCGCAGTCGCGCGAACACGATGCCGAACGCGATGCCTGCAAAGAATCCGAGCCCGGCCGTCGAATCATTGCCGACGGAGCCGCCGACCATGAGCCCCGCGATCGCGCACGCGACGACGATCAGGAATGCCATCGAAACCTCCCCGTGCGGGGCGCCGGCGCAGGCCGGCGGCTCCGTTCCCTCCCCAGGCACGGCACGCTGCCACCTGCGGCGCCGTGCGGAATTCAGTACACGCTCGCCTCCCCTGGCGGGCGCGTCTTGAACCGCTTGTGCATCCAAAGGTACTGCGTTGGCGCCTCGCGCACCATGCGCTCGATGCAGGCATTGACCCGGGTCGTATCGGCGAGCGCGTCGTCGCCCGGAAAGCCGGGCAGGGGCTGCTCGAGCCGGATCGCGTAGCCGCCGCCTTCGAGGCGACGGTGGAAAAACGGCACCACCAGCGCGCCGGAAAGGCGCGCGAGGTGATGCGTCGCCGTGATCGTCGCCGCCGGCACGCCGAAGAACGGCGCGAACACGACGTCCTTGCCGCGCATGTCCTGATCCGGCGCGTACCAGATCGTGCCGCCGGCCTTAAGCCAGCGCACGGTCTGGCGCAGCTCGTCCTTGGTGAACATCGCGCTCGCGTAGCCGAGCCGCGCGCGCTTGATGGCCCATTCGAACGCGGCGTCCTCGTGCTCGCGGTACATACCGGCGATGCGCAGGCGCTGCGAGACGAGCCGCGCGCAGAGCTCCAGATGAGAAAAATGCGCACCCACCAGCAGCACGCCGCGCTTCGCGGCGCGCGCGGCCTCGAGGTGCTCCATGCCCTCGAGCGTGACCGGAATCCGGGCGATCGCGCGCGGCGATCCCATCCAGGCCAGCGCGAACTCCATCAGCATCGCGCCGCTGTCGCGCAGGTTCGCCTCGAGCAGCCGTGCGCGTTCGTCCGCGTCGAGTTGCGGAAAACAGAGCTCAAGATTGCGCGCCGCGGTGCCGCGGCGCTCCCTGCCGATGAGGCGGGCGGCGAGCCAGCCGATGAGCCGGCCGATGCGGAGCAGCACCGGATACGGCACGCGCGCGACCAGCCGGATGACGGCGAGGCCGAGCCACGCGGGCCAGTGGCGCGGAGCGATGAGGGAAGCATGGAACGGCGGCGCGCGGTGCGTCATCCCTGCACATTGTAAGGCGACGGCGAGGGCCGCTTGCGAGCGTGCCGCCGCGCGAGCACGACGCCGCTCGCTATACTCGCCCGCCTCTCCGCGCCGACGGCCGCCGTGTTCCAGCGCATTTTCTACACCGTCCTTCTTTATCTGCTGACGCCGCTGGTGCTGTACCGCCTGGCCGCGCGCGGCATCAAGTATCACGGCTACTTCGCGCGCTGGCGAGAGCGGTTCGGCTTCTTCGACGATCCCGGCATCCGCGACAGCATCTGGATCCATGCCGTATCGCTCGGCGAGGTCAACGCGGCGGTGCCGCTGATCGAAGGCCTGATGCGCCGCTATGGCGATTCGCCATTCGTGATCACGACGGTGACGCCGACCGGATCGGCGCGCGTGCTGCAGCTCTTCGGCGACCGCGTGTTCCACGTCTATCTTCCGTACGACCTCACGACAGCGGTGCGGCGTTTCCTCGACCGCGTGCGGCCGCGGCTCGCGGTGATCATGGAGACCGAAATCTGGCCGAACCTCTTCATGACCTGTGCGGACCGGGACATCTCGATCGTGATCGCCAACGCGCGCCTTTCGGAGAAATCGCTGCGCGGCTACTGGCCGATCCAGCCGCTCGCGCGGCGCGCGATCCGCTGCGCGAGCTTCATCGCCGCGCAGTCGGCGTCCGACGGGGAGCGACTGCACGCGCTCGGTGCGCCGACCGACAAGCTCGCCGTCGTCGGCAATCTCAAGTTCGACATGAGCGTGCCGGCCGACGTGGTCGAGCGTGGCCGCGAGTTCCGCTTCGCCGCGGGCGCGGACCGGCCGGCGTGGATCGCGGCGAGCACGCACGAAGGCGAGGAGATGGTCGCGCTGAAGGCGCACGCGGAAGTGCTGCGCCGCTTTCCGGACGCGCTGCTCCTGATCGCGCCGCGCCATCCGGAGCGCTTCAAGGCGCTCGCGACGGCGTGCAAGGCATTCGGCTTCCGCACCGCGACGCGCAGCGAGGACGGCAACGCCGACCGCAGCAAGCAGTGCTTCGTCGTCGATTCGATGGGCGAGTTGCTGCGCTTCTACGCCGCCGCCGACGTCGCCTTCGTCGGCGGCAGCCTGGTGGAGGTCGGCGGGCACAATCTGCTCGAGCCCGCGGCGCTGGCGCGGCCGGTCATCGTCGGGCCGCATACGTTCAACTTCGCCGAGGTCACCGAGGACCTGATCAAGGCCGGTGCGGTGCTGCGCATTCCCGATGCGGACGCGCTCGGCCCCGCCGTCGTGCGGCTCCTCTCGCGAGACATCGAGCGGCGCACGATGGGCGAGGCCGCGCGGCGTGTGATGGAGCGCGAGCGCGGCGCCGTCGAAAGGACGATGGCGATTGTCGAGAAAGTGCTGGAGGGCCGGGCGTCGGGATCGGAGATCCGCGATTCGAAAGGGCACAAGCCCGGGGCCTGACGCCTGAAATCCCGCAGCCGGCCGCGATTCACTCGAGCAGAGCGTTGATCAGCGCGAGGTCCTTCACTTCGACGACGCCGGCGGCCTGCTTCAGCAGAAGGCCGTCGATGACGAAGGCGTGGCGCGCCTGCGAATAGTTCGACTGCGCCTGAAGCAGCGTCTGCTGGCTGATCAGCACGTCCACGATCGTGCGCGTGCCGACTTCGTAGCCCGCCTGCGTCGCCTCCACTGAGCTCTGCGCCGAAACCACCGCGGCCTTCGTCGCTTCCACTTCGCTCGCGCCGGCGATGACCGAGCGGAAGTTGTTGCGCGTCGCGGCCTCGATCTGGCGGCGGTTGAATTCGTACTGATCCTGCGCGAAGTCGCGGTTGTAGATCGCCTGGCGCACGCGCGACTGCGTGAAGCCGCCGGTGAAGATCGGCACCGTCAGCGTGAGGCCGATCGAGCTGCCCCACTTCGGGTCGCTCGAATCGTGGAACGAGCCTCCGCTGAAATCCGTGTCGCCCCAGCGCGGCGCGCGCGAATAGCCGACCTGCGCACTCAGCACGGGAAGATGGCCGGCGCGCGCGGTCTTCACGTTCGCGTTCGCCGCGTCCACCTGGTAGGCCGCCGAGGCGAGCGTCGGATTCTGCTTCAGCGCAAGAGCGACCCACGCCTCCGGATCGTCCGGGTTGGGATGATCGAGCGGCAGGTCCTCGCGCAGCTTCTTGAACTCGCCCGGTTCCTTGTTGGTGAGCTGGCGCACGGCTTCGCGAGCCTGATCGACCGCGTTCTGCGCGCTGATCACGTTGGCGATCGCGGCGTCGTGCTGCGCCTTGGCGTCGTTGACGTCGGTGATAGCGGCGAGGCCCACCTCGAACCGCTGCTGCGCTTGCTCGAGCTGACGGTTCAGCGCTTTTTCGTTCGCATCGGCGAATTTCAGCGCGTCGAGCGCCGTGAGCACGTTGAAATACGCCTGCGCGGTGTCGACGATGAGCTGTTGCTGCGCGGCGTCGTACGTGGCCGAGCCGGCCTGCGCGCTGTACTCGGAAGACTTGAGCGCGGTCCAGCGGCTGATGTCGACGAGGCTCTGGTCCAGCGTCGCACCGAGCGAGCGAGAGTAAATCGTCGTCGTCGTGCCGTTGACCGGCACGTCGACGAAGCCGCTCGCGTTGTTCGGATCGGGGACCGTCACGAAGGTCTGGCCGTTGTCGCCGCCGTGCGTGCGCGTGAACGAGAGAGCCGCCGAGATCTGCGGCAGCAGCTGCGCGCGCGCCTGATCGACGTTCTCGTCGGTGGCTAGCTTGGTCGCCTCGGCGCCGGCGAGCGTCGGATCGGAGGCGCGGGCCTCCTGATAGATCTGCATCAGGTCGTCGGCGTGCGCGACGGGAACGCCCAGGGCCAGCATCAGGGCCAGCGAAAGGCAGCGGGTGCGCATCATCGTGTCATCCTCGAAAGTCGGAAGGTTTTGCGCGAGGCGCTCACAGCGCGAAGCGGCGCGGCGGCTCGGCGTGCGTGAGGTACGGAAGATCGGTCTCGAACAGGCTTTCCTCGCGCCAGTGCGCGTCGTCGGCGCGCGTGAAGAGCAGCGCCTGCATCGCCGGCGATTCGCCGACAATCGCGAACAGGCGTCCGCCGGTCGCGACCCAGGAACGGAAGCGCTCCGGCAGCGCGTATACCGCGCCGGTGACGACGACGACGTCGTAGCGCTCCTTCGTGTCGAAGCCGCGCACCGCGTCGGCGACTTCGATGCGCACGTTGGTGGCGCCCGCGGCGGCGAGGCGCGAGCGCGCGGCGTCGGCGAGATCGGCGTGCAGCTCGATGCTGTCGACCTTGCCCGCGAGCCGTGCGAGGCACGCTGTGATGAAGCCGGTGCCGGTGCCGATTTCGAGCACGCGCTCCTCGCCGTTCAAGCCGAGCGCCTGCAGCATGCGGCCTTCGACCGTCGGTTTCATCATCGTCTGGCCGTGGCCGATCGGCAGGGCCAGGTCCGCAAACGCGAGATTGCGGTAGCGCGCCGGCACGAAATCCTCGCGGCGCACGGCGGCGAGCACGTCGAGCACGCGCGGATCGAGCACTTCCCAGGGCCGCACCTGGTTCTCGATCATGTTCTGCCTGGCGATCTCGACGTTGGTCAGCATGGAGGAATCCCGCAAGCAAAAAGGGGCAAAAGCATAGGCACTCGACTGGCGACCGGCAATCTACATTCGCTGCCGAGCCCGGTGTGCCGAAGTGCCGGAAGTCACCGCGCTGCCGCGGCGTTTTTCAGGCGGCTTCGCCATTACTCGCTCCATCGCCCGCCGCCAGCGCCTCGACGCGTTCGGGCAGCCTGCGCTGCACGCGAGCGGCGAGCCCCATGTCCAGTCGCGCGATCAGCGCGAGCGCGCTTTCGGTCGCGCGCCGGTCCGCGGCGAGCAGCAGCGACAGCCAGTCGGCGAGCCGCGTTCGGTCGTCCGCGGACAGCGCGGACAGCGTCCGCCGCGCAGCCGAGCGCATCTGCGCGCCGCGAAATTCGCCGACGCGCCCGTGCGCGTCGATCAATGCGGCGTGCGCGCGCTGCGCGCGGCGCAGTTCCGTGCTCGCCGGCTGGGACGATGCCGCTTCGCCGGCCTTGCGTGCACAGGTGCTCATGCGCGAGCTCCGCGCCCATGCGCGAGGTGTGGTGTCGGATGCGTCATCAAGGGCAAAGGTTGCATGGGCTCCTCGCTAGCAAGCGCTGCGCCAGCGGCAGCGGGCGCGATCCGTGCGCATCGACGTCCGACCCGAACGCGATCGGATCCGCCGGCAGGATCCGAACAGAAAAACGCTCTCGCCCACGCCGCCCGAGTGCGGGGAGGGAGGGCCCGGGCGGCGCGGGGAGAGACTTGAACCGACGGTCGGGACCGCCATCTGAAGGCTGCGGTCGAAGGTTTCGCGAGTTTTTCGATCGATCCCTGAAATCCTTCGCGGAAGCGGCGGGACAGCACCGGCGCGCACCGTTACAATCCTTTTGAGAGTTGCCTTGCCCCTGGTTTGCGGCGCTACCGCAACATTCATATACCGAACGGTATAGTATTGAAAGTCGAGCCCGGAGTCCAGCTTTACCCGTGAAGCCATGTCTTTAGCTGTCGCCAAGCCCTGCGGTCCGGGCCGCCCGAAGGATCTCGAGAAGCGCGCGGCGATTCTTGCTGCGGCCAAGCACCTGTTCCCGCTCTGCGGATTCGAAGGCACGAGCATGGATGCGATCGCCGCCGAAGCTGGCGTGTCCAAACTCACGGTGTACAGTCATTTCACTGACAAGGAGACGCTGTTCGTGGCCGCGATCCGCGCGCGCTGCGAGGATCAGGTTCCGGACACGCTGTTCGACGTCGACACGACAGGCCCGGTGCGCGGTCAGCTCGAAGCGATCGCTCGCGCCTTCCTCGGCCTGATCACGAGCCCCGAGGCGATTTCGCTGCACCGCCTGCTGACCTCCAGCGGCAACACGTCGCCGAAGCTCGCCCAGCTCTTCTGGGAAGCCGGCCCGCAGCGCATGCGACAAAGCTTCGAGCAGTTCCTGAAGAAGGAAGTCGAAGCGGGCAAGCTCGAGATTCCGAACATCACGCGCGCCGCCTCGCAGTTCTTTGCGCTGCTCAAGGGCGAGCTGCACGCGCGGCTCCTCTGCGGCTGCGCGCAGTCGATCAGCGCGGAAGACATCGACGAGCACGTGAAGGCGACGGTGGATCTGTTCCTGCGTGCGTGCGAGCCCCGCCCCGCCAACGCGTAAGTTTTCGCCCGTCGGCCTCGACGCCCGTTTGCGGCTCCGATAGAGGAATCCGGCTTCCGCTTCCGCTCGCCGGAGCGAGGCAAGATCAATCGAGCCGGTCGGACCCGCTCAGCCAGTCGCGCAGCACGACC
Organism: uncultured Rhodanobacteraceae bacterium; assembly: GCA_966248875.1. Taxonomy (GTDB): domain Bacteria; phylum Pseudomonadota; class Gammaproteobacteria; order Xanthomonadales; family Rhodanobacteraceae; genus Dokdonella_A. Next base: position 46,716 of record CBINBI010000002.1, read on the forward strand.
CCGTCGGCCGGCGCCATGTCGATGATGCGGAACCCGACCCAGTGCTGGCCCGGCACGCTCGCCTCTTCGCTCCACTGCTCGTGCACGCCGACTTCGATCGGGTGCAGGCGCCCGTGCTCGTCGGGCAGGTTGAACTGGAACTGGTAGAGCGCGTCATCCACCACCGGCCGGTTCGCAACCAGCATCATCCCTTCGGCCGAGATGTTGCCGAGACGGCCTACTACCTCGCCGGTCAGCGTATTCGTGACCTGGATGATCACGCCCGGCGGCTTGCGTGGAGAGCGGCGGTGTTCGATCACGGCTGACGATCCGGGATTCGGGATTGGGGATTGGGGATTCGCAACGACGACCGTTTCCGGACGCGCGCGCGGCGCTGTCGTCCGAGTCCCGAATCGCCAATCGCGAATCCCTGCCTTTTCACGCTGTCGCCCCCTGCGCCTGCGCTTCGCCGCCGGTGAGCTGCTTCAGCGAGCTCATGATGGCCTTCCAGGCGCGGTCGATCAGCGATTCGGAGCTGTCCGTCCAGATGCGCGCCTGCTTGCGCGCGATGTCGCGCGCGAGCTGCTCCAGCGTCTTCTCGTCGGTGCGCGCGCCGCGCTGGTTGACGAAGAGGCAGCGTCCGGTGAGTGTCGAGAACCAGGCGAGCTTGCGCCGCACCGTCGCGCCCTGCTGATTGGTCGTGAACTCGAACCACGTGCCGAACGGCAGCGTGCGCAGCCGCTCGAGGATCTGCGTTTCCTCCGGCGTCAGGCTCAGCGCCGCGCGGGCGACCGCACGCACCGGTTCGGTCTGCTCGCCGCCGAGCCGCGCGCGCGATTTCAGCTTGAGCGCGAGCGCGGTCGCGCTTTCATCATCGTCGTTCGCCGCCGCATCTCCGGTTGCCTTGGCGGGCTCGCCCGGTTTCGCGGGATCGTTCGCAGCCTTGCTCGAAGCGGGGAACAGGCGACCGAGCACGGCGCGTACGTCGTCCCCGTGCAGTCCGACCTGCGACAGGCCGACATCGAGCTCCTGACGCAGCATCTTGTCGGCCGGCGTGTTCGCGTTCGGCTCGCGCCGCAGCAGCTGGTCGGCCACGGCCAGGCGCCGGTGGAACGCGCTCGAATCCTCGCCCTGGCGCAGGATCGTGAGCGCCAGCGCGTCCGTCCATGCCTGCTCGAGCAGCGTCTTCACCAGCGGCGACGGATTGCCTCGCTTGAGCAGCCGCTCGATCGCGGCGCGCGCGGTGTCGCGCGCGACATCGAGCTTCTCGCGTCCCTTGGCGGCGTCGACGTGCCGGCGCTCGGCGACTTCGGCGCGCCGCGCCAGCAGCTGCATGTGCTGGCCGAGGTCGGACAGCAGCGAGCGGAACAGGTCGAGGTCGCCATCGAACTCGGAGCTGACCTTGTCCACGACCACGCGCATCTTCTCGGCGAGGCTCGGGTCCGCATCGTCGTCGTCCATCCAGCGCGCGCCGGTCTCGGCGATCGTGTTGAGCAGCATGCGCGCCGGATGCTCGCGCTGGGTGAAGAACGTCTTGTCGCTGAGCGCGACGCGCAGCACCGGCACCTGCAGCCGGCCAAGCAGCGACTGCGTGCTGGATTCGGCGCGCACGTTCTTGCCGATGAAGTCGAACAACATGCCGACCAGATCGACGGTGTCCCCGTCTTCCTCGGCCAGCACGGCGGGCCGGCCTTGGGGGCTCATCTGCCGGAGCTGCATCAGCAGGTCGTGACGCAGCGCCGCGGCATCGCGCGGCTTGCCGGCGCGCGCCTGCGCGAGATCGGGCCGGTGCTGGAGCGCACCGAGCACCGATTGCAGATCTTCGCGGCTGGCGAGATAGCCGTTCTCGACGTACGGCACGCTCGTGCCCTGCGCGCGGCGCCGCCCGGAGAGCAGCATGCGCAGCGTGCTGAAAAGCTCGGTGTCGCGCTGCTCGATCGAAGATTCATGCGTGCCGTCGGCGGAGGCTGCTGCCGTCGTGTCCGCCGGCGCTTCTGCCGCCGCTGGCGCCACTTCGGCCGCCGCACTTGCGGCTGCGCCTGAACCGTGCGTCCGCATCGCCGGCGACTGCAGATGCGGCAGGATCCGCTGCCCGGCGAGATAGCGGTTGATGGCGTCGTAGAACTCCCCGATCGGCAGCATCGCCACGCGATCGAACAGCCGATACGCGAGTACGCGGTATTCGACGCCGAGATCGAGGCACTGCGTCGCATGGCGCAATGCAGCCGCGAGCTGTGCGGGTCCGAGCGGCAGCACCTCTGTTTCCCAGACCGGGCTGCCGGCCAGCACGCCCACGCGGTGCGCCAGCGCGTAGAGAGCCTGGCTGTGCCGGATCTCGGACTTGCTGACGATTTCCTGCAGTGCGAGGTCTTCCTCGAGTACCTCCGCGTCGACCAGCTCGAGCTCCGCGCCGGGCGCGGGCCGGCGCGCCGCCTCCGGCGACTTGCCCGCAGAAGGATTGATGTAGGCAAGCGAGGACTCGACGTGGAGGAGGAACCGCGGCGCGATGTCGGCGCGGCCGCGCTTGATCTCGCGCAGCGCCTCGAAGCGCGCGTGTTGCTGTTCGTTGCTGCGCGCGCGCTCGGCGAGCTTGAACAGCTCCTGCTCGAGCTCGTCCAGCGTGCGCGCGATGGCGTGCTCGAAATGCCCGGCCGCGCGCTGGAGCATGCCTTCCAGCAGCGAACGCACGCGGACGGGCAGGTCCGGCCGCTGCTTGAGCGACTTCATGACCTCTTCCCCGCTGCGAACTCCCGCGGCTGCGGATCGCTGACTCATGGCGCTTGCGCCGGCCTCCCCTGACTTGCCTGCGAGCCGTGTCAGCGCGCTGCCCGGCGCGCTCCGTTCCGTTTTCCCCATCCCCCGATGCGCCGCGCACGCACGACAACTGCGCCGGGGCATTCTGGCACGTCCGCCCGGTGGCGAACAGCCGCCGCGACGAACGCTGCCGCCTCAGCCATGCGATTTTCATACCGGCCGGAGACGAGGCGCCGTCGCGGCAAACCGCGGTTTCCGCGCGGTTCGCCGCGAGCGGTGCGAGGCGTCGGCCGGAACGCGTCGCAATGCGACGATTTTAGTGCGCTCGCGCCGGCTGCCAGACGATTTCGAGAAAGCCCGACAGGCCCGGCGTGTCATAGCCGCGCACCAGCGTGTACTCGCGATCGAACAGATTCTCGACGCGGCCGGTCAGGCTCCAGTCGGCGCCGAGCTCGATCGTCGCGCGGAGGTTCACGATCGCATAGCCCGGCAGCACGCTGCCGCCGATGTCGTCGGCTGGATCGGCGGCGATGAGCTCCGCGCCGGCGCGCAGGCGCTCGCCGAAGCGGCGCTCGGCGACGGCGGTGAGCTTGTTCCTCGGCCGGCGCAGGAGCGGTGCGTCGGTGGCATCGTCGCGCGCGTCCTGCCACGTGTACGCGGCGTGCAGCAGCCACGCATCGCTGCCGAAGTCCCAGGTCAGCTCCGCGCCGTCGATGCGCACACGCGCGAGGTTCTCGGCCTGGAAATTCGCGCCGGTGAAGCTGATCAGATCGCTCACGCGCGTGGAGTAGAGATTCGCGCCGAGTCGCTGCGCTGCGCTCGGCGTGAATTCGATGCCGAGCTCCGTGCTGTGCGAGCGCTCGGGATCGAGCGCCGGGTTGCCGGCGAACTGTCCGCCGTAGCCTGGCGAGAATTGCTCGTTCAGCGTCGGGCTGCGGAAGCCCTGGCCGTAGCTCGCATAAACGCGCACGAAGTCGCCGTGCCGCCAGCCGAGCGCGGCGGAACCCGTCGTCGCGCCGCCGAATTCACTGTTGTCGTCGTGCCGCAGCGAGATTTCGCTGTCGAACGCGCCGAACCTGGCCTGCCAGCCGGCGAACAGGGCGCGATTGTCGCGGCTGTCGTCGTAGAGCGCCGCGCCGGCGAAGGTGTCGCGTGTCTCGCCGTGCTCGCGGACGAGATCGACGCCGGCGATCAGGCGCTGGCTCTCGCCGAGCCGGACTTCGTTCTGCCAGAGCAGGCTGTCGCGGCGCGTGCGGTATCGCGTGAAGAAGGTCGGCGTGGAGAGATCCTCGCGCGCGTTGCCGATCGAAAGGCGATGGCTCCAGTTCTCCGCGAGCGAGCCTTCGAGGCTGACGGCGGCGTTCTGCTCGATCACGTTCGAGTTGCCCTGGTCGAACTCCACTTCGCTCTGGCTCCGGTACAGCGAAGCGGACAGCACCTGCTTACCGATCGCATAGGCGCCCCGTGCGGCGAGGTTCCTGTTGCGGAAGCCGTCGTCGTCCGGATCGAAGCTGCAGAACGGATCATCCGGTCCGTTGCAGATGTCGGGATTCGTCGCCGAGAACCCGCCGACATGGCGTGCGCCGACGATGACGCTGTAGCCGTTCGCGCCGTTCCAGTGGCCGATGCCGGCGCTGCCCTCGGCATCGCGATAGCTGCCGTAGCCGAGCGCCACGCGCGGTGCGTCGAGCTTGCGCGTGAAGATCTGGATCACGCCGCCGATCGCGTCGGAGCCCCAGTAGCTCGCGCGCGGACCGCGCACGATCTCGATGCGCTCGACCGTGTCCAGCGGCAGCTGCTCGAATGCGAACGCGCCGGTGTTGACCGACGCGGAGCGCACGCCGTCGATGAGGACGAGCACATGGTTCGTGTTCGTGCCGCGCAGGAACAGCGAGGTCTGCTGCCCCGGGCCGCCGGCGCGGTAGAGATCGACGCCGGCTTGCAGGCGCAAGAGATCGATGACATCGCGAGCGCCGCTCGCGTCGATGTCCTCACGCGTGATGATGCTGACGTCCGCCAGCGTGTCGTCGACGGTTTCGGCGACGCGCGACGCGGTCACCTGGACAGTCGGCTGGACTTGCACTTCGTCGGCCCGCGCAGCGGCGGACGCGACGACGGCTGCAAAAAGCGGAAAAACAAGGGAACGCAACATGAACCGGACTCCTCGATCGCACACCCGCGTAGCCAGGCGACGAGGAGAAGAGGGATGGCCGAGGCGGCAGGCCTCGTGCCCGCCCGCCGCCCGCCGCAGCGCCTGGAGCCATTGCGCCGGCGAATGCGCCGGCGAAGCCGCAGGCCGGTCTCCGGGCTCGCAGACGAGGGGCTTAAGCGGAGCGGTCACGCCGACCGATCTCCCGGTTTCCGCGATCGAAGATCGCGAAAACGACTGTGCCCATCGGCCGGATCGCCTTCCCGCGTCATGCAGTGGCGCAAATGATCCGGCTTGGCCTGCTCACCGTTGCGGGGGCAGCGCCGGAATTGGGACGTGCGATCGCCATCGACCGCCACCGCAGTCGCGGCCTTTCGATCGCGACGCGACATCCCGCACCGGCTTCCCGTTTCACCCTGCCGCCGACGGCAGCGAGGGCACCTGTGGCGCGCGAAGTTTAGGAGCGCGCACGGGGCGCGGCAAGCTCCGGTCGAAACCGCATCAGTCGCTGTCCGTGGAGGTGCGCACGGAAACGAGCTCGCCGTCGTCGCCGACCTCGACGGCGATTTCGATCGGCTGGCAGCAGACTGCGCAATCCTCGACATACCGCTGTGAGCCGGCGGACGTGTCGACCTGCGTGAAGACGCTTTCGCCGCAATACGGACAGCTGATCGTCACGGGCACGAGCATGCGCTCACTCCGGAAGGAACAACGCGACGAGATCGTTGAGGAACCGGCGGCCGCTTTCGGTCGGGCGAAGCTGCGCTGTGTCCGCTTCGAGCCAGCCCTTGCTGCGCGCATCTGCGAGCGTCGCCGCGGCGGCTTCGAGCACGAGGCCGGTGCGCTGCTCGAGCTCGTTCATCGGCACGCCCTCGTTCAGGCGCAGCGCATTCAGCATGAACTCGAACGGCCGCTGCGCCTCGTCCACGGGCTCGGCTGTTCCGAACGCCTCGCCGCGCGCGGCACGATCGAGATAGCTGCGCGGCAGCTTCACCTTCGCGGTGCGCACGATCACATTGCCCCGCGCGTCGGTGATCTTGCCGTGCGCGCCGGCGCCGATGCCCAGATAGTCGCCGAACGTCCAGTAGTTGAGGTTGTGCACGCAGCGGCGGCCGGGCCGCGCATAGGCCGACACTTCGTATTGCGCATAGCCGGCTTCGGCGAGGCGGCCCTGACACGCCTCCTGCATGTCCCAGGCGAGATCCGCGTCGGGCAGCGCCGGCGGTTTCGCCGCGAACAGCGTGTTCGGCTCCAGCGTCAGCTGGTAGTGCGAGATGTGCGAAGGCTGCAGCGCGATGGCCCGCTCGACGTCCGCCAGCGCGCCTGCGAGCGTCTGCTCCGGCAGCGCGTACATCAGATCGAGATTGATGTCGTCGTAGCCCGCGTCCTGCGCGGATTTGACGGCGCGCTCCGCCTCGGCTGCCGAGTGGATGCGCCCGAGACGGCGCAGCATGTCGTCGTCGAAGCTCTGCACGCCGAAGCTGATGCGCGTCACGCCGGCGCGCAGGTACTCATCGAAGCGCCCGTGCTCGACCGTGCCGGGATTCGTTTCGAGCGTGATCTCGATACCGTCCCGGAACGTGAACCGCTTGCCGGCGAGATCGATGATCCTCGCGATGGCGTCGGGCGCGAACAGGCTCGGCGTGCCGCCGCCGAGGAAAAGGCTGACGAGAGGGCGACCTCCGAGCGCGTCGCCGAACTGCGCGAGATCGCGATCGAGATCCGCAGCGAGCGCGCCGATGTAATCATCGACCGGCAGCGCGCCTGCGTGCGCGTGCGAGTTGAAGTCGCAATACGGGCATTTCCGCACGCACCACGGAATGTGGACGTAAAGCGAGAGCGGCGGCACGGTCAATGGCATGGATGTGTGGGGAACGGCGGAGTTGCGGTTTCGCGAGCGGAGATCATGCGCCGCCCCACGAGATCAAGGCAGCATGGTCGGATCAGCCCGGGCTCGCCAGCAGCTCGCGCAGGCGCGCGAGGGCGCGGCCGCGATGGCTGATGCGATTCTTGACGGCGGGCTCGAGCTCGGCCGCGCTCCTGCCGAGCGACGGATCGAAGAATACCGGGTCGTAGCCGAACCCGCGCTGGCCGCGCGGCTCGCGCAGGATGCGCCCGTGCCAGCGTCCTCCGGCGATGAGCGGGGCCGGATCGTCCGGCGCACGCAGTAGCACAATCGTGCAGTGGAACCATGCCGTGCGCGACGGGTCTTCGACGCCGTCGAGCGCGGCGAGCAGCTTCGCGATGTTCGCCGCGGAATCGCCATGGGCGCCGGCGTAGCGCGCCGAGTGCAGTCCCGGCGCGCCGCCGAGCGTGTCGACGCAGAGGCCGGAATCGTCGCCGAGCGCCGGCAGCCCCGAGAGGCGCGCCGCGTGACGCGCCTTGAGCAGCGCGTTCTCGACGAAGGTCGCCGCGGTCTCGGCGGCGTCGCCGATGCCGAGCTCGGATTGCGTGATCGGTTCCATGCCGCTGCCGGCGAGGATCTCTCGAATCTCGGCGAGCTTGCCGCGGTTGCCGCTGGCGATGACGAGCTTCATCGGCGCAGCGCGGCGCGTCAGCCCGCAAGCGCCTCGCGCTGGATCGCGCAGAGCTCGGCGACGCCCTTGGCAGCCAGCGCGAGCATCGCATCGAGATCATCGCGTCGGAACGCGTGCCCTTCGGCCGTGCCCTGCAGCTCGATGAAGCCGCCACCGTCGTTCATGACGACGTTCATGTCGGTGTCGCAACCGGAATCCTCGGCATAGTCGAGATCGAGCACGGGGACGCCGCGGTAGATGCCGACCGAAACGGCGGCCACCGCGCCGAAGATCGGCTCGCGTTTGATCGCGTTGCGCGCCTTCAGCCAGCGCACCGCATCGACCAGCGCGACGTAGGCGCCGGTGATCGCCGCCGTGCGCGTGCCGCCGTCGGCCTGCAGCACATCGCAGTCGAGGGTGATCGTGCGCTCGCCGAGCGCGACGCGATCGACGCAGGCGCGCAGGCTGCGGCCGATCAGGCGCTGGATCTCCATCGTGCGCCCGCCCTGGCCGCCGCGCGCCGCTTCGCGCTGCGTGCGTTCGCCGGTCGCACGCGGCAGCATGCCGTACTCGGCCGTGACCCAGCCTTCGCCCTTGCCGCGCAGGAACGGCGGCACCTTCTCGTCGACGCTCGCCGTGCAGAGCACGCGCGTGTCGCCGCAGGAGATCAGCACGGAGCCTTCGGCGTGCCGCGTGAAGCCGCGCTGTATCGTGATCGGACGCAACTGATCGGCGGCACGGCCGGATGGGCGCGCAAGGCTCATGCGAAAAATCGAGTATCGGCGGACGGGCCTTGGAGTTTACCATTGCGGCCCAGCCGAACCCGCGGGTTGACCGAATGCTTCGCAGCATGACTGCTTTCGCCAGCGCCGAATCCGACATCGGCCCGGGCACGCTTTCGATCGAGATGCGTTCGGTCAATCATCGCTATCTCGAGCTCGGCCTGCGCCTCCCCGAAGAACTGCGCAGCCTGGAGCCGCAGGTGCGCGAGCGCGTCGCCGCGCGGCTCTCGCGCGGCAAGGTCGATCTCGGTCTTCGCTACAAGCCCGCCGCGGCGGAGGCATCCGCGCTGGTGCTCGACGAAGCGCTGGTGGCCCGGCTTGCCGACACCGCGCAGGCGCTGGCGGCGAAGTTCCCGCAGCTCAACGTCGACTTCGTCTCGCTGCTCGGCTGGCCCGGCGTCATGCTGGAGCGCGAGACGGATCAGGAATCGCTGCGCCAGGCGGCGCTTGCGGTGCTCGACGAGGCGCTCGGTCAGATGGTCGCGACGCGCGAGCGCGAAGGCGCACGGCTCGGCGTCTTTCTCGGCGAACGGCTCGATGCGATCGAGAAGATCGTCGCCGAGGTGCGCGCACATCTGCCGGAAGTGCGCGCCGCGCTGCGTGCGCGCTTCGATACGCGGATCGCCGAGCTCAAGCAGCCGCTGGAGCCCGGGCGGCTCGAGCAGGAGATCGTGTTGCAGTTGCAGCGCATCGATGTCGACGAAGAGCTCGATCGCCTGACCGCGCACGTCGCGGAAGCGCGGCGCACGCTCGGCCTCAGGGAAGCGGTCGGCCGCCGGCTCGATTTCCTCATGCAGGAATTCAACCGCGAGGCGAACACGCTGGCGTCGAAGGCGGCCGATCCGCGCACGACGAACGCGGCCGTCGAGCTCAAGGTGCTGATCGAGCAGATGCGCGAGCAGGTGCAGAACCTGGAGTGACATGACCGGCACGCTCTACATCGTGGCCGCGCCGTCCGGAGCAGGAAAGTCGAGCCTCGTCAACGCGCTGCTCGAGCGCGAACCCGGCATCGTGCTGTCGATTTCGCACACGACGCGGCCGCCGCGCCCCGGCGACGTCGACGGCGAGCACTACCACTTCGTCAATCGCGGCGTGTTCGAGCGCCTGATCGCCGAAGGTGCCTTCCTCGAGCACGCCGAAGTGTTCGGCAATTTCTACGGCACTTCGCGCGAAGCGGTCGAGCCGCTGCTGGCGCAGGGGCGCGACGTGCTGCTCGAAATCGACTGGCAGGGCGCGCAGCAGGTGCGTCGGGTGCATCCGGACTGCGTCAGCGTGTTTATCCTGCCGCCGTCGCGCGAGGAGCTGGAGCGGCGGCTGCGCACGCGCGCGGCGGATCATCCGGCGACGATCGCGCGGCGGCTCGCCGAATCGCGCGAGGAGATCGCGCACGCGGGCGACTTCGACTACATCATCGTCAACGATGAGTTCGCCGATGCGCTGGCGGACCTCCGCGCGATCGTCACCACGCGCAGGCTGCGGCGCGAGGTGCAGCTGGCCCGCCACTCCGCGTTGATCCGCGATCTGCTGGCCTGACGCTTCGCCGGAAGGCGCGGCCATGACCGCCCGGCGCCGCACGCGTGCGGAGCGAACGTTCTGCGAACGACGTGTTCAGGAACGATCGCAAAAGTCCATGCCATCGGCTAAGGTAGCGCCGCCGCGCGCATGGCGGTGAAGCGACGACGAAATCCTTACGTGAGCGAAATCCGACCCGCTGCCGGCTCCGCCCTGATCGAGATCCGCGCGCTGCACACGAGGCTCGGCGGGAAACTCATCTTTGATGGCGTCGATCTCGACGTACCGCGCGGCAAGATCACGGCGATCATGGGCCCGAGCGGCACCGGCAAGACGACGCTGCTGCGCCACATCACGGGCCAGCTCGCACCGGATTCCGGCGAGATACGCGTCGACGGCCGCAACGTGCCGACGCTGCCGCGCGGCGAGCTGTTCGATCTGCGCGAGAAGATCGGCTATCTCTTCCAGAATTCCGCGCTGCTGACCGATTTCAGCGTGTTCGAGAATGTCGCGTTTCCGCTGCGCCAGCATCTGAAGCTGCCCGAGGATCTCGTGCGTAACGTCGTGCTGACGAAGCTGCAGGCGGTGGGCCTGCGCGGCGCTGCCGAGCTGATGCCGAGCGAGCTTTCGGGCGGCATGGCGCGCCGCGTCGCGCTGGCGCGCGCGATCGTGCGCGATCCGATGCTGATCCTCTACGACGAACCGTTCGTCGGGCTCGATCCGATCGCGCTGAATCAGGTGCTGCGTCTGATCCGCACCTTGAACGATACGCTCGGCATCACCAGCATTCTCGTCGCGCACGAGTTTGCGGCGGTCGCGCGGGTCGCCGATCAGGTGTATCTGATCGCCGGCGGCAAGGTCGCGGCTGCGGGAGCGCCCGCCGAGCTCGCGCGCGGCGAGTCGCCGTGGACGCGCCAGTTCTTCGGCGGCGACGCGGACGGACCGGTGCCGTTCCATTACCCGGCGCGCGACTACCGGCTCGATCTCGGCTTTCCGGCAACGACATGAGCAGCGTCATGAAACCCCGCGGCTCGTCGCGCAGGAACGAGCTTTCCATGTTCGGCGATGCGCTGGCGCAGGTCGGCGCGTGCGGGCTGTTCCTGCTTACCGTGCTGGCCGCGATCCCGCGCAGCCTGCGCCACATCAAGGAGACGATCCGCCAGATCTGGTTCGTCGGCGCGATGAGTCTCGTGATCATTACCACCTGCGGATTCTTCGTCGGCACCGTGCTCGGGCTGCAGCTTTATTACGTGCTGTCGATCTTCGGCGGCACGGCGGCACTCGGCACCGTGGTCTCGCTGTCGCTGTACCGCGAGCTCGGGCCGGTGGTGACCGCGCTCCTGTTCGCCGGGCGCGCGGGCACGTCGATCACGGCCGAAATCGGCCTCATGCGCGCGACCGACCAGCTCGCGGCGATGGAGATGATGGCAGTCGATCCGGTGGCCTACGTCGCCGTGCCGCGCTTCCTGGCCGGCGTGATCGCGATGCCGCTGCTCGCCTGCGTGTTCAATGCACTCGGCATCTTCGGCGCGCACCTGGTCGGCGTGACCTGGCTCGGGCTCGACAACGGCACGTTCTGGTCGAACATGACATCCAGCGTCGACGTGTGGACGGACGTCGTCAACGGCGTCTGGAAAAGCTGCGCGTTCGGCGCGGTCGTCGCGCTGATCGCGGTGTTCCAGGGCTACACGACGGCGCCGACCAGCGAAGGCGTCGCCTACGCGACGACGCGCACGGTCGTGTTCTCGTCGATCGTCGTGCTCGCGCTCGATTTCGTGATGACGGCGTTCCTGATGTGAGGCTTGGAAGGAAAGATCGAGACAAGGCGGAAGGCAGCTCATGACGCAGCGACGTTCGTATCAGGTCGGTACCGGCCTTTTCATCCTGCTCGGCTTTGCCGCGCTCGCGTATCTCGCGACGCAGACGACGTCGGTCGCGAATTTCCAGCAGGGGCCGAGCTACACGCTGAAGGCGCGCTTCAGCAACGTCGGGCAGCTGAAGTTGCGCGCGCCGGTCAAGGTGGCCGGCGTGCGCATCGGATCGGTGAAGGCGATCGATCTCGACCCGACGCGGCTCGAGGCGACCGTGCTGCTCTCCATCGACGACCGCTTCAAGGATCTGCCGGACGATTCCGCCGCCGCGATATTCACCAGTGGTTTACTGGGCGACCAGTACGTTGCGATCCAGCCCGGGGGCTCGCCGGACACGTTCAAGGACGGCGACGAATTCGTGCTGACGCAGTCCTCGATCCAGCTGGAGGATCTCATCGGCAAATTCCTCGTCGGCGGCGGTCCCTCCAAACCCGGGGACGCCCAGGACGGCAGCAAGCCCGCCAACCCCGATGACAACGAGCCCGGACACTAGGAGTCGCTTCATGTTTCGCACGTTGGGAATCGCCATCGTTCTCGCCGCCGCCGGTGTGGCTTTCGGCCCGCCCGCGATCGCGCAGACGTCCGGCACGCAGGCGGTGCTGCCAGATCAGGTGGTGCAGGGCATCGCCGACGAGCTGGGCCAGGCCATCGAGGGCCATCAGGCGGAGCTCAAGAACGATCACGAAAGGCTGATCAAGCTGATCGATGGCATCCTGCTGCCGCATTTCGACATCGACTACGCCTCGATCCTGGTGCTCGGCCAGTCTGCGCGCACCGCGACGCCGGAGCAGCGCGCGCGCTTTGCGCGAGCGTTCTACAACTCGATCGCGCACCGCTACGCCGAGGGCCTGCTCAACTACACGCGCGGCCGCGTGCGCGTGCTGCCGTCGAAAGGCGACATGAACGACAAGCGCACCATCGTGCGCACCGAGGTCGTGCTCGACGACGGCAAGACGCTGCCGGTCGACTACGCGTTCCGCAAGACGCAGGACGGCAGCTGGAAGGCCTACGATGTCATCATCGAAGGCATCTCCTACATTACGAACTATCGCAACCAGGTCGGCGCCGAGATCAAGAAAACGGGTCTCGATGCGCTGATCACGCGACTGGAAACGCAGGGCGACAAGGCGCTCCAGTCGATGGAGCAGGCGCAGAAGGGCGGCGAATGAGCCGCGCTCCCGCCGCGTTCACGCTGGAGCGCGCGGGGGCGAGCGTGCGCGTCGCGGGCGATATCGGCTTCGGCAACGCCCAGGACGCCGTCGCGCGCACGAGCGAGCTGTTCGCGGGCGGCGGCGATGTCACCGTCGATCTTTCCGGGCTCGAGCGTGCGGACAGCGCCACGCTCGGCGTGCTTCTGATCTGGGCGGCAACCGCCGCAGCGCGGGGCGTCGGGCTGCGGTTCGCGAATCCTCCGCAGGGGCTCAGGGCGCTCGCGCACCTCTGCGACGCGGAGCCGTTGCTCGGTCTTGCCTGACAGCCGCCGTTCCGTCCCGCAGCGATTTCAGGCGGAATCATCGATGAAGGGCGAGGGCGGCTGGGTCCAGCCTGCCCTCGCCCGCATGCGGGGGAGCGACGAAACCGCCTCAGCCGTGCCCGGTCGGCTGTTCCTGCTGCTGCTGCTGTTGCTCCTGCCGCTGCTTTTCGTACTCGCGCTGCTCGTTGAGCAGCTTGTCGACGTCGATGTCGTCGTTCGCGCCCTGCATCTGCTCGATGATGTCGGCCGGCGGCGAGCCGTCGTAGATCTCGTAGAGCCGCCGCTGCCGGTACGCGTCGCGGTAGAACACGTACGGATCGTAGACGCCTTCAAGCAGGCCTTCGGCCTCGATGCCGCGCGCGCGCAGCGTGACGAGATAGAAGATGTTCGGAAGGTATTCGGCGTGGTAGCGGAAGTCGTGATCTTTCGCGTACCAGGACACGGGATCGAAGTACTGGTCGACCGGCAGGCGCCAGAAATCTCGCACGGTGGTCGATCCGACGAACGGCAGCACGAGGTACGGGCCTTCCGGCACGCCCCATTTCGCCAGCGTCACGCCGAAGTCGGTCTCGTCGAGCGGGAGGTTCATCTCGCTCGCGGGATCGAACAGGCCGACGAAGCCGATCGTCGTGTTGACGACGAAGCGCCCGGTGTTGCGGATCGCCCGGCGCGGGTCGCCCTGCAGCACGTCGTTGATGATCGTGATCGGCATCTTGATGTTGGAGTAGAAGTTGCTGATCACGCGCCGCACGTTCGGCGAGGTGATCTTGCGGTAGCCGACCGCGACGGGGCGGATCACCGCGCGGTCCGCCGCGTCGTTGAACGCGTACATCTTGCGGTTGAACTTTTCCCACGGATCGTCGCTGCGCGGCTTGGCGATCGTGCAGCCCGCGAGGAGCACCAGCAAAGCAGACGCAAACAATCCGTGCAGGCCCGCGGTCAGGCCGGGGCGTGAGGCAATGAATCGCATTGGCAGATGTTTCGAAGGCGCGCGCCGCGCTTCGTCCTTGTCGTTGGGTGCGTTCCCCGCCGGCACAAGGCTACGCGAAAAGCGCCCGCACTTACATAAACGCGCTTTGAACGAGCGGCCGCGCGGCGCAGCATGCCCGCGCGGAGGGCCCGTTCCCGGCGCGGCGGCGGCTTTCCCGCTTGTTTGCGCTGCACAATGACCCGACGTTACAATGGCCCGTATCTAACGTCATGAATTGACGTCCCTTTTTTGCTGATTGGCGTGGAGCCGCTGGAATGGCACGTATTACCGTTGAAGATTGCCTTGAAGTGGTGAACAACCGCTTCGAGCTCGTCCTGATGGCGACCAAGCGCGCGCGCCAGGTCGCCAAGGGCGCACAGGCCAATGTCGTCGGCGACAACGACAAGCCGACCGTCATCGCGCTGCGCGAGATCGCCGAGCGCAAGGTCGATCAGGCGATGATCGACGAGATCGACCGCCAGGAGCGCGAGAAGAAGGAACGCGAGGCGCTCGAATGGGCCGCCGCCGAAGTCGACGACGATCTGTCCAAGGGCGGCGACGACCTGTGATGCATTCCTCCCGCCAGCACGCTCGCCAGCACTGTACGGCGGGACACCACGGAGCGGCCTGACGGCCGGTTCAGGGAGGCGGCCATGAACGGCGCGGCCCTGACCGCCCGGCCTGTCCCGACGAATCCGCCGCCCGCGGACGTGCGCGGGCTCGAGCAGCGCCTCTCTTCCTATCTCCCGGCCGAGCAGGTCGCGCGCGTGCGGCGCGCCTACGAGGTCGGCGCGCTCGCCCACGAAGGCCAGACCCGTCGCAGCGGCGAGCCGTACATCACCCATCCCGTCGCCGTGGCGGGCATCCTCGCCGAGCTCGGGATGGATGCCGAGACGATCATCGCGGCGATCCTGCACGACACGCTCGAGGACACCCGGCTCACGTCCGAGCAGATCACCGCGGAATTCGGCGCCACCGTCACCGAGCTGGTGGACGGCGTCACCAAGCTGGACAAGGTGCGCTTCCGCAGCCGCCAGGAAGCCGCCGCCGAGAGCTTCCGCAAGATGCTGCTCGCGATGGCGCGCGACCTGCGCGTCATCCTGATCAAGCTCGCCGACCGGCTGCACAACATGCGCACGCTAGGCGTGATGGACGCCGAGTCGCGCCGGCGCATCGCGCGCGAGACGCTCGACATCTACGCGCCGATCGCGCAGCGGCTCGGCATGAACCGCTTCAAGTCCGAGCTGCAGGATCTCGGCTTCCGCGCGCTCTACCCGGACCGCCACCGCGTCATCGCGGCACGCATCCGATCCGTGCTCGGCAACCGCCGCGAGGCGATGGCGCGCATCGAGCACGCTCTCGACGCGAAGCTCATCGAGGAGGGCATCCCGCACCGCGTGGTCAGCCGCATCAAGTCGCCGTACAGCATCTACTCGAAGATGAAGAGCGAACACAAATCGTTCGCGCAGATGATGGACGTGTACGGCTTCCG
The DNA here is from genome assembly GCA_966248875.1 of uncultured Rhodanobacteraceae bacterium. GTDB lineage: Bacteria > Pseudomonadota > Gammaproteobacteria > Xanthomonadales > Rhodanobacteraceae > Dokdonella_A. The sequence goes on from CBINBI010000002.1 coordinate 62,215, forward strand.
CGTGGTGGTCGACACGGTCGCGCACTGCTACCAGGCGCTCGGTGCGGTGCACTCGCTGTACAAGCCGCTCGAAGGCCGCTTCAAGGATTTCATCGCGATCCCGAAGGCCAACGGCTACCAGTCGCTGCACACGGTTCTGTTCGGCCCGTTCGGCGCGCCGATCGAGATCCAGATCCGCACCGAGGACATGGATGCCGTCGCCGAGCGCGGCGTCGCCGCGCACTGGGTCTACAAGACCGAGGCCGCGCCCGCGAACAGCGCGCAGACCCGCGCGCGCGAGTGGGTTTCGGGCCTGGTCGATCGCGAGACGCAGACGCCGTCCTCGCTGGAATTCATCGAGAACGTCAAGATCGATCTCTTCCCGGACGAGGTGTACCTGTTCACGCCGATGGGCGAGATCCTCGCACTGCCTCGCAACGCGACCGCGCTCGACTTCGCCTATTTCGTACACACTGATGTCGGCAATCACGCGGTGGCGGCGCGCGTCGACAAGAAGCTGGTACCGCTGCGCACGCGGCTTTCCAGCGGACAGAGCGTCGAGATCATCACGGCGCCCTCGGCGGCGCCGAGCCCGCAGTGGCTCGAGTGGGTCGTCTCGGGCCGCGCGCGCACCGCGATCCGCCAGCACCTCAAGCACCTGCAGCACGAGGACGCGGTGGACTTCGGCCATCGCATGCTCGACCGTGCGCTGGACGCGCTCGACAGCTCGCTCGAAGCGATCCCGCACCAGGTGCTCGATCGCTATCTCGCCGACAACAAGTTCAAGCGCCTCGAGGAGCTCCTCGCCGACATCGCCCTAGGCAACCGCATGCCGGATGCCGTCGCGCGCGCGCTCTTGTCGGCGCAGCCGACCGCGCCGCGCAGGAAGCGCGCCTCGAGCGACGAGAAGATCCTGATCACCGGCGCCGAGCGCGGCGTGCTGACCTTCGGCAACTGCTGCCATCCGGTCCCCGGCGACGAGATCATGGGCTACCTCTCGGCCGGCAAGGGCATCGTCGTGCATCGCGTCGAATGCCCGAACGTGCCCGAGCTCAACAAGTCGCCCGAGCGCATCGTCGACATCGCCTGGGACGCCGCCGTGCGCGGCGACTACAAGGTCGAGCTGCGCATCGAAGTGGCCAACAAGCCCGGCGTGCTCGCCCAGGTTGCGGCCGCGATCGCGGACGCGGGCTCGAACATCGAGAACGTCGAGTACAAGGAGCGCGACGGCGTGTCGGCCATTCTCCTGTTCACGATCGAAGTCGGAAACCGCAAGCATCTCGCCGACGTGATGCGGCGCGTGCGCAGGCTGGCCGTCGTCAATGCCGTGAAGCGGCATCCGGTGTGAGCCGCGCGCGTCGCGGGCGGCCGCACGCGGTATGCTTGGCCGCTCGCGATCCACTTCATTTCTGCAGCCATGCCCGCACCCGTCTCGACTTCCCGCGCCCCGAAGGCCATCGGCCCCTACTCGCAGGCCGTTCGCGCCGGCGACACGATTTATCTGTCCGGCCAGATCCCGCTCGATCCCGCGACCGGCGAGCTCGTCGCGGGCGATATCGTTGCGCAGGCACGGCGCGTCTTCGACAACATCCAGGCGGTGCTGGAGGCAGCCGATGCATCGTTCGGCGACGTGGTGCGCGTCGGCATCTATCTCACCGATCTCGGCAATTTCGCCGCCGTCAACGACGTCATGAAGCAGTACTTCGCCGAGCCGTACCCGGCGCGCTCGACGATCGGTGTCGCGGCCCTGCCGCGCGGGGCCGCGGTCGAAGTCGACATCGTGGCGACGACGGCGCGCTAGCTGCGCTTTGCCGATGGCATTTCGCGCTCAGCCGCCCAGCCGCAGGAACAGCAGCACGACGTAAGCTGCGAGCAGCGTGAACGAAGCGACCGCGATCGTCGCCTGCACCGCGAGCCTGCGAGAGAGGAAGCCCGGGATCGCGAGCACGATCCAGAGCAGCCGCATTGCCGTATCGAGATCGGCGACCACGCCGCCGGTGAGCATCCATTGCTGGAAGAACGAAGCCGGTGCGATCAGGAAGATCAGGCAGTAGAAAGGCCTGCGCTTGGCGATGAACGCTTCGACGATGTGCCTGCCGTCGAGGTGCAGGTCGCCCGGCAGCACGAGATAGGCGAGGAGATAGAGCACCACCGGCAGCACCAGCGATGCGACGTAACCGAAGAACGTCCATTCCGCCACTCGTTTCCACATGAACGAGACCCACCAGACCTCGAAGTGGGCGAGCAGCAGCGTCGCGACCGCGACGAACACCCACCACGCGGGAGCGAGCGCGCGCCCGTCACGGATCAGGCGCGCGATGCCGGACAGAAGCTGGGTGACGCCGAGGCCGATGATGATCGACAGCAGCACCGTGATGTATTCGAACTCGCTCACGCGGACGGCTTCTGCGGCAAGGGACGCGCGATCCTACCGCGCCGAGGTTCGCCGCGGCGCCGCTTGATACGCTAGAGAGATGCCGGCTCCCGCACGACCACGCACCAGGGCCGCGTCGACCGACGCCAGCCGCATGCCGGTGCGCAGCCTGCCCGGCGTCGGCGACGCGCTCGCAGCCCTGCTCAAAAAGCTCGGCCTCGAAACCGTGCAGGACCTCTGGTTCCATCTCCCACTGCGCTACGAGGACCGCACGCGGATCACGCCGATCCGCGAACTTCGACCCGGCGAGAGCGCGCAGGTCGTGGGTATGATCGAGGCCGTCGAGCGCGGGTTCCGCTATCGGCCGCAGTTGCGCGTCGCGATCGGCGACGATTCGCGCGCGACGCTGATGCTGCGTTTCTTCCACTTCAACCGCAGCCAGGCCGATCAGCTTGCGCCGGGCGTGCGGCTGCTCTGCTACGGCGACGTCCGGCAGGGCGCGCACGGCCTGGAGATGGTGCACCCGCAGTACACGCGCATCGTCGGCGAGGTCGCGGCTGCGATCGACGACCGGCTGACGCCGATCTATCCGACCACCGAAGGATTGGGCCAGAAGCGCCTGGCCTCCGTCATTGCGCGCGCGCTCGAGCGTCTGCCGGACGACGAGTCGCTCGAGCTGATTCCACCCGCGCTGCGAGAGCCGCTGCACATGAGCTCGCTCCGCGAGGCGCTGCTGACGGTGCATCGCCCGCCGGCGAACAGCGACGTCGCGCTGTTCGCGGCGCGCGCGCACCCCGCGCAGCAGCGCCTCGCGTTCGAGGAGATGCTGACGCATCACCTCGGCCTGAAACGCCTGCGCGCGCAGTTGCGGCGGCACCGGGCCGTGCCGCTGCGCGGCGACGGCACGCTGCGCGAGCGCCTGCGCGCCGCGCTTCCGTTCGCGCTGACGCGCGCGCAGCAGCGCGTGAGCGGTGAAATCGAACGCGATCTCGCGAAGACGGTGCCGATGCTGCGCCTCGTGCAGGGCGACGTGGGCTCCGGCAAGACGGCGGTCGCGGCGCTTGCCGCGCTCGCGGCCGTCGAATCCGGCCGGCAGGTTGCCCTGATGGCGCCGACCGAGCTGCTCGCCGAGCAGCACTGGCGTACGTTCAGCGCCTGGCTCGCGCCGCTCGGCATAGGGCCGGTCTGGCTCTCCGGGAAGGGCAGCCGCCGCGCCCGCGACGCGGCGCGCAACGCGGTGGCCGAAGGCGCACCGATCGCGATCGGCACGCATGCGCTGATGCAGGAAGACGTCGCGTTCCGCGCGCTCGGCCTCGCCATCATCGACGAGCAGCACCGCTTCGGCGTGCACCAGCGCCTGACCCTGCGCGACAAGGGCGCGGCGGACGGTGCGGTGCCGCACCAGCTCGTGCTGACCGCGACGCCGATTCCGCGCACGCTCGCGATGACCGCCTACGCCGATCTCGACGTCTCGGTCATCGATGAGCTGCCGCCAGGGCGCACGCCGGTGCAGACCGTCGCCATTTCCGACACGCGCCGCGCCGAAGTCATCGAGCGCATCCGCGCCGCCTGCGGCGAAGGTCGCCAGGCGTACTGGGTGTGCACGCTGATCGAGGAATCCGACGTGCTCGAAGCGCAAGCCGCCGAGACGGCGCACGCCGAGCTCGCCGCCGCGCTGCCGGGCCTGCGCATCGGCCTGGTGCACGGCCGCATGAAAGCTGCCGAGAGGCAGCAGACGATGGAGGCGTTCAAGGCCGGCGCGGTCAAGCTGCTCGTCGCGACGACGGTGATCGAGGTCGGCGTCGACGTCCCGAACGCGAGCCTCATGATCATCGAGAACGCCGAGCGGCTCGGCCTGGCGCAGCTGCACCAGCTGCGCGGGCGCGTCGGCCGCGGCAGCGTTGCGTCGAGTTGCGTGCTGCTCTATCACGCTCCGCTGTCGGCGATGGCGCGTGCGCGGCTCGAAGTCATGCGCGAGACCGGCGACGGATTCCGCATCGCCGAGAAGGATCTCGAGCTGCGCGGCCCCGGCGAGCTGCTCGGCACGCGCCAGACCGGGCAGCTCGAGCTCCGCGTCGCCGATCTCGCGCGCGATGCGCATCTCCTGCCGGCCGTGCAGCGCATCGGCGCGGCGCTGATGCGCGAGCACCCGGACTGCGTGCAGGGTCTGATCGAGCGCTGGATCGGCGCGTCTGTGCGCTACGCGGGAGCGTGAGCTGCGGTGAATTGCAGCTCCGCCAAGCGATCCGCCGCGATGACGGCAACGCGTGGTTTGCGGTCATACTTGCGTCGAGAACCGTCGAGGCGTTTCCGTGACTTGCCATCTCCTCCATCGACACCGATCCCGGCATCGACGACGCGCTCGCGATCATGATGGCGCACGCCAACGCGGACGTCGCAGGCCTGACGGTCGTGGGCGGCAACGTCGGGCTGGCGCACACGACGCGCAACGCGCTGAAGCTCGTCGAAATGATCGGCGCGCGGACGCCGGTATATCCGGGCTGTCCCGCGCCGCTGGTGTTCCCCGCGCCGGATGCGCGCTTCGTGCATGGCGCCGACGGCTTCGGCGACACCGGCTACTTCGATGCGAAGCGGCTACCCGAGGAAGAGCACGCGGCTGCCGCCCTGGTGCGGCTGGCGCGCGAGCGGCCGGGCGAGCTGACGCTGGTCGCACTGGCTCCGCTGACGAATCTCGCGCTGGCGCTCCGGCTCGACCCCACATTGCCCTCGCGCATCGCGCGGCTCGTCGTCATGGGCGGCGCGGTCACGATACGCGGCAACATGCCGGACCGCCCGGCGGCCGAGTTCAACATCGGCTTCGATCCCGAAGCGGCGCATGTCGTGTTCTCGTCTTGGCCGATGTTCGATCTCGTCGACTGGGAAGCATGCCTGCGCCATGCGCTGGACTTCGATCGGTTCGAAGCATTGCTTGCTCGCGGCGATGCACGCGCAGCCTTCTACGCGGCGATCTCGCGCAAGACCCGCGCGTTCAACCGCGCGCGGGGGCGGCCTGGTGTCGTCGTGGCCGACGCGCTGGCGATGGCGGTCGCTCTCGATCCGGCGATCGTGACGCGCGCCGAGACACGGCATGTCGTCGTCGAGACACAGGGCGCGTCGGCGCGCGGCGCGACGATCGTCGACTGGGAAGGCCGGCTGGACCGGCCGGCGAACGTGCGCATCGTGCTGGCCGTGGAACAGGCGCGCTTCGAAGGGCTGGTAGCCTCGGCCCTGGGCGTGTGAGCCGCCGGTCGCCGCCGCTAGGCCGGGCCCCGGTTGACGTTGAGGAGCCCTCGGCTTGCGCCGGGTCGGAGGCGCCGGTTATCATGCCGCTCTTTTCCCGCCCGTCGGCGGAGCACACGCATGAAAACCGATACGCACCCGAATTATCAGCCGGTCGTGTTCCAGGACATCTCGAGCGATTTTGCGTTCCTGACGCGCTCGACGATGTCGAGCAAGGAAACGATCAAGTGGGAAGACGGCAAGGAATATCCGCTGATCAAGGTGGAAATTTCCAGCCATTCCCATCCGTTCTTCACCGGCAAGCAGAAGATCGTCGATTCGGGCGGCCGCGTCGACAAGTTCCGCCGCCGCTACGCGAAGTAGGCGCGGAAGCGCTCGCGGCTTCGGCCGGTACGTGGACACATGATGAGCCGGATCGAGCGGCTTCGCCTCGACCACCGCAGTATCCGAAACGCCGGCCTCGAGCCGGCGTTTTTCTTTCACGTTCCGGCTTGATAAGGCGGCAGCACGCACCATTTGCTGCTATGCAATAATCAGCGGTCTCGAACGGATGTCCCGGCCGTTCACCATTCAGTTGCCGCCGCACGCGCCGCGCCCGCGGTGACGTCGCGCCGTGTCCAGAGGAGCCTGCCGTGTCCAACAAATCCATCCAGATCATCGATCCCGCCGCGAACAGGACCGCGTCCCTGCCGGTCGTCACGGGCACGCTCGGCGATCCGGCGTTCGACATCGGCAAGCTCAACAAGGAAACCGGCTACTTCACGTTCGACCCGGGTTTCATGTCGACGGCCGCCGTGCGCAGCGCCGTCACCTTCATCGACGGCGACGCCGGCGTGCTGCTCTACCGCGGCTATCCGATCGAGCAGCTGGCCAAGCAGTCGAGCTTTCTCGAAGTCGCCTATCTCCTGATCAACGGCGAGCTGCCCACGGCCGCGCAGTTCTCCGCGTTCGAGCACGAGGTCACGCATCACACGATGATGCACGAGGCGCTCAAGAACTTCCTGCACGGCTTCCATTACGACGCGCATCCGATGGCGATCCTGTGCGCGTCGGTCGCCTCGCTGTCCGCCTTCTATCACGACACGCTCGACATCTCCGATCCCGAGCAGCGCCGCCTCGCCGCGATCCGCCTGATCGCGAAGATGCCGACCATGGCCGCCGCGGCGTACCGCTATTCGATCGGCTGGCCGATCCGCTATCCGCGCAACAACCTCGAATATGTCACTCGCTTCCTGCACATGATGTTCGAGGTGCCGAGCGAGCCCCTGCAGCTCTCGCCAGTCGCCGCCAAGGCGCTCGATCTCCTGTTCATCCTGCACGCCGACCACGAGCAGAACGCGTCGACGTCCACGGTGCGCCTCGTCGGCTCGACTGGCGCCAATCCGTACGCTTGCGTCGCCGCCGGCATCGCGGCGCTGTGGGGTCCCGCGCACGGCGGCGCGAACGAAGCCGTGCTGAAGATGCTGGAGGAGATCGGCGACACGAAGAACGTGGCCAAGGCCGTCGATCGCGCCAAGGACAAGGAATCCGGCTTCCGGCTGATGGGCTTCGGCCACCGCGTCTACAAGAACTACGATCCGCGCGCCGCGATCATCCGCGAGATGTGCCACGAGGTGCTCGCCGATCTCAACGTCGACGATCCGCTGCTCGATGTGGCGATGGCGCTTGAGGAGGTCGCGCTCAAGGATCCGTACTTCGTCGAGCGCAAGCTCTATCCGAACGTCGACTTCTATTCGGGCCTGATCTACAAGGCGCTCAAGATCCCGACCGAGATGTTCACCGTGATGTTCGCGATCGCGCGCACGGCGGGCTGGGTCGCGCACTGGCTGGAGCAGCACGCCGATCCCGAGACGAAGATCGGGCGCCCGCGGCAGATCTACACGGGGGCCGCCAAGCGCGATTACACGGAAATCGCCCGGCGTTGAGCCGGGCCCGAGCGCTTGCCATCCTGGCCTCGCCGGAATGACGAAGACGTGATCTCGTCGTTCCGCGTGTGATGCCTACTCGTTCGCGGCTTCATCGCCGCGAACCAGCTCCTCGACGGCTGCGAGATTCGCGCGCCGCATCGGTTTCTCGTCGATGCGGTCGAGCGGCGCCTGCCGCAGGCGGTCGTAGGGCAGCACGGTGAGATCGATCGCGCTGTCGCCCGCCGCAAAGACGAACACCGGCACGTCGGCGGTGACATCGCGTTCGAGGCGCAGCCGCCGTGTGCGCTCCTCGTAAGGAATGCCGTGCTCGCGCAGGAACAGCGCGATTTCGCCCGGATCGTCGTCGTGCAGGTGCAGGCACACGGCCGAGTGCTCGTCGGCAGTGCCTTCGAGCACGGGTCCGACGAGGCGCGGTTCGTGCCGGGCGAAGAACCGCATCGCTTCGAGCGCCGCCTTGCGCAGGCGCCGCAGCACCCGCGGCTGCTCGTTCGCACGGAACAGGCGCTGGTGCTCGCGCAGGGCGTCTTCGATCTCGCCGTTCTTCGGCAGGCTGATCTCGTCGGTGATGCCGAGACGCGAGGCCGCCTTGAGCTTGGCCTGCCGGTAGTCGCGCAGACCGCCTTCGGCGATGAGCCGCGCGGCCTCGACGGCGATGCGCCGGCGCTGCTCCTGCGATCGCGTCTGTGCGTAGCGCGCGTGATCGTTTCGGTTGGGCATGGAACGGCCGGGATGGGAGATTGGGATTCGGGATTCGGAAATGGAGCCGGTATTGGGGGATTCGATTCGGGATTGGAAAAAGCTGCTTTCCGAATCCCCAATCCCCAATCCCGGCCTTCAGAACACGTCGTACGCTTCGCGCTGCTCGCTCTGCTGCTGTTCCTGCATCGGCTGAGCGGCGAGGCGCGCGACATCCTCGGATTTCAGCACTTCCAGGATCGCGCCCGGATCCGAGGCCGATGCCAGTGCGCCGGACGAGGGATCGATGCGCACCTTGCTGATGCCGGGCGGCATGTCGAACGGCTGCTCCGGCACGTCCTTCAGCGCGACGCGCATGAAGTCGATCCAGATCGGCAGCGCCGCCTTCGCGCCGAATTCGCCACGGCCGAGCGAGCCGAAGTCGTCGAAGCCGACCCATACGCTAGCCACGAGTTTCGCGTTGAAGCCGGTGAACCAGGCATCGCGGTGGTCATTCGTCGAGCCAGTCTTGCCGGCGAGGTCGTTGCGCTTGAGGACCATCGCCGCGGCGCCAGTGCCGCGGCGGATGACGTCGCGCATCAGCGAAGTGACGAGATACGCGTTGCGCACGTCGATCGTGCGCGGCGCAAGATGCGGCTGCCCGGGTGCAGTCGCGGCGGGCGCCGCTGTCGCGGCCGTCGCGCTGCCGATCGGATTGAGCGCGCTGGCCGCCTTGGACTCGGTTCCTGCGGGTTGCGCCGGCTGGGCGGCCTGCCGTTCGGGGCAGCTGGCGCAGGCCAGCGCGGGATCGGCGCGGTAGACGACATTGCCGTCGCGATCGTCGATCTCGCGCACGAAGTACGGATCGACGAGATAGCCGCCGTTCGCGAACACCGCGTAGCCGCGTGCCATCGACAGCGGCGATACGGAGGCGGTGCCGAGCGCCATCGAGAGGTTTTCCGGAATCTGGTCGGGAGTGAACCCGAAGCGCGTGATGTATTCGCGCGCGTAGTGCACGCCGATCGCGTCGAGCACCCGCACGGACACGAGATTGACCGACTTGACCAGCGCTTCGCGCAGGCGGATCGGGCCCTGGAACGTGTCGTCGTCGTTCTTCGGCGTCCACAGGCCGTTCGGCTTTGACGGATCGGGAAACACGACGGGCGCGTCGTTGACAACCGAGGCCGGCGTGAAGCCGTGATCGAACGCGGCCGAGTAGAGGAACGGCTTGAATCCCGATCCGGGCGAACGGTTCGACTGGGTGACGCGGTTGAATTTCGAGCGCAGGAAGCTGAAGCCGCCGACGAGGGTTTCGATGGCGCCGTCCTCGGGATTGAGCGCTACGATCGCGGCTTCCGCCGCCGGCAGCTGCGAGAGCACCCATTCTTCCTTGTCGTTGCGGCGCAGGCGGATGATGTCGCCGCGCTTGAGGACTTCATCGACACGCTTCGGCGCCGCGCCGCGCCGGTCCTCGTCGATGTGCGGGCGCGCCCATTCGATGGCGGCGAGATCGAGCACGGCGGTATCGCCGCCGGCGATGTACACGCCGGCGGATGCCGAATCGACGCGCGTCACGATGGCCGGAACGAGGCCCGCGATCGGGCGATAGTCGAGCAGCGCCTTGTCCCACGCGTCCTTGTCGCCGCCGTCCGGCAGATCCACGTGCGCTTCGGCGCCGCGGTAGCCGTGGCGCTGATCGTAGGTGAGGAGGTCCGCTCGCAAGGCGCGGTTGGCTGCTTCCTGGCGTACGGAATCGAGCGTGGTCTTGACGACGTAGCCGTCGGTCAGCGCGCTGTTGCCGAGCCGTTCCATCGCCTCGATGCGCACCATTTCGGCGAAATACGGCGCGTCGACTTCGACCGGCGGCTCGTGCGGATAGGCGAGGTCCGGCGCCTTGACCGCGGCGTCGTACGTGGCCTTGTCGATGAAGCCGTTGTCCAGCATGCGGCCGAGCACCCAGTTGCGGCGCTCGACGGCGCGCGTCGGATTGCTGATCGGATTGCCGGTGGACGGGAATTTCGGCAGCGAGGCCAGCATCGCGCATTCGGGAATCGTCAGCGCGTCGAGCGTCTTGCCATAGTAGAACTCGGCGGCGGCGGCGACACCGTAGGAACGATGGCCGAGGAAGATCTTGTTGAGATACAGCTCCAGGATCTCGTCCTTGGTCAGCGCGTTCTCGATGCGGAACGCGAGGAAGATTTCCGAGAGCTTGCGTGTGTAGCTGACTTCGGGCGAGAGAAAGAAGTTGCGCGCGACCTGCTGAGTGATCGTCGAGCCGCCCGCCACGTGCTTGGACCCCGTCGTGATCACGAGCCACACCGCGCGGAAGATGCCGCCGACGTCGATGCCGCTGTGCGAATAGAAATCCGCGTCCTCGGCGGCGAGAAACGCCTGCTTCAGGCGATCGGGAACGTCTCCGATGCGCACCGGCGTGCGCTTGGTTTCGCCGAATGCGGCAATCAGCTTGCCGTCCGCGGAATACACCCGCAGCGGGACCTGGAGGCGTACGTCCTTGAGGGTCTGGACCGAAGGCAGGCGCGGCGCGATCAGCCAGTAGGCGGTGCCGATCGCGAGCGCGCCGGCAAGGACACCCGCAAGCGCCAGGTACAGCGCATAGCGCAACAAACGGAGAAGGATTCTCATCTTGCGGGCGGGACTTGTGATGCTAGTCAAAGTAAACGCGGCAAGTAACGGAGTATAGATCGCTCACCCGCCAGGGGACATGGCGGTGTGTGCTCGCAGGGGCTCTAGTCCGCTTTCAGTCATAAAAAGGACAGCCGTTGGCCCGCCTTGGGGACGGGGTGTTGATAAATCGTTAAAGTTTGGATTTAATGTACTGGCGCATCTTTCGCTCGTAAGAGCGCGTGGGAAGGGGAAAAAGTGTGGGCCTGTTCACACCTAAAGCGCCGCCGCTGATCGGCGTCGATATCAGCTCGACTGCGGTCAAGCTGCTGCAACTGGGGCAGGTCGGCGGCCGTTATCGCGTCGAGCACTACGCAGTCGAGCCGCTTCCGCCGAACGCCGTCGTCGAGAAGAACATCGTCGAGGTCGAGGCCGTCGGCGAGGCGATCCGTCGCGCGTTCAACCGTTCCGGCGCGAAGACGAAGTTCGCCGCCGCCGCGGTAGCGGGCTCGGCCGTCATCACGAAGATCATCCCCATGCCCGCCGACCTCACCGAAGAGGACATGGAGGCGCAGATCCAGGTCGAGGCGAATCAGTACATCCCCTATCCGATCGAGGAAGTCAGCCTCGATTTCGAAGTGCTGGGTCCGGTGAAGGACAACCCGGACATGGTCAACGTGCTGCTTGCGGCGTCGCGCACCGAGAACGTCGATCTGCGCATCGCGGCGCTCGATCTCGGCGGGCTCGGCACGAAAGTCGTCGACGTCGAAGCCTTCGCGATGGAGAACGCGTTCAAACTGATCGCGGATCAGCTCGCGGTGCCGAAGGATGCCGTCGTCGCCGTGGTCGATGTCGGCGCGACGATGACGACGCTCATCGTGCTCAAGGGTCAGCGCACGATCTATTCGCGCGAGCAGGTGTTCGGCGGCAAGCAGCTCACCGACGAGGTGATGCGCCGCTACGGGCTTTCCTACGAAGAGGCCGGCCTCGCCAAGCGGCAGGGCGGCCTGCCCGAATCCTACGAGATCGAGGTGCTGGAGCCGTTCAAGGAGGCGATGGTCCAGCAGATCAGCCGTCTGCTCCAGTTCTTCTTCGCGGGCAGCGAATTCAGCAAGGTCGATCAGGTCGTGCTCGCCGGCGGCTGCGCGTCGATTCCCGGCGTCGCCGACATGGTCGAGGAGCAGATCGGCGTGCCCTGCGTGGTCGCCAATCCGCTCGCCGAGATGTCGTTGTCCGGCCGTGTGCAGGCCCAGACCCTGGCGCAGGACGCGCCCGCCCTGATGATTGCCTGCGGACTGGCCCTGAGGAGCTTCGACTGATGGCCAGAATCAATCTTCTGCCGTGGCGTGCGGAGCGTCGCAAGCAACGCGAGCGCGAGTTCTACATGCTGCTGCTCGCGTCCGCGATCGGCGGCGTGCTGGCGCTGCTCGCTCTGATCGGCTGGATGGGTGCGCGCATCGACAACCAGGAGCAGCGCAACGTCTATCTGCAGAACGAGATCAAGAATCTCGACAAGCAGATCGCCGAGATCAAGGAGCTCGACAAGACCAAGTCGCAGCTCCTGACCAGGAAGCAGATCATCGAGCAGCTGCAGTCGAACCGCTCGCAGATGGTGCATCTGTTCGACGAGATGGTGAAGACGATCCCGGACGGCGTGCGCCTGACGTCGATGAAGCAGGTCGGCGACACGCTCACGCTCGAAGGTGTCGCCGAGTCGAACGCGCGCGTCGCGAGCTACATGCGCAACATCGACGGTTCACCGTGGATGGGCCGCACCGACCTGCGCAAGATCGAGAACAAGGCCGGCACCAAGGACGTCGACAAGAAGGCGCCGTACGTGTTCTCGCTGGACGTCAAGCTCAAGAAACCTGAAGACACACAGGCCGAGCAGGCCGTCGCCGAAGGCGGCGCCGCGCCGGCAGGCACGGCGGCGGTCGCCTCGGCCAACGGCGCGAAGCCCGCGTCGCCGGCCCCGGCCAGTCCCGCGGCGGCGACGCCGGGCGCCGCGGCATCGGCTGCGCCTGCCACCGCCACGGCCGGAACGGAGAAGGGAGAGAAGAAATGAGTTTCTTCGACGATCTCCGAAATCTCGATCGCAACAACGTCGGCGGCTGGCCGAAGTCGATCAAGACATTCTTCGCCGTGCTCATCGTCGTGCTGATCCTGCTCGGCGGTTGGTGGTTCAAGATCCGCGACCAGCAGGCCGACCTCGAGCAGCGGCAGCAGAAAGAAGAAGCGCTGAAGAAGGAGTTCGCGACCAAGCAGGCCAAGGTCGTCAACCTGCCGGCGTACCGCAAGCAGCTCGAGGACATGAAGGAAATGCTGCGCACGATGCTGCGCCAGCTGCCGAGCAAGACCGAGATGCCCGATCTCCTCGTCGACATCTCGCAGACGGCGCTGGCCGCCGGCATCGTGGTGGACCTGTTCCAGCCCGGCGCCGAGGTGGTCAAGGAGTTCTATGCCGAAAAGCCGATCCAGTTGAAGATGCTCGGCACGTACCATCAGTTCGGCACGTTCATCAGCGGCGTGGCCTCCCTGCCGCGCGTCGTGATCCTGACCATGCACGACGTGTCGCTGAAGCCGGCCAAGGCCGGCACGAACGCGCCGGCGCTGGCGACGGCCGGTCAGTTGACGCTGGAGGGCACGGTGAAGACCTACCGCTACGTCGACGACGACGAAGCGGCCGCCGCGGAAGCCGCGGCCGCCCCGAAGAAAGGCGCGGCACCCGCTAAGAAGCCTGCTCCGCCCGCGCAGCGGAAGAAGGGGGGTGGCTGATGCGCAAGCACGCAGCAACGTTGTCGGTGTCGCTGGCGCTCGCGATGGCGTCGCTGGCGCTCGGCGGCTGCTCGGAACGCGACGATCTGCGTCAGTGGGTCGCGCAGGAGAAGGCCAAGAAAGGCGCGCCCCTCGATCCGCTGCCGGTGATCAAGACGTTCGAGACGTTCGAATACAAGGATCAGGACCTGCGCGATCCGTTCAACGTCAGCGCCGAGGAACAGGAGCAGTCCGCCAACAATGGGCCGCATCCGGACCAGGATCGCGTGCGCGAGCCGCTCGAGGCGTTTCCGCTCGACGGGCTGAGGATGTCGGGGACGCTCGGGCTCGCGCAGTCGATGGAAGGCCTGGTGCGCGATCCGGACGGCGTCGTGCACCGCGTCCACGTCGGAAACTATCTCGGCCAGAACTACGGGCGCATCACCAGCATCAGCGAAGACCACATCGAGCTTGTCGAGCTGGTTCCTAACGGCTCCGGTGGTTGGATGGAACGGCAGGCGACGATCGCCTTGGGCGACACCCAGAAATGAGGTCCCGTTGGGGGTAACTACATGATCACGACATCTGCCAATTGCTCGGAGCGCGGGTTCGCCCAGCCGACGGTACGATCGAGCCTGCTCAGGCTGCTTGCATTCCTGGCGCTCCTCGTCGCCGGCGCCGCGCACGCCGAGAACGTGCTCGAGGATATCGCCTACACGGCCCTGCCCGGCGGCAAGGTCGAGGTCACGCTGAAGTTCGCCGCTCCGGTGGCGTCCCCGCAGATCTTCACGACCGAATCGCCGCCGCGCATCGCAATTGACCTCGCCGACACCCGCAACGGCGTCAGCCAGCGCCGCATCGAAGTCGGCGCCGGCGCGACGGCGGGCATCTCCGCCATCGAAGCGGCCGGACGCACGCGGGTTGTGATCGACCTGTTTCGCACAGCGAGCTACGAAAAGACCGAAAGCGGCAACACGCTGACGCTGCGCATCAACAGCGGCACGTCGGGCTCGTCGGCTGCGGCGGTGTCCGCGGCTTCGACCGACCCCACCAAGGCGGTGGTGTCGGCGCACGGCATCGAGGTATCCAACGTCGATTTCCGCCGCGGCAAGAACGGCGAAGGCCGCGTCATCGTGAGCTTCTCCGGTCCTGGCGTGGCGGCGAACCTGCGTCGCGAAGGGACCCGCGTCGTGCTCGATCTCTCCAATGTGCGCCTGCCGCCGAACCTCGCGCAGCGGCTCGACGTGCTGGACTTCGCGACGCCGGTGCAGAGCATCGAGACGCGCCCGCACGGCACCAACGGCGTGCGTGTCGACATCGACGCCCAGCCGCCGTTCGAGCAGCTCGCCTACCAGACCGGCGACGAGTACGTCGTCGAGATCGCGGCGAAGAAGGACGATCCGAAACTGAAGGGTAAGAACGCCGAGCCCGAGTACACCGGCAGCCGCGTCACGTTCAACTTCCAGGACATTCCGACGCGCTCGGTGCTGCAGCTCATCGCCGACGTGTCCGACCTCAACATCGTCGTCGCCGACTCGGTGCAGGGCAACGTCACGCTGCGCCTCATCAACGTGCCGTGGGACCAGGCTCTCGACATCGTGCTGCAGGCCAAGGGCCTCGACAAGCGCCGCCGCGGCAACGTGATCTGGGTGGCGCCCCAGAAGGAAATCGCCGACCGCGAGGAAGCGATCGCCGACGCGCGCATGAAGATCGAGGAGAAGGAGCCGCTCGTTTCCGATTACATCCCGATCAGTTACGGCAAGGCGAAGGACGTCGCGGCCCTGCTCACCAAGGAAGCGCAGGCCAATGTCGCCGGTGGCTCGAGCGGCGGCCAGCAGCAGCGCGGATTCCTTTCTTCGCGCGGCAGCGTCACCTACGACGACCGCACGAACATCCTGCTGGTCAGTGACATCCCGTCGAAGATCCAGGAGATCCGCCAGCTCGTCTCGATCCTCGACCGGCCGGTGCAGCAGGTCCTCATCGAATCGCGCATCGTCATCGCCAGCGATTCGTTCGCGCGTGAGCTCGGCGTCAAGTTCGGCGTCAGCGGCGGCTACGAAACCAGCAACGGCAATGTCATCACGACGTCCGGTACCGCGTTCGGCACCGATGAGATCGGCAACGTCATCGTCAACAACCGCCTGAACCGCGGCAGCCGCGCGCTTCCCGGCGTGAGCCCGGGCAATATCCCGTCGCAGCCGCAGCCGGGCCTGCAGGGTGGGCTCGCGGTACCGAATCTCACCGATCGCCTCAATGTCAACATGCCGGTGGCGAGCCCGGCCGGCAGCTTCGGCCTGGCGATTCTCGGCGCCGACTACCTGCTCGATCTCGAGCTTTCGGCCGCGCAGACCGAAGGCCGGGGCGAAGTCATCTCCACGCCGCGTGTCATCACCGCGAGCCAGAAGGAAGCCGATATCAAGCAGGGCCAGGAGGTCGGCTACGTGACGTTCCAGAGCGGCGGCACCGGCGCGCCGCAGGCGACCGTCAACTTCAAGGAAGCCGTGCTCGAGCTGAAGGTCACGCCGACGATCACGGCCGACGACCGCGTCTATCTCGACCTCAACGTCAAGAAGGACGCGATCGCGAGCTTCATCGACAACCCGGGCGGCGGCCAGGTGCCGCAGCTCGACAAGCGCGAGATCAACACTTCGGTGCTGGTCGACAACGGGCAGACCGTGGTGCTTGGCGGCGTCTACGAAGTCAACAAGACGGACACGATCCGGAAAGTGCCTTACCTCGGCGATGTGCCGATCATCGGCAATCTGTTCAAGTTCTCGAACCGCAACAACACCAAGGCCGAGCTCCTGATCTTCGTGACGCCGCGCATCATCAATGACAGCCTGAAATGAGCCTGCGGCAGCAGGCCACGCTTCGAGGCTGCTGCCGGCGATATACCGATAAAGACGTGCGACCCTGGAGAACGAACATGAAATTTGTCCACAAGACCCTCGGGTTGCTGCTCGCGAGCGTCGCCCTGAGCAGCTGCGGCGGGGGCGGCGGTGACGGCAACAGCTTCACCGGTCCGCCGCAAGCCAGCACGATCACGCTGACGCCGGCCGGCGGTTCGACCGTGCTGCCGCTCAACGTGGGCGGCGCTAGCCCGTGGTCGCCTGCTTCGCCGTACACGAACGAAGTGGACATCCACTGGACGAACCCGGACGGCACGCCCGTGTCGGGCCACGACATCTCCTGCAGCGTGACCAATCTCTCCGTCATCAGCATTCACATCCTCGATGACGCGAGCACGCCGGATGACGAGTCGGCCGTGAACTGGGGCAACATCCAGGTGCACTCCGACACCGGCCACGCGATCTGCTGGGTGTTCTCGACCGGCCAGGCCGGCACCGCAACGCTGAACGTCGGCGGCGTCGATCCGAACACGGGCGCGACGATCTCGAAGTCGCTCACCTTCACCGTGCAGAACGCCGCGGGCGCACTGCCGGCATCCGTGCAGATGACGGCCCAGCCACCTGGCGTGTATTTCTCCGGATCCAACGGCAATCAGAACTCGGTGCTCTCGATCCAGGTGCTCGACGGCGGCGCGCAGCCCGTGCCGGATCCGTCCAGCGGCAACTCGGGCGCCGACAACGTGCTGCTCGAGATCGTCACCGATCCGAACGGCGGCGCGCGCCTGTCCGCGAACTCGGTCTCGGGCCCGGTGAGCGGCACGACCGTCGCGACGCACACCGTCAACGGCATCGCGACCGCGTCGTTCCAGGCCGGCAGCGTGCAGGGGCCGATCCAGGTCCGCGCGACGGCCGACCGCTCCGACAACAACGTCACGAACGGCGTCGCCGATCCCGTGTCGACGACGTTCTCCGTCATCGTCTCGGACGGCAAGCTCTTCAGCCTCCAGATCACCTCGCCGAACGTCAACGCGATTATCGCGAACTCGGTTTCGGGCGAAGTGACCACGGACGAGAACGGCATTCCGCCGGATCCCGATGCGACCTACAGTCTGACCGTCAGCGCACTCGCGACCGACCGTCAGGGCAATCCGGTGCTGCCCGGCACGGCGATCCACTTCGGCTCGATCGACGAGCCGGCCGGCGCGTTCGACGCCGGCCCCACGGCGAACCGCTTCGTGCTCTCCGGCGGCAATGGCAATCCGGCCGAAGGCGGCACGCTGTTCACCGCGCCGGACGGCCAGTTCCTCACGGCCGGCGGCGGCGCAGGCCCGGGCGATGCGCTGATCGTCTTCGGCAAGACGCAGCACGGCGCGCCCGCAGGCAACGAAGACCTCGAAAGCGCGGTCCCCGTCGCGTCCGTGAACAGCCAGACCAGCCTCACCGTCAGCGCGCCGTTCAACCGCAACGACACGACCGGCACGATGGTAGACAATGGCTCCGTGCTGCCGTACGTCATCGGTCGCTCGAACCACGGCAACATCACGGCGACCGCCACCACCAACGAGATCGGTGTCGCTCACGCGACGCTGAACTACACGGCGTCCACGCTCGGCCACATCGTCGCGATGTGGGCACAGGGCGACGGTATTGACACCGTCACCGGCGGCGCGCGTCGCGTCACCGACGCCGTGGAGCTGATCTATCCCGGCATCGCCCCGGCGAATCTCACGGCGTTCCCGAATCCGATCCAGGGCAACACGCCGCAGCCGGTCATCGTCACCGTCTGCCTGTCCGATGCACTGTCGTCGCCGATCCAGGGCATTCCGATCGCGTTCCAGCTGCAGCTCGGCGGCGGCACCGGCAGCGTCGACGGCAATGGCCTGTCGGGCACGCTGGACAACCTCACCGGGCCCGACGGCTGCGTCAACGCGAGCGTCACGACCAGCGGCGTGCCGCCGGGCGCGGACGGCATCGCGGGCACGCTCGTGTTCGGCGTCGGCGGCGCGACGGCCGAAGTCGACATCATCGTCGAGCTCGCGTTCCTGCAGGCTTCGCCGCGCCAGGTGTGCCCGGGCGGACTGGTCAACATCACCGCGATCTCGTCGACCGGGGGCCCCGCCAGCGGCGTGCCGATCACCGGCTGCGGCAGCACGACGCCGGCTTCGGCTGTCACCGGCCAGACCGGTACGGCGTCGTTCCGCATCAATGAGGATGCTCCGGAGGGTGAGTGCACCTTCAGCGCGGACGGGTTCGGCCTCAGTGTGTCCGTGCAGGTCGGCGGCGTGGAGACCAGCCCGCCCTGTGCCGATCCGTCGGACTGATCGCGTCACAAATGGACTCGTACCGGAGGGCCGCTGATGCGGCCCTCCGCGTTTGCAGTGGGCGGCCGGCTGGCATTTAAGATGCAGGCAAGCCCGGGATCACCCCGGGGGAGATCGCCATGTCCGGCCATCGCGCCGAAATCCGTGCCGGCAGCACCATCTTCGCCGAGAACGATCCGCCGACCACCGCATTCCTGATCGAGCGCGGCGAGATCGAGGTCTCGACGGTTCAGCGCGGCGAGCGCACGATCCTGGGCCATCTCGGCCCGGGCATGCTGCTGGGCGAAATGGCGGTCATCGACAACTCGCCGCGCACCGCGACCGCGCGCGCGATCACCGACTGCGTGCTCACGCCGATCGACCGCCGCCAGTTCGCCGAGCGGCTAGCAGCCGCCGATCCCGTCGTGCGCGCGCTGCTCATGAGCCAGCTCACACGCTACCGTTCGGCGCTCGCCACGCTCACCGGCGACGAGCCCGACGTGTTCGCGCCGGTCGACGGTTCCGAGCCGCGCGCCGACGCGGGCGCGTTCGACAAGATCCGCCTCGAAAGCGAACTGCGCGCTGCGCTCGACCGCGGCGAGCTCGAAGTGCGCATCCAGCCGATCGAGGAAATCATCAGCGGCAATATCGCGGGTTACGAGGCGCTGGTGCGCTGGAATCATCCGGAGCGCGGCTGGGTCTCGCCGGCCGAATTCATCCGCCTCGCCGAGGAAACCTCGCTGATCCTGCCGGTCGGCGACTACGTGCTCGCCCGTGTCTGCGACATGCTCGCCGAGTTCCGCCGCCGCGGCGTGAAGCCGCTGCCGTTCATCGCGCTCAACGTGTCGGCGCGCCAGCTCGACGATCCGCGCCTCGTCGAGCGCGTGCTCGCCGAACTGAAGAAACGCAATCTCGCGCCGGATCGCCTCAAGATCGAAATCACCGAAAGCCTCGTGCTCGATCACGCGCGCATCGCCGAGGTGCTGGCGCGCTGTCACGCCGCCGGCATGCACGTGGCGCTCGACGATTTCGGCACCGGCTATTCGAATCTCGGCCCGCTGCTGACGCTCGATTTCGATCAGATCAAGCTGGATCAGAGCTTCGTGCGGGCGCTGGACCGCCCGCGCGGCGTGGCGATGGTCGGCGTCATCGTCGCGATGGCGCGCGCGCTCGACTGCAACCTGGTCGCCGAAGGCGTCGAGAAGCGCGAGCAGCGCGAGATACTGCACCGGCTCGGCTGCCGCTACGCGCAGGGCTGGCTGGTCGGCAAGCCGCTCACGCTGGCCGAGGCGCTGAACGCCTGACCGCCGGCGGTCCGCCGCGGCAAAACTTCCGCGCCCCCGCGCTGTCTCAGGCGGGCGCGCCCCTCGTGCCGGACGGCACATCCGGCCGTGCGATCATTGCGCCAGACTCCCTCGAACCATGGACATGCCCGAACCGACCACGGCCTCCGCGGCCTTCGCAACGCTCCGTGCCGAGCTTGGCCAGTGCATCATCGGCCAGGAGGCGCTGATCGACCGTCTCCTCATCGCGCTGCTCGCCGACGGGCATCTCCTCGTCGAAGGCGCGCCCGGCCTCGCCAAGACGACCGCGATCAAGGAGCTCGCGGCGCGCATCGAGGGCGACTTCCACCGTGTGCAGTTCACGCCCGACCTGCTGCCGGCCGATCTCACCGGCACCGAGATCTACCGGCCGCAGACCGCAAGCTTCGAATTCCAGCGCGGGCCGATTTTCCACAATTTGATCCTTGCCGACGAAGTCAACCGCGCGCCTGCAAAGGTTCAGTCGGCGATGCTCGAAGCCATGGCCGAGCGCCAGGTGACGGTCGGCCGCGACACCTATGCCTTGCCCGCGCTGTTTCTGGTCATGGCGACGCAGAACCCGATCGAGCAGGAGGGCACATATCCGCTGCCCGAGGCACAGCTCGACCGCTTCCTGCTGCATGTGCGCATCGACTACCCGCAGGCCGCCGCCGAGGCGGCGATCCTGAAGCTCGCGCGCGAGCGCGCACGCGAAGCGCTCGCGGCACCGGAGCCGCCGTCGCGCATCGTGAGCCAGGCGCAGGTATTCGCCGCGCGTGCGGCCGTGCTCGCGCAGCACCTCGCGCCGCAGCTCGAGGAGTACATCGTCCAGCTCGTGCTCGCGACGCGCGAGCCCGCGCGCTACGGCGACGAGCTCGGGCGCTGGGTCGCCTACGGCGCGAGCCCGCGCGGCACGATCGCCCTCGACCGCTGCGCGCGTGCGCACGCCTGGCTCGTCGGCCGTGATTACGTCACTCCTGAGGATGTGCACGCGATCGCCGCCGACGTGCTGCGCCATCGCGTGCTGCTGAGCTACGAGGCGGAAGCCGAAGGCGTCAACTCGGATCGTGTCGTCGCGATGCTGCTCGAAAAGGTGCCGTTGCCGTGAAGATCCGGGATTCGGGATTGGAGATTCGGGATTCGGACGGCACGTGACCCGATCGGAGCCCGACAAGCGCAAATCACGTCTTTCTCGAATCCCCAATCCCGAATCCCGAATTCCCGCTCCAAATGAATCCCACCCGCGTCGCCCTCGACGAGCTGCTCGCACTTTCCGCCGTCGCGCACGGCGCCAGCCTCGCACGCAGCCGGCGCAGCCCCGCGCTTCGGGCAGGCGGCCACGCATCGCGCTGGCGCGGGCGCGGCGTCGACTTCCGCGAGTCGCGCATCTATCTGCCGGGCGACGAGATCCGCCACATGGACTGGCGCGTCACCGCGCGCAGCGGCACGCCGCATACGAAGGTGTTCCAGGAAGAGCGCGAGCAGGGCCTGCTGCTCGTCATGGATCAGAATCCCGGCATGCGCTTCGGCACGCGCGTGCGCTTCAAGAATGTTCAAGCCGCGCGCGCGGCGGCGCTGCTCGCGTGGATGTCCGCAGCCGCCGGCGATCGCGTCGGCGCGCTCGGCTTCGGCGGCGGCGTGAACGGCGAAGTGAAACCCGCGGGCGGACGCCGCGGCGTGCTGCGCGTCTTGCGAGCGCTCCGCGACTGGGACGCGGCAGCCGATCCCGTGCGCAACGAGGCGCTCTCCACCGGCCTCGTCCGCGTGCGGCGTCTGCTCCGGCCCGGCATGCGCATGATCCTTCTTACGGACGGCTTCAGCGCCGACGCAGACGCCGCGCAACTGCTGCCGCAGCTCGCCGGCCGCCATGACATCTCGGTCGTGCTGCTGCGCGACGCGCTCGAGCTCGCGCCGCCACCGCCCGGGCGCTACGCGCTGCACCTCGGCAGCACGCGCCGCGTGCTCGACTTCGGCGATGCGTCGGTGCGCAGCGCCTGGACGCAGCGCTTCTCCGAGGCGCGCGAGCGGCTGCGCCGCGAGTGCCAGCGCGCGGGTGTGCGCGTGCTCGACCTCGACGGTCACGCGGACCTGCGCCGTGCTCTCGCGCCGCTGCTGGCGCGCACCCGTCTTTCGGCAGGTGCCGCATGAACGCGCCGGCCGGTCCCGATCTGCGCGATATCCACCTGCCGCCGGCGCCGTCGTGGTGGCCGCCGGCTCCGGGCTGGTGGATCGTCGCGCTGATCGTGCTGGCCGCCGCAGTCGCCGGCGCATGGGTGCTGCTCCTTCGTTGGCGGGAACGGCGCTGGCGGCAGCGCGTTGCCACCGAGCTCGACCGCATTGCAGCGACGCACGCCGCACAACCCGATCCCGTGCGCCTCGCCGCCGATGTCTCGCAACTGCTGCGCCGCGCGTCACTTCTGATCGAGCCCGGCGCCGCATCGCTGTACGGAGAAGCCTGGCTCGAATTCCTCGACGAGCGGATGGCGTCGGACGGCAACGGAACGAAGAAGCGCACCGGTGCGACGCACTTCCGTTCGGAGGTGGGGCGCGCATTGATCGACGCTCCGTACCGCCGCGCCGGCGACGATGACGCGCCGTCGGTCGACGCCACGGCGTTGCTGGCGCTCGCCCGCGACTGGTTGAAGCGCGCACTGCCACGAGGGCGCAGCCATGTTTGAGCTCGCCTGGCCATGGCTGCTCGCCGCGCTGCCGCTGCCGCTGATTGCGGCCCGCCTGCTGCCGCGCGCGCCGGGGTGGATCGCGACCGCGCTGCACCTTCCGCACACCGGTTTCGTGCTGCCGCAGGAGGCCGATCTCTCGACGGTACCGCGCTTGCGCACCGCGTTCGCGCTGCTCGGCTGGGTGCTGCTCGTGTTCGCCGCCGCGCGCCCGCAATGGCTCGGTCCGCCCGAGGACGTGCCGCGTTCGGGGCGCGACCTGATGCTCGCCATCGACACCTCCGGCAGCATGAGCATCGAGGACATGCAGCTCGGCGGCCCGACGAATGCGGTGCCGCGTTTCGCGGCGATCCAGGCGATCGCCAGCGATTTCGTCAAGCGGCGCACCGGCGATCGCGTCGGCCTCATCCTGTTCGGTACGCGCGCGTACCTGCTGGTGCCGCTGACCTTCGATCTCAAGACGGTCGGCAGGCAGCTCGCCGACGCGACGATCGGGCTCGCCGGGCGCGAGACGGCGATCGGCGACGCGCTTGGCCTCGCGGTGAAGCGGCTGCGCGAGCGGCCGCAGGATCAGCGCGTGCTGATCCTGCTCACCGACGGCGTCAACACGGCCGGAGAGCTCGATCCGCGCAAGGCGATCGAACTCGCGGCAGCGAACAACGTGCGCGTCTACACCATCGGCATCGGTGCAGAGGCGTTGCGTGTCAACAGCCTGTTCGGCAGCCGCGTCGTCAATCCGTCGGCCGACCTCGACGAAGCCATGCTGAAGCGCATGGCCGAGGCGACCGGCGGACACTACTTCCGCGCGCGCAACAGCGACGAGCTGGCCGACGTCTACCGCACGCTCGATCAACTGGAACCGGTCGCCGACACGAAGGAAAGCCTGCGCCCGATCGACGAGCTGTACTGGATGCCGCTCGCGGCTTCGCTCGCGGCCGCCGCGCTCGCGTTTCTCCTGCCCGGCTGGCGCCTGCGTGCGCCGCGCGCGATGGCTCCGACACTGGCCCGACGATGAGCGCGCTCGCAGAGTTCCATTTCCTGCGCCCGCTGTGGCTGCTGCTCCTGCTGGCAGCGCCGGCGTTCTGGCTGCTGCGCCGGCGTGGCCGCGCGGACGCGGGTGCCTGGCGCAGCGCGATCGACGCGCATCTCCTGCCGCATCTCATCGAGCGCATCGACGCGGGCTCGGGCCGCGCCGGCATCGTGCTGGCGATCGCGTTGTGGACGCTCGCCTGCGTCGCGCTCGCCGGCCCCGCGTGGGAGCGCGAGCCGATGCCGCTCTATCGCAACCAGGCCGCGCGGGTGCTCGCGCTGGAGCTTTCCGCAACGATGATGGCGCAGGACGAGAAGCCGAGCCGGTTCGAGCGCGCGCGCTACAAGCTCGTCGACATTCTCGAGCGCAGCAAGGACTACCAGACCGCGCTGATCGGCTACGCCGGCGAGGCCTACGTCGCCGCGCCACTGACGGACGACATCGGCACGGTGCGCAATCTCGTCGACGCGCTCGATCCGTCGACGATGCCGGTCGCCGGCAATCGCGCGGCGGGAGCGATCGCCGAAGCGCAGAAGCTCATCGAGCAGGCCGGCATGCACACCGGCGACATCATCCTGCTGGCCGACAGCGCCGACGCTGCCGCCATCGCGGCCGCGCGCAAGGCGCGCGCGAGCGGCATCACCGTGTCGGTGCTCGGCATCGGCAGCACCGCCGGCGCGCCGGTCGCACTCGCGCAGGGCGATTTTCTCAAAGACGACAAGGGGAACGTCATCATCGCGCGCCGCGACGATGCGAGCCTGGCCGCGGTAGCCGAAGCCGGCGGCGGGCGCTATGCGACGCTGAGCGCCGATTCGCGCGACATCGACACGCTGCTCGTCGACCGCGCGAGCGCCGCGTCGAGGCATGCCGACGAGCCTGCCGCTTCAGACGATCTCGCCACGAGCACGCGCTGGCGCGACCGCGGACCATGGCTCCTCCTGGTTCTGGTGCCGCTCGCCGCTTTTGCGTTCCGGCGCGGCTGGCTGATGGCGATCGGGCTGGTTCTCTTCGCGCCTTTGCCGCGCGCGGAGGCGGCATCGTTCAAGGATCTCTGGCTCCGTTCCGATCAGCAGGCCGCAGCGGCGCTGGCCGAGGGCGACGCGAAACGCGCGGCCGAGGTCGCGCGCTCGCCGGACTGGCACGGCACTGCGGCGTTCCGCGCGGGCGACTACGAAGCAGCCGCGACCGACTATGCCAGCGTGCAGAACGCCGACGGCGCGTACAACCTCGGCAACGCACTCGCCAAGCTCGGCCGCTACGAAGAGGCGATCGCGGCCTACGATCGCGCCCTGCAGCTTCAGCCTGACATGGAAGACGCGAAGGCGAACAAGGCTGCGGTCGAGGACTGGCTGAAACGCCAGCCGAACAAGCAGGATCCATCGCAGGGCAAGAAATCGAAGTCCGGCGATTCGCAGGACAAGAAGAACGCTCGAGATCAAAACCCGGAGGCAGGGAAGGATCAGGAACAGCAGCAATCCGGCGAACAGAATCAGGATCAGGAGCAACACGACTCTTCGAAATCGGACAGCGAAGAAGGCGAAGACAAGGAGCGGGGCGGCGGCTCGCAGCAGAATGCGGGCGGCGACGAGAAGGACGCGTCGCCCGGCACGAAGGGCGAAACCTCCGAGCCGCAGTCGCCGTCCGATCCCGCCGAAGGCAAGCCGAGCAGCGCGCAGCAGGAGGCGCTGTCGCGCGCGATCGACCGTTCCCTCGCGTCCGGCGACAAGGAGGCGAAGAACGACAAGCCGACGGCCGCGGTCGAAGAAGACGATGCGACACAGGAAAAGCGGCAGGCGCTGGAACACCTGCTGCAGCGCGTGCCGGACGATCCCGGCGGCCTCTTGCGCCGCAAGTTCCTGCTCGAGCATCAGCGCCGTCAACAGCGCGGAGACGACAACGGATGAAACGCTTGCACGCTGTCCTGTTCACGCTGATGGGCGCGCTCGCCGTGATCGCGCCCGTCCGCGCTGCCGTACCGACGGTGCGCGCCTGGCTCGACCGCGACACGATGCATCTCGGCGAAACGGTGACGCTCAACGTCGAGGCGCAGGGCGACGCCGGCGGGCAGCCCGACTTCGGCCCGCTGTCGCAGGACTTCAACCTGCTCGGCACGCAGTCGAGCCAGCAGGTCAGCATCATCAACGGGACGAGCAGCGCGAAGACGGTCTGGGCCGTCGGGCTCGAGCCCAAGCACGAAGGACGCATTACGATTCCAGCGCTCGCGGTCGGTGCGGCGCACACCGCACCGATCGTGCTGACGGTGCTCGCGCAGCCGTCCGGCGCGCAGGGCAAGCCCGGTGACGACGTCTTCCTCGAAGTCTCGGCCGAGCCGCTCGCGCCGTACGTGCAGCAGCAGGTGCGCTACACGGTGAAGCTCTACTACGCCTTCGGCCTCACCGACGGCAACCTCAGCGAGCCGCACGCCGACGGCGTGGTCGTGCAGCGGCTCGGTCAGGACAAGAGCTATCTCGCCACGGTCGGCGACCGTCGCTATCACGTCATGGAGCGCCACTACGCGCTGACGCCGGAGAAGAGCGGCACGCTCGATTTGCCGGCGCTGATGTTCCGTGGCAATGCGCTCGACGCCGCCGACCCGACCGGTTTTTTCAGCCGGCCGCGCTCGGTGAGCGCGCGCTCCGACGCGGTGCAGCTCGAAGTGCGCCCGAAGCCGTCGGCCTGGCCCGCAGGCGAGCCGTGGCTGCCGGCGGCCTCGATGCTCCTCAAGGACGAGAGCGAGCTGCCGAGTGAAATCCATGTCGGCGATCCGGTCACGCGCACGATCCGCCTGCAGGCGCAGGGCCTCGGTTTCGAGCAGCTGCCCGAGCTCGATCTGGCCGCGCCGCAAGGCGCCGAGATCTATCCCGACAAGGCGGACACGCGCACGCGCGACGACGGCACCTGGCTGTTCGGCGAGCGCGTGCGCAAGTTCGCCTTCGTGCCGACGCGGCCCGGAACGTTGACGATTCCGGGCATGAGCGTGCGCTGGTGGGACACCGAGCACGATCGCATGCAGACGGCCGAGTTGCCGGCCCGCACGCTGACGGTGCTTCCTGCCGCGGGAAGCAGCGGCACCAACGCTGCCGGAGCGGTGGCGCCCCTGGACGACGCGAGCGCGAACGCTCCGGCTGTCGCGCCAGCCGACCATCCGTCGATGTTTCGGCCGGGAGCGGTGCGCTTGTGGCAGACGCTGGCCGCGCTCGGCTTCGCGCTGTGGCTCGCGACGCTCGTGCTGTGGTGGCAGTCGCGCCGCGCTTCGCCCGCGCTCGCGGCGGCGGGTCCTTCGTCATAGTCCGCGGCTTCGGGCCATCGCGCCGCCTTCCTGCGCGCCTGTTCGCTCTGCGAGCTCGCCGGTGCCGAACGCGCGCTCGTTGCCTGGGCGCGCAGCGAACGGCCCGAAGTGCGCAATCTCGGCGAGCTCGCCCAGCGACTCGACGACGCTGCGCAGCGCGATGCGCTCGCCGCCCTGCAGAAGGCCCGCTACGCCGGCGCGCCTTCGAGCGGCGTCGGCGCGCAGCTCGGAAAGGCGTTCAAGTCGGGCCTCGCGTGGCGCGCGGGAGGAGCGAAGGTGAAGCAGGAGTCGCCGCTGCCGGCGCTGTATCCGGAATAGGGCGTTGATCTGCGCTCAAGGCGACGTCACGGAGCCTTCCGCTCGCGATTCGCGCCCCGCGTCGCGTATCGGTAATGTCTTCGCATGGGGACGATGCGAGGCGTGCTCCGCAGAGATCCGCCCGCCCGATGGCGCGGCTTCGTGTTCGCCTGCGTCGCAACGACGGCACATGCCGGCGGCCTGCCCTGGGAAATCTGGGAATCGCCCTCGCGCCTCGCGACGCTGGATGCCGGCGACGTCGTCGGCGAGCGGTCGAGCCACTGCCTCGACGGCTGCCGCTACGACCGCAGCAACGCGGGTCCGGAGGATACGGTCGACAATCCGTATCCCGTGCGCTGGCTTTATCGCGACGGCGAGGAAGCCGTGCTGTTCGACGAGCGCGGGCCGGGCGCGGTGACTCGGATCTGGCTGACGACCGGCTTCGGCGTGTCGACGTGCATCGATCCCGCGATCGGCGTGCGCTTCTACGTCGATGGCGCGCCCGCGCCGGAGCTCGACGTGCCGCTCGCAGCGCTCTTCGACGGCTCGACGCCGCCGTTCACGCCGCCGCTGGCTCTCGAGCATCTGCAAGCGAGCGGCGGCTATGTCAGCTACGTGCCGATCGCCTACGCGGCGTCGTTGCGCATCGCGCTGACGCATGCGGACAACGGCGGCACGAATCCCTGCACCGGCAACAACGAGCGCCTGCTGTGGTTCCAGATCCAGCACCATCGCCTCGCGCCCGGCACGCCGATGGCGAGCTTCACTGCGGCGGACGAGTTCCCGGCCTGGCGCGCGTTTCTCGCGCACGCGGGCGACGATCCGTGGAGCGGCATGCTTGCGCCGCTCGAAGCGTCGGCCGTGCTCGCGCCAGGAATGACACTCGATCTCGTGACGATGCCGGGGCCCGGCTGGCTGCGCGGCCTTCGGCTGCGCCTGCCGCGTTCCGCCTACGATGCCGTGCATCTCAGATTAGCCTTCGACGCCGCGACGGCCGTCGACATGCCGCTGTCCGATTTCTTCGCGACGCCGCTCGGTGCCGGCGCGGCGCCGCGCGGTGTCCTGGCGGGTGAAGATGCCGGCGGATGGCTGTACTCATGGCTGCCGATGCCGTTCCATGCGTCCTCCGCCGTGCAGCTCGTCGCCGATGCGACGCTGCCCGCGGCGGTGACGGTGGATAGCGCGCTGAGTTTCGATGCCGCGCCCGTTCCACCCGACGCGGCACCGTTTGTCGCCGTGTTGTCCGATGCGTGCGCCGCGCGCGGCGATTTCGCGCTGTACGCACATCACGGTGCGGGCAGGATCGTCGGCGTGTCGGCCCGTTATCACGCCGAAGGCGTGACCAGCCTCGGCTACCTCGAAGGCGACGAGCGCGTGTATCGTGACGATGCGGTCGCGCCGGCCTGGTACGGTACCGGCGTCGAGGATTTCCACGACGGCGGTTTCTATTTCGACCACGGCCCGTTCGCCCGCGCGCTCGCGGGCGCGAGCGAGGTCGATGCAGACGGCAGCGGAGTGACTTCGGCGTACCGCTGGCTCGTGTCCGGTTCGTTGACATATGCGAGCGCGCTTCGCTTCGTCCGCGAAGCGGGCTTCGCGCCGGTGTTGCCGGTTCCGACCTGTGCGCGCTCGGTGACGTATGCATACCGCGAACCGCGCGCGGCCGTCGTGCCGTACGATCGCTTCGATGTCGGTACCTCATCGGCGACGGCGCACGCCTACGTGCCGCCTCCGGGAACGAGCTGCACATCGGTGAGCGGCGCGTTCGAAGACGAGCCGCCGACGTTGCGCAACGCGAGCGTCTGTTCCTATGCGAGCGGCGGAAGTCGCTTCCGCTTCAAAGTCGAGGATGCGGTGCCGCCGTTGCGCCTTCGTCGCATCTTCGATGCCGGCGCCGCGACGCCGGGAGAAACCGCCGGCGCGCCGGCCGCCGAGATACGCGTGAACGGCGTCGCCGCGGGATGGTTTCCGCCGGCGATGGCGAATCCGCTGCGGCGCTGGCAGGAGCAGGAAGCGCTGCTCGATCCCGCGGTGGGCGCGGGTGTGCTCGACATCGAAATCGTGCCGGAATTCGGCGCTCATGCGCCGCTGTTCAGCGAGTCGGCGTGGGTACTGTCCGGCGGCTGGAAGGACCGGATCTTCGCCGAGGGGTTCGAGCGGACGCTCTCGCCCGCGCGATCGGAGCGATAGATCGCCGCGCCTCGAGCGCTCGTTCACCGATCAAGACCGTGAAAGTTGCGGCAGGCCCGGGCTTGCGACAAAGTGCGCAAAGGGGGATTCCGTAGCCGACGCCGACGCCTGGCGCCTTCGGCCGGAACTGAATGACGACGCCGCAGACCGACACCCAGCTCGCCCGCGACGCGACCGAGGCCAGCGCGCCTGCCGCGCTGCGCGTGCGCACAGGCGAGGCCGAGACCGAGCTCGACGTCGGCGATCGCCTCGGCGCGTGGCGTCTCGTGCGCAAGCTCGCGCAGGGCGGCATGGGCGCCGTGTATCTCGCCGAGCGTGCGGACGGGCACTTCGAGCAGCGCGCCGCGATCAAGCTGATCCGCGGCGTGCCGAGCGCGGACATGCTCGCGCATTTCACGCGCGAGCGGCAGATTCTCGCGACCTTGCAGCATCCGTACATCGCTCGCCTGCTGGATGGCGGCGCGACGCCGG
The DNA here is from genome assembly GCA_966248875.1 of uncultured Rhodanobacteraceae bacterium. Lineage (GTDB taxonomy): Bacteria > Pseudomonadota > Gammaproteobacteria > Xanthomonadales > Rhodanobacteraceae > Dokdonella_A. Next base: position 92,192 of record CBINBI010000002.1, read on the forward strand.
GCGGCCAGCCGTACCTCGTCATGGAGTACGTCGAGGGTGAGCCGATCGATGCGTGGTGCCACGACCACGCGCTTTCGCTCGACGAGCGGCTTAAATTGTTCGAGGACGTCTGCGGCGCGGTGCAGTTCGCGCACCAGCGCCTGATCGTGCACTGCGATCTCAAGCCGTCGAACGTGCTCGTGCGCGCGGACGGGACGCCGGTGCTGCTCGATTTCGGCATCGCGCGGGCGATCGACCGCCAGCGCGGACCGGACAGTGTCGAAGCCGGCTACTACACGCCGGGCTACGCGAGCCCGGAGCAGCTGCGCGGCGAAGCGGTGACGACTGCGAGCGACGTGTACGCGCTGGGCCTGATCCTGTTCGAGCTCGTCGCCGGCCGCAAGGCGCGCATGGATACGGTCGATCGCACGATCGCGCTGCTCGGCGATGCGGCGGTGCGACCGAGCGAGCTCGCGCAGCCGGTGCCCTGGAAAAAGCGCATCGCCGGGGACATCGACGCGATCGTCCTGCGCGCCACGGCGGCGGCGCCGGAGGCGCGCTACGCGACCGCGGAGGAGCTAGCCGGCGACATACGCCGGCATCGCGCACTGCGTCCCGTGCTGGCGCGCGAGCCGACGCTGGCCTATCGCACCGGACGCATGCTGCGCCGGCGCTGGCCGGTGTTCGCCGCAGGCGGCATCGTCGCGCTGGTGATCGCGGCGTTCACCTGGCGGCTCGTCGTCGAGCGCGATCGCGCGCTCGCGGCCGAGCACGAGGCGCGCGTGCAGGCGACCGCGGCCGAGCGCGTCAGCGGATTTCTCGTGTCGGTCTTCAACGTTTCGAATCCCAGGCTCAACAGCCAGCGTGACATCTCCGCACGCGAGGTGCTGGACGAGGGCGCGACACGCATCCGCAACGAGCTGGCCGATCAGCCGGCGATCAAGGCACGGCTGCTCGACACGCTGGCGACGGCATATCGCTACATCGGCGAGCCCGGCAAGAGCATCGAGCTCTTCCGCGAGTCGGTCGATCTGCACCTTGACCCGCGCGTCCACGATCCGCTCGCCGCCGCGGCGACGCTGAGCCAGCTCGCGGTGGAATACGCGAACAACAACTATCGGGCCGCGGAGGCCGAGGCCGCGGCGCGGCGCTCGCTCGCGTTGCGCGAGCAGAACGGCGCCGGCCCGCTCGACATCGCGGACTCGTGGAACTCGCTCGGCATCGTGCTGGAGGCCGAAGACAAGTTCGATGAGGCCGAGGCCGCGCTGAAGAAAGGGCTGGATCTGCGCCGCGCCAACGGCGCCAGCCTCGGAGCGATCGCGTCGTCGCTGCACAACCTCGGCAATATCGAATCGAACCGCGACGGCGGAGACGGCGGCGTTGCCTACTATCGCGAGGCGCTGGAGCTACGCGCGAAATCCGCGGGCGAGCACGCGCCCGAATATCAGCACACCCTGACCAACTACGGCTCCGGCCTCGCGCGCGCCGGCCGGAGCGCCGAGGCCGTGCCGGTGCTCGAGCGAAGCCTCGCGCTTGCGCGAGAAATCTATGGCGACGAAAGTGTCAATACCGCCACGTCGTATAACGAGCTTGGTTCGGCGCTGCACGATCTCGGCCGCTTCCGCGAGGCAATCGCGCAATACCGCGAAGCGCTGCGCATCGAGCGGCTGACCGGCGGCGCCGGCGCCGCCGGGCCGGCGAAGCCCCTCAACAACATGGCTTCCGCCTACGAGGACATGGGCGATTTCGCGTCGGCGATTCCCTTGTTCCGCGAGTCGCTCGCGCTGCGCGAGAAGAAACTCGACAGGCACGATCCGATGGTGGTGCGCGCCACTTACAACCTCGCGCGTGCCCTGACCAAGGCGGGCGCGCTCAAGGAGGCCAAGCCGATGCTCGACGCGGTGCTGGCCGATTTCCGCGAGCTCTACGGCGGGGCGAACTCGAACACGGCGAAGGCACAGCTCTGGCTCGGCGAATGGAACCTGCGCGCCGGCCATGCCGACATCGCAGCGAGGTGGCTCGCCGACAGCGAAACGTCAAACGCGGTGTTCTCGCCTCTGATGCAGGCGCAGCGCTTGACGCTCGCGGCCGGCGTCGCCGCCGCACGCAAGGATCGCGACACCGAGCTCGCGTCGCGCAAGCAGGCCTGGGACACACTGAGCCGGGCGAAGTCGTTCGGTCCTGACCATCCGTTTACGGCCGAACTTGCGATCGCCTACGCGGTCGCGCTCGACGATGCGGGACGCAAGGACGAAGCGCGTGCGATCGTCATGAGCGCTTTGCCGATCGTCGAAGCGTCGTTCGCGGAAAACGCGCCGGTGGGCAGGCATCTGTCGCGCTGGCGGTGAGTGTTCCTGCGATCGAGGGCAGCTCGGTGCTTGCAGGATCCTGCAGGCGCGGTCTTCGGACACAAAAAACCCGGCCTGCTCACGCAGGCCGGGCACGTCCCGGCATCCTTGCCCTGTGGCTCCTGTTGGAGATTTCCCTATCGGAATTCTGCGGATGCGATCCTGCGTCCGCTCTGACGATGGATGATCAGAAGCGGTATTCGGCGCTGACCGACACCAGGTCCGAGTTGAGGTCGAGGTTCTTCTTGTCGGCCTTGTAATAGTCGTAGTTCAGGCCGACGCTGAAGTTGTTACTGAAGTCGTAGCCGAAGCCCGCGCCGGCGTACCACTTGTCGCTGGTGTCGTCGACGCGCACGGCGACGCCCTCCGGATCGAGGTAGGCACCCTTCACGTCGCCGCGGAACCAGCCGGTGCGACCGCTGATGTACCAGTTGTCGGTGACGTTGAAGTGCCCGTTGACGCCGAGAGTCCAGCCGGACAGCTCCGCCTTGCGGAGGCCGAGGCCGTTGTAGCGGTTCTTGGTCGAGAACTCGCCGAGATCGGTGTAACCGCCCTCGACACCGAGCAGCACGCTCGGGGTGACGGCCCAGCGGTAGCCGAAGTTCGCGCCGAAGCCGGTGTCGTCGTCGTCGTAGACGCCCTTATCGACATTCGACTGGCCGACATTGCCGTTGATGAAGAAGCCGCTCTGGTTGTCGGCGGCGTGACTGGTCAGGGGGATGGCGGTGAGACCTGCGGTAGCTAGGGCAATGGCAAACAAGGTGGTTTTCATAGTGCTTGGCACTCCAACTTCTTGAGGATTAAGGGTTTTCGCAACGCTTCCGTGTGTCGCCGAACTTCGACCCCCGGCCCATCCATGGGTTCGCCGTCCGGCTGGCGCAGGTTAGGTAGGGTTCAGAGGCCTGAATTCAATACCTGCAAGTTTAGTAATGGTTCAGGCGGCCTCGGCGGGACGACAAACCGCGCCCGCATCAGCGACAATCGCGCCCCTCGCGGTGGCCGTCCGGCCGCCGTTTCCGATTCCGTCTCGCCGAGCAGCCGAATGCCGAGCCGTAAAGAACTCGCCAACGCGATCCGCGCGCTGGCCATGGATGCGGTCGAAGCCGCCAAGTCAGGCCATCCCGGCATGCCGATGGGCATGGCCGACATCGCCGAAGTGCTGTGGAACGACTTCCTCAGCCACAATCCGAAGAATCCGAAGTGGGCGAACCGCGACCGCTTCGTGCTCTCGAACGGTCACGGCTCGATGCTGCAGTACGCGCTGCTGCACCTTACCGGCTACGACCTTTCGATCGACGAGATCAAGCGCTTCCGCCAGCTGCACTCGAAGACCGCGGGGCATCCCGAAGCGAGCGAGACGCCCGGCGTCGAGACGACGACCGGGCCGCTCGGCCAGGGCTTCGCGAACGCGGTCGGCATGGCGCTCGCCGAGAAGGTGCTGGCGCGCCGCTTCAACCGCGACGGATTTCCGATCGTCGACCACTACACCTATGTGCTCATGGGTGACGGCTGCATGATGGAAGGCATCTCGCACGAGGCCGCCTCGCTCGCCGGCACGCTCAGGCTCGGCAAGCTGATCGCGATCTGGGACGACAACGGCATCTCGATCGACGGCGAGGTGCGCGGCTGGTTCACCGACGACACCGCCGCGCGCTTCGAAGCCTACGGCTGGGAAGTGCTGCGCGACGTCGACGGCCACAATCCGGAGGCTATCAAGGCCGCGCTGGTCTCGGCCGCGCTCGATCCCGACAAGCCGACGCTGATCTGCGCGAAGACGATCATCGGCTACGGCGCGCCGAACAAGCAGGGCAAGGAGAGCTGCCACGGCGCCGCGCTCGGCAAGGACGAAGTCGCGGCAGCGCGCGCGGTGCTCGGCTGGAATCATCCGCCCTTCGTGATACCGGACGAGATCTACGATGCCTGGAACGCCGAAGCGAAGGGTGCCGAGCGTGAGACGGCATGGAACGCGCTGTTTGCGCGCTATCGCAATGCATACCCGGATCTCGCAGCCGAATTCGAGCGGCGCCTCGACGGCCGGCTGCCGGAGGATTTCGCCGCGCACGCCGACGCCTATGCGAAGAAGCTGCAGGCCGAAGGACCGGTCGTCGCCTCGCGCAAGGCCTCGCAGATGGCGCTGGACGCGTACGGCCCGAAGCTGCCCGAGCTGATCGGCGGCTCGGCCGATCTCGCCGGCTCGAATCTCACGATCTGGAAAGGCTCGAAGGACGTCAACACAGAAGACGCGGGCGCGAACTACGTCTACTACGGCGTGCGCGAGTTCGGCATGAGCGCGATCTCGAACGGCCTCGCCCTGCACGGCGGCTTCATTCCGTACGACGCCACCTTCCTCGTGTTCTCGGACTACGCGCGCAATGCCGTGCGCATGTCGGCTCTGATTCCAACGCGCGCGATCCACGTCTACACACACGACTCGATCGGGCTCGGCGAAGACGGGCCGACGCACCAGCCGATCGAGCACCTCGCCAGCCTGCGCCAGATTCCGAACAACCACGTGTGGCGCCCATGCGATGCGGTGGAATCGGCCGTCGCCTGGAAGGCGGCGATCGAACGTGCGGACGGGCCGACCTGCCTCGTGTTCTCGCGCCAGAACCTCGCGCACCAGCACCGCACCGACGAGCAGGTCGGCGCGATCGCGCGCGGCGGCTATGTGCTCGCCGACCCGGGCAGCGCGAAGTTCGAGGCGATCCTGATTGCGACCGGCTCCGAGGTCGATCTCGCGATCCAGGCCATGCGCGTGCTCGCGAACGAAGGCGTATCTGTGCGCGTCGTCTCGATGCCGTGCACGAACGTGTTCGACGCGCAGCCGCTCGAATATCGCGAAAGCGTGCTGCCGGGCTGGTGCAGGAAGCGCGTCGCCATCGAAGCCGGCGTCACCGACTACTGGCGCAAGTACGTCGGCCTTGACGGCGGCGTGGTCGGCATCGACACGTTCGGCGCGTCGGCACCTGCCGAAGCGCTGTTCCGGCATTTCGGCTTCACCGTCGAGCATGTGGTCGCGGCGGTGAAATCGCTGCGCTGAGCGCGGCTCGACGCTGACGATTTGTATTACGCCTCTGCAAACGCGACCGGCAGCTTGAAAAACGTTCGGCCGTCTTCTCCGCACGGCGGGAGGCGGCCGCCGCGGATGTTGAACTGGATGGCCGGCCAGAGCAGCCGTGGCACCGCAAGCTTCGCGTCGCGGCTCTTGCGGAACTCGACATAAGTCTCCGCGCTCGTCGCCGCGGCGAGGTGCGTGTTCGCGCGTTTTTCGTCGGCGACACTCGTTTCGGCCAACGGAGCGGCGCCCGCCGCGGGATAGTCGTGGCAGAGCAGCACGCGCGTGTCGTCGGGAAACGTATAGAGCTTTCGTATCGAGCGATACAGCTCCGCGGCGTCGCCGCCGGGAAAATCGCAGCGCGCGGTGCCGCAGGCGGGCGCGAACAGCGTGTCGCCGACGACGAGAACGTCGCCGATCGCGTAGGTGACGCTGTCCGGCGTATGGCCCGGCGTGGCGATGACGCGCGCCTCGAGCTTGCCGATGCCGAATGTCTCGCCGTCCGCGAACAGGCGATCGAACTCGCTGCCGTCGGCCGGGAAATCGCCGAGCTCGAGGATGCGCTTGAACGTGCGCTGCACGTCGACGATGCCGGCGCCCACCGCAAGCACCGCGCCGGTGCGTTCGCGAAGCCAGGCCCCGGCCGACAGATGATCCGCGTGCGCGTGCGTCTCCAGTACCCAGCCGACGCGAAGCCTCGCGGTTTCGACATATTCGAGCACGCGCTGCGCGCTGTCGGTGCGGATGCGGCCGGATGCGGCGTCGAAATCCAGCACGGCATCGACAATCGCTGCCTCACGCGTTGCCGGATCGACGATCACGTGCGTCCAGGTGCCGCTGTCTGCATGATGGAAGCTGCGCACTACGGGCAGGATGGCCGGCGGGGTGCTCTGGGTGTCGCTCATCGGGTCTCCATCGCTGCGCGGTGAATCGACGCATGCGCCCGCCGCGTCGAACCGGCGCTCTGCATCATAAACGCGCGCGGCGGTGGCTTGCCGCCCGCTGGCGCCTCCCGATTGGCACCATGGAAATGGCCCGTGCGCGCAAAAAGCAGGGCCGGTAGAATGCGAATGTCCAACTGTCTCCCCTTTTCCGGAGGAAATCCATGGCTGTGAAGGTCGCCATCAACGGCTACGGCCGCATCGGCCGCAACATCCTGCGCGCGCTGTACGAGTCGAAGCGGACGAGCGAGATCCGGATCGTCGCGGTCAACGATCTCGGCGATGCCGAAACGAACGCACATCTGACGCAGCATGACACGGTGCACGGCCGCTTTCCGGCCGAGGTCGGGGTCGACGGCGGCGATCTCATCGTCAATGGCGATCGCATCAAGGTCTGCGCCGAGCGCGATCCATCCAGGCTGCCGTGGAAGGACCTCGGCGTCGACATCGTGCTCGAGTGCACGGGCCTGTTCACCTCGAAGGCGAAGGCGAGCGCGCACATCGCCGCCGGCGCGAGGAAGGTGATGATCTCGGCGCCCGGCGACAAGGACGTCCACGGCACCTTCGTCTACGGCGTCAACGAAGACAAGATCAAGGCGAGCGACACTGTCATCTCGAACGCCTCGTGCACGACGAACTGCCTCGCGCCGCTGGCGAAGGTGCTGCACGAGAAGATCGGCATCGAGCATGGTCTGATGACGACGATCCACTCGTACACGAACGATCAGGTGCTGACCGACGTGTACCACAAGGACCTGCGCCGCGCGCGTGCCGCGACGATGTCGCAGATCCCGACCAAGACCGGCGCCGCCGCCGCGGTCGGCCTCGTGCTGCCGGAGCTGAACGGCAAGCTCGACGGCCTCTCGATCCGCGTGCCGACGATCAACGTCTCGCTGGTCGATCTGGTCTTCGTCGCCAAGCGCGCGACGTCGGCCAAGGAAATCGACGAGGCCATCGAGGAAGCGGCCAACGGCAAGCTCAAGGGCATCCTCGGCATCAACAGGAAGCCGCTGGTCTCGATCGACTTCAACCACAATCCGCTGTCGTCGATCTACGACGCGACGCAGACGCGTGTCATGGGCGGCACCTTCGTCAAGGTGTTCTCGTGGTACGACAATGAGTGGGGATTCTCGAACCGCATGCTCGACATGACGCTGGCGTTCGCCAGGGTGGGTTGAGCCCCCGGATTGATCTTCGCCGGCCCTCCGTGCGGGAGGGCCGGCCACGCGTCATGGCTCCGCCGGCGGAGCGCGGGAGCGCGTGACTGCTAGCCGCGATATACGCTTCGCAACAGGCCATACATCGCCGAGTCTGTCACTTCGTCGCCGACGCGCCATCTCGATCGCAGCAGGCCCTCGCGCACGAACCCGAGCCTCTCGACGAGCCGGCACGAACGGTCGTTGCGCGGATCGACATCGGCCTCGACGCGCTCCACGCCGAGCGTCGTGAATGCGAAATCGAGCACCAGTCGCAGCGCGTCCTGCGCGTAGCCGCGGCCCCAGAGATCCGCGGCGAGCGAGTAGCCGATTTCCGCGCGCCGGTGCGCGCGGCTGATCGCGAAGAGCGAGGCCGTGCCGACCAGCGCGTCGGCCCCTGCATGCGTCACGGCCCAGGAATGCGCGCCGTCCGATTCGCGAAGCAGCTTGGCCAGATACTCCGCCGCCTGCGCGGGCTCGGTCCACGGCGGATGGCTCCAGTAGCGCATGACGCGCGGATCGGAGCGAAGCCTGAACAGCGCTCCGGCGTCCTCCGCGCGCAGCGGGCGCAGGCGCACGCGCGAGCCCGCGAGCTCCGGCGTCGCCACCTCCGCCGTGCCCGCGACGGCGGCCATCAATGCGCCACCAGGAGCGGCAGGTCGCTCGACTGGAACAGCTGTCGCGTCGTGCCGCCGAGCACGAGCTCGGTGATGCGCGAATGTCCCCACGCACCCATGACGATGAGATCGGCCGCGTGCGTGTGGGCCGCGTCGAGCAATGCCGCTCCGCGCTCCTTTGCGGGCGGCTTGAACGTCGCGAACTCCGCGTCGACGCCGCGACGCGCGAGCCATGCGCGCAGGTCGAGCCTCGGCAGATGGCGCAGGCCGAACGGATTCTCGACGGGATCGCCCTCGAGCACGACGACGCGTTCGGCGCGGCGGAGCAGCGGCAATGCGCCGTGGATCGCGCGCGCGGCTTCGCGGCTCGAGTTCCAGGCGACGAGGATGCGCGTCCCGGTGCGCTCGACGGCGACGGAATCGGGCACGACGACGACCGGCGCCGACGATCCGAACACCGTGCGCGAGACGACGCCCCAGCCGGTCGGTGCATCGGGATTGAGCTGCGGACGCTCGACCACGACGAAATCGCTCCAGCGCGCCGCGTGGCAGAGCACTTCGACGGTGTCGCCCTGCGACACCTGCCATTCGCCTTCGAGCTTGCGCGCGGCGAGTTCGGCCTGCCACCAGTCACGGCGTGCCTTCGCTTCCTCGACCATGCCGTCTGCTTCGTGCACCTGCAGGGCGACGGCTTCGGGCGATGCAAACGCCGCGGGCGCGATGGCGATGACATGGATTCCGCACGTCCATGCTTCCAGCCGTTCCGCCAGTGCGAGGCCGAGCCGCACGGCCGGCGTCGTCGCATCGATGCGGCGCAGGTGGATCAGCACGTCGAGTCTGGCCATGGCGGGCTCCGCTGGCGCGATGGCCATAGCTTACGTCGAGACTGCATCCGGCTGCTGAAGCGGCTCGAGAACCCTCGGGGTGACCTTCCGCACTGGCAGCGGCGCTGCGCCGATACGAAAATGGCAAAGACGATCGGATCGACGATGGAGGTGCCCATGACCGCCGTCTTTTCCGTGTTCACCGTGTTCGCGACGCTGCTGCTGCTCGTCTGCGGGCTGGCGCTGCTGCCGGCGTTGCTCGTCGTCGGCGCGGTCGTGCTGGCATTCACCATCGCCGCCAGTGTGCTCGGGCTCGTGTTCCGGCTGTTCGGCTGGCTGCTGCTCGCATTGCTCGCGTTCCCGCTGATGCTGCTGGCAGGCGGCCTCGCGCTGGCGTTCGGCGTCGCGATCGTGCAGGCGGCGCTGCCGCTGCTCCTCATCGTCGGCGTCGTGTGGCTGATCGCGCGGCATCACCGCGACTCGCAGGCGCCGGCCCGGGCGTCGTGATGAGTCCGCGCTGAAAGCACCCGGAGCGGTCGCTCCCGAGCGCTCACGCCATCTTCGCGAGGCAACCGGACCGAAACGTTTGCGAGCTTGGCGCCGCCGCTCCGGAGGAGTAGGGTAGCTCCATGCTGCAATGCGACATCGCGTGCGGCACCTCGCGGAGGCCGCCGTGCCGCACCGTCTCACCGAAATGCCGCAGGCCGTCTACAGCGCGCGCGAAGAGCTGGCTTCGTGCGTCATCCATGGCATCGGCATCGTGCTCAGCATCGCCGGGCTCGCCGTGCTTGCCGCTCATGCGGCTCCCGGCGGGGATGCGCGCGATATCGCGAGCGTCGGCGTCTACGGCGCGACGCTGATCCTGCTCTACACCGCGTCGACGCTGTACCACGGTATTCCGCTCGAGCGCGCGAAGCCGCTGCTGCGCCAGCTCGATCACGCGGCCATCTTCCTGCTGATCGCGGGCACCTACACGCCGTTCACGCTGATCACGCTGGAAGGGCCATGGGGCTGGTCGCTGTTCACGGTGGTCTGGACGCTCGCGATCGCCGGCATCGCGCTGGTCATGCGCCGCATCGAGAAACGCGGGCCGGTGATCGCGCTCTATGTCGGGCTCGGCTGGATCGGTCTCGTCGCGATCGGCCCGCTGGTGCGCAATCTTCCGGCGAGCGGGCTCTGGCTGCTGTTCGGCGGCGGCGCCTGCTATACGCTGGGCGTGCCGTTCTATCTCTCGAAACGGCTGCCGTTCAGCCACGCGCTCTGGCACGTATTCGTGCTAGCCGGCAGCATCCTGCAGTTTTTCGCGGTGCTGCTTTACGTGCTGCCGGCGAGGCCGGGCCAATAGCCGCTATTTCGAGTGTGTCGGGATGAACTCGTTCTCCACCGCTTCGCGCAGCAGCGCCGGCGGCAAGAGGCCCTGCCCGATCACGAAATCGTTGAACGCGAGACGGTCGAACTTCTTGCCGAGCCTCACTTCGGTCTCGGCGCGCAGCTCCATCAGCTTCGTGTAGCCGTAGAAGTAGGCGGTCGCCTGGCCCGGCGCGCGGAACGTGTAGCGGTCGATTTCCTGGCGCGCGTACGCGGGCGACAGCACGACTTCCTCGGTAAGCACCTCCTTCGCGCGCTCGGGCGTGATGCGCCCCAGGTTGACCATCGGATCGAGAATCGCGCGCGCCGCGCGCTGCAGCCGCGCCTGCAGCGCGAACAGCTGGCCGTCGAGCGGCTCGTACGGTTTCATCTCGGCCTCGGCGTAGAGCGCCCAGCCTTCGACGTTGACGCTGTTGAACGCGAACACGCTGCGCGCCAGCGAGACGCCGCGCTCGACCATAGCCGAGAACTGCAGCTCGTGGCCGGGGCGCCCTTCGTGCGCGGTCAGCGTCCACGTGCCGGACATGTGGTTGAAATCGTCGTAGCTCTCCGCGTTGCCGCCGGTGCTCGGATTGCCCAGCGTCAGCACGAACGTGCCGCGCTCCCCCTTGTTGCCGATCAGTGGCGGCGGATCCATGTGCGGCGCCGGCTGCGCGGCGGTCTCGGCTTCCGAGGCGACGCGCATCAGCATCGGGCGCTCCGGCAGCGTCACGATGCGTTCGCGGCGGATGATGTCCTCGATGCGGCCGATCACGTTGTGATAGGTCGCCTCGATCTTCTCGCGCGGCATCTGGTCCTTCTTGAGCGCACGGATCACGTCGCGGTAATCGGTGACGTCGAGATGATGTTCCTTCGCGACGAGCGGCGCGAGCGCGCGCATCTCGTTGCGGATCTCGGCGTAGGCGACCTCGGCTTTGGCGATGAGTGCGTCGGGCGCGATGTCGAGGCCGACGTTCCTGAGATTGTCGGCGTAGAGCTCCGGCGGCAGCCGGAAATCGTCGCGGGCGCGCGGCAGCACCGTCGAGCGGATCCACGCGTCGTAATCCTTGAGCTGCGTCTCGAGCGCATCGAGCGCCTCATCCGCGCCGCCAATCCTGTATTTCGCGTAGAGCTTGCGGATGCCGTCGACGTAGCTCGCCGTGTCGGCGAGATCCTGCTCGACCTGGTTCTTGTACGGGCCGAGCAGCTTGCTGTCGCCCATCACGGCCTCGAACTGCGCCTTTGCCTGCGTCGTCACCGGCGTGTAGCCTTTTTCGAGGCCGGTGTAGCGCTTGAGGCGCGTCAGCGCGCTCGGCCGGCGTTTTGCGTCTACCTGGTCCTGCAGCAGGCTGAACTCGCCGAAGAAGATCGTCTGGCCGACGTTCTGGTACGGCAGCAGGTATTTGTCGTTGAGCGTGGCCGTGTCGATCTGCTGCGTCGCCGCTTCGATCATGATCTTGAGGTCCTGGCGGACCTGCGGATCCTTTTCGGCAGCGAGCTTCGCCTGCAGATCCTTGCGCGCGCCTTCCATCGCCTTGCGCAGGCGCGCGTTCGCATCGACCGGGAATTGGGTGACGCGGTCGTCATAGCCTTCGAGGCCGAGGCGTCCGGCGAACTCGGGCGCGAAATCGCCGAGGATCCTGAGCAGCGGCTGCGCGTCCTCGTTGCTGCGCACGACCCATTCGCGCGTCGCGGGCGCGCCCGCTTCGGCGGCAGGCGATACACCGGCGGAAACGGCGAGGGCGATACCGAGAGCGAACGCGGACAGGCGTCGGATGAACATGGCTGCCTCCTTCCAAGGATGAGTGACGCTACTCGCCCGGCCGCGTTCGGCTATGTGCCAAAGGTTATGCGACGCGCTCGCCGGAGCGCGGACACGGCCGGGCGCAGCGCTGTCCGGCTCGCGCGTTACGCCGCGTCGCGCGTTGCGCGAAAATCGCGCGATGAACGGGAGGGCGCCATGAAGGACGGAGAGGCCGATGCACGCGTGATCCATCGCGGCGGCTGCCATTGCGGCCGCGTGCGTTTCGAGGTCGATGCGCCTGCGCACATCGAAGCGCTGGATTGCAACTGCTCGATCTGCCGCATGAGCGGATTCGTGCACCTGATCGTTCCGGCGTCCCGGTTCCGGCTCGTCGCCGGGGAGGACGATCTGGTTGAGTACACATTCAACACCGGCGCGGCGAAGCACCGCTTCTGCCGGCACTGCGGCGTCAAGAGCTTCTATGTGCCGCGCTCCAATCCGGACGGCATCGACGTCAACGTGCGCTGCATCGACCCTGGCACAATCGCCTCGGTACGAGTGACGCCGTTCGACGACCGCGATCGCGAGCGGAGCGAAGCCGCGATCGCTCATCTCTCGAGCGAAAGCCGCTAGCGATTCGAGTCGCGCGTCGCGATGCCGGCGTGTCGAATCCGGTGCGCCCCTTTCAGCCGACGACGAATGCCAGCGCGAATATCCCGAGCATCGCGAAGCAGACGCCGAGCTTGAGCACGGTGCCGACCAGGAAGCCGATCCACGCGCCGACGCCGACGTTGGTCGCGCGCTGCAGCGTCCCGCCGGCGAAAAGCTCGCCGAGCAGCGCGCCGAGAAACGGCCCGAGCAGCAATCCGGGCAATCCGAAGAAAATGCCGACGAGCGTGCCGACCGCTGCGCCGAACAGCGCGAGCCGGCTCGCGCCTACGCGCTTCGCGCCGGCGAGCCCGGCGACGAAATCGACGCCGACGGCAATCGCCGTGAGCACGCCGAGCACCACCAGTGTCCACACGCCGACGTGCTGAAAGCCGTCCGCCCATGCCGCGACCAGCATGCCGGCGAACACCAGCGGCACGCCGGGCAGCGCCGGCAACACGGTGCCGACGAAGCCGACGACGATCAGGATCGCGGCGAGGATGTACCAGAGGTTGTGGAGATCCATGATCAGGCTCGAAACGGAGCGCCTACTGTACCCGAGCTGCCGTGCCCCCTCTTTCGCTTGCGGCGGAGGCAAGGTGAGGGGACGCGGGTTCGACGCTTTTCGCAGGCAGCCCGGACCTTCCCCTCTCCCGAAAGCGGAAGTGGGGAAGGCGATCCAGGCAGGAGGCGAAGGCGGCGCGCAGCGCTCATCCGTGATCGAGCCGGAACTCGATCGGCACGAGGCCCCAGGCAGGGATCGCCTCGCCGTTGCGCAGCACCGGGTGGAATCGCGCGGATCTCACGCTGTCGCGCGCAGCGCGGTCGAGCCGCGCATGGCCCGAGCTTTTGGCAATCTCGACGCGTTCGGGCACGCCGGCTGCGTCGACGAGCACTCGCAGCAGGACGAGGCCTTCCTCCTGAGCCCGCGCCGACGCTGCCGGATATTTCGGACGCAACGGCGTCGCGTAGGACAGCGCCTGCGTCTTGCCGCCGCCCGATCCGACATCGTCCGATGACGGCGGTGGCGCGACCTCGGCGGGCGCCTGCACTTCGGAAACATCAGGAATCGGCGCGGCGGCTTCGGTGACGTCGCTGATCACCGGTGATGAGTCGGCGGGCGGATGCCGGGACTGCACCGGCCGCACGCGATGCGGCGCGACGGGCGGTGGCGGCTCCGGCAGCGGGAGAGGCGGCGGCTGCACCGCGATCCATCGCGCGATGACCGGCTCGACGTGCGGACGCAGCGAAGGCGCGGTCATCGGCAGGGCGAGCAGCAGCAGGGCGGCGAAGTGCGCGGCGAAGCTGCCGCTCCATGCGCCGACGCGAAGCCAGCTCAGGGCATGCTTGCGACCGATCGTCGTTGCCATCGTGGTCTCCCGTTGCTGTTGGCAAGGACTGCAACGGGCGGGAGTGCCGCGCGGGGCTGATTTCGGTTCGTGCAGGTGCGGATCCGGCCGAGGTCCGCGGGCTGTCGGCGAGCGCCATACCGATTCGGGCGGGAGAGGCGACGCCTTACAATGCGGCTGCGTGGCAACACCGGCGCCGTCGCGTCCGGAATCCAGCGAGCCGATCTTGCCGACCCAGCCATTCCTCTTCTCGGTTGCACCCATGATGGACTGGACGGACCGGCACTGCCGGTACTTCCACCGCCTGTTGTCGCCGCATGTGCGCCTCTACACCGAAATGGTCACCGCGACGGCCGTGCTGCGCGGTGATCGCGCGCGGCTGCTCGGTTTCGATCCGGCGGAGCATCCGGTCGCACTCCAGCTCGGCGGTGCCGAGCCGCGCGAGCTGGCCGAGGCCGCGCGCATCGGCGCGGAGCTCGGATACGACGAGGTGAACCTCAACGTCGGCTGCCCCTCCGATCGCGTGCAGTCGGGCCGCTTCGGCGCGTGCCTGATGCGTGAGCCTGCGCTCGTCGCCGACTGCGTGGCCGCGATGCGGGCAGCGGTTTCGATTCCCGTGACGGTCAAGTGCCGGCTCGGCGTCGACGAGCAGGACGCGTACGCCGATCTCGAGCGCTTCGTCGACACCGTGCGCGCGACCGGCTGCGGCGTCTTCGTCGTGCACGCGCGCAAGGCGTGGCTCAAAGGCCTGTCGCCGAAGGAGAACCGCGAGATTCCGCCGCTGGACTACGAGCGCGTGTACCGCCTCAAGCGCGAGTTCCCCGGGCTCACGATCGTCATCAACGGGGGTATCGCGACGGTGGCCCAGGTGCGCGAGCACCTGCGGCACGTCGACGGCGTCATGCTCGGCCGCACCGCGTACCACGAGCCGTATCGCATCGCAGAGATCGAGCACGCGCTGTTCGCGACGCCGCTGCCCGACCGCGACGACGTGCTGCGCCGCCTGCGGCCCTACGTCGAAGCGCATCTCGCGCGCGGCGATCGCCTGCGGCACATCACGCGGCACATACTCGGGCTGTATCAAGGGCTGCCGGGTGCGCGCTCGTACCGGCGCGTGCTGAGCGAGTGCGCGCATCGCCCGGACGCGGATCACTCGATTGTCGAGCAGGCGATCGCGGCGCGCGTTGGAGAGAAAGCTCGGCGCGCCGCGTGAGTCCAACGTCGTCGGTTGTGCCTGCCGCCGCGCCGGCGCACGTGTCACGTGTCGTCGCGATCCGGCGGCACGGGCGGTGCGGGTGGAGCAGGCAGTGTGGCCGACGGCGCTGGAGGCGGTGCCGCGGGCGCGGGGAGCACCGGCGGTACCGGCGGTACCGGCGGCACCATGCGGAAATCGAAGATCGACTTGAACTCCGGCGCCTTCATGCTGAGCGCGAGCATCTTCTTCTCGCGCAGGAGCTCGATCGGCACGTCCTTGCCCGATTCCTGGTCGCGCAATGCGCGCATCACGTCCTCGGGCCGGCTCACCGCCGTGCCGGCGACGCGCGTGATCACATCGCCCGCGCGGATGCCGGGCAGCGATTCCTCGTCGGCGGCCAGCACCAGCACGCCCTTGCCGGCGCCGAAATAGCGTCCGAGATCGGGATTGAGCGGCGCCAGGTTGAGGCCCCACCACGGCATCTTCATACGCATTCCGTGCACCGCATCGCGCGCGGCGCGGGCGGCATCCGCCTGGACCTTGCCGTAGTCGATGTCCCGCATCGCCTCGCGCGTCGCGCGCGCCGCGTCGACGCGGGTGCGCTCGTTGAAATCCTTCGGCAGGAACGGATGCTCGGGATCGTCGTTCAGCAGCAGCGGCCAGTTCCAGGCCTCGCGCCGCTCGGCGGGGAACGTGACAACGCCTTTCTTGCCATCGCGCAGATATTCGATCGTCACGTTCTGGCCTTCCTTGAGATTGCCGAGCAACTTCCTCGCCTTCTCGAGCGATTCGGACACCGACCCCGCCTCGATCGGCTGATGGTTGATCGCGACGATGATGTCGCTGCCGCGCAGTCCCGCGCGCGCGGCCGGCCCGTCGGGCGTCATCGCTCCGACGGTCACGTGTCCGTCGTTCATGCCGAGCACGACGCCGATCATCGCGCTGTCGGGATTGCCGATGTAGCGGTAGGCGTAGGCGCGCGGACCGCTTTCGCCGATTTCGTGCGACAGCGCCGCCATTTTGCGGGACAGCTCCTGCATCTGTTCGCGCAGCTCGGCAAGCTGCCGGCGGGCTTCCTCGGTTTTTGCGGAGCCGGACGATGCCGTCGCCGGCGCGTTCGCGGCTTTCGCGTCGGCGCGCGCGGCGACTTCCGCCGATGCGGACGGGTTCGTCACCGGCGCGGCTTCGGCCGCGAAAGCGCCGTGCACCGCGAACGCGGCGCCGGCGATGAGCAGAATGCGTTTCATGTGTGCCTCTTCAGTTCACCAGATGGAATGTCGCGGGCATCGCTTCCGCGCGATCACCGTCTTCGGCGAACGCGAACGCGTTGCCGCGGATCGCGGCAAGGTCTTCGAGCAACGCGACGCGCTGCCGCCAGAGCGGCAGCGCGTCGGCATCGGTGCGGGCAACGCCGAGCTGCACGTCGACGAGTCCGATGAGATCCTCGACCTCGACCGCGGCCATCAGATCGCGGCCGTCCTGCGGCGCGTGCGCGGTGACGGCGGCGATCCAGCGTTCCAGTGTGCGCGAGCGCTGCCGCAGCTGCGCGAGCTCGGTCGCGGCGGAGCTGCCAGCGGGGAAAGTCGATGCCGGCCCGATGCCGGTCGAAGCGGAGGGCGCCGCAGGCGACACGCCTTCGTGCATCGCGGGCGTCGGCCACAGCAATGCCACGACGAGTGCCGCGGCGGCTGCGGCGGGCAGCAGGTAGCGCCACACGTGGCGGCGGCCGCATCGCAGCTCGAGCGCGCGCGAAAGCGCCGGCCAGAGATCGGGCTCCGGCGCTCGTTCGGGCAGCGCACGCAGCGCGGCCGCGAGCGCCGTGTCGGCAGGGCGATCGTCTAGAGGGTCGCGGCCAGGCATGGCGATGCCTCCTCGTGCGTATCCAGCAGGCGACGAAGACGCGAGCCGCCTCGCGCGACCTGCGATTTCGAAAAGCTGACGGACTTGCCGGTCATTTCCGCGATTTCCTGATGCGTGTATTCCTCGACGTGGTAGAGCCACAGCACGCTGCGCGTCAGCGGCGGCAGCGCCATCAGCGCGCGCTCGACGCGCGCGCCGTCGGCGAACAGCGAGGGCGTAGGCCCTTCACCGGCGGGCTCGTCGCCCTCGTCGAGGCCGTCGAGCGCGATGCCGCGCATCCTGCGCAGGTGCATCAGCGCCTCGTTGACGACGATCTGGCGCAGCCAGCCCCAGAACGGCGCCTCGCCGCGGAACTGCGCGATGCGCTCGATCAGCCTCAGCATCGCGTCGTGCATCACTTCACGCGCGCTCTCGGGATCGCCGACGATGCGCAGCGCGAGCGTGTACGCCGGCCGCTCGAACGCGCGATAGATCGTCTCGAGCGCGCGCGCGTCGCCGCGGCGCGCACGCGCCAGCACGAGTTCGGGCACTTCGATCCGGAAGCTGGCTGCGCTCACTGGACGGAGGAGATGCCGTGCGGCGGCGGAAGGTCGCAAGCATGCGCGCACGAGGCGTGCCGGACGAGGTCCGCCGCGGCGTCCGGCGGCCGGACTCGCGGCTTGTCCGGCGTTTGTCCGGCTGAGGCGCCGGACAGTGTCCGTCCGCCCGGGCTTCGCCGAAAAACATTGCGAGACAATCGGTTGCGCGTGGCACGGCCGTTGCTAAAGGACGGGCACGCGGCCGCGTCTGGCCGCAAGGAGCCCCTCGAAGATGATTCGCGACACCTCGGCCCAGGACCGGCACATCGCCCCGAAGATCAACCGCGGCAAGCGCGCGATCTGGATCGGCGTCGCGCTCGCCGTCGTGGCCGTCGTGGCGCTCTGCGTGCCGACCGTCGCCCACCTGCTCTCGGCCGATTCGTCGGCGAGCGTGGCGCGGCTTCGCATCGCCGAGGTCAAGCGCGGCAATCTCGTGCGCGACGTGTCGGTGCAGGGCAGGGTTGTCGCCGCGGTGAGCCCGACGCTGTACGCGCGCAGCGCCGGCTTCGTCGATCTCAAGGTTCATGCCGGTGACAAGGTCAAGATCGGCGACGTGCTCGCCGTCGTCGATTCGCCCGAGCTCACCAACAAGCTCAAGCAGGAGCAGGCGACGCTGGACAGCCTGACGCTGGACGTCGAGCGCGCCGAGATCGACCACCGCAAGCAGCAGCTCGCGTCTAAGAAGACGCTGGATCAGGCGCGCATCGATCGCCAGACCGCGGCGCGCGAAGTCGAGCGGACGATGAAGGCGTTCACCGCAGGTGCGTTGCCCGAGCTCGACGTGCTGCGCGCCAAGGATGCGCTCGCCAAGGCCGAGCTCAACGTGACCAACGCCGAGAAGGATTCCGAGCTCGAGCGCGACAGCCTCGCGTTCGAGCTCAAGACCAAGCGCCTCGCGCTCGATCGGCAGAAGCTGCTGGTCGAGGACCTGATGCGTCAGGTGGACGAGCTCAAGGTCCGCTCGCCGGTCGATGGCCAGGTCGGGCAGCTGATCGTGCAGCAGCGCGCGAACGTCGCCGCGAACGCGCCTCTCCTCACCGTGGTCGATCTCAGCGCGCTCGAGGTCGAGGTGCAGGTTCCGGAAGTGTTCGCGCACGATCTCTCGATCGGCATGCCGGCCGAAGTACGCGACGGCAGCGGCACCTATGCCGGCGAGATCAGCGCGGTGTCGCCCGAAGTCGTCAACGGCCAGGTCACCGGGCGCGTGCGTTTCGGCGAGAAGAAGCCAGCCGGGCTGCGCCAGAACCAGCAGCTCACCACGCGCATCCTGATCGACGAGCACCCGAACGTGCTGATGGTCGAGCGCGGGCCGTTCGTCGATTCCGGCGCCGGCCGCGTCGCCTACGTCGTGCGCGGCGACATCGCCGAGCGGACTCCGATCCAGGTCGGGGCGACCAGCCTCAACGCGGTCGAGATCGTATCGGGCCTCAAGGAAGGCGACCGCATCGTGATTTCGAGCACGGACGATTTCAAAGGGGCGCAGCGGGTCGCTTTGAACTGATTTGGAAATCGGGAATCGGGAATCAAAGCGGATTCTCCGTTTCCGCCACAGAGAACTACCAACGAGGAACTTCTCATGCTCGTGATGAAACATCTCCAGAAGGTCTACCGCACGCACCTGATCGAAACACACGCGCTGCGTGATTTTTCGATCACCGTCCGCGAGGGCGAGTTCGTCGCGGTCACGGGGCCTTCGGGTTCGGGCAAGACGACGTTCCTCAACATCGCCGGCCTGCTCGAGGAGTTCACCGGCGGCGAGTACTGGCTCGACGGCGTCGACGTGCGCGGCATGGGCGACAGCGAGCGCTCGCGGCTGCGCAACGAAAAACTGGGCTTCATCTTCCAGAGCTTCAACCTGATCCCCGATCTCAATCTCTTCGACAACGTCGACGTGCCGCTGCGGTACCGCGGATTCAACGCAGCGGAACGCAAGCAGCGCATCGAAGAGGCGCTGACCCGCGTCGGCCTTGCCTCGCGCCAGAAGCACTATCCGGCCGAGCTTTCCGGCGGCCAGCAGCAGCGCGTCGCCATCGCGCGGGCGCTGGCGGGCTCGCCGAAGGTGCTGCTCGCCGACGAGCCGACCGGCAACCTCGATTCGCTGATGGCGCGCGGCGTCATGGAGCTGCTCGAGGAGATCAACCGGCAGGGCACGACGATCATCATGGTCACGCACGATCCGGAGCTCGCCGCGCGTGCGCACCGCAACGTGCACATCATCGACGGCCAGGTCACCGATTTCGACGACGAGCCGAGGCTCGTCGACCGGCGCCCGTCGCACGGCGACAGCGCCATCGCCGCTGCCTGAGGACGACCCGATGTTCGGCTATTACATCCAGCTCGGCCTGCGCAGCCTGCGCAGAAACCCCGTCCTGACCGCGCTGATGGTGCTCGGCATCGGGCTCGGCATCGCGGCCAGCATGACCACGCTGACGGTCATGCACCTCATGGGCGCCGATCCGATTCCGTGGAAGAGCGACAAGCTGCACTACGTCCAGCTCGACAACTGGGATCCGAACAACCCGTACTACGACGACGGCCGCCCGCCGGATCAGGTGACCTATCGCGACGCGACCGCGCTGATGGCGGCGGCCAAGGCCGACAAGCAGGCCGCGATGTGGAAGATTGCGCTGCCGATCCAGCCGGAGAACCCCGAGGTGAAGGCGTTCACCGCGCTCGGCCGCGTCACGTATTCGGATTTCTTCGGCATGTTCGAGCCGCCGTTCGCGTATGGCGGCCCCTGGGACCGGAAGCAGGACGACGAGCACGCACGTGTGATCGTGCTGACGCGCGACACCAACGAAAAGCTGTTCGGCGGGCAGGACAGCGTCGGCAAGACTGTGCGCATGAACGGCATCGACTACACGGTCGTCGGCGTGCTCGGCAAGTGGAAGCTGCGCGCACGCTATTACGACCTCACCAACGGCGCGTTCGCCGATCCCGAGGAGTTCTTCATGCCGTTCACGACGGCGATCGACCTCAAGCAGCGCGGCAGCGGCAACAACAGCTGCTTCAAGACGCCGGGTGACGGCTGGGAGGCGTATCTCGAGTCCGACTGCGTCTGGATGCAGATGTGGGTGGAGCTCGACACGCCGGAGAAGTTCGCCGAGTACAAGGCCTTCCTCGACAACTACGTCAACGAGCAGAAGAAGCTCGGCCGTTTCCAGCGTCCGCTCAACAACCGCCTGCTCAACGTGAACGAGTGGATGAAGGACCAGAAGGTCGTCTCGCGCGATGTCGAAGTGCAGACCGGTCTCGGCTTCGCGTTCCTCGCCGTGTGCCTGGTCAACACGATCGGCCTCCTTCTCGCCAAGTTCACGCGCAAGGCCGGCGAGATCGGCCTGCGCCGCGCACTGGGCGCGAGCCGGCGCGAGGTGTTCACGCAGTTTCTCGTCGAATCCGGCGTGGTCGGCCTCACCGGTGGCGTGCTCGGCCTCCTGCTGACGGGCCTCGGCCTGCTCGCCGTGCGTGCGCTTTACAGCTCGTACAAGAGCGTCGCCTCGCTGGATCTCCAGATGGTCCTGGTGACCGTCGTGCTCGCGGTGTTCTCGGCCGTGCTCGCCGGGTTGTATCCGACCTGGCGCGCGTGCCGCGTGCAACCGGCGGCGCAGTTGAAGGTGTGAAGAGCCGGGATTGGAGATTCGCGAGTCGGGATTCGCCGCACGACGCGTGAACACCGAACGGCACCTCCAATCCCGAATCCCCAATCCCAAATCCCGGATCTACGCCATGGAAATCCGCCCCATTCTCTCCGCACTGATGCGCAGCAAGGTCGCGATGATCCTGATCGGCCTGCAGGTCGCCCTGACGCTCGCGATCGTCTGCAACGCGCTCTTCATCATCTCCGAACGCCTCGACCACATGGCGCGGCCGAGCGGCATGAACGAGGCCGACACGTTCTGGTTCGGCTCGAACGGCTTCGGCCAAAGCTACGACGCCAAGGCGGTGCAGCAGTCCGATCTCGCGCTGCTGCGCCAGCTGCCGGGCGTCGCCGACGCCACGCCCACGAACTCGGTGCCGATGAGCGACGGCGGCTGGAGCACGGGGCTCAGCCTTACGCCGCACCAGAAGACCTCGACCGCGCAGACGGCGATCTATCTCGTCGACGATCACGCGATCTCGACGTTCGGCACGCAGCTCGTCGCCGGCCGCAACTTCAAGCCCGAGGAGATCGAGACGCTCGACTTCGGTGATGGCTTGCGTCCGAAAGTCGCGATCGTCTCCAAGGCGCTGGCCGAGAAGCTCTTCCCGGATCAGGACCCAATCGGCAAGCAGGTCTACTTCGACGAGGATCCGCCGACCACGACGATCATCGGTGTGGTCGATCGCCTCCAGCAGCCGTGGATGTCGAGCGACACCGTCGAGTACGCGACGTTCGTGCCGGCGTTCATGCCGTACGGCAACTCGACGCGCTATCTCGTGCGCGCCGAGCCCGGCCGGCGCGACGAGGTCATGAAACAGGTCGAACAGAAGATGGCCGAGGCGAATCCGAGCCGGATCATCGGCAAGGTACGCCCGATGACCCAAGTGCGCAGCGAGGCCTACGCCGACGACCGCGCGATGGCGATCATCTTGTCCGTGGTGGTCGTCTGCCTCCTCACCATCACCGCGCTTGGCATCGTGGGCATGGCGAGCTTCTGGGTCGCCCAGCGCACGAAGCAGATCGGCACGCGGCGCGCGCTCGGCGCCACGAAGCTCGACATCCTGCGCTATTTCCAGACCGAGAACTTCATCATCACGACGCTCGGCCTCGTCGGCGGCGGCATCCTCGCCTACGCGTTCAGCCTGTATCTCATGAAGGAATACCAGGCGCCGCGGCTGCCGTGGTACTACGTGCCGGTCGGTTTCGTGTGCCTGTGGCTGCTCGGCCAGCTCGCCGTGCTCGGACCGGCGCTGCGCGCGTCGCGGGTGCCGCCGGCGGTCGCGACGCGAAGTGTGTGATGTCGTCGCCCCGCGGAAGCGGGGCCCGGCGACTCGATGGCCAAGGCACCGGGTCCCGCTTTCGCGGGGACGGCGATGGTTTTTTCTTCGCGAACGGGTTTGCTCTTAAACTCGGCGCAACCTTTCGCCCGCGCGTGCATCCAAGGCCGCATGCGCGGGGACTACCGAACCGACGACACGCCCATGCGCACGGTCCTCGTGATCGATGACAACCACGCGGTCGGCACCGCGCTTGAGATGGTGTTCGCGCTGCGCGAGATCCGCACGCTGATCGCGCACGCGCCGGACGAGGGCCTGCAGCTGCTGGATCGCGAGGACGTCGATCTGGTCGTGCAGGACATGAACTTCACGGCAGACACGACCTCGGGCGAGGAGGGCGTCAAGCTTTTCCGCGACATCCGGGCGCGGCATCCGGACCTGCCCATCGTGCTGCTCACCGCGTGGACGCACCTCGAAACCGCGGTCGAGCTCGTCAAGGCGGGCGCGGCGGACTATCTCGCCAAGCCCTGGGACGATCACAAGCTGCTCGCGACGGTCGAGAACCTGCTCGAGCTTTCCGAGGCGACGCGCGAAATCACGCGCGTGCGCGAGGAGCGCAGGAAGCGTCGCCAGGCGCTCGACTCGCAGTACGACCTGCGCGGGCTCGTGTTCGCATCGACGGCGACCGAGCGTGTCGTCGAGCTGGCCTGCCAGGTCGCGCGCGCCGACATTCCGGTGCTGATCACCGGGCCGAACGGCGCCGGCAAGGAGCGCATCGCCGAGATCATCCAGGCGAATTCCGCAGTCAAGGACGGGCCGTTCGTGACGGTCAACTGCGGCGCGCTGCCGTCCGAGTTGATCGAGGCTGAGCTCTTCGGCGCCGATCCCGGGGCCTACACCGGCGCGCCGAACCGCGCGCGCGAGGGCCGCTTCGAGATCGCCGACGGCGGCACGCTGTTTCTCGACGAGATCGGCAACCTGCCGCTTGCTGGACAGGCGAAGCTCCTGCGCGTGCTCGAGAGCGGACAGTTCGAGCGCCTGGGATCGAGCAAGACGCGCACGACGCAGGTGCGCGTGATCAGCGCGACCAATGCCGACATCGCGGCGATGATCCGCGACGGCAAGTTCCGCGAGGACCTGTATTACCGGCTCAACGTCATCGAGCTGCGCCTGCCGCCGCTCGCCGAGCGGCGTGACGACATTGTGCCGCTGGCCGAGCACTTCCTCCCTCCCGGCATCGCGCTCGACGAAAGCGCGCGCGCCGCGCTCGTCGCGCACACCTGGCCCGGCAACGTGCGCGAGCTCAAGAACGCGATCCAGCGCGCCGCGCTGCTCTGCAAGGACGGCGTGATCACGGCCGCGGATCTCGGCCTGGGCTCGCTGCGCAACGGCAACGGTCGTCCGGCCCCCGCCGCCGAGCCCGACCGCGCGATGATCGAAGCCGCGCTCGCGAACGCGCGCGGCGTGATCAGCCAGGCCGCCGCGGAACTCGGGCTCTCGCGCCAGGCGCTGTACCGGCGCATGGACAAGCTCGGGATTTCGGTGGGGTGAGGCCGGGGACCGGGGTTAGAAATTCGGGAGTCGCGAAAGCAGGCACGACGATCTTGTAGGCTTTGCCGAATCCCCAATCCCGATTCCCTAATCCCGGCTCCACCCCATGCGCCTCGTGTCGCTCGAAGGGAAGCTCGCCGCGGCGCTCGCCGTGACGCTGATCGCAGCGGCCGCGCTGGCCGCGGCGGCGACGGCGTGGCTCGATTCACCGTGGTACGGCGCAGCGGCGACGGTGCTGGTGCTGGCGATTCCGTCGATCCTTTTCGCGCGCGCGCTCGCGCGCCCGGTCGCGACGCTGATCCGCGCGCTGTCCGGCAGCGTGGTCGCGTTCCGCGACGGCGACTTCAGTTTTTCGATCGGCGCCAGGCGCGGCGACGAGGTCGGCGATCTCGTCGCCGCGCACAACGAGCTGGGGCGGGTGCTGCGCGAGGAGCGCCAGCATCTGTTCCAGCGCGAGCTCCTGCTCGACACGGTCGTGCAGAACACGCCCACCGCGCTGGCGCTGGTCGAGGAAGGCGGCCACGTCGTCTACGCGAACATCGCTGCACGGCATCTTTTGCACGGAGGCCGTTCGATGAACGGCGAGCGGTTCGACGAGATTGTCGCGGCGGCGCCCGAGCCGCTCGCGCGCGCGATCGCAAGCGGCGGCGACGGGCTTTTCAGCGTCACGCTGGATCAGGAGGAAGAAACGTTCCATCTGTCGCAGCGCGCGTTCAAGCTGCAGGGCAAGCCGCACCGGCTCTATCAGATCAAGCGCCTGACGCGCGAGCTGGCGCGGCAGGAAGTCGCGACCTGGAAGAAGGTCATTCGCGTGATCAGCCACGAGCTCAACAATTCGCTGGCGCCGATCCGCTCGCTCTCGCACTCGGGTCGCGAGCTGGCGCGCAAAGGCGACATGTCGCGACTCGCCACGGTGTTCGAGACGATCGAGGAGCGCACGCACCACCTCGAGAGCTTCACGCAGGGCTATGCGCGTTTCGCCAAGCTGCCGCAGCCGCGACCCGAACCGGTGGAGTGGCAGTCGCTGCTCGATGCGCTCGGCCACAATTACTCGTTCCGTCTCGCCGGTACGCTGCCTGCGGAGACGGGCTGGTTCGACCGCGCGCAGGTCGAGCAGGTGCTGATCAACCTGCTCAAGAACGCGCACGAATCGGGCAGCGCGCACGAGGACGTCGAGCTCGCAGTCACGGTGCGCGGGCGCGACCTGCGTATCGAGGTGCGCGACCGCGGCAGCGGCATGAGCGAAACGGTGCTGGCGAACGCGCTGCTGCCGTTCTATTCGACCAAGCGCAGCGGCTCCGGCCTCGGCCTCGCGCTCGCGCGAGAGATCGCCGAGGCGCACGGCGGGCGAGTGCAGCTCGCGAACCGGCCGGGTGGCGGGCTGGCGGTGGCCATCGTGCTGCCGCAACCGGAAGCGCAGGAATCGCCAGGTCGATAGGACCGGCCTCGGCACCGAGCGCCAGCCGCGGGCCGCGGCCCACGCGGTGCGGCTTTCCTTATACTCGGCAACGGGCTCATCCGGGGAGAAAGGGACATGGGAGCGATCCTGCCGCTCGTCGTCGTCATCGTCGCCGTCATCGTGCTGTACAAACTCGTGCGTATCGTGCCGCAGGGCTACGAATGGACGGTCGAGCGCTGGGGCAAGTACACGCACACGCTGGAGCCTGGATTCCACCTCCTGATTCCAGTCGTGCAGAACGTCGGCCGCAAGATGAACATGATGGAGCAGGTGCTCGACGTGCCCTCGCAGGACGTCATCACCAAGGACAACGCGGTCGTGCGTGTCGACGGGGTCGTGTTCTACCAGGTGCTCGACGCTGCGAAAGCGGCCTACGAGGTGGCGAACCTCGAGCTTGCGATCATCAATCTGGTGATGACCAACATCCGCACCGTGCTCGGCTCGCTCGATCTCGACGAATCGCTGTCCAAGCGCGACCAGATCAACGCCTCGCTGCTCAGAGTGGTCGACGAAGCGACGCATCCGTGGGGGCTTAAGGTCACGCGCATCGAGCTCAAGGACATCCAGCCGCCGCGCGACCTCGTCGACTCCATGGCGCGGCAGATGAAGGCCGAGCGCGAGAAGCGCGCCAACATCCTCGAAGCCGA
>CBINBI010000003.1:0-116980 GCA_966248875.1 uncultured Rhodanobacteraceae bacterium
GCACGGCCGGCGTCGAGTTCGTCTCCGCCAATCCGACCGGCCCGCTGCACGTCGGTCACGGCCGCGCTGCGGCGATCGGCGACTGCATCGCGCGCGCGCTCGCCGCCAACGGCTGGAAGGTCGTGCGCGAGTTCTACTACAACGATGCCGGCGCGCAGATCATGAACCTCGCGCTGTCGGTGCAGGCGCGCTGCCGCGGCATCGAGCCGGATGCGCCGGAGTGGCCGGCCGATGGCTATCGCGGCGACTACATCAAGGATGTCGCGCGCGCCTACCTCGCGCGCGAAACCGTGCACGCCGACGGCGAGGACATCGCCGGCAAGGGCGACCCGGACGATCTCGAAGCGATCCGCCGCTTCGCGGTCGCGTACCTGCGCCGCGAGCAGGACGCCGACCTGCGCGCCTTCGGCGTCGAGTTCGACGTGTACTACCTCGAGTCTTCGCTGTATCGCGACGGCAAGGTCGAGGAGACCGCGCGCCGCCTCGTCGCCGCCGGGCACACGTTCGAGGAAGGCGGCGCGCTCTGGCTGCGCACCACCGACTTCGGCGACGACAAGGACCGCGTGATGCGCAAGTCCGACGGCAGCTACACGTACTTCCTGCCGGACGTCGCCTATCACCTCACGAAGTGGCAGCGCGGCTACGAGCGCGCGATCACCGAGCTCGGCGCCGACCACCACGGCTCGCTCGCGCGCGTGATCGCCGGCCTGCAGGCGCTCGACGCCGGCATTCCGAAGAACTATCCCGAGTACGTGCTGCACCAGATGGTGACGGTGACGCGCGGCGGCGAGGAAGTGAAGCTCTCCAAGCGCGCCGGCAGCTATCTGACGCTGCGCGACCTCATCGAGGAAGTCGGCCGCGACGCGACCCGCTACTTCCTGATCGCGCGCAAGGCCGATTCGCAGCTCGTCTTCGACATCGACCTCGCGCGCGCGCAGACGAACGACAATCCGGTCTACTACATCCAGTACGCGCACGCCCGCGTGGCGAGCGTCATGCGCCAGCTCGCCGAGCGCGGCCTCGCCTGGGATCGCGCGAACGGGCTCGCGAACCTCGCGCGGCTCGACAGCGAGGCCGAGCAGGCGCTGATGATCGAGCTGTCGCGCTATCCCGAAGTCGTCGAGGCAGCCGGGCAGCATCTCGAGCCGCACCTCATCGCGAACTACCTGCGCGAGGTCGCCGCGGCGTTCCACATGTACTACAACACGCACCAGTTCCTGGTCGGCGACGATGCCGCCCTGCGCGACGCGCGCCTCGCGCTCGCGCAGGCGACGCGGCAGGTGCTCGCGAACGGCCTGGACCTGCTGGGCATTTCCGCTCCGGAGAGCATGTGATGGCAGCAAGACGAGGTCGCCAGGCGACCCGCGGTGGCAACGGCAGGCAGTGGCCGGCGTGGATCTGGGTCGGCATCGGGCTCGTGCTCGGCGTCGGCCTCATGCTGCTCGTGCTCGGCAAGGACTGGGCGCCGCTGCTGCGCAAGCGCAACCTGCCGCAGCCCAATCCGGCGGCGACCGCGCCGCAGGCGAGCGAGCCCGCCGTCGCGGATTCGAGACCGAAGGAGCCGCCGAAGAAGACCTACGACTTCTACAAGGTGCTCGAGGCGAACGAGGTCGTGATCCCCGACGCCGAGCTCTCCGCGAAAGCGCGCGCCGAGCAGCAGGCAAAGACCACGACGACCACGACGACCACGACACCCGTCGCGCCGACGCCAGGCAGCCGCTACATCCTGCAGGCCGGCTCGTATCCGGATCCGAAAGGCGCCGAGGAGATCAAGGCCAAGCTCGCGCTGCTCGGCTTCGTCGCGCAGGTGCAGCCGGTGACCGTCAACGGCCGCGCCTGGCACCGCGTGCGCCTGGGGCCTTACGCCAGCGCGAGCGATCTCGAAGCCGCCAAGCGCACGCTCGCCGAGAACGGCATCAACGCGATCGCGCTGAAGGAAACGCCGCCTCAGTAAAGTGGGCCTCGGCCCACCTCGCGCGCCGCTCGTCTCCTCCCGCTTGCGCAATTCACCCCCACTCCCGCTTGCGGGAGAGGAAGACACGTTTCAGTCGACTTCGAACCCGCTGCGGAAGATCACGTCGGACGGATCGACGACGAAGCTCGCATCGACTTCGCAGTCGGCCGTGACCGGCGCGGTCGTGTACACGTCGCCAGCGAGCGTGCCCCCGCAGCCGCTCACATCGCCGATGAGATAGTGCGCGTCGGGCAGCAGCGTGAACGCGATGGTGTCGCCGTCGGCGACGTTCTGCGGCGTGTCCGGATCGATCGCCCCGTGCGGGCCGGCGACGGGCGTGACGAGGTGCGTCGTGCCCACGGCGTCGGAATGGAAGCGATAGACGACTTCGGTCAGCGTGTTCGCGACGTAGAGGTTGCCGGCCTCGTCCTCGCCGAAGCCCGAATACGTGCCGTAGCCGTTCGCGTCGTCGCGCCAGGCCGTGAACGTCCAGGTGTCGGCCTCGTCCGGCCTGGCGAAGAAGATCTCGCTGGAGCACGAGTCCGCGAAGATGTACATGCCGCGCAGATCGGTGATCGGCCCGCGGTAGCGATAGCCGCCGGTCACGGCGCAGCGCGCGCCCACGGCGTGGTCGTATTCCATCAGCGGCACCACGTTCGCGGGAATCGGCGGCGTACAGACCTGCGATGAAACGAACACGCTGGTCCCTTCCATGCAGTGCCAGCCGTAGTAGATCGGATCGTTCGAGCCGGCTGCGCGGAAATCGATCTCCTCCCAGTGGTTCTGGCCGACGTCGCCGATCCACATGTCGCCGGTTGCGCGATCGAAGCTCCAGCGCCACGGATTGCGGAAACCCCAGAGGTAGATCTCGTCGCAGGTGTGCGACGTGCCGACGAACGGATTGTCGGCCGGAATCGAATACTCGGCCGGCGCGCCCGTTGCCGTGCCGCACATCTCCTCCCCCGCAATGCCGCCGCGGTTGTCGACGTCGATGCGCAGCATCTTGCCGCGCAGGAAGTACTGCGGCTGTGCCGTGCTGGTGCCGCATGTCTCGGACGTGAGATCGTTCGGTTTCTTCCACAGGCATTCGGCGAGCCAGTGCGTGCCGCTCTCCTGCCCGCCGTCGCCGGACGACATGTAGAGAAAGCCGTCCGGCCCGAAGTGGATGTCGCCTCCGTTGTGGAATGACGGCGGCGAGTTGTCGGCGAGCCGCATCACGACGGTGCCGACCGGATTGGCGACGTTCGGATTGGACGAGACGGTGTAGCGTTCCAGCACCTCGTCCGGCCCCGAGCCGAGGCAGCTTCCGGGCTCGCTGCAATTGCCCGAGCGCATGTAGACGACATAGAACTCGTCGTTGTGCGGCTTGCCGGCATGGCCGTAGTTCGGATGGAACGCGAGGCCGAGCAGCCCGCTCGTCCCGCCGGAGCCGGGATATGTGACCGACAGCTCCAGGAACGGCTCCGGCAGCAGCGTGCCGTCCTTGATGACGCGGATCGTGCCGGCCTGGCTGATGACGAACAGGCGTCCGCTGCCGTCGTGCGGCGCGCGCACGCCGATCGGTGCGGGCACCTGATCGGTGATCGCTTCGAGCGCGAGATCCGGCGGCACCGTCTGCGCCGAGACGAAACCGGAGGCGGCGAGCGCGCCCGACAGCATCCACCGCATCGTTCGCATCGCAGCCCCCGAGACCGTTCGCGAAGGCGCGGACTCTACACCGAAGCGCCGGCGTACGCCCGCGCCTCGTGTGCGCGAGCGCTCGCTTCGCCGAGGAAGCGAACGTCCGCTTCAGCCGTCGAAGCCGTCCGCGAAGATGTCGTCGGCGCCGCTGTCAGAATGGAAGACGTAGACCGCGCCGCCGCCGTCGGCGACGTAGAGATTGCCGGCCTCGTCCTCGCCGAAGGCGTAGGTACTCATCGGGGGCGTACCGCTCAGCGTTTCATACGTCCACGGCTGCACGCCATTGCCGGCGTTGGCGACGACGTAGATGTCGCCGGTGCAGTTGTCGCTGAAAAGATACTGTCCACGCAGCGGCACGATGGGGCCGCGATAGCGATAGCCGCCGACGACGGCGCAGCCGAACGGAGAAGCGTTGTGCGCGTAGTCGAACTTTGGCACCACGCTGCCGGCCGGTCCCGCGCACGGCGTCTGCCCGCCCGGATACGTGTGCAGCCCTTCGCAGACGTTCCACTGGAAATTCTGGCCGGCGCTGCCCGCCGGCTGCAGGCTGACTTCCTCGTAGCTGTTCTGGCCGACGTCGCCGATGATCATGTCGCCCGTTTCGCGATCGAAGCTGAAGCGGAACGGATTGCGGAAGCCCCAGTTGAAGATCTCGGCGCAGTCGTCGGGATGCGCGCCGGCGTCGGCGAACGGATTGCCGGGCGGAATCGCGTACGGCGCCGGTTGGCCGGGCGTCGCGCCGCAGAAGTTCGCCGGCGCGGAAGCCGTGATCGCGTGCACGTCGATGCGGATGATCTTGCCGAGCAGGTAATACGTCGGGCCCGAGCCCGAAGTGTCGCCGCAGCTTCCGGGATCGAAGTCGGCCTTCTTGCGGCGAGTGCACTGCGCGAAGCCGTGCGGATCGCCCTGCACGCCGCCGTCGCCCATCGACCAGTTGAGATAGCCCTGGCTGTCGAAATGCAGATCGCCGCCGTTGTGATTGCCCGCGATATCGGGTACGCGCAGGATGACCTCGCCGTCGGGATTCGCGACGTCGGGATTTCCGGACACCGTGTAGCGCGCCAGCACCTGATCGTTCGAGCTGCCGAGATCGGGATCGCTGTTCGGCGCCGTGTACGTCACGTAGAACGTGCCGTTCGTCGCGTAGTCGGGATCGAAGGCGAGGCCGAGGATGCCCTGCTCGCTCGAGCACGCGGTCGCGATCGACACGAACGGCGTCGGCAGCAGCGCGCCGTTCTTGACGACGCGGATGCCGCTGCAGCGCTCGATGACGAACACGCGGCCGCTGCCGTCCTTCGGCGCCGCGATGCCGATCGGCTGCGAGAACGTGGTGCTGTCATCCGGAAAGCGGACGAGGCTGAGATCGGCGGGTGTGACGCCGGCGAGCGCTGCGCTCGCCCACATGCCCGCGATGAGGCCGCTCAGGTGATAGCTGATGCGCATGGTTCGTCCTCCCAGACTCCTGCCAGGTTTTTTTCTAGCACGCCGAACGTTAGTTTTGCATTGCAGCACCGGACTCTTGCGTGCGTCACATTTTTCGGTGCCGCGGAGCATCTGTCGCCGCCGTCGTCGCGGGCGCTGCCGCCGCGGCGTAAGATGCGGCCTCCCTGACATCGATGCGGCCACGCGTCGGCATCGGCAGCCCCTGGAGACGAGCACGATGCGAGTGAGCACCGTTCTGCGCGCGGCAGTCGCCTGCGCTTTCTCTTCGTTCGCGACCGCTGCGGCAGCAGCCGACTGGCTGCAATGGGGCTACGATCCCCAGCACAGCGGCAACAATCCGGACGAGGCGACGATCACGGCCGACAACGTGGCGTCGCTGACGCGCCGCTACGACATCCCGCTGAGCGCGGACACGAACGCAGCGCCGGTGCTCGCGCGCGCCGTGCCGACCGAGGCCGGGACGAAGGATCTTCTGTTCGTGACCTCGCGGAACGGGCGCATCACTGCGTTCGACGCATCCAACGGCTCGGTCCTGTGGTCGAAGGACACCTCGGGCACGCCGCCCACCGAAAGCTCGCCCGCCATCGATCCGAACCGGCAGTTCGTCTACAGCTACGGCATCGACGGCAAAGTGCACAAATATCAGATTGCCGACGGCACCGAGATCACCACCGGCGGCTGGCCGCAGATCGCGACGCTGAAGCCCAGTGTCGAAAAAGGCGCTTCGGCGATTTCGTTCGCGCTCACCCGCGGCACGACGTATCTGTACGCGGTCAACAACGGCTACATCGGCGACGGCGGCGATTATCAGGGCCACATCACCACGATCGATCTTTCGACGAACGAACAGAAAGTCTTCAACACGCTCTGCAGCGACATCACGATCCACATGTCTCCGAACGCGTGTGATGAGCGACAGAGCGGCATCTGGGGAAGGCCGGGCGCGATTTATTACGCCGAGTTGGACCGCATCTACGTCACGACCGCGAATGGCCTCTTCGACGCACATCTGGGCGGTCTCAACTGGGGCGACAGCGTGCTCGCGCTGAATCCGGATGGCACCGGCATGGGCGGGGGATTTCCGCTCGACAGCTATACGCCGAAGACGTTCCAGCAACTCGATTCGCAGGACATTGACCTCGGCTCGGCCTCGCTGACGATTCTCAAGGCGCCCGAGGGAAGCGTCTATCCGCACATCGGTGTACAGACCGGCAAGGATTCGCACCTGCATCTCATCAATCTCGACGACATGAGCGGCACGGGCGCTCCCGGTGGCGTCGGAGGCTACATCCAAGACATCCAGGTGCCGACCTATGATTTCTGGATGCTGACGCAAACCTCGACATGGGTTGCGCCGGATGGCACACCCTGGGTCTTCATCGGCAACAACGCGGGAATCTCGGGTCTGAAGGTAGAGCTCGACGGGTCGAATCGCCCATTTCTCCAGCCGACCTGGCAGACGACCGGCAGCTCGACATCGACCATGGTCGCAAATGATGTGCTCTATCACATAGGCGCATGTTCCGGTGGGCGTTGCGTGTACGCGCGCAACCCGCTCAATGGCAGCGTGCTCTGGACCTCGCCGACCATCGGCAACATCAAGTGGCAGAGCCCGATCGTGGTCAACGGCGCGGTCTATGTCGCGTCCAATACGAGGCTGAACCGCTTCGACCTCGGCACCGATCCGGTCACGCACGACGTGACGCCGAGCGCGGGCCCGAACGGCCGCATCTTCCCCGAGACGACCCAGCCCGTGGACGAAGGCGCGACGCTGGCGCTCACGCTGCTGCCGGACCGGCACTACGCGGTCGAGTCCGTCAGCGGGTGCGGCGGAACGCTCGACGGCAACGTGTACCGCACCGGTCCGATCGATGCGGACTGCACGGTCACCGCCACATTCGTCTTCGTGCAGACGACACACGTCGTCACGCCCACTGCCGACACCGGCGGCAGCATCGAGCCCGACACGCCGCAGACCGTCGACGAGGACGATACGGTGAGCTTCACGGTCACGCCGGACGCGCACTACGAGATCGCCGGCGTCACCGGCTGCGGCGGCCAGCTCGACGGCGACACCTACACGACGGGACCGATCACTGCGGACTGCACGGTCAGCGCGACGTTCTCGCTCATCACGCACACCGTCACGCCGGACGCCGGCGACGGCACCGAGGGCACGATCGATCCCGACACGCCGCAGACCGTCGCCGACGGCGAGACGGCGAGCTTCACGATCACGCCGTTCTCGCCGCCGTACTTCATCGCCTCGGTGACCGGCTGTGATGGAACGCTTGAAGACGATGTCTATACGACCGGGCCGGTCACCGCGGATTGCACGGTGACCGTCACCTGGGGCACCGACGATACCGATCCGATCTTCCAGGATGGTTTCGACGGCGGCGCGCCGTAGCCGGCAGTCAAAGGAGGCCCTCATCATGTCAACGTTACGTTCCGCTGCCGTCGCGACCGGCATCGCCGCGGCACTTTCGATCTGCGCCGCGGCGCACGGCGCCGACTGGATGCAGTTCGGCTACGACGCCGCGCACACGGGCCACAATCCTGCCGAGACGACGATCTCGGCCGCCAACGTCGCCAGCCTGACGACGCGCTACAGCGTCGATCTGGCGGCGAGCGTCGACAGCGCGCCGGTCTATCTCGCGAACGTCCAGACGCCTGCGGGCACGAAGAATCTCCTGTTCGCGCTCGCGCAGAACGGGCGGCTGATGGCGATTGACGCCGCAACAGGCAGCGAAGTCTGGCACGCGACGATGAGCGGCTCGGGCCACACGACCACTGCGTCGCCTGCGATCGATACCGCGCGCGCATTCATCTACGCGTACGGCAACGACGGCAAGGCGCACAAGTTCCGCGTCGGCGACGGCACGGAGATCACGACCGGCGGCTGGCCGCAGACGGTCACACTGAAGACGAGCGTCGAAAAAGGCGCGTCGGGCCTCACGATCGCGCACGCGGGCGGCGTCGACTGGCTCTACGTCGTCACCGACGGCTACATCGGCGACGCCGGCGACTACCAGGGCCACATCACGACGATCAATCTCTCGACCGGCGCGCAGGTCGTCTTCAACACGCTGTGCAGCAATCTCGCGACGCACCTCGGCGTCGGCGACTGCGCCACGCACCGCAGTGGCATCTGGGGCCGCGGCGGCGCCACCTACGACGCCGGCACCGACCGCGTCTACATCGCCACCGGCAACGGCCAGTACAACGCGAACGGCGGCGGCTTCAACTGGGGCGACTCGACGCTGGCGCTCGCGCACGACGGCACCGGCGCCGGCGGCGGCATGCCGCGCGACAGCTACACGCCGACGAATTTCCAGCAGCTCGACGACCAGGACATCGATCTCGGCTCGATCTCGCTGGTCATCATGACCCCGCCCGCCGGCAGCGCGGTCGCGCATCTCGGCATGCAGACCGGCAAGGACGCGAAGCTGCGCCTGATCAACCTCGACGACATGAGCGGCCAGGGCGGGCCCGCGCACGTGGGCGGCGAGATCCAGCTCATGAACGTGCCGCAGGGCGGCTCCGGCATGCGCGAGCAGCCGGCCACCTGGGTCGACGGCAGCGGCACGAGCTGGCTCTTCGTCGCGAACCGCAACGGCATCTCCGGCCTCAAGCTGACGCTCGACGGCTCGAACATGCCGCAGCTCTCGATGGTGTGGCAGAAATCGGGCGGCACGACCTCGCCGGTCATCGCGAACGGCGTGCTCTACGCCATCAGCTCGTGCTCGGGCGGCACCTGCGTCGTCGCACGCGATCCGCTCAGCGGCGACACGCTGTGGGCCTCCGAGCACATCGCCTCTCCGCACTGGCAGAGCCCGATCGTCGTCGACGGCGCCGTGTACGTGATGGACAACAGCGGCAAGCTCTGGGCGTTCGGCCTCGCCCAGTTGCCGGACGACATTTTCGCGAACGGCTTCGACGCCTGAGCCGCGAGAAGCTCAGCTTCGCCCGCGCTTCAGGCGGATCAGCGCGGAAATGTCGTCGTCACCGTATCCCTGCGCAAGCAGCACGGCGTAATCACTCAGCGATTTCTCGATGATGGAGCGGTCGGTGCCGGCCGCGACGGCAAGCTCGCGCACGATCTTGAGATCCTTGTGCAGCAGCGCGAGCTTGAAGCCGACGCCGAATTCGTTCTTCAGCATCGTCGCGCCGCGCTTGTCGAGGAACCAGTTGCTTGCCGCGCCGGCCATCAGCGTCGGCAGCAGGCGCTCCGGATCGAGGCCCAGCTTCTCCGACAGCGCGAGCCCTTCGCAGACGGCCTGCGCGATGCCGGCCACGAGCACCTGGTTGACGGCCTTCGTGTCCTGCCCCGCGCCGACGCCGCCCATGTGATTGATGCGCGCGGCGTAGCAGTCGAGCGCCGGGCGCACGCGCACCAGCGCGTCGGCGTCACCGCCGACCATGATCGAGAGCTTGCCGCTCTTCGCGCCTTCGACGCCGCCGGAGACCGGCGCGTCGAGGAACGCGCAGCCGCGCTGGGCGAGCAGCGCCGCGGCGGCGCGCGCCGTCACCGACGAAATCGTCGAGTGGTCGACGACGACGGTTCCGCGGCGCGCGCGCGGAGCGA
This sequence comes from uncultured Rhodanobacteraceae bacterium, assembly GCA_966248875.1. Lineage (GTDB taxonomy): Bacteria > Pseudomonadota > Gammaproteobacteria > Xanthomonadales > Rhodanobacteraceae > Dokdonella_A. Next base: position 9,666 of record CBINBI010000003.1, read on the forward strand.
TCTCGCGCGCAAGCTCGAGCACGTCGGCGTCGGCCGGCACGCAGAGCGCGATCACGTCGGCCGTGCTCGCAAGCTCCGCAATCGTCTGCGGTGCCGCGACGCCGAGCTCGGCCGCGACGCTTTCGGCCTTGGCGCGCGTGCGGTTCCAGACGTGCGAGAGCAGGCCCGCACGCGCGAGGTGGCCTGCCATCGGATGGCCCATGGCGCCGAGGCCGGCGAAGGCGACTTTGAGCTTTGTCATCGGATTCACTCGTCGGTTGAAGATGTTGCTGCGGGAGAGACGCGGCCAGCGCGGTGAGAGACATTCTGTTGCGGATATCCGGTGGAGCGTCGAGCCACCTTGCCCTCACCCTGCCCTCTCCCGCAAGCGGAAGAGGGGAAGGCAGTAGGTCTCCCGCAAGCGGGAGAGGGGAAAGCATCGCGTCTACGGCAGCGGGCAGAAAAAACAGCGGCGGAAGCACTACGAATCTCAGCGGCTTTCCGCAAGGTAGGTGTACGCCGTCAATCCCGCCTCGAGCGTCGCCTCGATGCGCTGGGCCTCCTCGCCCGCAAGCCCGGCGGCGCGGATCTTGTCCCGGTACGACTCGCGCAGCGCGCCGAGATCGTAGCCGACGTAGTCGAGCATGACGTCCGCGTTGTCGCCGCGCTTGACGTGCGCGAATTCGTAGTCGCCGTCGGCACCGATGCGCACGTTGACGGCGTCGGTGTCGCCGAACAGGTTGTGGATGTCGCCGAGCGTCTCCTGATATGCGCCGACGAGGAAGATGCCGAGCCGGTACGGCTCGCCATCGCGCGGCGCGTGCAGCGGCAGGCTGACGTCGACGCCGTCGGAATCGACGTAGCGGTCGATGCGGCCGTCGGAGTCGCAGGTGAGGTCGACGATCACGCCGCGGCGCTCCGGCGCGCGGTCGAGCCCGGCGATCGGCACGATCGGAAACACCTGGTCGATCGCCCACACGTCCGGCACCGACTCGAACACCGAGAAATTGACGAAGTACTTGTCGACGAGCTTGAGATTCAGCTCGTCGAGCACCTGCCGGTGCGGCGGCTCGTCGGCCTTGAGGCGGGGCCTCACGGCGTTGAGGATCGCGTAGTAGAGGTCGTCGAGCCGCGCGCGGTCGGCGAGCGCGAGCTGCCCCAGCGCGTAAAGCTGATGGCCCTCGCCAAGACGGTACTGCGCCTCGTGATACAGCTCCGTCGGCGGGCGCGACTCGATCTCGTCGTGGATCTCGCGGAGGTGCCGCAGCACCGCCGGCTCGTCCTCGCGCGGCGGCGGAACCGAACCTTGCGGCGCAGGCTCGACTTCGCTGACATCGACGACGAGCACGGCGTGATGCGCCGTCATCGCGCGGCCCGACTCGGTGAGCACGCGCGGCGGCTTGAAGCCGTATTCCTCCACCGCCTCGGCGAGCGGCTGCACGATCGTCGCGGCGTACTGCTCTAGGCTGTAGTTGATCGAGCAGTCCGAGCGCGAGCGCGTGCCTTCGTAGTCGACGCCGAGCCCGCCGCCGACGTCGATGTAGTCGAGCGCGATGCCGGCCTTCTCGAGCTCGACGACGTAGCGCACCGCCTCGCGCATGCCGCCGGCGATGTCGCGCACGTTGGACATCTGCGAGCCCATGTGGAAGTGCAGCAGCTTCAGCGCGTGCGAGAGCCCGGCCGCCTTGAGGCCGGCGAGGAGGTCGAGCAGCTGGCGCGGCGTGAGGCCGAACTTGCCCTTGTCGCCGCCGGTGTTCTGCCACTTGCCGGCGCCTATGCTGGCGAGTCGCATGCGCACGCCGAGCAGCGGCTCGACGCCGAGCGCGCGCGCTTCCTCGACGACGTGCGCCAGCTCGCCCGGCTTCTCGATGACGATGTAGATCTCAAGGCCCAGCTTGCGCCCGATCAGCGCGAGCCGCACGTACTCGCGGTCCTTGTAGCCGTTGCAGATGACGACGCTGCCAGGCCGCGCGAGCGCGAGCACGGCCATCAGTTCCGGCTTGGAGCCGGCTTCGAGCCCGAAGCCCTCGCCGCCGCTTGCGGCGAGCTCGCCGGCGACGCCCTTCTGCTGGTTCACCTTGATCGGATAGATCGCGGTGTAGCCGCCGGGATAGTCCCATTCGCGCATCGCCTTCGCGAAGGCGGCCTGCAGCCGCGCGAGGCGGTCGCGCAGGATGTCGCTGAAGCGCACCAGCAGCGGCAGGCGCAGGCCCTGCGCCTGCGCGGCGGCGACGAGCGCGGGCAGCGCGATCTCCGGTCCATCCGCGCGCCGCGGGCGCACGCGCAGCGTGCCGTCGTCGCCGACGTCGAAGTACCCTTCGCCCCAGTGCGCGACGGACCAGGTGCGGCGCGCGTCGGCGATGCTCCAGCGTTGTTCGCTCACGTCCTCGTTCTCGTCGTCGGCGGCGCCGTGCGGCGGCCGCGTATTGTAGCGAGCCGCGTCGCGGGCGCATGTCGCTGCCGGGCGGAACCTGTACAATCCGCGCCCCTCTCGTTCCGCCGCAGGAAGCCGCGATGTCCGCCGCCGACACGAACGCCACCGAGCTCGACTGGTTCACCGAGCGGCACGGGCATTCCGGCTCGTCGATCGGCTTTCGCGTCAGGGCGCGCCTGCACGCGGAGACGACGCCGTACCAGACGATCGAGATCTACGACTCGACCGACTGGGGAAAGATCATGGTCATCGACGGCTGCCTGATGGTGACCACGCGCGACAATTTCCTCTATCACGAGATGATGACGCACCCCGCGCTCTTCACGCACGCCCGCGCGAAGCGCGTCGTCATCATCGGCGGCGGCGACTGCGGCACGCTGCGCGAAGTGCTCAAGCACGAGGAAGTCGAGAGCGCCGTGCAGGTCGAGATCGACGAGCGCGTGACGCGCCTCGCCGAAAAGTATTTCCCCGAGCTCTGCGAATCCAACGGCGATCCGCGCGCGAAGCTCCTGTTCGTCGACGGCATCCGGTACATGAAGGAGTGCGAGCCGGAATCGCTGGACGTCGTCATCGTCGATTCGACCGATCCGGTCGGCCCCGCCGAGGGCCTCTTCAACGCCGATTTCTACCGGAGCTGCTTCGAAGCCCTGCGCCCGAGCGGCATCCTCGTGCAGCAGTCGGAATCGCCGCTCGCGCACCTCGACCTGATCAAGTCGATGCGCACGGCGATGCGCATGGCGGATTTCCAGGCCGTGCGCACGCTCACGTTCCCGCAGCCGTGCTACCCCACCGGCTGGTGGAGCTGCACGATGGCGCGCAAGGGCGCCGATCTCGACGGCTTCCGCGAGCGCGGCGCGGCGACGAAGCAGTTCGAGACACGCTACTACAACGTCGAGACGCACAAGGCCGCGCTGGCCTCGCCGGAGTTCATGCGCGAGGCGCTCGGCGAGTAGCGCTGGGTCCCGCTGCGTTTCATTCGCGGCGTCGCGTTTCCTGTCGCTGTTTCCTATTTCTCCTCTCCCGCTTGCGGGGGCAGGGTGAGCGGCGCTCTCGAGTTCGCGCTTGGCCGATGGTGGCCGCAGAAGCGCTTCACTCCGGCTTCCCGTCCTCGCACCCGCGCGTGCGGCGATGACGCCCGGCGTGAAAGCTCTTTTTTTGGCGCATCGTCGCCGCAGCGTCGTATGCTTGCGTTTTTTGCACGGGGGCCGCGCCATGCGCCGAATCGCCATCGCCATCTGCACCGCTCTTTCGAGCTTCGCCGCCCAGGCCGGCGACCGCATCACCGGCGCGACCTTCGCCACGCGCTCGGAGGTCATCGCGGAGCACGGCATGGTCGCGACCTCGCATCCGCTCGCGACGCAGATCGGCCTCGACGTGCTGAAGAAGGGCGGCACCGCGGTCGACGCGGCCATCGCGGCGAACGCGGCGCTCGGGCTGATGGAGCCGGTGTCGAACGGCGTCGGCGGCGACCTGTTCGCGATCGTCTGGGATGCCAGAACGAAGAAGCTCTACGGCTACAACGGTTCGGGGCGCTCGCCGAAGTCGCTGACGCTCAAGTACTTCCAGGACAACGGATACAAGGAAATCCCGGGCTGGGGACCGCTGCCCGTCAGCGTGCCGGGTTGCGTCGACGGCTGGTTCGCGCTGCACGAGAAGTTCGGCAAGCTCTCGATGAAGGACGACCTCGCGCCGGCCATCCGCTACGCGCGCGAGGGATTCCCGGTGACCGAGCTGATCGCGTTCTACTGGAAGCTGTCGGTCCCGCGGCTGGCGAAGTACCCGGGATTCGTCGAACAGATGACGATCGACGGGCGCGCGCCCGAAAAAGGCGAGATCTGGAAGAATCCCAACCTTGCCAATACGCTCGAGGCGATCGCGAACGGCGGCCGCGACGCGTTCTACAAGGGCCGGATCGCGCACACGATCGCCGATTACATGCAGGCGAACGGCGGTTTCCTCTCCTACGAGGACCTCGCGACGCACAAGGGCGAATGGGTGGAGCCGGTCTCGACGACGTATCGCGGCTACCGCGTGTTCGAGCTGCCGCCCAACGGCCAGGGCATGGCCGCGCTGCAGATGCTGAACATCCTCGAAGGCTACGATTTCTCGAAGATCCCGTTCGGCAGCACCGAGCACGTGCACCTCTTCGTGGAGGCGAAGAAGCTCGCTTACGAGGATCGTGCGAAGTTCTACGCCGATCCCCACTTCGCGAAGACGCCGATCGAACGGCTGCTCTCCAAGGACTACGCCGCCGAGCGCCGCAAGCTGATCAGCATGGACCGCGCGCTCAGGCAGGTGGAGCCCGGCGACGTGAATCTCGGCGGCGACACGATCTACATGACCACGGCGGATCGCTGGGGCAACATGGTCTCGCTGATCCAGTCGAACTACCGCGGCATGGGCTCGGGCATGACGCCACCGGGACTCGGCTTCGTGCTGCAGGACCGCGGCCAGCTTTTCGTGCTGAAGGAAGGTCACGCCAACACGTTCGCGCCGGGCAAGCGGCCGTTCCACACGATCATTCCCGCGTTCGTCACCAAGGACGACCAGCCCTGGCTCAGCTTCGGCGTCATGGGCGGCGACATGCAGCCGCAGGGCCACGTCGAGATTCTGATGAACCTGATCGATTTCGGCATGAGCCTGCAGGAAGCCGGCGATGCGCCGCGCATCCAGCACGAGGGCTCGACTTCGCCCGAGGGCCAGGCCGAGCCGATGACGGACGGCGGCTGGGTCGATCTCGAATCGGGCTTCCCGTACGAAACCGTGCGCGGCCTGATGATGAAAGGCCACGACGTGCGTTACGCGCTCGGGCCTTACGGCGGCTACCAGGCGATCGAATGGGACGCGAAGCATCACGTCTACATCGGCGCTTCGGAAGGCCGCAAGGACGGACAGGCGGCGGGTTACTGACGCCCGGCCGGTTTCGCACGCGAGCGCTCGAAGCGGACGCGGGTGTCGTTCCCGCGCCCCGCTCCCTTGCGTCGCGCAAGGCGCTTCCTTCAGCGAGGCGCCATCACCGCGCGCGCAGAATGCTTCGCTGTTGCTTGCACGGAGGCATCGCGATGCACCTTCGCGTTCCGGCGATGATGCTTGCCGCAGGTTTCGCGCCCGCGATCCTGCACGCGCAGTTCCACGATCAGGGCATGATCCGCACGCCCGCGGTCAAGACCGAGTACGTGCACCCGAAGACCGGCACGGAGGCCGAGCCGCTGGTGCTCGGCGAATGCCTGTGGGGCGGCTGCCGGCCCGAGCGGCTCGTGTTCGAGCGCTCCAACCACTGGCAGCAGAACCTGCCCTGCGATCCGTGCGTGGGGCGTCCGCAGCCGGATACGTACTGGACGGTGCTGCTCAACAACGAGCCGCGCGCCGACCTGCACAATTCCGGCCCGCCCGACGCCTCGCTGCCGCGTGCGGTGCCGGGCGAGGGCCTGATGGGTTTCCAGACGCTGCACGGCGACGACAATTTCGCCGGCGACACGTTCTGGCGCGCGCATCTCGTGCTGGATTTCATCGGCTTCGACAATCCGGTGTTCGGCGGCATCCCGTTCCTCGCCTTCGGCGAATTCTCGCGGCGCGGCAACCGTGATCGCCCGCTGGGTTACCTCCGGCCTGGCTCGCCCGAGCATTTGTCGGTGCTCTCGTTTTCCGCGCGCCTCTGGGAAGCGGTGCCGCCGACGCCGATTCCGGGCGGCACGCAGCCGGCGACGCTGGCCTCCTACGTCTGGGTGCTCGCCGAGTGGGGCACGAAGCCGAAAGCCATCTTCATCACGCTTTATCACTACAACATCCAGAACTCGGTGCCGCCGGGCGATCCCGCGATCTACCGCTTCAGCTGGCCGATCTCGCAGAGCGCGCTCTACCCCGGCGCCGAGATCGCCTACATCGATGCCGAGGACCTCGGCCACTACTGCGGTTTCGAGGCGCCTTCGCTGGCGCTTAACCAGGACGTGCAGTACCGCATCGACCTCGGCGCGCTGTTCGCCTGCGCCGACCGCCGCAAGCTCTTCACCGAACCGATGCCGACGACTGGCGACATTCCGGTGACTGAGGTGCTGTGGGCCAACGAGAGCACCGGCATCGACGGCGATCTATGGATCGACGTGCACGATCAGAAAATGCTGCCGGCACCCGCCATCAGCGGATCGCCCGGCGCGACGCGGGCAGCCACCGCGATTCCGAGGGACGGCCGCGGCGCGCGCACCATCCGCGCGGCGCTCGCGCGCCAGTGCGCGGCGGCGCCGGGCTGCCGCGACCGCGCGGCGCTGGCAGCGGCCGGCCGGATCCGCGAGCTGGAGCTGCCGATCGAGCGTCAGCCGTCGCGGCCCGAGCTGTTGCGCAGCGTGCCGCCGCCGGTCGCGCCGGGCACACCGAAACGTCGTTGAGTCGCCAACTGCGCGCTTTCGCCGTCGGCGCAACGCATGTAACCTTCCCGCCAACTTTGCGTACCGACGGGAGGCGTCATGCTGAAGGTCCTGGTGGCAAGTTCGAAGGGTGGCGCGGGCAAGACCACGATCGCGACCAACCTTGCCGCGTACTACGCCGTCGACGGCAAGAACACCGTGCTGGTCGACGCCGACCGCCAGGGTTCTAGCCAGCGCTGGGCCGAGAAGCGCGCCAGAATGCCGAATGCGGTGCTCGGCCTCTCGGGCCTGCGCCGCGACTGGATGCGCCACGTGCCCGACGACGCCGAGCGCATCGTCATCGATTCCGCCGCGGGCATCCGCTCGGGCGAAGTCGGCGAGTTCCTGGACACCGTCGATGCGGTGATCGTGCCGATCCTCCCCTCCGCGATCGATCTCGAAGCGGCCGAGCCGTTCCTTGCCGATCTCGCCGACCTGCCGCGGATCAAGCGCGGGAAAGTGCCCGTCGCGCTGGTCGCGAATCGCCTCAAGCCATGGACCAACGCCTCGCAGCAGGCGGTGGACACGATCAAGCGCTTTCCGTTTCCGATCGTGGCGGAACTGCGCGACACGCAGGGCTACGTGCTCGCCTCCGAGCTCGGCAGGAGCATCTTCGACTACAACTCGGAGCTGGTGCGCTCGCACCAGGACGACTGGGCGAAACTGATCCGCTGGCTGCGCAAGCTGGCTTGAGGCCGTTCGCCGTGTCCCGCGGAGAAGCCTGATGTTCCCCCTCTCCCGCCTGCGGGAGAGGGCCGGGCGAGGGCAAGCTCGAGACGACGTTCCCAGCTCACGCGATTTCGGCGCGATGTTTCCACGAGCGCCGAGGCGCGATGTCGATTTGCATCTCTTTGCATCGCGCCCGTCAGCGGCGCCGGGCTTCGCGCGTTCATGTCACTGCGGCCGACGTGGCCGTCTCACGAGCACCTGCCATGCGCAAGACCCATATCTCCCTCCTGCTTCTCTCCGCACTGCTCGCGACCGCGGCGTCCGCCGCCGATCCGGGCGCGTCCGACCAGCGCGCCGAGCGCCGCCACCAGCTCTTCGGCACGATCGACGCCGACCGCGACGGAACGGTCAGCCGTGCCGAATACAAGGACTGGATCGACAGCCGCTTCACGAAACTCGACACGAACGGCGACGGCGTCGTCAGCGCGGACGAGCTTGCGAATTCCGACGTGGCCGCCGGGCACCTGCAGAAGCACGCCGACCGCATCGTGCGCCGCTACGACACCAGCGGCAGCGGTCAGATCAGCAAGGCCGATTTCGAGGCGAAGGAAATGCAGCGCTTCGACCGCATGAGCAACGGCACCGACACGATCACGGAAGACCAGTTCGCTGCCTCGCGACGGTTCAGGCATCGCTCCCCGCGGGCGGGGTACGGCGCCGGCTGACACTGCTTCACTTGCCCCGTCGAGCCGGCGGGCGGGACGATCCGAGCGCCCGCCCGCCGGTTTCGCGCCACGGCCGTGTCCGTTCCGCAAGATTCACCCGAGCCGCGGCGAATGCGGCATGATCTGCGCACCGCCTTCGCATACGAGGACTTTTCATGGCCGCGCGCGAGATCATCTTGGTGCGCCACGCGCACGCCGAACCGGCCGTCGCGGGGCAGGACGACATCGCACGGGTCCTCAGCGTTCGCGGCGAAGCCGAGGCCGACGCTGCCGGCGCATGGCTCAAGCATCACGCCGCGGCGCCGGCGCGCGTGCTCTGCTCGCCCGCCGCGCGCGCACGCGAGACCTGCGAGCGCGTGCTGGCTGCGATCGGCTACACCGACCTGCGCAGCGAAGCGCGCATCTACGAGGCGACGCCGGGGACGCTGATCCGCGTGATCGACGAGCACGCCGATGCGAACCCGCTGCTCGTCGTCGGCCACAATCCCGGGCTCGAGAATCTGGTTGCGCTGCTCACCGAGGGCGCGTCCGATTCCGGGCGTGGCATTCCGCCGGCGGGCGTCGTGTGGCTCGGCCTGCCCTCCGCCACGTCGATGGACCCCGGCACGGCCGAAGTGCACCATTTCTGGTGGCCATGAACGCCGGAACGGCTCGATGGCGCGGCATGGCCTGAATCCCACGCTGCTCCTCGCCGTGATGCTGGCGACGGGGCCGGCCGCCGCTGCCGATGCGCGCACGGACCAGGTCCAGCTCGACAGCTCGCGCTCGCACGCCGAATTCGCCGTCAAGGTGATGTGGCTCGTCACGGTGCACGGCCGCTTCGGCAAGGTTCGCGGCACCGTCGAGGTCGACCGTTTCCGCAGCCAGGCCGTCGTCGATGCGCGCATTGATGCCAACGCCGTCGAGATGAACAACAAGGGATACGAGGACTGGGTGAAATCGGACGAGTTCTTCGACGTCGCGCGCTATCCCGAAATCCGCTTCGTCTCCGAGTCGTTTCCGCTGCAGCGCCTGCGCAGGGGCGGGCAGCTCAGCGGAACCCTGACCATCCGCGGCATCGGCCAGCCTGCGACGTTCGTCCTCGCGCCGGCCGAGTGCGAGCGTGCGGCCTACGATTGCCCGATCATCGTCAACGGCTCGATCCGCCGCTCCGCCTTCGGCATGCGCTCGCGGCGTGGCGCTCTGAGCGACAAGGTCGATCTGCACTTCGAGGTGTTCGCGGTTCCGTCGGCGGAGCGGCTGAGTCCGTGATGTGCAAGGCGTCTGCGCGACGCTGGCACGGTCCGGCCGTGCGCTGCGTCCTGCTCGCGCTGGCCGCGGTCATGATCGCGGGATGCGGGCTCAACCGCCGGCTCGCGCGGCAGGCGGACGCCGTCGTAGCGGCGACGCGTCCGACCGCCGTCACCTGCGCGCGCGCGGATCACTGCGCCATCGAATCGCCGTATCGCGCGCTCGTCGCCGAGGCGAACGCGGCAAGCACGCCGGACAAGCCGGTTCACTTCGTCAACATGCTCGAAGTCGGCGCGGACTCGCTGCTCCTGCGCGTGCACCTGATCCGCGCGGCACGGAAGAGCATCGACATCCAGAGCTTCATCTGGGCCGAGGACGACGCCGGCTGGCTCGTGCTCGACGAGCTGCTCGCGGCCGCCCGTCGCGGCGTGCGCGTGCGCGTGATCGTCGATCAGCTGTTCTCGCTGGACGATGTCGAATGGCTGTCGCGCATCGCGAGCGCGCACGCGAACTTCGAGTTCCGCCTCTACAACCCCACCTTCGACGAGGCCGTCACGCAGCCGCTCGAATTTGCCGCCGGGCTCCTCTGCTGCTTCTCGTCGTTCAACCAGCGCATGCACAACAAGCTGTTCCTCGTCGACGGCGAACTCGGCATCGCGGGCGGGCGCAACTACGAGAACCGCTATTTCGACTGGGACCAGGAATTCGATTACCGCGACCGCGACGTCCTCGTGCTCGGTCCCGCCGCCGGCCGCGAGATGCAGGCCTCGTTCGAGCAGTTCTGGGCGCACCCGCGCGCGGTGCCGCTGACGCGGCTCAACGACGTCAACCGGCGCATCGTCGCCGACGCGGGCAAGGCCGAGACGCTGGCGCCGCCGCCCGACGTCGACTGGGCGCGGATCACGGCGCTGCGCGCAGAGGCGACCGATCCGGACCGCATCCGCGCGCTCTTCGTGGACGACGCGCTCCGCGTCGGCGCGGTCGAGTACTTTTCCGACGCGCCCGACAAGCCCGAGCATCCCGACGACGCCGCCGAGCAGGCGCTGACCGAGCACATCGCCAGGCTCCTGCACGGCGCGCAGCGCGAAGTGATCTTCGAGACGCCCTATCTCGTGCTGAGCAAGCACGCGCGGCGCATCTTCCGCGATCTGCACGACCGCACGCCGCGGGTGCCGGTGATCGTCTCGACGAACTCGCTGGCGGCGACGGACGCGTTCTACGTCTACGCGCTTTCGTACAAGTACAAGAAGCGCTATCTCAAGCGCTACGGATTCGAGATCCACGAGTTCAAGCCGTTCCCCGGCGACGCCGCCGACTTCGTGCGCGACTACGCCCGGCTTGCCGGCGGCGGCAACGAAGGCGAATACGAGCGTTTCGGCAAGGCGCCGCTGACGCGCGGCGGCGTGCGGCTCGGGCTGCACGCGAAGTCGCTGGTCATCGACGGCGCGGTCAGCGTGATCGGATCGCACAATTTCGATCCGCGCTCGGACGTGTACAACACCGAATCGGGCTTCATCATCCACGACGCGGCCGTCGCCGAGCGCCTGCGCGCCGCGATGCTGCGCGATGCCGCGCCCCGCAACGCCTGGGTTATCGCGCGCCGGCCGCGCCCGGCCTTCGTCGGCCGCATCAACAACGCAATCGCCGACCTGTCGACCGCGCTGCCGCTGTTCGATTTCTGGCCGTTCCGCTACGCGTCGAGCTACGAGAAGAAGCCCGATTGCGAGCCGCTCAAGCCTTCCGACCCGCGCTTCTACGACTGCTACGAAGACGCCGGCGACTTCCCCGAAGTCGATCTGCCGCTGAAGACGATCTACACGAGGATCGTGACGGCGTTCGGGGCGGGGCTGGTGGGAATTCTTTGAGGCGGAGATTGGGGATTGGGGATTGGCATTCGCAAAAGCCTGCTGTCGGTCTCGCTTCTCTCGAATTCCCAATCCCGAATCCCCAATCCCCGCCCTCCTCCACATTGACGCTCCCCTCCCTAACTGGCAGTCTTTCGGCCCTTTCTCCGCGGAGCCGCCCCATGTCGCTCGCAATCACCATCGAGCTCGGCGATGCCGACCTCCAGCACTTCATCGACGCCATGCGACGCGCGCAGGACGAGGCGAAGCACCTGTCGCCGGCGCAGGTCACCGAGTCCGCCGCGAAGCTGCTGGACGAGGGACATCACGTCAAACTGCCCCAGTTCATCGCCGAGCGGCTCGCGAAGCTCGACAGCATGATCTCGATGGTCAACGACCAGGGCTTCGCGCTGCCCGAGGAGGATCGCCAGCGCGTGCTGGCCTGCCTCACGTATTTCGCGAATCCGAAGGACATCATTCCGGACAACGTGCCGGTGCTCGGATTCCTCGACGACGCGATCATGATCGAGCTGTGCGTGCGCGAGCTGCAGCACGAGATCGAGGCCTATGACGATTTCGTCGCCTACCGCAACGAAGAGGCGCAGCGCCGCGGCGTCGATCCGGCGACGCTCAAGACCGAGCGGGTGGAATGGGCCGAGGCGCGCCGCGTCGAGCTGCTCAACCGCATGCGCAACCGGCGCATGCAGAGCTACAGCAGCTCCAGCGGCTGGCGGCCGACGCTGTTCAAGTTCGGCGGCTGAAGCACAGGCCGCACGATGTCGAAAGACGGCCGCCGCGAGGCGGCCGTTTTTGTTTCATTCGCTGCATCCCGGCAGTAGCCGGTTCGGAACGCTGGCCGAGCAGGTCCAGGCGAGCGAGCCCGACGCATCCGGCGTCGCCTGCATCTGGATGCGCTGGCCGCGCAGCATCGCGTTGACGGCATTCGTGCCGGCGAACGTGACGACGACGCGACACTCGGGCTCGATGGCGACCTGGCTGACATACGGCACTGCACCGAAGTTTGCGGCGTCGAAACCTGCCTCGTCGCCGGAGTCCGGGCAGCGGTCGTTGCCCGCGTAGAACGCCGCAACGGCCATCTTCGCGGCATCGGCCGCGGCCGTTCCGGTGGCCGCCTGCGCTCGCGAGATGTACTCCTGATACGCCGGAATCGCGATCGCCGCCATGATCCCGATCGGAATCAGCGCGAGGCAGAGAATGTTGACGAGCCAGCCGTACCACGGCATCGGCGGACGCACCGTCGGCAGCGGCTCGCCGGGCCGCACGTCACGGAACACGACCAGCGTGCTCGCGAGGAAATCGTGCAGCGCCTGCTTGCGCTCGGTCCATCCGGCCAGCATGAAGCCGATGTTGGCCACGAGCGCCGAGAGGATCTTGCCGAAGAAGCGGCCGGTCGCGCGCGCGAAGCTGATCCTGCCGCCGCGTTCGTCGGTGACCTTGATGCCCATGGCGCGCTTGCCCAGCGTCGCCTGCGTCGCCGAGCTTTCCTGCAGCGCGAAATAGAGCCAGTAGATGATCATCACGACGGCGTAATTGAGCATGACGCCGGTGATGACCGCGCTGATGCTGCCCGAGAAGGCGAGGCCGAGCAGCAGCACCATGCCGGCGATCCAGCCGATCACGCCGACGATGAAGCCGTCCATGAAATACGCCGCGCCGCGGCGCCAGAATCCGGCGTGGATGGCAGGGCCGGCCGGCAGCACCCCCGCCGCTGCCGTCGTGTCGGCACTGGCCGTGGCGGCGATTCCGGCGAGATTGTGGCCGTGGTCGGCCGGCATCGTCGGGGCGTAGCCCGCCGGCCGCGCGCTGGCGGTGGCGATGTCGGGCTCATCGGCGACCTCTTCCGTCGGCGCGACCGGCGGCGGCGGCGACATGTCGCGGAACGATTGCCACGTGCTCGCGCCGACCTCGGCGATCATCAGCCGGTCCGGCCAGAGGCCGTGCTCGATGCGCTCCTCCACGAAGACGCGCGGCACGGGGCCGCGCGGCGTGCCGTCCAGCAGGACGAACAGCGCCGGCCGGCCGTCGGGCGCGCAGATCTCCGCTTCGGCGCCGACGGCGGCCGCCCCGGCCTGCAGCGTCTGCAGCTTGCCGAGATCCTCGCTTTCCTTGATCGTCAGCGGTGCCCGCACCAGCACCTGATCGGTGAGCTTGGCGGGCTCCATGCGGAAGTAAGCCGCGAGCGCCGGCCAGACGTTCTCGGGTGCGTAGCCCGGCAGCGTGGAGCCGGTCAGCACGAGCGCATACCTGCTTTCCATCGTCCCCCTCCCCTGTCTCCGCCCCGCCGGACCCGCTCCGGACGCCTAAGCCTACGGGGAATTGCCGCGCAGGCAAGCAAGGCCGGCTCGTGACAGAGCGGCCGAGTGCGCCGCTGCTTGCGGATTTTTTACGGGATTGCGCCCTACGGCCGCTCGAGAATCGCGACCACGCCCATGCCGCCGGCCGTGCAGATCGAGATCAGCCCGCGGCCGCTGCCTTTCTCTTCGAGCAGCCGGGCGAGCGTCGCGATGATGCGCGCGCCGGTCGCGGCGAACGGATGGCCGACGGCGAGGCTGGAGCCGTTGACGTTGATCTTGGCGGGATCGATCGCGCCGAGCGGCTTGTCGCGGCCGAGCCGGTTCCGGCAGTAATCGGCCGATTCGAGCGCGCGCAGCGTACACAGCACCTGCGCGGCGAACGCCTCGTGGATCTCGTAGAAATCGAAATCCTGCAGCGCGAGCCCGGCCTCGTCGAGCACGCGCGAGATCGCGATGGTCGGTGCCATCAGCAGTCCCTCGCCGTGCGTGAAATCGACCGCCGCGACGCGCGAATGGGTGAGGTAGGCCTGGATCTGCAGCCCGCGCTCCTTCGCCCAGTCCTCGCTCGCGAGCAGCACCGCGGCGGCGCCGTCCGAGAGCGGGCTCGAATTGCCGGCGGTGAGCGTGCCATGGCCGGATGTCTTGTCGAAGGCGGGCTTGAGCTTGGCGAGCTTCTCCATGCTCGTGTCCGGGCGCAGGATGTTGTCCTGGCTGACGCCGCGGAACGGCACGACGAGATTCTCGAAGAACCCGCGCCGGTACGCCGCTGCGAGCTTCTGGTGACTGGCGAGCGCGAGCCGGTCCTGCTCTTCGCGCGAAATGTTCCACTCGCGCGCCATCAGCTCGCAGTGATCGCCCATCGACTTGCCGGTGCGCGGCTCGGCGACGCCGGGAAACGAAGGCTTGAGCTCGCCGAGCGAGAAACCCCTGACCGCGGTTTCGATCTTGCTCTTGAGATCCTTCGCGCGATTCACCGCGAGCACGCGCTGGTTGAGCGCGCGCGAGTAGACGATCGGCACGTCGCTGGTGGTGTCCGCGCCGGCCGCGATGCCGACCTCGATCTGGCCCGTCGCGATCTTGTTGCCGATGATGATCGCGTTGTCGAGCGACGTGCCGCAGGCGCGCGCGGTCGTGATGCCCGGCGTGGTCGGCGCGAGGCCGGAGGACAGCGTCGCCTCGCGCGCGAGGTTCCAGTCGAACGCGTGCTTGATGACCGCGCCGAGCGCGACCTCGCCGAGCTCGAGGCCGTGCAGGCCGAATCGCTCCACCAGCGAGCCCAGCACCTTGACCGACATGCCGAAGTTGCCGATGTCGGCGTATGCCGTGTTCTGGCGGCAGAACGGGATGCGGACGCCGCCGATGATGCCGACTCGTCTCAATGCGGTCACGATGGGCCTATAGCGGATTCTTCTTCGCTGGCGCGCCGTACGGCGCGCGTCACAGCCGTATTGTAGAACCTCGCGCCGGCCGCCGCTGCATGCGCGCGTCGCGTTTCGAGAGTCCGGCCGCGCCCGTTCACGGCGCGATCACGAAGCGTACGCGCGCAGCTCAACGCAAGCCTTCGGGCGGCGGTCCCCAGTGCGCCTGGTTGTGCCGCCAGAGATCGAGGAACCATGTACGGAACATCGGGATTTCCTCGCCGCGCGCATCGTCGCCGAGGCCTTCGAGCAGCGTCTCGGGCTTCGCCCCCGCGTGCGCGACCTGGATCATGCGGTCGAACAGCTCCGTCCAGAGCGGCGTGTAGGCGATGGAGGGCTCGCGCTGGCGCAGGCTCGCGGCGAGCTTTGCCGCGTCGGCACCTCCGCCCGGCTTCAGCGCCACCGCCTGCACCCACGGCGAGTCGCTCATCATGAGCAGCGGCTCGAAGCCCGCGTGCCGCATGAACGCGCGCACTTCCTCCGGCGTGGAGAACTGGTTGCGCGCGACGTCCTTGCGCTGGCTCGGGTCCGCATGGCGATGCTGGTCCACCTCGAGCATGAAACGCCGCCAGCCGACGGGGCTCGCAAGATTCCACGTGTCGAAGTACAGAATCCCGCCGGGCTTCAGCACGCGCGCGAGATCCTCGAGGTAGAGGAAGAAATCTTCCTTGTCCATGTGGATGAACACGGCAACGCAGTACGCCTTGTCGAAGCTCGCGTCAGCGATGCCGTCGAGCCGGCTGCGCCTGAGCTCGGTGAAGCCGACGTTGGAGAGGCCCGCGAGGCGCGTGCGTGCCACCTCCAGCATGTTCGCGGAGATGTCCGCCCCTTCCCAACGTGCGACTTTCGGTGCGAGCTCGAGGCCGATGCGGCCGACGCCGCAGCCGAGCTCCAGTACGCGATCGCCGGGTGAGAGATCGAGTGCGTTCGCGACCTGCCGCGCCGTGTACGCGCCGGTCAGGCGCGCGACGTCCTCGCTCGCGCTGCCGTCGACGGCGAGCAGCGCGCCGACGGTCGTCGACGCCTTGTCATCCCAGAAAGCCTTGTAATTCGTCACCTGCATTGCGAGCGCACGCGCCTCGTCCGGATTCGGGTGGGCGATGTTACCGCGTCGGCCGCTCGGCTTCGCGTTTTTCCCCCTTGCGGGGCTTCTCGCCGCTCCCGCTTGCGGGGTGGAGGATTCGCGGTTGCTCCTTTGCGACGTGCCGCGGAAAGAAGCTACGCCTTCCGATCGAATTCGATGTAGGCCTTCTGATAAAGGCTGTAGTAGGCGGGCTCCATGCCGAGCGCCGCGTACGTCGCCTGTGCTCCGGTGTTTTCCTTTTCGACGTAGAGGCGCAGACCGATCACGCCCTCGCTCGCCCGGGCGCGCGAGTCCACCTCGCGGTACATCGCGCTGAACACGCCGCGCCGCCGTGCTTCGGGCAGCACGTAGACGCTCTGGATCCACCACCAGCCGCCGTTGCGCCAGTCGCTCCACTCGTGCGTGATCAGAAGGCTGCCGACCGGCTTTGCGTCGTGCTCGGCGACGACATAGAAGCCGCGTTCGGGATGATCGAACACGGCGACGATGCCCCGAGTCAGCACGTCGCGATCAAGGCGCTTCTTCTCGCTTTCATAGGCCATCGCCATGTTGCAGTCGGCGAGAAAAGCGACATCGGCGCGCGTTGCGTTGCGGATGAGGATGGGCGGCTCGTTATGCATGAGGACAGGCTTCGTTGGGCGTCGGGCGTCGGCGCACATTCGTCGATGCGGTCGGCGGGCGAAAGCCCGCCTCCATTATCACGGGCGCTTTCGGCGCGAGCTGCCGAGCTTGCGCGTGATCGTGTTGCGCCCCAGCCCGAGCGCCTTCGCCGCGTTCTGGCGATGGCCGTGCTGCGCGGCGAGGGCGGTCTCGAGCAGCACGCGCTCGAACGCGTCGCGTGCCGTCGCGTGGATGCCGGTCTCGCCGCGCGCGAGCGCACGCTCGGCCCAAGCGCGCAGGCCGATCGTCCAGTCGGCGACGGGCTCCGCGGAGCCTTCGACGACGGCGGGCGGCAAGTCGTTGACGGCGATCTCGCGGCCGGGCACGAGCACCGCGAGGCGCTGGCAGAGATTTTCGAGCTGGCGCACGTTGCCGGGCCACGCGTAGTCGCGCAGCGCGCCGAGTGCGGCCGGCGAAAAGCGCTTGGGCGGCACGCCGGAGGCCGCGGCGGCGCGCGCGAGGAACTGCTCGGCCATCAGCGGAATGTCCTCGCGCCGCTCGCGCAGCGGCGGCAGGTGCAGGCGCACGACGTCGAGCCGGTGCAGGAGATCGGCGCGGAACTCGCCGCGCGCGACTTTCGCATCGAGGTCCTGGTGCGTCGCCGCGATGACGCGGACGTCGGCGCGGATCAGCTCGCGGCCGCCGACACGGTAGAACTCGCCGGCGGCAAGCACGCGCAGCAGGCGCGTCTGGAGCGGCAGCGGCATGTCGCCGATCTCGTCGAGGAACAGCGTGCCGCCGGCGGCCTGCTCGAAGCGGCCCGCGTGGCGCCGCGCGGCGCCGGTGAACGCGCCGACTTCGTGTCCGAACAGCTCGGATTCCAGCAGCTCGGCCGGAATCGCCGCGGTGTTGAGCGCGACGAACGCGCGCGACGCGCGCGGGCTCTCGCGGTGCAGCGCGCGTGCGACGAGCTCCTTGCCGGTGCCTGTCTCGCCCGTGACGAGCACGCCGAGGCCGCTCGCCGCGACGCGGCCGATGGCGCGGAACAGCTCCCGCATCGCCGGGCTCTGGCCGATCAGCTCGGCTTCCGGAACGACGGCTTCGGACGACGACGCCGGCGCCGCCGCCGGGCGGGCGTGCGACAGCGCGCGACCCGCCGCCGCGACGGCCTGATCGAGATCGAACGGCTTCGGCAGATAGTCGAACGCGCCGAGACGATACGCGGCGGCTGTCGATGCAATATCGGTGAACGCACTCATCACGATCACCGGAAAACGCGGCTCGTGCAGCGCGACGCGCTCGAGCAGCTTGAGGCCGCTGATGCCCGCCATGCGCACATCGGTGAACAGCACGGCCGGCGTTTCCTCGGCCAGCGCGGCGAGCGCGGCTTCGGCATCGCCGAACTCGCGCGGGACGAAGCCGGCTTCACGCAGCGCCGCGCCGAGCACGAGACGCACGCTGCGATCGTCATCGACGATCCAGACCGTCGCTCCGTCGGTGCTCATGCGGCCTCCGCGAATGCGTCTTCGCGCTTCATGCTTGGCCTCCGTCGTCGGACACTGGCAGCAGCAGCGTGAACACGGTCGCACCAGGCCGGCTCGCATGCGTCAGCTCGCCGCCGTGCTCGCGCGCGATCTCGCGCGCGATCGCGAGGCCGAGCCCGCTGCCGTCCGCGCGTCCGGACACCAGCGGCTCGAACAACGTCTGCGCGAGCTCGGTCGGCACGCCCCGCCCGTCGTCGGCGACGTCGATGCGCAGCGCGAGCCGCAGCGTGCGCTCGCCGATCCGCGCCGCGTGCTCGGCGCGCGTGCGCAGCGTAATCGTCTGCGCGCCCGCCTCGATCGCGTTGCGCGCGAGATTCAGCAAAGCCTGCTGCAGGCGGTCGCTGTCGGCGTTGATCGCAGGCAGGCTGGGATCGTAGTCGCGGCGGAGCTGCGGGGCCACCGTCTCCGCGGCGACGAGCGCGGCGACGCGCTCGACCGCTTCGTGGATGTTCGTCCGCGCGAGCCGCGGCTTCGCGCCCACGCGCAGCAACCGGTCCGACAGCGCCGCGACGCGGTCGACCTCGGCCATGATCAGCTCCGCCAGCTCGGTCAGCTCCGGCGTCACGAGGCGGCGCCGCAGCAGCTGCGCCGCGCCCCGCACGCCGGCCAGCGGGCCTTTCACCTCGTGCGCAAAGCCGCGCAGTGATTCCGACAGGCGCGGCGTTGCCAGGTCCACGCCGGGCGCCTGCACTTCGATCAGCAGCAACTCGTCGTCGAGCGGCGTCAGCGCGAGATCGGCCGCGCGATCGCCGATCGCCGTGCGCAGGCGCGCGTCGCGCAGCCGGATGCGGCGCTGCTCGCTCGCCGCACGCGCAGCGGCGTCGGCGAGCTGCGGCGGCTTGGCGTCCAACATCGCGACCGGTTCGCCGCGCCATTTGCGCATGCCGGAACCGAGCCACTCGGCCAGTGCCGGATTGGCGGCCTGCACGACGAGATCACGGCCAACGAGCGCCATCGCCGTGGCGCACTGATCCATGAAGGCGCGGTGCTGCGGCTTGACGGAGGTACTCGATTCCACTGCACCATTCTAGTGCGGCGCGTGGCTGAGCGACGCTGAATTGCACCGGCGCAGGGAGCACCTCGCGTCCTCGCCTTATGGCGACGTCGGGAACGGGTCCCGGTGTACCGATGCCAGAGCAGCTCAGGCGGCACCGCCAAAACGATGGCGTTTTATGTCCGCTGATTGTCGTGTTCCGGTATTTACGGCGAAGTGCGGCGGGCCCAGCATGCGTGTACCCTCTAGCAGGAGAGCACCAAATGTCCTCGCAGAACACCGCCCTCATCGTCATCGACGCGCAGGAATCGTTCCGGCACCGGGCGTACTGGAGCGACGCCGATGCGCCGGCATTTTTTGACCGGATGCAGGCCCTGATCGACGGCGCGGCGGCGCGCCGCATCCCGATCGTGCAGCTTTTCCACGTCGAGGATGCCGGCGCGTTCTCCCTCGCCAGCGGGCACGTGCGCACGCTCGCGCCGCTGTCCATCGCGCCTGACGCGGTGTTCCACAAGCACCGCCACAGCGCACTGGTCGGCAGCGGCCTGCCGGTCTGGCTGACCGAGCGCGGCATCCGCCGGCTGATCGTCTCCGGCATCCGGACGGAGCAATGCTGCGAGACGACGACGCGCCACGCTTCCGATCTCGGCTTCGAGGTCGATTTTGTCAGCGAGGCGACGCTGACGTTCGCGATGACCGCGCGCGACGGGCGCACGTGGAGCGCCCACGAGATCAAGGCACGCACCGAGCTCGTGCTCGCCGACCGCTTCGCTCGGATCGTGACGGTCGAGGAAGCGCTCGACGGCGCCGCCGCGAGGCGCGCGGCGTGAACGCGGTGCCGCGGCGGATTCCGGTCTGGGTGATCGTGCCGCCGCGCGTGCTGCTGCTCGACATCGCAGGCCCGCTCGAAGTGCTGCGCCGCGCCGGGCTCGAGCAAGGCGAGATCGCGTTCGACGTCCGCTGCGCGAGCACCGCGCGAACGGTGACAAGCTCGATCGGCCTCGAGCTGTCCGGGATCGAGCCGCTGCCCGCCTCGGTTCCCGACGATGCGATGATCGTCGTTCCCGGCAGCGCCGATGCCACCGCGTTCGCGGCGGATGTGCCGGACGCTGCCGCGGCGCGCGACGAGGCAGAGATCGTGCGCTGGCTGCAACAGCACGTCGGCCCGGGGCACACGCTGGTCTCGATCTGCTCGGGCGCGCTGCTCGCGGCGCGCGCCGGCCTGCTCGACGGGCGCGAGTGCACGACGCATTTCACCTGCTGCGCCGAGCTGGCGGCGCTCGCTCCCGGCGCGCGCGTCATCGAGAACCGGCTCTACGTCGTCGACGGCAACCGCTGCAGCAGCGCCGGCGTCACGGCCGGCACCGACCTGATGCTGCACCTCGTCGCCGCGCTGCTCGGGCCCGCCGTCGCCTCGTCGATCGCGCGGCATCTCGTCATCTACCTGCGCCGCAGCGGTGCCGACCCGCAGCTCTCGCCGTGGCTGGAAGGCCGCAATCACATCCACCCGGCCGTGCACCGCGTGCAGGACGCGATTGCGGCGGACCCGGCGCGGCCGTGGACGCTGTCCGCGCTAGCGCGCATCGCGAACACGAGTCCGCGCCACCTCTCGCGCCTTTTCAACGAGCACGCGGGCATGGGCATTCCGGACTACGTCAACCGCCTGCGCGTAGCGCTCGCCCGCGAGCTGCTCGGCCAGACGAGGCTCGACATGGAACGCATCGCCGAGCGCAGCGGATTCGCGTCCGCACGCCAGTTGCGCCGCGCCTGGCGCCGCTCGTACGCGACGCCGCCGCACGCAGCGCGAGCCGTGCGCGCTTCGTCCGCCCGCGCGGCAGCATCATCGAGGGCAAACGCCGACGCGGGGCTCGCGGACAGCCGATGATCGGCTGCGCTCCGCTTGCTCTCGCCGATCCTTGACACGGCCACACGGGCCGAGCACGCAACGGAGAGCCGAACGACATGAGCGAAAAACGCGCCCGATTCGATTTCGACATCGATTTCTCCAACGGCGGCGGCCTTTCCGGACGCGCGTTCCGCCTCGACATCGAGGGCGACGACATCAGCGACGAGGCACTTGCGGATGCCGTCGTGCGCGACCTGCGACTGCTGATGGTCGACGCGGTGCGGATCCGCAACAAGTCGATCGTCGCCGAGCCGCACAAGCGCAGCGGGATCGCCGCGACCGCATCCGCCGCCGGCCAGCGCTTCGTCGATCTCAGCCACACGATCGAGGACGGCATGATCACCTACAAGGGGCTGCCCGCGCCGCTGATCTGCGATCACCTGAGCCGCGAAGCCTCGCGCACGCACTATGCGCCCGGCACCGAGTTCCAGATCGGCCGCATCACGATGGTCGCCAATACGGGCACGTACATCGACAGTCCGTTCCATCGCTACGCCAACGGTGCCGACGTCGCCGATTTCGATCTCGCCTCGATCGCGCTGCTCGATGCGATCGTCGTGCGCGTCACCGGCATGTCCGGCCGTGCGATTCCGCGCAGCGCGTTCGCGGCCTTCGACGTGCGTGGCAAGGCCGTGCTCGTGCACACCGGCTGGGACGCGCACTGGCGCACCGACCGCTATTTCGAAGGCCACCCGTTCCTGACCGCCGACGCCGCCGCGTTCCTGCGCGATGCCGGCGCACGCATCGTCGGCATCGACTCGCTCAACATCGACGACACGGCTGACCTCGCGCGGCCCGTGCACACGACGCTGCTCGGCGCGGGGATTCCGATCGTCGAGCACCTGTGCCGTCTCGATGCCCTGCCGGTCACCGGCGCGCGCTTTTCCGCGGTGCCGCCCAAGGTGCGCGGCATGGGCACGTTCCCGGTGCGCGCATTCGCGGTGGTCGGCTAGGCTGGAACGCCTCGCGGCGCGTGCCCCATGCTTGGCATCGCTCAACAGGGGAGTTCCTTTCGATGAAGACACGCACCGCCATGGCAATGGCGACGGCCTTGTTTTGCGCCGGCATCGGCATCGGCTACGCCGCGCAGAAGAACCATCCTTCGATGTACCGCGGAAAAACCAGCGAGGAAGCGGCCACGTCGCTGATCGAGGCCGCGAAGGTCCAGGCCAGCAAAGGCTCCTGGGAACGCATTGCGATCGGCCGGGTGCTTTATCTCGGCGGGCACAAGGCCGAGGGCCAGGCCATCTTCGACGCGATCCTCGCCGACGAACCCGAGGACAGCGACGAGTTCCGCATCGCGCGCGTCTACGTGGAAGCGCACGAATGGCCGAAGGCGAAGCGGCTCTTCGACAAGGTCGTCGCCGAAAGCCCGGACGACGAGAAAGCACTTGCGGACATCGGTGCGTATTACCTTCTGAACGGTGACCGCGCGACGGCCGAAAGCCTGTTCGACCGATCCTTCGAGACATCCGAGCTCTGGGCAACGATCAGCGCGGCCGGCGCATATCTCGGCGTCCCGCCGCAGGAGTAGCGGATCTCCATCAGTCCCGAAGCCGCCTGCTCAGCCGGCAGCGATCACCGCCGCGCGTCCGCTCGCGAGCACGACGCCGTCGTGCTCGGCGCGGAACGCGTACTGCCAGCTGCCCTCGCCGCCGAGCAGTCGCTCGGCGTGCACGTCGAGATCGCCCGCCAGGCCGTCGAAACGCTCGACGCGCAGCTCGACATCGCGCAGCGAAACGAGAAATCCCGGCGCGGCGCGTGCGCCGGCGGCCTGCGCGACGAGACCGCCGTGCACGGCCATCGCCTGCGCGCCGTATTCGCAAAGGTGCAGCGCGCGCAGGTGCCCGTCGGAGAGCAGCGGATGATCGGGCCGCCGGTGCGATCCGCTGCGCATGTGGATCGAGGTGTCGTCCCAGGCGACGATTTCGTCGAGCAGGCACATCGTGCCCGCATGCGGAATCAGGCGGGACCAATCGGCCTTCGGCGGCAGGCTTCGCTGCATCGTCAGCTCCTGTCCTCGGCCGCATTCCTGCCGCGCGCCATCAGGATCGACAGGCAGAAATGGAAACCCACGCCGAGTGCGACGGTGAGCCCGATCGCGCGCAGCACCGGCAGCGAGGACCACGCTTGCATGCCGAACACGAGCAGCGCGGAGGCGATGCAGACGAGCGTCGCGTGCAGCGTCCGGCGCGCTTCGGCGACGTCCGCGACGGGACGCTCGAAGAACAGCGCGTAGTGCAGGCCGAGGCCGGCGGCGAGCGTCAGCGCGACCAGGTGGAACAGCGACAGCGACAGCCCGAACGCACGCTCGACGACCAGCACGAGCAGCGTCGCCAGCGACATCGGCGCGATGACGTGCCAGGCGCGCCGCACGCTGCGCAGCGCGACGACGACCGTGAGCGCGAGCAGCGCCAGTGCGATGCCGAGCGCGCGCAGGATGCGTTCGCGATAGGCGACGACGAGCGACTCCGAGGCGGCCTTGAGATCGAGCACGCGTGCCTGTCCGTGCGTCGATGCGGCGAACGCGGCGAGCGCGCCGGCGTCGTGCACGCCGGACAGCGTCGCGAGCGCGAGCCAGCCGTCGTCCCGCCGGACGAGCATCGAGGCGAGGCGCGCACCGAGCGGCGAACGCGAGAATTCCTCGGGCGACAGCGGCTTCAGCGTCTTTGCGGTTTCGACGTCGTCGAGAAACGGCGTGAAGAGATCGCCGCGGAACGGCAGGTCGCGCGACGCCTCGGCGAGCGCCTGCTCGAGCGTCGCGCGGTCGGGCAGCCTGGCCTGCCGTGCGCGCTGCGTCGCGATGCTCGGCAGGTAGCGGCTCGGCAGCTCGAAGGCGTCGAGCGCGCCCTGGTCGATCAGTGCGGCGAGACGCGGCTCGATCGACTCGGAGAACGCGAGCAGCTGCTCGGCGTCCGGCGCCTGCAGCACGAGCAGATAGCGCACGTCCGGCGCGCCGAGCTCGCCGCGAAGTTTCGCGTCGCGCAGCAGGAGATCTTCGGGCACCGGCGTCAGCGCGGCGAGATCGTTCTCCCACATCGGTCCCGGCGCGCGCCAGAGCACTATCAGCGCGCCGGCCGTCAGCACCCACGGCAGCCAGGCCGGGCGCGGCACGCGTTCGACGAAAGCCAGCGCCGTGGCGATCCCGCGCGTTCCGGCGGCATCTTGAAAGCGGGCGGGCAGCACACGCGGCAGGAGGTAACGCGTCGAGAAGCCGGCCACGAGCAGGCCTGTGATCGTGAACACCGCGAGCTGCTTCAGGCCTTCGACGCCGGAGGCGAAGAAGGCGAGATACGCGATCGCCGCCGAGGCGATCGCCGTCGCGAGCAGCGGCCACAGCGCGCGCACGCTGGCCAGCGCATCCTCGCCGGCGCGGCGATGACTGAGTAGCCGGATCGGATATTCCTGCGCGACGCCGAGCAGCGTGAAGCCGAATGCGAGCGTGATGCCATGCGCCGCGCCGAAGATCCATGCGAGCACGGCAACGCCCGCGAGCGCGCCGCTCGCGATCGGCAGGGCGGCGAGCAGCAGCAGCGCGGGACTTCGATACGCGAAGAGCAGAAGCAGGATGAAGCCGACGGTGCTCACCGCACCGATGCGGTCGGCTTCCCCGCGCGTTCTGGCGCTGATCAGCACGCTGAAGTAGCCGGGCCCGCTGATCGTGAGCCGGGCGTTACCACGATCCGGCAGACGGTCGAACGCGCCTTGCAGCGCGTCGATTGCCTCGCCCTGCGCCGCGGGATCGAAGCCCGCCCCGCGCGTTTCGGCGAGCAGCAGCGCGGCACCGCGGGACGAGAACCAGACGCCGTCGCGCATCGCCGGCGGTTTCGGTGGCGACCAGCGCTCGGCGAGAGCGAGCGTCTCCAGAGTCGGATCGCGCGGCAGCAGCGGTTTCAGCAATGTGGCCGCCGGCGAGGCCAGATCCTCGATGCGCTGCTGAAGCTGATCGCTGAGAAACGCCGCATCGAACGCGTCGTGATCCAGCGTCGGCGACAGGAGATAACGGTACGGCAGCCATGCCGGATCGAGCGCGGCGGGATCGAACGCACCGTTGACGACCTGCTCGAAATGCGCATCGCCGCGCAGCGCGTCGGCAAGGCCACGGCTGAGCGCAGCCAGCCGCTCGGGCGGCGCGCCCTCGATCGCGAGCAGCAGCAGCCGCGAGCCGGGGCCTTCGCCGATCTGGTCCATCAGGAGCTTCTGGTCCGGCGTCTCCGGCGGCGGCATGAAGCTGCGCAGGTCCGTGCTGATGCGCAGCGTGCGGATCGCGACGATGCCGAGCGCGGCCAGCGCGAGCAGCCAGACCAGGACCAGCAGCCAGCGGCGCGGCGCGGCACGCATCGTCAGCGTGCGTCGATGCCGCGGCAGAGCGCGTCGATCATCGGCGGTGTCGGCCGCGTCGGCAGCTTCGCGTCGGCCAGCGATTCGACCAGCAGCACGTTGACGTCACCGTCGGCTTCACGTGTATGAAAGCAGCGGGCCGACGTGCCGGCGCCGTCGACTTCGAGTGCCGTCACGCGCCGCGCGAGTCGCGCATCGCGCGGTGTCAGCTTGAGATGCCATGCGCTCATGCTGCCTCTCGCTGCGAGATCGAAATCGCGCTGCAGGGCCTCGGCATCGCCGCCCAGCAGCGCCGCGAAGCCGCGCAGGAAGCCCTCCAGCTCGGGCGCCTGGCTCAGCGAGAACGTGCGCGACGGACGATCACCGCGCTGCACGGACGCTTCGCCGCCTTCGATCTTCATGCGCTCGCGATACGGAGCCGTGACGGTGCGCGAGAGCTTGCCGGGCCCGTCGTACTCGAGCTCGCCGTGCAGGATCAGCGGCCGCTCGAGCAGTCCCGAGAAGCGCACTTCGGTGAACGCAGTGCGCGCCGGCGGCGTGCGCTTCATGCCGGCGACGATCGCGTGCGCGTCGGGTCCCGCGTCGGCCGCGTCAGGCGCCGCGCGAGACCGGACCGGACAGATCGCGCCCGCGAGCGACAGGCTCGTCGCCGCCAGCAGCTTCGGGATTCCAGAAATCATGCCAGTTGAACCAGTTGTAGGGGTCCTCGCGGACGTAATGTTCCAGCCGGGCGGCGTAGCGTTGCACGACGGCGTGCAACTCCTCGGCGCGCGCGCGGCGCGGCAACGTCAGCTCGTCCGCGAACGGCTCGAAGTGGAGATCGTAGCGGTTGCCGCCGCGGTAAAGTCCGAAGCAGAGCACCACCGGCACCTTGAGCAGCGCGCCGATCTGGAACGGCGCCGCGGGAAACGGCGCCGGCGTGCCCATGAACTCGACGGACACCGTCGCCTCGCCGACGCGGGCGCGATCGGCGAGCAGCGTCACCAGCGCACCTTCGTGCACCGCCTCGCTCAGTGCGAGGACGATCTCGGCGCCGGGCCGCGAGGCATCGATCACGTTGCGCGCGACCTCCGGGTTCAGCGCGTGCAGGAGCTCGGTCAGCGCGGGCGTCTTCTGCATGTCGAGCACGGCGCAGACCTTCACGTCCGGACGCCCGACCGCGAGCACACGCAGCACTTCGAAGCTGCCGAAGTGCGCGCCGAGCAGCAGCACGCCGCGATGCGGCTGCATGCGCGAGGTCAGCTCTTCGAGGCCGTGCACCCGCACGTCGAAACGCGCATAGCGGTCGGCGAGCAGGAACACGCGGTCGAGGATCGTCGACGCGAAGCAGTGGATGTGGCGCATCACCTGCCACGCGGTCGCCCTGCGGCCAAACGCGCGCGCCAGGAACGCATACGACACGCGGCGCTCGTAGCCGCGCCGGAAGTAGAAATACAGCGTGATCGGATACAGGAACGCGCGCGCGAAGCCGCGCCCGAACGTGAGCCCGATCGTGCGGATCAGCCAGAGCGCGACGCGGCCGCCGCCTTCGGGACGCTCGCTCCAGTGCTCGCTGCGGCTCATGCGAGCCTGCCCTCGCCGCGCAGGATCGGCGATGCATCGCGATCGACGCGGAAGCGCACGCGCTCGCCGTCGCGCACGACGTGCAGCTCGGCATCTTCATCGGGACGGAGCGGCGCGAGAAACTTGACGGCGTCGATGCACGAGAGCCGTCCTGCGCCGGCGCGTTCGATCGCCGCCGCGATCCGGTCGAGCAGCACGACGCCCGGCACCACGGGATTGCCCGGAAAGTGCCCGGGCAGCGCCGGATGGGCCGATGGAATGCGCAGCGGCTCGCGGATGTCCTTCGTCATGGGCCGGAGCGTACCGGGCCGTCGCTCATGACGCTGCGCACGAGCGCGGGCCAGCGCCGCGCCAGCATCGCGACGAACACCGGCAGCGGCGCGTGCGGAATGTGCCTGAGATACCAGCGCCGCCAGGCGTACTCGAGCACGATGAAGGCGAGCACGACGGTGTAGCTGCCGAGGTGCAGATACCAGCGCCAGCCGCGGCCGGTGATTTCGAACGGAGGCGCGATGCCGAAACTCGCGAGCAGGCCGCCGGGCACGGCGCAGACGATCAGCAGCGTGAGCAGTGTCGCCTGCAATGCGAGCAGCAGCGCCCACGCGAAGGTCAGGCCGCGCGCATAGGCGGCAACGCCAGGCAGGCGCAGCCGCGCCGGTGTTTCGAGAGCGGCGATCACGCGCGCGATCAGCGGCTCGCTGCCGCGCGCGAGCGTGCGCGCGAACAGGACGCAAAGCGCCGCGTTGACCATGACCGGCATGAAATCGAGGGCGACCTCGCCGCGCCCGGTGAGCGCGAGCAGCGCGACACCGAGCGCCGCGACTGCCCAGAGCGCGCCCGCGATCGCGCTGCGTCGGCGCAGCGCCGGCCAGAGCAGCAGGCTGACCAGCATCAGCGCGGCGAGCTCTTCGAGCCAGGCACGGCCGCTCGCGAACGCCGCGAAGAGCACGACGGCGTAGACGGCGAAGGCGATGGTGCCGCGACCTGGATGGCGCGCCGGGTCCGAGGGAGGCATGGGCAGGATCGCAGACACGAAGGGGCACGCGCGAGAGGCTGAGCAGCGTGGAACGCGGCGCGACTGTAACATAGCGAGCCCGCATCCCGACCCGCCGCGAGGGCAGCATGGCCGAGGCCGACGATTCTTTCGACTGCGACGTGCTGGTCGTCGGTGGGGGCCCTTCCGGCTCGACCACCGCGACCCTGCTGCGCCGCCGCGGATATCGCGTCATACAGCTCGAGAAGGATCGCCATCCGCGCTTTCACATCGGCGAATCGCTGCTGCCCTGCAACCTGCCGATCATGGAAGAGCTCGGCGTCCTCGAGAAGGTGCGCGCGCTCGGCGTGCTCAAGCTCGGCGCTGATTTTCCGTCGGGCGGCGCCGGCGGCTACCAGACGTTCCATTTCCGCCGCGCGCTCGGCGATTCGCCGCCGCACGCGTTCCAGGTCAAGCGCGAGGAGTTCGACCAGATGCTGTTCGAGCATGCGCGCGAGAACGGTGTCGATGCGCGCGAAGGCGTCAAGGTGGAACGCGTGGACATCGAAGGCGTCGGCAGCATCAGCGCGAGCGCGAAAGATGCCGACGGCAACGCGCTCACGATTCGCGCGCGCTATTTCGTCGACGCGAGCGGCCGCGACACGCTGCTCGGCAATGCGCTGAAGATCAAGCGCAGGAACGACCAGCACCAGAGCGCAGCGATCTTCGCTCACTTCCGCGGCGTGGCACACCGGCAGGGCGAGGACGCCGGCAACATCAGCATCTACAATTTCGAATACGGCTGGTGCTGGTTCATTCCGTTGCGCGACGGCATCATGAGTGTCGGCTGCGTGTGCTGGCCGGAGTATCTCAAGACGCGCCGCGGCCGCAACGAGGCGTTCCTGCTCGATACGCTGAAGATGATGCCGGACGCCTGGGCGCGCATGGCGGGCGCCGAAATGGTGTCCGAGGTACGCGTGACCGGAAACTATTCGTACTCCTGCTCGCGCATGGCGGGACCGGGCTGGGTCATGGTCGGCGACGCTTACGCGTTCGTCGATCCCGTGTTCTCCTCGGGCGTCTATCTCGCGATGCACAGCGGCAAGCAGGCCGCGGCGCTGATCGACGCGGTGCTGCGCGATCCCTCGCGCGAAGCGGCGCTGCAGGCCTCCTTCGCCAAGCGCATCCGACGCGGCGTGCGCGTGTTCTCGTGGTTCATCTACCGCTTCAACTCGCCGGTCATGCGCGGCCTGTTCGCCAGCCCGCGCAACATCTGGCGCGTCGAGGACGGCGTGATCTCGATGCTGGCCGGCGATGTGTTCGACAGCCCGAAGGTCCTTAGGCGGCTGCACTTCTTCAAGCTGATCTACGCGATCGGCGGGCTGCTCAGCCTGCCGCGCTTTCTCGTCGATCTCGCGAACCGGCGGCGGCAGGCGCGATACGCGTTCAGCGGCGGGAACACGCCGGTGGATCCGGCGTGAGCTTCGCGAGCGGGGAGACGGCAGCGCTCGGAAGTTTCGCGCGTCGCGAGGGTACCGTGCTCCGCGGACGCGCGTCAGGCCGCGCGATTCTTCTGGATGTGCTCCGCCAGCGAGCGCAGGCTGGCGAAGATGCGCTTGTTATCCGGATTGTCCGAGCGGAGCTGGAAGCCGTAGCGCTTCGACACCGCGAGCGCGAGCTCCAGCGCGTCGATCGAGTCGAGCCCGAGCTCGCCTCCAAACAGGGCGGCGTCGGGATCGATCGCCTCGGGCTTGATCCAGTCGATGTTCAGGCTCTCGACGATGAGCTCGGCGAGCTCGTGCTCGGCCGGCGTTTGAGCAGCGGCGGGCGTATCCATCAGAGGACGACCTCGACTCCACTTCGGATGGAAAAAAGGCCGCGCAGTGTATCATCCGCGCGGCCCGCGCATGTCGCGCGCGTCATCGTGTGAGACCGTGTCCCAGCTTTCAGCCAGCCGCGTGATCCCCGAGCCCTCCGCCACGTTGCCGCCCTTGCGGATCGGCTACGAGCGCGCGTCCGCGTCCGCGGCGCTGGCGGACACCGGTGCGCTCGCGGTCATCGGATTCGGCAGCGCGCCCGTGCCCGCCGACCCGCGCGCGCTGCGTGTCGGGCTCGAGATCATCGGCGAGCCGGTGGTTGAAGTCTGGCGCGCGTGCGCCGCCGTCCGCAGCGGACATCATGGCCGCGTGCGCTGGAGCAGCGACGGCCACTACGGGTTCTTCGCGATCGAAATCGAGGAGCCCGTGCGCGACGACGGCATCGTGGCTGCCGCCGAGGACGCCTACCGCGAGCTGATCGCGTCGATTCACGCGAGCGCGACGCCGCACGTCCTGCGTCTGTGGAACTACTTCGATGCAATCAATCTCGGCGACGGGGACGACGAGCGCTATCGCCGTTTCTGCGTCGGCCGCGCGCGCGGCATGGCCGCAGCCTGGCAGGACCGCTACCCCGCAGCGACAGCGATCGGCCGGCGCGACGGCGTGCGCGTGCTGCAGGTCTACGCACTGGCCGCGCGCATCGCGGGAATGCCAGTCGAGAATCCGCGCCAGGTCAACGCCTGGCTCTATCCGCGCCAGTACGGTCCCACGCCGCCGACGTTCGCGCGTGGCATGACGACGGCGGCGGATCAGCTGCTGATTTCCGGCACTGCGGCCGTGGTCGGCTCGATGTCGCGCCACGAGGACGACGTCGCCGCCCAGCTCGACGAGACGCTGACGAACATCGCAAGCCTCGTTGCAACCGCAGGCGTCGGTTCTGCCGCGGGGCCTGGCGCGAGCACCGTGCTGAAGGCCTACGTGCGCGAGCGGGCCGACGCTGCGCTCGTGGCGGAGAAGCTGCGCCGCAAGCTCGGCGATATCGGCGGGCTCCTCATCCTGCACGGCGACGTCTGCCGCCGCGAGCTTCTCGTCGAGATCGACGGGCTGCACTCCTGACGGGACAGCGCACCGTTCAGTCGATGGCGCCGGTGCGATTGAACAGCGATTCCGCGGAGTACGAGCGAGGCCTGGCTTCGCGGAGCCCCCGTGCCCAGTCGACGAGGTCGCTCTGCAGCATGACCAGCGTGCGGCCCGATGCCTGCGTGTTGGCGCCGAGCGACGCGGCGATGCGCGCGCGCAGCGCGGCGTCGTCATCGAGCCGGCGCAGCCGATCGACCGACTGCAGTGCCGGCGCGAGCGCGACCTGGCCGCCGTCGCGGCCGATGATGAGGATGCGCAGCGGCGCCGCGGTGCCTTCGAGACTCGCGATGATCGGCATGATGTCCGCGTCCCCGAGCATCGCCGCCGTTCGCACGGCGAACGCGACGACGGGCAGAGCCGGGGTGGCGCGCAGGTCGAGCGGAACGCCGGCACTCCTGGCGATCGGCAGACGGCGGTCGAACCACACGACGTCGGCCGCGCCCGAGCTTCCTTCGACATCGTGCGAGACGTCGAAATCGAGCTCGGTGCCGAGCCGGCCGAGCAGGTCGATTATCGTCCTCAGGACGCTCATCGCAGGGTCCTCGACCTCGTCGGAGACACGGGAGCGGCCAGCGCGTCGGCCGCTTGCTTCAGGGAGCGGCGTCCGGCCGGGGCGCACATCATAAGGCCGGCGACGAGCCAGGCGAGCGCCGCATCGATGACGAGGTGACCCTGCTTGGCCGTGTCCGCAAGCCCGTCGCCGAGCAGCGTGACCCCCAGCGTCGCGGTCATCGTCACAACGACGAGTGCCGTGGCCTCGAGCGACGCCGCGCCCGCGCGCAGGCGTGGCCGCACGAGGAGAAAGGCCAGCACCACCAGGGGCAGCGCCAGCAGCACGAGCTGTACCGCCGGATGCGCGTGCAGGACACGGCCCACCGTCGGCACCGAAGCCGGCAGTTTCGCGAAGCGCTGTCCCTCGACGTGCCCGATGTTGTCCGCGAGCCAGGGATCCAGCGCCCGCACGCCACGCACGGCGATCGCCACCGCGATTGGGGGATGACGCAGCAGCGCGCCGATCTCCCGGCCCCGGGTGAAGTTGACGAGTCCGGGACAGGCGCGCTGCGGCAGGTCGGGCAGCTGCCAGGCGGGCTTGCCGGCATACCGTGCGCAGGCGGGATCGATGCCGATCTCCTCGAGCAGCGCGCGTGGATCCTCGGCGAATGGCACGAGCGCGGTAAAGACGACGTCGGCGCGGTTGTACTGGCGGATCGTGTCCATCATCAGTCCTTCGCGGCCGATCTGGACGAACTGGAAATATGCGCCGAGAAACGCGCCCGACAGCAGTGCGGCCGCCCGCCAGCTCATGCGCCCGAGGCGGGCTCGATCCAGCATGAGCCACGCGAGACCCAATGCCAGCGGCAGCAGCATGTGCTGGATCTTGCTCGTCGCAAGCACGAACGCGGCGAGCGCGAGCAACACGAAGCGCCGGCGCGAGCGCGCTTCGCCTCGCCACAACAGAACGAGCCCTGCCAGCGCGTACACCGCGAGCAGAGCGGTCCATTCCGCGTAGAACGTCGAGAGGTACAGCGTATTGCCGGGATCGGCGAAAACGAGCGGCACGAGCGCCGCGTTTGCAAGCGCCGCGCGCGCGTTGCCCCGGACGAGCCAGGCCCGCGAGAACGCAATCGAAACGGCAAGCAACGCAAGCCAGCGCAGCGTGCCGACCCAGCGCGCGTCATGCACTCGGCCGCCGCCGAAAAGCTCCGCGCTTTTCCAGATCAGCGCCGTCGCGCCGCCGAAGGCGAGCTCAGACGACCAGTAGCACATCGCCTCGCCGGTCGGCATGAAGCGGAAATGCGAGTAAGGGGCTTCCGGGCTGTTGAGCTCCGGCGCGACATCGGGAGCGCGATCCGGATAGAAACGGAAGCAGGCCGTGTAGCGCGTCTGATCGTAGCTGTTGGCGTAGGCGTACAGGGGATCGTGCATCCAGATGAGGCAGGCGCGCAGCGTGCCGGCCAGCCAGAGAAACACGAGCACCGCGACGACCGCCCCGCGTGTAAGGCCGGACCCCTGGCGTGGAATCATGGCGTGCTGAACGGAAGGCAACGGCCGGGTGCCGGGCCAGGGACTTTTGCGCCGAGCACGCGGCGCTGCGACGCGGACGACGGCGCGGGCTCGAACATGAAAAACACCGGCACTTTCAGGGGAGAACACGAGTCTAGGCAGCGGCGGGCGCGCCCTCAATGGCAGCCGGAATGACGACCGGGTCACACCCGGACGGCAAAGCAGACACGGTTTCCAGCGCCAACCTCGTCCAGGCACCCCTGCCGGACCCCGGTGCTAGGATGCGCCCAGCGCGGCATTCGTCCGCCGGGAGGGCATCAATGAGAACGCGTCTGGGCCACTACGACATCGTTGCCGAACTCGGTCGCGGCGGCATGGGTGTGGTCTACAAGGGCCACGAGTCGTCGCTGAACCGCTACGTCGCGATCAAGGTGCTGGCGGATTCGCTGGCGCACGACGAAGCCGTCAAGGAACGCTTCCTGCGCGAAGCGCGCAGCATGGCGGCGCTCAACGACCCGCACATCATCCAGATCTACTTCATCGGCGACGATGAAGGCCAGACCTATTTCGTCATGGAGTTCGTCGAGGGCGAATCGCTCGGCTCGATGCTCAAGCGCGAGGGCAAGCTCTCGGTCGAGCAGGCGGCGAAGGTGATCCAGCAGACCGCGATGGGCCTCGCGACCGCGCACGATCGCGGCGTGATCCACCGCGACATCAAGCCCGGCAACCTCATGATCACGAGCCGCGGCACGGTGAAGATCGCCGACTTCGGCATCGCGCTCTCGAATCACGATCTCACCAAGAAGCTGACCACGACCGGCGAGTTCGTCGGCACGCCAGGCTATCTCTCGCCGGAGGTGTGCCTCGGCAAGCCGGTCGACCAGCGCTCTGACATCTTCTCGCTTGGCATCGTCATGTTCGAGATGCTGACCGGCCGCATGCCGTTCACGGACGAATCGCCGCTCGGCCTCATGCTCGAAGTGGTCAAAGCCGAGATTCCGGACGTGCGCGAGATCAACCACGATGTCGATCCCGAGATCGCGCGCATCCTGGACAAGATGATCGCAAAGGATCCGGCCGAGCGTTACCAGAACTGCCACGAGCTCGTCGACGAGCTGAACGCGCATCCGCTGGTCGCGAAAGGCGGGCCGATCGCACTGAAGCCGAAGATCTCGGCCGCCGCGGCGACGATGATCGGCCAGAAGACGCCCGTCGCGGCGCAGACCTCGCTGCCGGCGACGCCGCGCACGCCTGCCGCCATGGCGCAGAATGGCGCGCCGACGCGCATCACACCCTCGGGCCTGCCCGCGCCTCCGCCACAGGCTGGCGTGCATCGATCCGTGCTCGACCGCCAGAGCAACACGCCGCGCAGCTCGGCGCTGCCGTGGGCGATCGCAGCGATTCTCGTGCTCGCCGTCGCCGGCAGCGCGTTCGCGTACCGCGATCGCATTCCGGGTCTCGCCGGCCTGTTCGGTTCGCAGCCGGCCGCGAACGCTTCCACCGCGACGACCACGCCGGTGTCGACCGATGCAGCGGCGACATCGCAAGCGAGCACCGCCGTCACGCAGGCGACCGCCTTCACGCAAGCGGATGTGCCGCCGTCGCAGACGTCGGCTCCGTCCACGACACCGGAAGCCGCCCCGCCGACGGTGCCGACGGCAGCGAACGCGCTAGCGTCGACCACGCCGGGGGCGGATGGCGCTCCGCCGCCATCGCCGGACGGCGCGGAGCAGGATGCTTCCGATGCGCCGGCCGCGCGCGCGTCGCAGGCTGGCGTAGAGGCACTGCGCGATCTGCCGGCGGCGCAGGCCGCCGAGAACGCGCCGGTGCCGCGGATCGCGAAGGTGAGCGTGCCCGAGAAGCCGGCGGCGCCGCCGAAGCCGCGCGTGCCCACGATCGCCGTGATTTCCGCCGGCGACGACGTGATTTCGTCGCCCGCCGAAGACGCGCTGGTCAGCCTGCTGCAGAGCCGCGGCTTTCGCGTCATCGAAGGCGGGCACTCCGGCGGCGATCGTCCGAACCTCGGCGCGATGCGCGGCAAGGCCGATGCCGTCGTCTTCGTGAACGCGCGTCCGGTCGGCACGCAGGAGATGACCTACTACGGCCAGAGCTCGACGCTCTACACCGTGCAGCTCGGCGTGAAAGCGTATCGGGTCTCGGACGGCAGCGTGATGTGGACGAGCAGCCCCGAGCAGGTGAATTTCACCAGTCTCAACGCTGCCGAGAAGGCGCGCGAGGCAATCGAGCCGATGCTCGACACCGTGGACGGGCGGCTCGCCGAGTTCCGCACGCGCGGCGGCCGCGGCTGATCAGACACCGGCGGAACACCCGGGGCCCTCTCTCGCTACGGAGAGAGGGCCTTCATCGAGTCTGGTTTTCACGCGGTCCTGCACGCGTCCGGACACCGCATCCCCGACTGTCGCCAATCCGCAGCGCTTCAAAGCAGGTCGAGGTTCGCGTAGGCGAGCACCAGCCATTTCTGTCCGGCGCGCTCGAAATTGATCTGCACGCGCGTGTGCGCGCCCGAGCCCTCGTAGTCGACGACGACGCCCTCGCCGAAGGTCGCGTGCCGCACGCGCTGCCCCAGCTTCAGCGGCGGCGCCGATTCGGCCGGGCGTGCGGCCACGCGCTCGACTGCGTAGGCGGGTCGGCTCACCTGGACGCGCGGCCGCACTTCGTAGAGAAGCTGCGCGGGAATTTCGCGCAGGAACCTTGACGGCCGGCTGTACATCTCCACGCCGTGCAGGCGCCGGGATTCGGCGTACGTGAGCACGAGACGCGAGCGTGCACGCGTGATGCCGACATAGGCGAGCCGGCGTTCCTCTTCGAGCCGGCCCGGCTCCTCGGTCGATTTCTGGCTCGGAAAAAGGCCATCCTCCATGCCGACGAGGAACACCAGCGGAAACTCGAGACCCTTCGCCGAGTGCAGCGTCATGAGCTGCACGCAGTCCTCCCACGACTCGCCCTGGCCTTCGCCTGCCTCGAGCGCCGCGTGGGCGAGAAACGCCGCGAGCTCGGAGAGGCCCGCTTCGAGATCCTCGGGCGTGCGCGTGAAACGGCTCGCGACGTTGACCAGCTCGTCGAGGTTCTCCACGCGCGACTCCGCGCTGCCGCGGCTGTCCTTTTCGTAATAGTCGCGCAGTCCCGAGCGGGCGATCGCATGCTCGATCTGCTCGGCAAGCGGGAGCGGCTCGTCGGGATCGGCCTTGTCGTCGGCACCGCCCGCGGCGGCATCCGCGCGAAAATCTGAAGCTGGCGCCTCCTGCTCGCCGGCGAGCAAGGGCAAGGGCGCTGCGTCCCCGCTTTCGCGGAGGCGCCGTGACGGGGCGAGGCAATCGCGCGCCAGGTCGTCGATCAGTTGCAGGAACGCACGCAGCGCATTTTTCGCACGGCCCGCAAGCGCATCGCTCGCGAGCTCTGCGAGTGCGGCTTCCCACAGCGACGATTCGTCGCGGCGCGCGCGCTGGCGCAGGAGATCGAGCGTGCGCTCGCCGATGCCGCGCGGCGGCGTGTTGACCGCGCGCTCGAACGCGGCGTCGTCGTGGCGGTTCGCGACCAGCCTCAGATACGCGAGCGCATCCCTGATCTCGGCGCGGTCGAAGAAACGCAACCCGCCGTAGACGCGGTACGCGATGTCGTGCTGGATCAGCTGCTCCTCGAAATTGCGCGATTGCGCGTTCGAGCGGTACAGGATCGCGACGTCGCTCGGCTTCGCGCCGCCGGCGATGAACTCGCGCACCTGCTCGATGACGTAGCGCGCCTCGTCCTGCTCGTTGTATGCCGCATAGAGCTCGATGGGCGGGCCGGCGGCGCCGGACGTCCAGAGCTCCTTGCCGAGCCGGTCCGGATTGTGCGAGATGACGGCGTTCGCAGCAGCGAGAATGTTGCCCGTCGAGCGGTAATTCTGCTCGAGGCGGATCGTCTTCGCGCTGGGAAAATCGCGCAGGAAATCGTGCACGTTCTCGACGCGCGCGCCGCGCCAGCCGTAGATCGCCTGATCGTCGTCGCCGACCACGAACACCTGCCCCGTCGACCCGGCGAGTACGCGCACCCAGGCGTACTGCAACGTGTTCGTGTCCTGGAACTCGTCGATCAGGAGATGGCGGAAGCGCTCGCGGTAGTGCGCGAGCAGCGCATCGTCGTGCAGCCAGAGCTCGTGCGCGCG
Organism: uncultured Rhodanobacteraceae bacterium; assembly: GCA_966248875.1. Lineage (GTDB taxonomy): Bacteria > Pseudomonadota > Gammaproteobacteria > Xanthomonadales > Rhodanobacteraceae > Dokdonella_A. The sequence continues at coordinate 46,811 of CBINBI010000003.1, forward strand.
CAGGAGCAGCTCGGCGAAATCGACGAGCCCTGCGCGCTGGCAGGCCGCCTCGTAGGCGCGATAGATGTCGATGAGCGTCGCGTTGATCGGGTTGAAGCCGGCATCGAGCGCGCCCGGCCGCTTGCCCTCGTCCTTGGCGCTGTTGATGAACCAGGTGGCCTGACGCGGCGGAAAGCGCGCTTCGTCGAGGCCGAGGCCCTGGATCGTGCGCTTGACCAACCGCTGCTGATCGTCGGCGTCCAGAATCTGAAACGTCTCCGGCAGCCGCGCTTCGCGCCAGTGGCGGCGCAGGAGCCGGTGCGCGATGCCGTGGAAGGTGCCGACGGTCAGCCCGCGCACGTCGCCGACCAGTGCCTCGGTGCGCGCGCGCATCTCGCCGGCCGCCTTGTTCGTGAACGTGACCGCGAGCACCGACCATGGCGAGACGCGATCGACTTCGAGCAGCCAGCCGATGCGGTGCGTCAGCACGCGCGTCTTGCCCGAGCCCGCGCCGGCGAGCACGAGATAGTGGCCGGGCGCCGCGGTCACGGCTTCGCGCTGCGCGGGATTCAATCCGTCGAGGAGATGCGAGACATCCATCGCGCGAGTCTAGCGGCGTCGTTCAGCTTGCGCGCGCCGCATGCAGCGCGTCCGCGCCACGGATAGTGCTTGCAAACGCACAGTTCGCTTGGGCGGGGCGCGATATCGTCCAGCGCGCATTCGTTCTGTTCGCAAGAAATCCAGGTTCCCCGGTAGTGAAAAACGTCGTCATCGGGCTCGTCGCGTGCGCGGCGTGGCTCGGCAGTCTCGCGGCGCACGCTTCGTGCGCGAACACCGCGCCCTCCTCGATCCTCAATCTGTCCCACTGGAAACTCACGCTGCCGGTCGACGAGCACCACGGCACCAGCGGTGAGGCCGCCGAAATCTCCACCCGGGATCTGCTGAACGGCTACCGTTCCGGCTACTTCTGCGCGAATCCGGCAGGCGGCGTCAAGTTCTGGGCGCCGGTCGACGGCGCGACGACGGACGGCAGCGAGTATCCGCGATCCGAGCTGCGCTACATGATCGACCCGGACGACCATCGCGTGAACTGGGCTCCGGACGAAACCAGCGCCCGCCTGTCGGCGCGCCTCGTCGTCGAGCGCGTGCCCTCATCCACGCGCAAGGTCGTCGTCGGCCAGATCCACGGCTTCGAGACCAAGGTCTACGTCATGCTGCGGTATCAGTACCATCCCGAGTCGGATTCGGGATCCGTGGCCGCGATGGTCAACGAAGATCCTTCGTCCCCGCACGGTACGAACTACGGCGAGGTCTTCGGCCTGCCGAACGGCCAGCCGTTCACGTACTCGATCGCGGTTGCAAACCGCGAGATCACCGTCAAGGTCAACGGGCATCCGCTCACCGCCTTTCACGTGCAGCACGGGTGGCTGCACGTGCCGATGTACTTCAAGGCAGGCAGCTACACGCTCGCATCGGGCAGCAGCAGTACCGACGGCGGCCGCGTGACGATCTACTCGCTCGGCGGCTCGGTACACGCGGACGGCGATCCGGACGCCATCTTCGCGAGCGGGCTCGACTGAACGGCCGCTTCGCGCGCGGCGCGCGCTAGCGGCCCGTGCGCGCGGGAATCCTGCATGCATTTGCAGCATCATGCGGTGCAATGCCGACCCGCCTGCCCAGCGTATTCCTATTTGCAGCGATGCTGCACGCCGCGGCGAGCGCCGCTGCGACGGCCGAGGCGGCGGCACAGTACACACTGCGCTACGACGCCAAGGCCGAGTCGATGGCGGTGCGCCTCTGCGTGCCGCACGCGTCGGACGTGCTCCGCTTCACGGCCGACAGCGGTCGCTACATCGACCGGCTGACACGCCCTTCCGGCGCGCCGGCTCCGCAGCGGGAGCGTGACGGCTGGAGCGCAGCGAACTGGCGCGCCGGCGAATGCGTCGACTACCGCGCCGCGCTCGGGCGCGCCGCAGACACAGGACCGCGCCACGGCGGCACGAGGCGCGGCACTGCGCTCGTGGTCGATCCGGGGCTCTGGCTGTTACGCGTCGACGGTGAGCACGCGCCGGCCGAGATCCGCGTCTCTCTTCCGCAAGGCTACGCGATTTCCGCGCCCTGGCATCCGCTGCCGTCCATCGACGGCACGCAGCGATTCAGCATGCCGCAGACGCCACGTAGCTGGCTCGCACGCGTCGCCATCGGGCGTTTCGAGGAAAAACGGATCGCCGTCTCCGGCGGTACGCTTCGCGTATCGCTGCTCGATGTCGCTGACACGGCACAGCGGCGCAAGCTCGAAAGCTGGATCGGGCATGTCAGCCGCGCTGCGCGCTCGGCCTATGGCCGCTTGCCGCTGGACGACGTGCAGGTGTTGATCGTCCCTGTCGAACCCGCGCGCGAGCCGGTCGTGTTCGGACAATCGACGCGCGGTCAAGGCCACGGCCTTACGCTGTTCGTGGACGTGACGCAGCCGGCGGACGCATTCGATCGCGACTGGGTCGCGGTGCACGAGCTCGCGCATCTCTTCCATCCCTATCTCGGCGATCGCGGCAGCTGGCTCGCCGAGGGGCTCGCGACGTATTACCAGAACGTGCTGCGCGCGCGAGCCGGGCTGCTGACACCTACGGCGGCCTGGGAGCAGCTGGATGCGGGCTTCGCCCGCGGTCGCCGCGAAACGTCCGGCGCCGCGATGCCGCTGGAGCAGGCAGCGGCCGCGATGGGCGAGCGGCACGATTTCATGCGCGTCTACTGGTCCGGCACGGCGTTCTGGCTAGAAGCCGATACGAGGCTGCGGCGCGCGAGCGGCAACCGGCTGAGCGTGGACGAGGCATTGCATCGCTTCGACACCTGCTGTCTGTCCGACGATCGCGGCTGGTCGCCCGAGGCGTTCGTCGGGAAACTCGACGCCTTGCTCGGCACCCGCGTGTTCGGTGATGCCTTCGCCGAGTATCGCGCGCGCCGCGATTTTCCGGATCTCGCTGCCGTCCAGGCCGAGCTCGGCATCGTGCGGGAAGGCGATGCTCTCCGTTTCGACGATCACGCCGGCGCATCCGCCGTGCGCCGGGCGATCATGGCGACGGCGGATGCGGACTAGCGCAATCGCGGCACGTGCCGGTGCCAGGCGCCGACCTACTTGCGCGCGACGCCCGCGACGACGAGTCCCGCACCGACCAGCACCGCGATGCCGCCGAGCCACTGCGGCATCGTCTTTTCCTCCTGCACGGTGGCGGACACGTCGCCGATCTTCAGCACTTCCTTGTCGTGGCTGAAGTTGAGCTTGCCGAGAAAGCCGGCGACGCCGAGCGCCGCGATGATGACGCCTGCCACGATCAGCGCGATGCGCATGATGCCCTCCTGTCGTTCGCTGCGGTGCCGCCAGTTTGCGGAGCGAACCTGAACGGAGTCAGTGCGCGCCGGCTGCCTTCGTTCGGCCTGCGCCGCTCATGATGCGATCGGTCCAGGCGATGCCCATCGCCGACAGGATGAACACGCAATGGATCAGGGTCTGCCACATGACGCCGACCGGCGTCAGCGTCCCGCAGCGCGGCGACACGACCGACGTGTCCTTGATTGCGGCGAGCTGGTCCGGCGTGCAGAGCGGCAGGCCGGTCAGCGCGCCGGCGGCGATGAACGTCTTCAGCAGGTGGATCGAGCTGATGCCGATGATAGCCATCGCCAGCTTGACCTTCAGCACCGATGCGTTCACGTGCGAGAGCCACTCCGGCTGATCCGGATGGCCTTCGAGCCGCAACCGCGATACGAACGTTTCGTAGCCGCCCACGATGACCATCACGAGCAGGTTCGAGATCATGACAACGTCGATGAGGCCCAGCACGATCAGCATGATCTCCTGCTCGCCGAACGACATCGCGCCATGGATGAGGTGCCAGAGCTCCTTCAGGAACAGGACGACGTAGACGCCCTGCGCGACGATGAGCCCGAGGTAGAGCGGCAGCTGGAGCCAGCGGGACGAGAAGATCAGTGCGGGCAGCGGCGCGGGAAGATGACGCTGGTTCATCGATGAGCCGGGGTCCTTTTTTTGGAGCGGCGATACTAGCAGGATGGCATCGGCGCGATCGTCAGCGCGGCGGCGGATTGCCGTAGAGCTTTTCGGCACGCTCGAACAGTACCCACGAAGTCGCAATGTACTTGTTGCCGCCTTTCGGGCGGTTGCCCCGGTGCGTGTGCGTGAAGCCGGCCGGCGCGATCAGCAGCGAGCCCGTGCGCGGCACGATCTTGCGCCGCTGGTAGAGGAACTCGGTCTCGCCTTCGGAGAATCCGTCGTTGAGATAGATCGTCCAAAGGAGTACGCGGTGCAGGCTCTCGTCGCCGTCCTGCTTGGGGAAGATCTCGCTGTGCCAGTACGGATAGCCGCCCTGGTCGGCGAAGTATCGCTGGATGTTGATGCGGCCGGGCCGGAACACCTGCGTGACGAGCCGCTGCAGGTCCGAATCCGGCATCGACTCGATCGTCGCGGCGTCGAGCGGCACCAGCCTGCCCGTGGCGGGATCCTGGCGGCTGAGCTGCATCGGCGCGATCGCCAGGGACGCGTGCCGCCGCACGTAGGCCATGAGGCCGCGCAGCATCGCGCGATTCAGCAGCGTCTCGCCCTGCTTCCATTCCGGGTGCAGGCTGATGCAGAGGTCCCAGCTGTCCTTGAGCTCGACGTTGACGCCGCCGCCGGTGGCGCCGCGCGTCAGCTTGCCGCTCGCCTCGAAGCGCTCGATCAGTTCCGCGCAGACGCGCGCATCGAGAGCGTCCTCGTAGACTTCGATGAAATCGGTGTCTTCCATCTTCAGCCGGCATCCGCCTCGCGATGATAGCGCGTGACGCGCTCGACCTCGTTCTTCGAGCCGAGGAACACCGGCACGCGCTGATGCAGCGCATCGGGCTGGATCTCGAGGATGCGCCGGCGACCGTCGGTGGCGGCGCCGCCGGCCTGCTCGACGATGAACGCCATCGGATTCGCCTCGTACATGAGGCGCAACTTGCCGGGCTTGGACGGATCCTTGAGGTCGCGCGGATAGATGAAGATGCCGCCGCGCGTCAGGATGCGGTGCACGTCGGCGACCATCGAGGCGACCCAGCGCATGTTGAAGTCACGTCTGCGCGGGCCGGTCTTGCCGGCAAGCAGCTCGTCGATGTAGCGGCGCATCGGCGCTTCCCAGTGCCGCATGTTCGACATGTTGATGGCGAACTCGCTGGTGTCCGCGGGTATCGTCATCTGCGATTCCGTCAGCGCGAAGCTGCCGATCTCGCGGTCGAGCGTGAACGCGTGCACGCCGTCGCCGAACGTCAGCACGAGCACCGTGCTCGATCCGTATACCGCATAGCCGGCGGCGACCTGTTTCGTGCCGGGCTGCAGGAACGCCTTCTCGTCCGGCTCCTTGACGCCGGGCGGGCACTTCAGGACCGAGAAGATCGTGCCGACCGAGATGTTGACGTCGATGTTCGACGAGCCGTCGAGCGGGTCGAACACGAGCAGGTATTCGCCTTTCGGATAGCGGTGCGGGATCGGGTGCGGATCTTCCATTTCCTCCGACGCGAGGGCGGCGAGATGGCCGCCCCACTCGTTCGCCTCGAGGAGGATCTCGTTCGACAGCACGTCGAGCTTCTTCTGCGCCTCGCCCTGCACGTTCGTCGATCCCGCGCCGCCGAGCACGCCGCCCAGGGCGCCCTTGCCCACCGCGATCGAAATCGTCTTGCACGCCCGCGCGACGACCTCGATCAGCAGGCGGAGATCCGCATTGATCTGGCCCTTGGCGCGCTGCTCCTCGAGGAGGAAACGCGTCAGCGAGACGGATTTCGGCGCGGTGGATTCAACGGCTTTCATGGGACCTGGCATCGCGATCGGGGCGCGCATTGTCGCGGCTCGATCCGGTCCGCGCCAGCCCGAACGAGCCCCTCCGGCGGACCGCAACGCTACTGACACTGCGCTGGCAACAGGGGGCCGCCACACTTGCAGCCCGTGAAAGGAGGCATCGCGAATCGATTTCGCGGTCCCCGCTTGAAGAACGGACGCCCGGCTCCAACGACAGAGAGGCTGATCGCGGGCGTCGGCCGCCGGTAGCGGCGCCTGATCTGCCGGATCGGACCCGGAACACCTTTAGACCGTGCGCGGACATCGACGCCGACGCCGCCCCTGACCGGCGTGCGCCGCGCACCTGACGGAGGCTGTACATGCGAAACATCGTCTATCTGTTCGTTTTCGACGGCTTCGCCGACTGGCAGGCCGCGCTCGCACTCTGCGAAATCCGCAGGCCCGGCGACTTCCTCCTGCGCACCGTCGCGCTGGACCGGCGGCCCGTGCAGTCCATGGGCGGGCTGACCGTGCTGCCCGATCTCGCGCTGGCCGAAATCGACGGCGACCGCGCCGCGCTCTTCATCGTGCCCGGCGGGACGGCCTGGGAGCGCGGCGAAATCGCGCCGGTCAATGCCGTGCTGCGTCACCTGCACAACGCTGGCGGCACCGTCGCCGCGCTCTGCAGCGGCGTGCTCGCGCTCGCGCATGCCGGCCTGCTCGACACGCGCCGGCACACGGCCAACTACGCCGGCCATATCGAGACCTATGTCCCCGACTACGCCGGCGGTGCGCATTACGACGCCGACGAGCTGGCCGTCACCGACGACGGCGTGATCACGGCCAGCAGCGTCGGCAACGTCGAGTTCGCCCGCGAAGTCATCCGCGCGCTCGGCCTCTACGACGAGCGCGATACGGGCATGTGGTACCGGCTGTTCAAGCACGGTGTGCCGCCGCCATGGTTCGCTCCGGCCGACGAAGACGAGCACGCGGACGCGGAAAAGGAGAGCGTGTGATGTCCCTGCTGATGCTGCTGATCGCACGCACGTACGCGCCGCTCGGCAGGTGGGGTGCGCTCATCGAGGGCCAGTTCATGCACGACGCGGACGCCTTCGGCCGCGTGCGTGCACCAGATGCCTGCAACAATGCTGCGCTTCGACCGCTGCGTCAGCATGCGCGTGCGACGTTCGCACGGGATGCGCCCGACGCGCTCGCCGCCTGACCGGGCGATCGCCCGCGCCCGCCTCCGGGTTGCGCGCGACCCGAGGCGCGCCGGCGATGCGGGCGCGCCGCTTTGCTTCGGCGACACGCCGTTGCGATCATGCATGCATGCGGCGCGCCGATCGCCTCTTCCTCATCATCCACGCGCTGCGCGGCCGGCGCACGGCACTGCCGGCACGGCGGCTCGCCGAGACGCTGTCGGTTTCGCTGCGCACGGTCTATCGTGACGTCGCGGATCTCCAGCTCTGCGGCGTGCCGATCGAAGGCGAAGCCGGCATCGGCTACGTGCTGCGAAAGGGCGCGGACATTCCGCCGCTGATGTTCACCGCCGAAGAGCTCGAAGCCCTCGTCGTCGGCACGCGCTTCGTGCGCGCATTCGCCGGCGAGCGGCTGGCCGGCGGCGCGCAGGCGGCGCTGCTCAAGATCGAAGCCGTCCTGCCGCCGGAGCTTCGCCAGCGCGCGATGCGCTCGCGAATTTTCGCGCCGACGCGCTGGCGCGAAGGCCGCTCGGGCGCGATCGACCGCCTCCACGAGGCGATCGCCGAGCACCGCGTGCTCCGGCTGACCTACCGCGACGAAGCGCAACGCGAGAGCGTGCGCGAGATCGAGCCGCTCTGTCTCGCGTTCTGGGGCGGTGCATGGACGCTCGGCGCGTGGTGCCGGCTGAGGCAGGACTTCCGCAGTTTCCGCCCGGACCGCATCACCGCGTTCGAGGCGACGGGCGAAACCTTCGTCGAGACCGCCGAGCGCGGGCTCGGCGCGTATCTCGGTCACGTGGGTGGCGAAGTCGACGGCGTGTTCTGACGCGTTCTCGCCGGAAGCACGCACCGTCGCACCCATCCAAAGGCACTCCCGAAAGCGCTGTCCGATGCGATCATGCCCTCCCTTGCACCGACGGAGCCGCGCATGATCCGCCTGCTCACTTCGCTGTTTGTCGCGAGCCTCGCGCTCGCGACGATCGCCCACGCCGAGACTGCCGACGAGCGCTTCAAGGCGCTGTACACCAAGGAGTGGACCTGGCGCGAGGCGCAGTTTCCGGGCGACGACGACGAAGACGGCGCATCGAAGCCGACCGACAACCGGCTGCCCGACGTCGGCGCCGCGGCGCAGAAGGCGCGGCTGGCGTACTGGGACGACGTGCTCCGGCAGCTCGACACGATTCCGGTGAATCAGCTCTCGCCCGAGAACCAGGTCAACTATGCGATCTATCGTCCACAGATCGAAAACCTCGCCGCCGGCATCCGCTTCCGCGATTACGAGATGCCGTTCAACAGCGATTCGCAGTTCTGGTCCGATCTCGCCTTCATGGCGCGCGCGCAGCTCAAGGACGCGCAGGCCGCCCGCAACTACATCGCCCGGCTCGACGACGTCCCGCGCTACTTCGACCAGCAGATTGCCAACATGCGCGCGGGCCTCGCGCGCGGCTTCAGCGTGCCGCGCGCGGTTCTCGACGGTCGCGACGTCTCGATCGCGAGCCATGCCGAGGTGAAATCGCCGCGGGACAGCGCGTTCTACGCGCCGCTCAGGAACCTGCCGGCGGCGATCCCGGCAGCAGAGCAGGACGCGCTGCGCGCCGACGGCGAGCGCGCGATCCGCGAGCACGTGATTCCCGCCTACGCGAAGCTCCTGAAGTTCTTCCGCGAGGAGTACGTCCCGCACGCCCGCAAGACGCTCGCCGCCGAGAGCCTGCCCGACGGCAAGGCGTACTACCGCCAGCAGATCAGACAGTACACGACGCTCGACCTCGACCCCGAGGCGATCCACGAGATCGGACTCAGGGAAGTCGCGCGCATCGACGCCGAGATGCAGACGACGATGAAGCAGACCGGCTTCGCGGGCGATTTTCCCGCGTTCCTCGAGTTCTTGCGCACCGATCCGCAGTTCTACGCGAAAACCCCCGACGAGCTGCTGATGCGCGCCTCGTGGATCGCCAAGCAGGTCGATGCGAAGCTCGGCCAGTTCTTCGGTCTGCTGCCGCGCGGCCGCTTCGGCATCGAGCCCGTGCCTGCGGCCATCGCTCCGTTCTGGACGGCCGGGCGCGGCAGCGCGCACACGTACTGGGTCAACACGTACGACCTGCCGTCGCGCCCGCTCTACAACCTGCCGGCGCTGACGCTGCACGAGTCGGCGCCGGGCCACGCCTTGCAGGGCGAGCTCGCCGAAGAGCAGAAGGAGCAGCCCGAGTTCCGCAGCAAGAACTACATCTCGGCGTACGGCGAAGGCTGGGCGCTGTATTGCGAGAAGCTCGGCAAGGAGATGGGCATCTACAGAACGCCGTACGAGGAGTTCGGCCGCGAGACCTACGAAATGTGGCGCGCCGCTCGGCTCGTCATCGACACCGGCATCCATCACAAGGGCTGGACGCGCGAGCAGGCGATCCGCTATCTCGCCGATCACACCGCGCTCAGCGAGCACGAGGTCGAAACCGAAGTCGATCGCTACATCTCGTGGCCGGGCCAGGCGCTTTCCTACAAGCTCGGCGAGATGAAGATCCTGGAGCTGCGCGCGAAGGCCGAGCGGGCGCTAGGACCGAAGTTCGATCTCCAGGCGTTCCACGACGCCGTGCTCGCGGAAGGCTCCGTACCGCTGCCGGTGCTCGAGCGGCGCATCGACGCCTTCATCGCGGAGAAGTCGAAGTCGTGACGGCGCTCAAGCGTCAGGCCGGCGTCGCGATCTCGTCGTAGCCCCGTCCGAGGAACTCGATCAGGCAGAAGCCGTGGCCGAACGGATCGGCGAGCAGCGCGATGCGCCCCCAGCGCGCCGTGCGCACCTCGCCTTCGCGGACGGCGCCGGCGGCTTCGGCGCGATCGAGCGCCGCGTCGAGATCCGGCACGACGACGTCGATGTGCACCGGCGTCCAGTGCCGGCGATAGTCGCGCACCGTATCCACGGCATCCCCGGCTCGGCTTCCCGCCGGCTTGCGCAACAGGTAGATCGGGGCGTTGGCTCCGACGAGCTCGACGCCGTCGTCGCCGAAGCGGCGTGCGGGCCTCAGCTGCAGAACTTCGCAGTAGAACGCCTCGGCGCGCGCGAGGTCGTCCACGTCGATATTGACGAGCAGCGTCACGGCCTGGGCGGCTGCGGCGTTTCGTTTTTCGGCGCGCGCTGCGCAGGCCGAGGCGCACCGCCTGCGCGGGCCGGCGTCGCGGCGCCATGGCTCTCGATCTCGGCCTTGAGGGCGCGGATGCGCGCTTCGATCTCGGCGTCCGCTGCCGCCTTCTCCGCGACCGCCGCCGCGGCGGCGGCCGCAGCCTTTTCCTCGGGCGGCGGTTCCGGGCTGCCCGTCGCGATGTAGCGGCGCAGGCGTTCGACCTGATCGCCCAGCATCTGATCGACGCTGGGTGCGAGCTGATCGAGCCCGCTCGCATTCGCGCCGTTGACGCGATACTCGACCGTCAGCGTCGTCGTGCTGTCGTCGTTGCTCAGCCAGAACGTGAGGATGCCGGTCAGCGCGCGTTCCTGCAGCGGCCCGAGCGCGGCGCGAAGGCGCAGCATGCGGCCCGGTATCGCCATCAGCACCTCGCCGTGCTCGGCGCTGCCGTCCTTCCACTTCTCGCAGAAGCAGCCGCCGGCCTCGGCCCGGATCGAGAGATTCACGGCCCTGCCCGAATACGTGTGCTCGCTGTTCCACCAGCGCGCGACATGCACGATGTCGTCGTACGCCTTCGCAGTCGGCGCTGCAACGGTGCCGGTGAAGGTCAGGAAGAACGCGTCGGCGGCCGATTCCTTGACTTCGGCCTGGGCGAACGGCGCGAATGCGGCGATCGCGAGCGCGAGCGGAATGCGCCTCATCGGTGTTCTCCGGGGATCCATGTCGGTATTCGAGCCGGCGCAAACCGGAAAGTTCGCCGCGGCGGCGTCAGACGTCGCCGGACTCTGCCCAGCCCTCGCCGGTGCCGCGGTGGATGACGCGGTCGCCCGGTACGATTTCGCCGGCCGGAATTGACGGCTGGGCCGCGAGCTCGCGGTAGATCGGCAGGAAATCGGGGCGCGTCGCATCCATCAGTTGCTGGAAGCTGTCGATGACGAAATACGTCTTCTGATACGTGTCGATGCGGTAACGCGTGCGCATGATGCGCGTGAGGTCGAACCCGATGCGGTTCGGCGCCGGCGATTCGAGGCAGTGGATCGATTCGCCCTTCGAGCTCACGATGCCCGAGCCGTAGATGCGCAGGCCGTCGTCCTGGCGGATCAGGCCGAACTCGACCGTGTACCAGTAGAGGCGCGTCAGGTTCACCAGAGCCTCGCCGCCGATGCCGTGCGCGCGCACGCCGCCGCGTCCGTACGCCTGCATGTAGTCGGCAAAGACCGGATTCAGCAGCAGCGGCACGTGCCCGAAAAGGTCGTGGAAGAGATCCGGCTCGGCGATGTAGTCGATCTGCTCGGGCTTGCGGATCCACCACGTCACCGGAAAGCGCCGGTTAGCGAGATGGTCGAAGAACGTCAGCTCCGGCAGCAGGCCTTCGACACCGACGAGCTGCCAGCCGGTGGCCTTCGACAGCACCTCGTTGAGCTCGTCGAAGCGCGGGATCGCGTCCGGCGTCATGCCGAAGCGCTCCTGATTTTCGATGAATTCGCGGCAGGCGCGTCCGGCGAGGACTTCGCGCTGCCGGCGGAACAGCGTCGCCCAGGTCTCGTGGTCGACCTGCGAATAGCTCGACCACGGCTGCTCGACGACTGCCGTCGTGTAGACCGGCACGTAGCCCTTGTCAGTCTGCTGATGCTCGACGCGTCGTGGTGTGTTCAGTGCAGCCATGGCTTGCGTTCGTCCGTCCTCACGGGAGACAGCTTAGCGCGCTTCGCGCCGACGCGTCTTCGGCTCGACGCAGGCCTGAAAGGCGGTTACGGATCAGGGACTTGCGACGCACGAAGAACGCCTCTCAATCAGGCTCGGATCGCGAGCCGTCGCGCGGGAAGCGAATCACGCGCCCGCGTTCGCTGCCGCCCTCCGGGCGGTGCCAGAGCACGGGCACGTCGGCCGGCCGCGGCAGCTCGAGCTCGCCGTCGGGCTCGGGCTCGTCGGCTTCGTCCTCCCAGCTGTAGCGCCTGCGCGGTGGCGCGGGATCGACGCGGTGCAGGAGGAATGCCGACAGCACGCCCGCAATTGCGCCAGCGAGGTGGTACTCGAAGCTCACGTGCGGATCGCGCGGCAGCACGGTCAGCAGCATGCCGCCGTAGAGAAAGAACACGACCAGCGCCGTCACGATCGCGAGCCGGTCCCGGCGCAGCAGTCCCATCACGAACAGGAAGAACATGAGTCCGTGCGCAATCCCGCTCGCGCCGACGTGCGTGTTCGCGCGTGCGAACAGCCAGACGCCGAGCCCCGAGAGAATCCAGATCAGCGGGATCGCGCGACGTGCGCCGAGCGGATAGCAGTACAGCGTCAGCGTCGCGAGCAGGCCGAGCGGCAGCGTGTTCGACATGAGATGCTCGAACGAGGCGTGCGCGAGCGGCGCGGTCAGGATGCCTACGAGCCCACGCGGTACTCGCGGCGTGATGCCGAGATCGTCCAGGGACCAGCCGAGCACGGATGCCGCGATCCAGGCGATCCAGACGCCGGCAAGCAGCGCGGCCGCGCCGAGCGCCGCGTAGCGCACGCGTTTCCTGTCGTGAGCGACGGCGGTGGCATTGGGTTCGGGAAGCGCGGGCACGCTGACCATGCGCACAGCATTGGGATCGGAGCACCGACATGCAAGGGCGCCGCAGCATCGCTGCAGTGCCGCACGTGGGAGACTGCCCCGGGGCGGGGGGCGATACTCAGGCCGGGCGGTGTTTCGGCTGGATCAGAAGACTCGCCAGCATCGATGCGCCGATCAGCACCGCGACGACACCGAGCGCGAGCCCGATCGGAATCTTCCACACGTCCACGATCAGCATCTTCGTGCCGATGAACAGCAGCACCGCCGCGAGCCCGTAATTGAGCAGGTGGAAGCGCGCCGCGGCACCTTCGAGCATGAAGAACATCGCGCGCAGCCCCAGCACGGCGAACACGTTCGAAGTCAGCACGACGAAGGGGTCCTCGGTCACGGCGAAGATCGCGGGAATCGAATCGACCGCGAAGATCACGTCGGTCACCGCGATCAGCACCATGACCACGAACAGCGGCGTGTACAGGCGCCGGCCGTTCTCGATGATGGCGAGCGCGCTGCCGCGGAATCCCTGGGTGAGCGGCAGGTGCGCGCGCATGAAGCGCAGCACCGGATTCGCTTCGAGATCCGTCTCCTCGTTCACCGCGCGCAGCATCTTGATTCCCGTGAACACGAGGAACAGGCCGAACAGGTAGAGCACCCAGTGGAAGCGCTGGACCAGCGCGGCGCCGATGAAGATCAGGATCGCGCGCAGGACGATCGCGCCCAGCACGCCCAGCATCAGCGCACGCCGGCGCTCCTCGGCCGGCACCGCGAAGTAGTTGAACACCATCAGGAACACGAAGATGTTGTCGACCGCGAGCGACTTCTCGACGACGTAGCCGGTCAGGAATTCGAGCGCGATGTCGTTGGCGGCCGCGCGGCCCGCGTGCGCGTCCACCCACCACCAGAGACCGAGGTTGAACGCGAGCGCGAGCGAGATCCAGGCGATGCTCCAGCCCAGTGCCTGCCGGAACGCGACCCGGCGCCGTCCGTTGGATTCCAGCACGAGGAAATCGACGGCCAGCGCGGCGATGACGACGGCGACGAACGCCGCCCACAGCGCCGGTGTTCCGATCGTATGCATGAAGCGTCTCCCGAAAAGCCAGGCCCCCGTGAACCGGCGTCGCACGGGTCTCGGGTTTTCTCGAGACGCACCTTCGCCAGGACGGCGAAGGTCTCGCTCGCAGATCGGGCCGATCTGCCCGCCGGACCGGAGCCTTGCGGCTCGTGCTGACGATCGCGGCGGCGGGAGCTACTCCCCTTCTCGCAGACGCACCTTAGCGGCGCGGCGCTGCGGCCGCAATAGGGAAGCCACGGCTGTGCGATACACGGCACAAACGAGCGAGCAGGCGGCCTGCGCCGGCCTTTATCATGGCCGGATGAAATCGGACGCTGCGGGCGCGCTGCCCGTCATTCATCTCAAGACCGAGCGCCGCTCGACGCACCCCTGGATCTTCCAGAAGATGGTCGAGAAGCCGGCCGAGCGGCCCCGGCCGGGCAGCATCGTCGACATCGTCGACCGCGAGGGCCTGTTCGCCGGGCGCGGCTTCTACAACGGGCATTCGCGCATCGCCCTGCGCGTGCTGACCGCCGACCCCGACGAAGCGATCGACGAGGCATTCTTCGCGCGCAGGATCGGCGCGGCCGTGTCGCTGCGGCGCGAGGTGCTCGGGCTCGACGCCGTCACCGACGCCTATCGCCTGGTCCACTCCGAAGGCGACGGCCTTTCCGGCCTCGTCGTCGATCGCTTCGCGGACACGCTCGTCGTGGAATATTTCGCGGCCGGCATGTTCCGGCAGCGTGAGCTGATCCGGCGCTGCCTGCTCGAGCACTTTCCGGATGCGAATCTCTACGCATTCGCCGAGGACCACGTGCAGAAGCAGGAGAGCTTCGACTGCGGCAGCCCGGTGCCGCCCCGGCCGACGGTCATCCACGAGCACGGCGTGAAGTTCCACGCGGCGCCGGGCACCCGGCACAAGACAGGCTTCTTCGCCGACCAGCGCGACAACCGCAAGGCCCTGTCCGGATTCTGCGCCGGCAAGCGCGTGCTCGATCTCTGCTGCAACTCCGGCGGCTTCGCAATCTACGCGAAGGCGATCGGCGGCGCCGAGGAAGCCGTCGGCGTCGATCTCGACGAAGAGATTCTCGCGATCGCCGAGCGCAATGCGCGCCTCAACAAGGCGCGCGTGCGCTTCGTGCAGGCGGACATCTTCGCCTGGCTGCGCGACGTAGCCGTCAACAACCGCGACCAGTACGACGTCGTCGTGCTCGACCCCGCCAAGATGACGCGCGACCGCGAGCAGGTGATCCCGGCGCTCAAGAAGTATCTCGACATGAACAAGCTCGCGCTCGCGGCCGTGAAGCCGGGCGGAATCTTTCTTACCTGCTCGTGCACGGGACTCGTCAGCGAGGAGCAGTTCCTCGACATGCTGCGCCGTGCGGCGTTCTACGCCAACCGCACGGTGCAGGTGCTGAAAGTCTCCGGTGCGGGACCGGATCACCCGTTTCTGGCGAACGTGCCCGAATCCCGTTATCTCAAGGCGGTGTTCTGCCGCGTCGAGTGACACGACGCGGCGCCTCGCCGGCCGGTTACCTTGCGGCGATGCGATCGGCGAGCACGATCTCCACCGCCCCCTTCCTGCCGTCGCGCAGGCGCTCCATGCGCACGTGCGTGCCGGCTGGAAGATCGCGCAATTTCGCGCGCACCGCGAGCAGCGACTTCGTGTTTGCGGGCTCGCCATCGACCGAAACGATGCAATCATTCGTTTCGAGGCCCGCGCGCGCCGCCGCGCTGTCCGGCGCGACGTCGGCGACCAGCAACGCGTCGTCCTTGCCCAGCAGGAACAGGCCGCTGCGGTCGAACGGATCCGGCTTGCCGAACTCCGCGTTCGGCGCGAGATAGAGGCGCTTGTTGGCGTAGTCGAACGCCATCGTGAAGCGCCGGAACACGGCCCCGCCTAGATTGCCCGCGAGATCGGGGTTGGCGAACGAGCCCTTGTCGCCCGTGTAGAGATCGCCGGCGATGCCTTCGATGCGAAGACCGCCAAGCACGAGTGTACCGAGCCGCGCCGGCCGCGCGCGCGAAGGGCCGCCGACACCCCAGCCCACCACGGCTTCGGGTGCGGCACGATATTTCTCGACCAGGCCGTGCTCGCGCACGAACGGCGAATGCATCGTCAGCGACGAGCGCGAGCCGGTATCGACGCTGAGGCGCACCGGCTGGCCGTCCAGCGTGCCGGACACGATCGGAATGCGATCGTCGAGCTCGAACGGCAGCACCGTGGCGCCGGCTGGCGGTGCGAACTTCGCGGGCTCGGTCAGCGTGATCTCGCGACGCGCGTAGTCGATCGTGACGCCGAAGCGGCGGAACATCTCGTACCCGACGAGGCCGTCCGATTCGACGCCTTCCACGCTCGGCAGGTCACCGAGGTCGATGACGTAGAAGACGGGCTTGTCGAGCACCGCGCCGCCGACGCGTACCTCTTTCGCGTGCGCAAGCGAAAGGTCGACCGCCTGATCGCCGACGCCACGCGCGGCGAGCTTGCCCTCGCCGGCGACGCCGAATTTCTGCGCCGCTGCCGGCGTCAGCAGATTGACGCCGCCGGTATCGACGAGAAAGCGCGCCGGCTTCCCGTTGAGCGAGCCATTTACGTAGATGTGGTTGTTGACGAGATCGAACGGGATGCGCGTGGTGCCGCCCGCATCGGCGATGTGCGCGGTCGGCGCCATTTCCGGCATCGCAAAATCGGCGTCGCTGATCGGGCCGTTGAGAGTCACTTTCTCGAGACGTATCTCGGTACGCTGGCGCGGATCGGTGCGACCTGCCGCATCCGTCATGTCGGTGATCGAGCGGAACGGCACGCGCACGCCATCAACCGTGCGATAGTCGTCGAGCGTCGTCGTGACCGTGTCCTGACCCTGGCGCTGCACGGTGCGCACGAGCAGGCCGCTCGCTGGGTCGAACCAGAGCGTCAGCGGATCGCCGGCCTCAGGCGTCGCCTCGACGACGCGGTAGCGCTTGCCGTCGACGTCCTGCTCCGTCACGGCGCCATAACTCGCCTTGATGCGCTCCGGATACCAGAAGCCGCGCGCGTCGAGCCAGGCCTGGCTGCGCGCGCGCCGTTTCGCTTCAGGCGTGTCGAGCGCGGCGACTTCGCCGCCGGGATCGCGCGTCCAGCGCAGGTTGCCGTCATAGCCGTCGGCACCGTCGACGGGGCCGAGCCGGTACGCGTCGGCCGAGCGCCCGGTCAGGAGGTCCTGCACCAGCGTGATGTCGCCGCTCATGCCTCCCGCGCCGAGCGTGCCGCTCGCGTGCAGCGTTTTCACGCCGTCCCAGGCCGCGCCGCCCGTCGCGCTCTTGTAGCGCGAGAGCAGCGAAGCCGCGTCCTCAGCGTGAGCCACGACCGTCATCGCGAGCGCCGCCGCCGCGGCAATCATCCATCGCTTCCACATGACCTGCTTCTCCTGTCCAAAGTGCCCGGACGGCGTTTGCGCACG
This sequence comes from uncultured Rhodanobacteraceae bacterium, assembly GCA_966248875.1. GTDB lineage: Bacteria > Pseudomonadota > Gammaproteobacteria > Xanthomonadales > Rhodanobacteraceae > Dokdonella_A. The sequence goes on from CBINBI010000003.1 coordinate 63,938, forward strand.
CGCGGCCGTTGTTGAATAATCATTCGAAATTTCAAAACAGGCAAGCCAACCAATGGCACAGGGACTTCCGGCACGCAAAAAGCGCGCAGGTGCTGCGATCGAGAACGTGGACGAAATCGAGGTGCTGGCCTCGCCGGCACGCATCGAGATCATCGACACGCTCGAGGCGCTCGGCGGCGAAGCCAGCGTGGCGGAGCTCGCGGCGCAGCTCGGCCGCCCGGCGGACGGGCTCTACTATCATCTGCGCCAGCTCGCCGCGGCGCGGCTCGTCGTCGAAGTGTCTGCCGCGGATGGCCGGCGCTACCGCACACGCTCGCAAGGTGAAGCTCTGCATCTGCGTTACCGTCCCGGCGCCACGGCCAACGCGAAGGCCGTTGCCGCCGTCGCTGCCAGCGTGCTGCGCGTGGCGGGCCGCGACTTCACGCGGGCGCTCGCCGATCCCGACACGATCGCCGAAGGGCCGCAGCGCGAGCTGTGGGCCGCGCGCGGCAAGGGCTGGGTCGGCGAAGCCGAGATCGCCGAGATCAATCGCCTGCTCGCGCGTCTCGCGAAGCTGCTGCGCCGGCCGCGATCGACGACGCGCACCCGATTGGTGGCGCTGTCATGGATTCTCGCTCCGGTCGACGCCAAGCCCTCGCGGCGCGCTGCGGCGCGCGAGCGCTGAGCCGCGCGGACGCCCGGCGGCGGTTTGCTAGACTGCCCGCGCGACATCGCGGAGACGCCGGATGAAAAAACGGAAGATGCTTTCGGTCGACCAGGCGACAGCCGAGGAGGCCGTGCGCACGCTGCTCCGCTGGGCCGGCGAGGACCCGGAGCGCGAAGGCCTGCTCGATACGCCCAAGCGCGTCGTCGAGGCTTACCGTGACTGGTTCTCCGGCTACGCGATCGATCCGACCGAATACCTGAGCCGCACGTTCGAGGAGGTTGCAGGCTACGACGAGCTGATCGTGCTGCGCGACATCGAGTTCGAGTCGTTCTGCGAGCATCACATGGCGCCGATCATCGGGCGCGCACACATCGGGTACCTGCCGACCGACAAGGTGGTCGGCATCTCCAAGCTCGCGCGCGTGGTCGATGCCTACGCGCGGCGCTTCCAGGTCCAGGAGAAGCTCACCGCCGAGATCGCGCACTGCATCGCAACGGTGCTGAAGCCGCGCGGCGTCGGCGTCGTCGTCGATGCGGTCCATCAGTGCATGACGACGCGCGGCGTGCACAAGCGCGGCGTGTCGATGATCACCAGCCAGATGCTCGGCAGCTTCCGCGACGACGCGCGCACGCGGGCGGAGTTCCTGCGCTTCATCGACATCCACGCGGAGCGGTGAGCCGCACCGCCGGCACGCCGGCGCGCTATCACGGCCCGCGCCGGATCGGTTATCGTCCGCGGGCCGCCCCGATTTGACCCTGAACGCCTCCCGTGATCACGCCAGAAGCGCCCGCGCGCCGTCGCGCCGCACTCATCTTCATCTTCGTCACCGTGCTGATCGACATCCTGTCGTTCGGCCTGATCATTCCCGTGCTGCCGCACCTGATCGAGAGCTTCCTCGGCGGCGACGTTTCGAAAGCGGCGGTCTGGTACGGCTGGTTCGCGACCGTCTTCATGGCGATGCAGTTCTTCTTCACGCCGGTGCAGGGCGCGTTGTCCGACCGGTTCGGCCGGCGCCCCGTGATCCTCCTCTCCAATCTCGGGCTCGGCCTCGATTTCCTGATGATGGCGATGGTCAATACGCTGCCGCTGCTCTTCATCGGCCGCATCATCTCCGGCATCACCGCGGCGAGCTTCAGCACCGCGAACGCCTACATCGCCGACGTGACGCCGCCGGAAAAGCGCGCGGCGAGCTTCGGCATGATCGGCATGGCGTTCGGCATCGGCTTCATCATCGCACCGGCGATCGGCGGCTTCCTCGGCGAAATGAATCCGCGGCTGCCGTTCTGGGTGGCGGTCGTGCTGTGCCTGACGAATTTCCTGTACGGCTTGTTCGTGCTGCCCGAGTCGCTGCCGCCGGAAAAGCGCACATCGCGGTTCGACTGGACGCACGCCAACCCGCTTGGCGCGCTCAAGCTGCTGCGCCGCTATCCGCAGGTGCTCGGGTTGATCTCGGTCCTGTTCCTGCTCGCGTTCGCGCACATGGTGTACCCGAGCACGTTCGTGCTGTACGCGGACTATCGCTTCGACTGGGGCCCGCAGATGGTCGGCTACACGCTGGCCGCGGTCGGTGCGCTCGCCGCAATCGTGCAAGGCGGCCTCGTCAAGAAGATCGTCGCCTCGCTCGGCGAGCGCCGCACGCTGCTGCTCGGTCTTGCCTGCGGCACCATAGGCTTCGCGCTGTACGGGCTCGCTCCCACCGGTTACTGGTTCTGGGCCGCCATGCCGATCGCGGCGCTCTGGGGTATCGCGCAGCCCGCGGCGCAGGCGATCATGACGCGGCAGGTCGATCCGACCGAGCAGGGACGCCTGCAGGGTGCGGTCGCGAGCCTGTCCAGCGTCGCCGGCATTTTCGCGCCGACGCTGTTCACCCGGGTCTTCGCCGCCGTCACCGAAACGAATCTCCACGGCGCCTGGGCCGGCATCACGTTCGGCATCGCCGCACTGCTCGTCGGCACCGCATGGGCGATCGCGTGGAAAGTCTCGGCCGCTGCGCCTGCGCCTGCGGTACCGCCGCCCAAGGTCTCGATGGTGCCGGAGATCGTGTCGGACGCGAGCGCGATCCAGGTGCAACCTGTCGAAGGTGCCGACGCGTCACGCTAGTCGCGGACGCAAACGGCATCGCTTGCTCCGGGCCGCGCGTATCCGGCCTGCCCGGCTCTCCGAAACGATCACCTGATGCGCGCCGCGCTCACGACCCGTACTTCACCGAGCACCCGTACGGCTCCGACGTCGGCACGCTGACCGGCTTGCCGGCGGCGAGGTCGGCGAGCGCCTGGCGCACGTACTGCGTCGCCTTCGGAATGTCGTCGACGTCCGCGCTCGGGATCGAGTCGATGCCGCCCATGTAGCGAAGCACGCCGTCCTTGTCGATGACGAACATGTGCGGCGTCGTCTTCGCTTCGTAGGCGTGGCCGACCCTGCCGTCGGTGTCGAGGAGATACGCGGCCTGCTTGCCCTGCACTTCCGCGACGTACGCCTTCGCGCCGGCCGCGTCGAGGTGACCCTGCTTGCCCGCGGCGCCGGAATTGATGGTGAGCCAGACGAGGCCCTGCGCGGCCGCCTCGCCCTGCTGCGCCTGCATGTTCTTGGCGCCGTAATGCTTGCGCACAAACGGGCATTCCGGATTGTTCCATTCGAGCACGACGGTCTTGCCTTTGTACGCCGCGAGCGACTGCGTCTTGCCCGACGCGTCGATGACGGAAAAATCGGGAGCCGGCTGACCGATCACGGGCTTGGCTAGAGCCGGAGCGGCCAGCGTGAGCGCGGCGGCGAGCAAGGCAACGCGGATCGTCATGAGTGTTTCTCCTGGACTGGCAGATCTAGGGTGCCGCTGCGGTCGCGGCAAAGGGAACCTGCACGCGCCAGCCGCGCACGCCCGAGGCGGCGGGACGCGTAAGTATCAGATCGAACGTCTCGGGCTCGGCTGCGAAGTACTCGCTCTTCGCAAAGCCCACGGTCAGCGCGTCGCCGTCGCGGCGGATCGTCGGCGGCTTGTTGTCGACGAGCTTGCGCTGCTCGACGAACGCGTCGAGACCTTCGGTCTCGGGGAGGCTCGGGCCGCGCAGCGTCACGATGATGCGATCGCCGTCGACGCGTGTCTCGCCTTTCCACGCGGTTGCCTGCGGCTGCGCGAGGCGCGCGCGCGAACTGCATGGTCCAGCGGCTGTCGGGTTTCGGCGGATCCGCGACGACCGGCAGATCCATCGCGAACGAAGCCTTGCCCGGAATGCAGGCTTCGCGGCAGACCAGCCATTTCGCTTCGACCTCGACATGCGCGCTCGATCCCGGCGCTGCGTCCGCAGGCACGCTGAGGGCGACCGGGAGCACGACTTCGCCGTCGTAGCCGAAGTTGTAGAGGCCGCCGACATCGAAGCGCTTCGGCAGCGGCCAGGCGATCTCCTCGGCCTTGAAGCCGGCCGGCAACGTCCAGCGCAGCGTCGTCGGCAGGCCGGAGTCGCCGGGATTGATCCAGTACGTGTGCCAGTGCGGCTCGTGCCGCAGCAAGAGGCCGAACTGAAGCGACTGGCCGGGCACGACCGCGGTGTGCTCGCTGATCAGCTCGACCTCGACGTGCTCGGGTTCGGCTGCGTCCGGCCGAGGCTCCTGCGCGATTGCGGGCGCAAGTCCGCACGCCAGCAAGGCGCCACACGCGCAAGCCAGCATCTTCATTCGTTCATGCCGCGGCTTCGTCGTCATCACGTGCATCACCGGCTTTGCAAAAAACCTGTGCGAAAAATTAGCCCAGCACGAGTTAGCAATCCGTAACTGTGACCGTCTCCTGCGACGAAAGCTTTCACCGGCGCGCCACGGCGCGCGGCAGCGACTGCTTGATCTGCGCGAATCCCTCCCACGGATCCTTGCGCAGGCTTTTCGCGCGCCGCATCGCGGCGCGGAGATCGAATGCCGCCGAGCTGCCTGCGCGCGCGAGCTCGCTCCAGCGCAAGGGCATCGCGACCGGCGCGCCGGCGCGCGCACGCAGCGACCAGCTCGCGACACTGGTCGCGCCGCGCGCGTTGCGCAGCCAGTCGATGAAGATGCGGCCCTCGCGCTGGGCCTTGCTCGCCGTCGAGAGATAGAGCGCGGGTTTCGCGGCCGCCATCGCCGCGGCGAGGCCACCGCAGAACGCCTTCGCGTCCTCCCAGCCCGGGCCGCGCCGGATCGGCACGACGACGTGCAGTCCCTTGCCGCCGGACAGTCGGGGAAAGCTTTCAAGTCCGGCGCGCGCGAGCTCGGCACGCACATCCCTGGCGGCGGCGACCAGCGCGTCCCAGCCGACGCCGGGCGCGGGATCGAGATCGAACACGAGGCGGTCGGGCCGTTCCGGATCGTCCACGCGCGCGCCCCATGGATGGAACTCGATCGCGTTCATCTGCACCAGCTCCAGCACGCCGCGCGCGTCGTCGACGTAAAAATAGCGATCGCTGCCGCCGCCTTTCTCGCGCAGCGTGATCGAAGCGACCGCTCGCCCGAGGCTGGCTGCGTGATGCTTCTGGAAAAAGCACTGCGCGCCGGTACCGTCCGGGCAGCGCACGATCGACAGCGGACGCGCGGCGAGCTCCGGCAGCATCCAGTCCATGACGGCGCGGTAGTACTCGGCGACGTCCTGCTTGGTGATGCCCGTACCCGCATAGACGATGCGCTCGGGATGCGTGATGCGCACGGACGCACCGTCCGGCTTCGGAGCATTGGCAGGCGTTCCGGTGCCGGCGGTGGGCGCCTGCCTGCCGGAGCCCGCGTGCTTGCGCGCGCGGGCCAGCGTAACCGTGTTGCGCTTGCGCATTCGAATCCTCCCTGCGCGCCATGGCGGCTGTCGCGCCGCCATCGTAGGAAGCCGCGCCTTAATGCCAGCCGTGGGCCGGCCGCATCGACTTCGACAGGCAGCGCCGCGAAGTACGACGGCGCACCACCGGGAACGAATCGGAACGCCGCGGGTCCATGAGCAGAGCCCATTCACGCAAGACGATGACGTGAGCAGAAAAAAGACGCCGGTCTGGACCTGGATCGCAGGAGGCGCCGCACTGGCCGTTGCCATCGGGGCGGGCGTGTATTTTGCGGACACCGCCAAGCCTCCGGTGACGCAACTGCCTGCCCCCGCGCCGGCGAACCCGCCGGCCGCGGCGCCGGCCACTCCGCCGATCGAGCATCCGATCGAGCAGGCTGCGGGCGCGGACACGGAAGACACCGCCCCGCTGCCCCCGCTGGACGCGAGCGATGCGGCGGTGCTGGAGGCGCTCCGCGCGCTCGTCGGTGATGTGATCGGCGATCTTCTGAATCCGCAGCACGTGATCCAGCGCATCGTCGCGACGATCGACAGCCTGCCGCGGCAGAAGCTCGCCTTCGACGCGCTGCCCGTGCGCCCTGCGCAAGGCACATTCGTCGCGCGCAGCGACGGCGCCCGGAGCGAAATCGACGCGCGGAACTACACGCGCTACGCCGCGTATGTGCGCGTTGCGCAGGCGATCGATGCGGAGAAGCTCGTCGGGTGGTACGCGCACTTCTATCCGCTGTTTCAGGAGGCCTACCGCGAGCTCGGCTACAAGGACGGCTATTTCAATGACCGGCTCGTGTTCGTGATCGACCATCTCCTGGCGACGCCGGATCTCGCCGAGCCCGCGGCAGTCACGCGATCCAGCGTGACGTACGAGTATGCCGACCCGGCGCTCGAATCCCGCTCGGCCGGCCAGAAACTCCTCCTGCGCACCGGGCCCGAGAACGAGGCGGCGATCAAGGTGAAGCTCCGCGAGATCCGCGCGGCGCTCACCGGGCAGACGCTGCCGCCTGCCTGAGCGTCGCGGGAACGGCGCCCCTTTCGGCACTCCTTTCGCGCCCTCATCTCTGCGTGAGTGCTCTTGCGTCGGATGCGACGCTCTGGCGAGGATGACGATGTTCACTTTCCTGCTCTGGGTCCTCCTGCTCGTCCTGTGCTGGCCGCTGGCGCTGCTCGCTCTGGTGCTCTATCCGATCGTCTGGCTGCTGCTGCTGCCGTTCCGCCTGGTCGGCATCGCGGTGGAAGGCGTCTTCGAGCTCCTGCGCGCGATCATCTTCCTGCCCGCGCGGCTGCTCGGCGGCAGGCCGGCGCGCAGTCGCGCGTAGCCGAAGAACTTCAGGAAACACGCCGGCGTCACCGACGACGTCGGCGTCCTGCTGCGCAACCACCGCGAACGCGGACCTACTTCCGGCGCGGCAAGCCCAGCATCTCGGGCGCGAACGCGAGCCGCTCACCGCCGAGATTCGTCTCCGCGAGCACCTGCGTGCGCGCAACCTTGATCAGCCAGGTGTGCTGCTCGAGCGGCTCGCGCTTGCGGAACGCCTTCGGCGTCAGCACCGCGAGCGCCGCGCGATGCTCGGGATCGCGCACGGAGCGATAGCGGATCAGGGCGACACGTGCCTCGCGTGCGACGCGGGCGAGCGCTTGCGTCGCTTCGTAGCTCGCGGGGTCTTCCCAGCTTCTGCGCTGGCGATCGAACGGCGGCTGCTGGAGCACGATGACCGATCCCGCGACGCTCGCCCGGAACGCCGTGTGCGGAACGGGCAGCAGATCCGGCGTCCCCGGCGAATCGGCGAGGAAGCACAGCCGCCAGTAGGCGACTTCGGCGAGCGCCGTCTGCACGACGTCGGCGCCATACCAGACGCCGGGATCGCCGATACCCCGGAAGCGCGAACCCACGGGCGGTGGCGCCGGATAGCGGAACGGCGTCGCCAGAAGATAGTGCAGGTGGGCAGCGCCCGCCGGGAGCGGCGGCTTGCTCGCTTCGAGCATGTCCTCCAGCGTGCGCTGCTCGTCCAGCGTGTCGACCAGCCGCATCGTCGGCACGCGATGCTGCGCCTCGACGATGCGCCACGGCTTCGCCGCGAGCTGGCGAGCGGCGCCACGCACGATCTCCGCAGTGAAATGCCTGGGTGCCATCATGACTCGGATGCGAGCATGGACGAGCGGCGTCGCAGGCTTTGCGATCCCGCCTGCGCAGAATCGTGATCACGCGGGAAGCGGAGCCTGCGAGCTGTCAGGGCCGCCCGCGCGCCGTGTCGAGGTAATGGAGCACATGAATCAGTCCTTCCGCGCTGCGCAGCCGGTCGATCGGCTTCTCGCCGCCGAACGCGGCATTCGCGGAATTGAGCCACGCGCGTGCCGCTTCGTCGTTCGAGCCGACGATTGCATCGAGCGAGCGGAACACGCGTACCCACAATTTGGCGAGCTCGCCGGATTTGCTGTCCGGATCGAGCGACGCGCCGCCGTTCGCGGCGCGCGAGATGGTCGAGGCGCTGACGCCGATGATCTCGGCCAGCGTGCGCTGCGGCACTTCGAGGATGTCGGCGGCGCGCAGCGCGGCCTTGGTCAGGACGCGGGCCGGATCGGCCTCGGGAACGGGGGATTTGCGCGCGGTGGACCACATGGTGACGGCAGCCCTGCTGATTGCACGGGAAATTATCCTCCGTAAATATTGCAAGTGCAACCAGACGCGAGCGTCGGAGGTATGAGGGTCGGGAATGAGATCTCGGTGAGGCATGGCGCGTCGGAGTGGCGAAGGCCTGCGCATCCTGACCGGCCGCAATGGACCCGTAATGCCGGCTCGCCCATCCGGTGCAGGAATTCGACGTCAGCCGAAGAACCAGTAGCAGACGGCGATCGACGCGATGACGCCGGCGAGATCGGCGAGCAGCGCGCAGCCAACCGCATGCCGCGCGCGCCGGATGCCGACCGCGCCGAAATAGACCGCAAGCACGTAGAACGTCGTTTCCGTGCTGCCCTGCACCGTCGCGGCGACCAGCGACGAAAAGCTGTCCACGCCGTGCGTCTTCATCGTCTCGATCAGCATCGCGCGCGCGGCGCTGCCCGAGAACGGCTTGACCAGCGCGGTTGGCAGCGCGTCGACGAAGCGCGTGTCGAAGCCGGTGCTCGCTGCGATCCAGCGGATGCCGTCCAGGGCGAAATCGAGCGCGCCGGAAGCGCGCAGCACGCCGACCGCGCACAGCATCGCGACGAGATACGGCAAGAGGTCCTTCGCAACCTCGAAGCCCTGCTTGGCGCCCTCGACGAAGCTCTCGTAGACCGGAACCTTGCGCCACGCGCCGGCGAGGAGGAACGCGATCACGATCGCGAACAGCACGAGGTTGCCGGTGAGCGAGGACAGCGGCGCGAGCGAGGCGGCCGGGAGACTCGCGAGCAGCGCGATGAAGCCGCCGAACAGAACGGCGGTTGCGCCGATCCAGGCGAGCACGACCGGATCGCGCAGCCTGATCCGCTGCACGATGGCGACCGCGAGGAAACCGGTCAGCGTCGACGCGCTCGTCGCGAGCAGGATCGGCAGGAACACCAGCGTCGGATCGTGCGCGCCCTGCTGCGCGCGATACATGAAGATACTGACCGGCAGCAACGTCAGCGACGACGCGTTCAGCACCAGAAACAGGATCTGCGCATTGCTTGCCGTATCCGTGCTCGGATTCAGTGTCTGCAGCTCGCGCATGGCACGCAGGCCGATCGGCGTCGCCGCGTTGTCGAGGCCGAGCGCGTTGGCGGCGAAGTTGAGCGTGATCAGGCCCACCGCCGGGTGGTCCTCGGGCACGTCGGGCATCAAGCGCCGGAAGAGCGGCCCGAGCGCGCGCGCGAGCGCGTCGATCAAGCCGGCCTGCTCGGCGATGCGCAGCAGGCCGAGCCACAGCGTCAGCGTGCCGAACAGGAGGATCATGACCTCGACCGACAGCCGGGCCATGTCGAACAGGCTGGCGATCATTGCGGCGAACACCGCGCCGTCGCCGCCGAGAATCCAGCGCGCGAGCGCGGCCACTGCCGCCGTCAGGAAAAAGCCGAGCCAGAGCCGATTGAGCATGCGCCTCGCCGCCGGAGAGGTATGCAAGCATCGCACAGCAGGCTTCGCGCCGCTCGCCGCGGCGACGCGCGGGCAGGTGCTTCCCGATTTCCGCTGAGGCACACTCAGGCGATGGACGACAAGCCTTTCGCGCCTGCCTGCGAGCGCAACCGCGAGCCGATCCTTTCGGTGCTGCGCGCGCATTTCGCCGATCGCTCACGCGTGCTCGAGATCGGCAGCGGCACAGGCCAGCACGCGGTGCATTTCGCGGCGGCGATGCCGCAGCTCGTCTGGCAGACGTCGGACCGCGCCGAAAACCTCGCTGGAATCCGCGCCTGGCTCGCCGACGCGAACCTCGCGAACACACCGCCGCCGATCGAGCTCGACGTCGCCACGGGCGGCTGGCCGGTCACGCCCTTCGACGGTGTCTTCAGCGCAAACACGCTGCACATCATGAGCTGGCGCGAAGTCGGGATGCTGTTCGACGCCCTGCCTTCGGTCACGACGCCGGACGCGAAGGTCGTGATCTACGGTCCGTTCAACTACGAAGGCGCCTACACCAGCGCGAGCAACGCCGCCTTCGACGAATCGCTGAAGGCGCGCTCGCCGCACATGGGTCTGCGCGACATGGAAGCGGTCGACGCGCTCGCACGCAGGGCCGGCTTTGCACTGATCGACGACGTGGCGATGCCGGCGAACAACCGCACGCTCGTCTGGCAGCGGCAATCGTGAGCGCACCGGTGCTGGTCGCGTGGAGCGGCGGCAAGGATTCCGCCATGGCGCTCGAGCGGCTGCTCGACGACCCCGGCTGGCACGTGGCGGGACTGCTGACGACCATTACGACCGGCTACGAGCGCATCGCGATCCACGGCGTGCGCCGCTCGATCCTGCGCCGGCAGGTGGACGCGCTCGGGCTGCCATTGTTCGAGGCCGAGATTCCGCCGCAGGCGAGCAATGCGGTCTATGAAGTCGAATTCGCCCGCGCGCTGGAGCACGCGCGATCGACTTGCGGCGCCGAGCTGGAGACGATTGCGTTCGGAGATCTCTTTCTTGCCGACGTGCGTGCGTATCGTGACGCGCTGCTCGCGCGGCTCGGCTGGCGCAGCGTCTATCCGCTGTGGCAGGAAGACACGGCGAGCCTCGCGCACCGATTCATCGAGCGCGGATTCCGCGCCATCCTGAGCTCTGTCGATACCGAGCTGCTCGATGCGGGATTCTGCGGCCGCGATTTCGATGAGTCGCTGCTTGCCGATCTGCCCGCCGGAGTCGATCCCTGCGGCGAGAACGGCGAGTTTCACACGTGCGTGTATGCGGGTCCGCTCTGGCGCAAGCCCATTGTTCTAGAGCGCGGCGAGCGCGTGCTCCGCGACGGGCGCTTCCAGTATATCGATCTGATCGATGTGAGGAGCTAGAAGCTCAAGCACAGAGCCGCTGCATATGCAGCGGCTCTCCCGTTCAGCCCGTTCAGCCGATCGACACCATGCTTGCAGGCGGCGGTGTTCCGTTCGGCTGCTGCTGCTTGCAGGCGGACAGTGAAAGCAGAATGCCGAGCAGCAGGGTGGAGATCAGAATGCGCGTGAGTTTCATGCGACAGCCTCCTATCGGGGATGTCAGCCGAGACTCGCGCGCATCCTGTGATCGTCGCGTCGCTTTTGCGTAAATATCGCGTGGCAAGCGGAACCCGCTTCGACCGCCGTTCAGACGTCCGACGCGCTCAGCAGAATGCGTGGCGCACGCGTCATGCGGCGCGCGCCGACGCCGGCTCGCGCCAGGCCTGCATCAGCGTCGCCCAGCGCTGCTGCGCGGCTGCGAGGTGGCGTTCCTTGACGTGGCCGTAGCCGCGGATGCGCTCCGGAATCGAAGCGATCTCGACCGCGAGCGCATGATTGTCGTGATTCAGCGTGGAGATCAGCTCGTCGATCGTGCGGCGATAGTCCGCGATCAGCCTGCGTTCGGCCTTGCGCTCGGCCGTGTAGCCGAACACATCCAGCGCGCTGCCGCGCAGGCCGCGCATCTTCGCGAGCAGCTTGAACGCGCCCACCACCCAGCTGCCGTACTCGGCCTTGCGCAAATGCCCCTCGGCATCCTTCCTCGCGAACAGCGGAGGCGCCAGGTTGAAGTGCAGGCGATAGTTTCCGTCGAACGTCTCGCGGATGCGTTTTTCGAACTCGCCGCTGGTATAGAGCCGCGCGACCTCGTACTCGTCCTTGTATGCCATCAGCTTGAACGCATAGCGCGCCACGGCTTCGGTCAGCGACGTGAACCCTGGCGCTTTCTGCTGTTCGGCCGCGCGAACTTTGTCGACCAGCGCACGATACTCGCGCGCGTAAGCGGCATTCTGGTATGCGGTGAGAAAATCCACACGGCGGGCGATCCGCTCGTCCAGCGAGCGGCTGATCGTGGCGTCATCCAGCGGATCGGCCTGGACCGATGAAATGCAGGACGTGCCGTTCGCGGCCGCGCGCACCGTCTCGATGTCGTGCGCCGCCATGCGGCCCCAGTTGAAAGCCGACTTGTTCATCTCGACCGCGGCCGCGTTGAGCTCGATCGCCCGCATCAGCGCGTCCAGCGAGACCGGCACCCAGCCCTTCTGCCACGCGTATCCCAGCATGAACAGGTTGCTCGCGATCGAATCGCCGAGCAGCTTCGTCGCGAGGTCGGTCGCATCGACGAGTTCGGGCTTCTCGCCGTCGAGCGCGAATGTCACGGCGTCGACGATCTGCTGCGCCGGAAACTCGAGATCGGGCTTCATCGTGAACGTACCCGGCATCGCCTGGTACGTGTTCAGCACGACGCGGGCGCGGCCGGCGCGGATTTTCGACAGCGACCAGTAGTCGTTGACGACGACCATGTCGCAGCCCAGCACGAGATCGGCCTCGCCGGCGGCGATGCGCACGGCGTGAATGTCGCCCGGGCTCCGCGCGATGCGCAGGTGACACGTCACCGCGCCGCCTTTCTGCGCGAGCCCGGTCTGGTCGAGCACGGTCGCGCCCTTGCCTTCGAGGTGCGCCGCCATGCCGAGCAGCGCGCCGATCGTGACGACGCCGGTGCCGCCGATGCCGGTGACGAGGATGTTCCACGGCTGATCGAGGTTCGTCGCCACAACCGGCGGCGGCAGCGTGCCGAAATCGACGCTGGCCGCACCGCCCTTGCGCTTCCTGAGCGTGCCGCCGTGCACGGTCACGAAGCTCGGGCAGAAGCCCTTGACGCAGGAAAAATCCTTGTTGCAGTTCGACTGGTCGATTTCGCGCTTGCGACCGTATTCGGTCTCCTTCGGCAGCACCGAGACGCAGAACGATTTCTCGCCGCAGTCGCCGCAGCCTTCGCAGACGAGCGAGTTGATGAAGACGCGCTTCTGCGGATCCTCCATCTTGCCGCGCTTGCGGCGCCGGCGTTTCTCGGTCGCGCAGGTCTGGTCGTAGATCAGCACCGACACGCCCGGCACCTCGCGCAGGCGCTTCTGCACCGCATCGAGCTCGTCGCGATGTATGAACTCGACGCCGGCGGGAAAGATCTCGGGCTTCGACCACTTCGCGATGTCGTCGCTCATCACGATGATGGTCTGCACGCCTTCGCTGCGCACCTGGTGGGCGATGTCGGGCACGGTCAGCGTGCCGTCGACCGGCTGCCCACCGGTCATCGCGACCGCGTCGTTGTAGAGGATCTTGTAGGTGATGTTGACCTTCGCCGCGATCGCCTGGCGGATCGCAAGCGAACCGGAATGGAAATACGTGCCGTCGCCGAGGTTCTGGAACACGTGCTTGGTCTCGGTGAACGGCGCCTGCCCGCACCAGGTCACGCCTTCGCCGCCCATCTGCGTGAATGTGTCGGTGCGCCGGTCCATCCACGTGACCATGTAATGGCAACCGATGCCGGCGAGAGCGCGCGAGCCTTCGGGCACCGCGGTCGACGTGTTATGCGGACAGCCCGAGCAGTAGTGCGCGGCGCGCGGGAAGCTCGCGCGCGGCATCGCGAGTTCGGCTTCCTTCGCGGCGATCCATCTCAGGCGCTCGTCGATGCGCTCGCTGGTGAAGAAGCGCTTCAGACGCGCGGCGATCACCTTCGCGATCATCGCGGGCGTCAACTCGTTCGTCGACGGGAGTACCCATTCGCCGGCTTCGTCGTATTTGCCGACGATCGACGGGCGAATATGATGATCCCAGTTGTACATGTGCTCTTTCAGCTGCGACTCGATGAACGAGCGCTTCTCCTCGACGACGACGATGTCCTCGAGCCCGCGCGCGAACTCGCGGATGCCGACCGGCTCGAGCGGCCAGGTCATGCCGACCTTGTAGACGCGCACGCCGATGTCGCGCGCCTCCTCGGTGCCGATGCCGAGGTATTCGAGCGCCTGCAACACGTCGAGATAGCTCTTGCCGGTCGTCACGATGCCGAGCCGCGCGCGCGGCGAATCGATGACGACGCGGTCGATGCCGTTCGCGCGCGCGAACGCGATCGCGGCCTGCACGGCGTAGCGGTGCAGGCGCATTTCCTGATCGAGCGGCGGATCGGGCCAGCGGATGTTGAGGCCCCCCGGCGGCAGCTCGAAATCCGTCGGCACGACGATATCGAGCTGGTGCGGATCGACGACGACGCTCGCGCTCGACTCGACCGTTTCTGCGATCGTCTTGAAGCCGACCCAGCGACCGGTGAAGCGCGACATCGCCCAGCCCATGAGCCCCATGTCGAGGATGTCCTGCACGCCGGCCGGATTCAGCACCGGTATCATCGCCGAGACGAATTCCAGCTCCGAGCCGTGCGGCAGCGTCGACGAGCGGCAGGCGTGATCGTCAGCCGCGAGCGCGAGCACGCCGCCGTGCTTCGACGTGCCGGCCGCATTGCCGTGCTTGAACACATCGCCGCAGCGATCGACGCCCGGTCCCTTCCCGTACCACATCGCGAACACGCCGTCGTACTTCGCGCCCGGAAACAGGTTCGCCTGCTGCGTGCCCCAGACCATGGTCGCGCCGAGGTCCTCATTGAGGCCCGGCGTGAACTCGATGTTCGCGGCCTTGAGGTGCTTCTTCGCCTTCCAGAGCTCGAGGTCGAAGCCGCCGAGCGGCGAGCCGCGATAGCCCGAGATGAAGCCTGCTGTGTTCAGCCCCGCCGCGCGGTCGCGCATCTGCTGCATCAGCGGCAGGCGCACGAGAGCCTGCACGCCCGAGAGGTAGATGCGTCCCTCGGTGCGCGTGTACTTGTGCTCGAGCGTGTACTCGCGGTCGATAACGGGGGCCGCAGTAGCGGGAACGGACATGGCTGGGCCGCTCGAAAAGGCGTCGGGAAAAGAGCGGAATTGTAGCAGGCGGGAAGGGGCGGCCCGGGTGGCCGGCCGGCTCCGGGCGACGATCGCCGCCGCGGCGGACTTCCTCAGGGACTCCGGCCGGTCAGCCGTGCCGATCCCGCTTCGCCACCCAGCTTTTCCGTCAGCCTGCCGAAATCGCCTCGCTGCCGGAGCTGCATCAGCGCGCCCAGCCCGTCGTTTTCGGCAGGCGTCCAGCCACGGCTCACCTGGTCGGAGCGCCGCAAGGCTTCCAGTACGGAAAAGTACGCGTCGTCGATGCCGGCGACGGAGAGCAGCAGCGCCGGCAGGTAGAACGACGCGGTGTCGGTGCGCTCGTGCGAAGTCGCGTCGGCCGTGTCCAGCAGAAGCCACGGAACCGGCTGCTCGACGGCTTCGGCGCCATCGTCGAAGCCTGTTTCGGCGTAGACGTCGGGCAGCCCCGGCAGATGATCGCCGTAGAACAGAAGCAGCGCGCGGCGTGATCGCGCCTGCAGCGCGGCGGCGAGCCGGCCGAGCGCGCGATCGGCGTTCTCGGCGTGGTAGAGATAGCCGCGCACCTCGCGCTGCGCCGCGTCGGAAAGCCCGTCCGGCGCCGGCTCGGCATCGCGGCGAGCCGCGTCGGCATTCGGGTAGTTCGCGTACGGGCCGTGATTTTCCATGCTGATGGCGAACAGGAAGGTCGGCGCGCCGGTGCCGTCTCCCAGCTGTTCGATGATGCGGTCGACGAGCGCCTCGTCGCTCGTGTAGTAGCCCTGTCGCGGCGCGTGGCGGAACTGCTCGTCGGCCTCGAACTCGCCGAATCCAAGATTCGCGAACGCTGCCGCGCGGTTCCAGAACGCCCGCGCGTGCGGGTGTATCGCGAGCACACGATAGCCGCGCGCTCCGAGCACGCTCGCGAGGCTCTCGACGCGCGTTGCCGTCAGACGGAAGTACGGATATTGCGTCGCCGGAAAATAGCGCATCGCGATGCCGGTCAGCACTTCGAACTCGGTACGGATCGTGCCGCCGCCGAACGCAGGCACCCAGAGATCGCCGTGGCGAGAGACGCGGGTGAGCTCGCGATAGTGCGGAAACAACCCGGACGGCTCGAGCCCGCGCAGCCGCGCGGCGTCGAAGAAGGATTCGCTCTGCAGGACGACAATGTCGGGCAGCGGCGCGGGCGCGGCGCTCGCACCGAGCGCGTCCCGATGCTCGCGCAGCGTGCGTTCCGCGGCGGCGAGGTCTGGCTCGGGCAGAGGCCCGGCCGTCTCCCATGTGTAACGCACGAGGTGCGCGAACAACCCGAACTGCGCGGCGTGACGCTGCGGCGTCCAGAGGCGGAACTGCACGGTCTCCGGGCTGTACAGCGACTTCCATGGCGACGCGCCGGACACCAGCGTCAGGGCGAGCGCCAGCGCGGCGCCGGCGAGAACGACACGGCGGACGGGCTTTAACACGCGCGGCGGGCGCTCCTTCCACAGGAGCAGCGCGAGCAAGGCGATCGCGACGAAATACTCGAGCGCGTGCTTGGCGTCGCGCGGCAGATAGCGCGCGAGCAGCGAGCCGCCATCATCGCCCAGATTGGCGAGGAGCAGCGCATCGCCCGGCATCAGCGGCGTGCCGAGATCGCGAAGCTTCAGGGTGTCGATGAAATAGATCGCCCAGAGCAGAAGCAGGGCGATCCACGCCGACAGCAGCGGGCGGCCGCTGATGCCGAGCAGCAGCAGCAGGACCAGCATGACCGGCAGGACGTTGAGCGCGATCGAAGCGGAGCTTTCGGCCGCGGCGAACGCCGGGTCGCGCCAGACGATCAACGCGATGCAAAGCGCCAGCGAGGCGGCGAACCATGCGGCAAGCCAGCACAGAGACTTCCACTCGCCGGCCGCCGGAGCGGTCGTGCCCTGCCAAGCGCCCATCGCATCACGGATCAGTTGCGAACGACGCATTCTGCCAGCAGTCGCGGAACATTGCTCCCCGGACACGCGCGGGGAGCGCCTCCGCACATGATCGTCGCAGATGTCGCAGCCGATCTCTGCGGACGCATCGACCGGCTGGTCGATCCGATTCCGTATGCGGGCCTGATGCGCACGGCACGCCGCACCGTGCCTTGCACCACCCCGCGGCGGCGCTCTACGCTCGGACGTTAGCCGGCGGCTCCGCCGGCCGGGGAAGGGGATGCTCGACGCGCTCGGCCACATCGCTTTCGGCCTGTTCGGCCTCGCCGTCCTGGTCGGCATCGCCTTCGTTTTTTCCGGCAACCGACGCGCGGTGAGCTGGCAGCTCGTGCTGAGCGGCATCGCGCTGCAGCTCGTGTTCGCGACGCTGGTGCTCAAGGTCCCGTTCGGGCGCGACGTGTTCGACACGATCGCGACCGGTTTCGTCAAGCTGCTCGATTTCGTCCGCGTCGGCTCGGAGTTCATCTTCGGCAGCTTCATGGACACGACGAAGTTCGGCTTCGTGTTCGCCGTGCAGGTGCTGCCGACCATCGTCTTCTTCGCCTCTCTGACTGGCGTGCTGTACCACCTCGGCGTGATGCAGCGGATCGTGAAGGGCATGGCCTGGGTGATCACGAAAGTCATGAACGTGTCGGGCGCCGAGACCACCAGCGTCTGCGCCAGCGTGTTCATAGGCCAGACCGAGGCGCCGCTGACGATCAAGCCGTACATCGAGCGCATGACCGAATCGGAGCTCATGACCGTGATGATCGGCGGCATGGCGCACATCGCGGGCTCGGTGATGGCGGCCTACGTCGGCCTTCTCGGCGGCGACGATCCCGTGCAGAAGCAGTTCTTCGCCAAGCACCTGCTCACGGCCAGCGTGATGGCCGCGCCGGCGACGCTGATGCTGGCCAAGATCCTGGTTCCGGAGACGCAGGAGCCGCTGACGCGCGGCACGGTCAAGCTCGAGGTCGAGCGCGCCACGGCGAATGTCATCGATGCCGCCGCGACCGGCGCGGGTGACGGCCTGCGGCTCGCGCTCAACGTCGGTGCGATGCTGCTCGCCTTCATCGCGCTGATCGCTCTCGTCAATTCGCCGTTCCAGTGGCTCGGCGCGCACGCCTGGGGCGACGGCGGCACGTCGATCAACGCATGGCTCTCGGCCCAGGCCGGACGTCCCGTCGAGCTTTCGCTCGAGACGCTGTTCGGCTGGATGCTGGCGCCGGTGGCCTGGCTGATCGGCGTCCCCTGGCAGGATGCGAATCTCGTCGGCAGCTTCATCGGCGAGAAAGTGGTCGTCAACGAATTCGTCGCGTACGTCGATATGTCCCGGCATCTCGACCAGCTCACCCGGCAGAGCCAGCTGATCGCGACGTACGCGCTCTGCGGCTTTGCGAACTTCTCGTCGATCGCGATCCAGATCGGCGGAATCGGCGGCCTCGCGCCGAGCCGGCGTGCCGATCTCGCCCGTTTCGGGCTGCGTGCGGTGCTCGGCGGATCGCTGGCCACGTTCATGACCGCGACCATCGCCGGCGTGCTCGAGCAGCTCTGAACGATTCGGCGCTCGTTCAGCGCTCAACCGTTGCGCCCACGTGGGCCGAATTTCGGCAGGGTTCACGGCGCGCTTCGCATAGTCGCAACGGGAAGCGGGACGCCGGCGTGCACGGCACGGCGGCGGCGATCAGGGCAGTCAGGAGATGGCCCATGAACAGACTCCGCTTACTCCTTCTTCTCATCGCAGCGCTGGCCATGCCCGGCGTCGCCGCGACCGTGGACCGCGACACCGCGCAACTCGAGCTCACGCAGGCGATCACGTCCGTGCAGGCCGCCGATCGCGACGATGCGGCGACGTATGCGCCGGGCGAGCTCGACGAAGCGCGCGTGATGCTCGACTCGGCGCAAGCTGCCGCCGACCGCCGCGACTGGACCTCCACCGCGGTCTACGCCGAGCGCGCCAAGATGGCGGGCGATCTCGCCGCCTCGCGCTCGCGCCAGCACCGCGCCGAGGCTGCGACCGCCGAAATCGAACGCAACGTCGAGACGCTGCGTCGCCAGCTGACGAGCTACGGAGGTGCGCCATGAACACCTCGCAGCGTCATTGGTTGCTGGCCGGGGCGACAGCGGTGCTCCTCGCCGCCTGCGCGACCGTGCCACCAGGCCCGCCGCCCGAGGTCGTGCGTCTGCAGAACGACCTCGACCGCCTGCATCGCGATCCACGTGTCGCCGACAACGCCGGCAGCGAGCTTTCGAACGCGGATGCCGCCGTCGATGCGCTCGCACGGAGTGCGGGCACGCTCGATGCTGAAGCCTACGAGCAGGGCGTGTACATCGCCGACAAGCTCGTCGACATCGCCGAGGCCACCGCACTCGCGCGCTTTGCCGAGCAGCGCGGTATGCAGCTCGGTGCCGAGCGCGAGCGCCTGCTGGCGGAGGCGACGCGCACGGCCACCGTCGTCACGTCCGGCCCCGAGCGCACAGTCCGAACCGAGACCGTGCGCACCGAAGGCGGGCAGCTCGTGCCGCGCGCACGCGCGGAGCTGATGGCGATGCAGGATCAGCTTCCGGGTGTGGAATCGCGTCTCGATGCGCGCGGTCTCGTCATCCGCCTTGGCGATTTCATGTTCGAGCCGGGACGCGCCGAGCTCACGCCGAGCGCCGAGCAGTCGCTCGACGACGTCGCGCGCGTGCTGCGCAACGACGCCGACGCCGGCATCACGATCGAAGGCCACGGCGATGGCATGACCGCGCAGCGCGCAGTCGCGGTGCGCGATTATCTTGACGCGCGCGGCGTCGATGCCGCACGCATCTCTTCGCGAAACGTGGCTTCTCGCGACGCGCTCGCCGACAACGACCGGCGCGTCGACATCGTCATCCGCAGCGAATTCCGCTGATCCCCTACGCGCCCGGGCATCCCTGCCCGGGCGCCTTCCTGCCGGTTAGACTGATGCGCAATTCGATCGGGAGTTGCGCGCGCGATGGCTCATGACGCCGACGTCGTGGTGGTCGGTTCCTACGTGCAGGACCACGCCTGGCTGACCGACCGGTTCCCGGAAACGGGCGAGACGCGGCGCGCGCTCGGCTTCAACACGGGCCCAGGAGGCAAGGGCTTCAACCAGGCCGTCGCGTGCCTGCGCCAGGGCGCACGGACGCTCTTCATCGGCGCCATCGGCGAAGACCATCTCGGCGATGTCGCGCGACGCTTCGCCGACAGCGAAAATCTGCCCTGCCGCTGGCAGGTCGTCGCAGGCGAGCCCACCGCCGCGTCGAGCATCGTCGTCGACAGGAGCGGCGCGAATCTCCTCGTCGTCAATCTCGCCGCCAACGAACGGCTCGACCCCGGATTCGTGCGCATGCAGGCGGATGTGTTCGAGCGCGCGAAGCTCCTGCTGCTGCAGCTCGAGACCAGTCTTGACGCGGTAGCCGCAGCGCTGGAGCTCGGCACCCGATCCGGATTGCTGCGCGTGCTCAATCCGGCGCCGGCGCACCCGGATCTCGACGCGTCGCTGCTGGCGCAGTGCGACCTGATCACGCCCAACGAAACCGAGTTCGCGCTGCTCGTCGAGCGCTTCGCCGTGCAGCGCGTCGCCGCGTCCACGCTGACCGAGCGCCCGAACAGCGAGCTGCACGCGCTTGCGCGCACGCTCGGCGTGCCGACCGTCGTCGTGACGCTCGGCGCCGAAGGCTGCTTCGTCTCGCACGACGAGCGCTCGGACCGGCGCGGCGACGCGAAGCCGTTCTACCGCGTGTGCGCGGAGAAGGTGAATGCGGTCGACTCGACCGGAGCGGGCGATGCGTTTTCCGGCGCGCTCGCCGCTGCCCTGCTGCGCTTCCGCGGCCGGCCCTTCCTCGACATGGTCACACACGCGAACCGCGCCGCCGCGATGTCCACCGAGACGGTCGGCACCGCACCGGCCATGCCGCGGTTCGAGGAGGTGGTCGCCCGCTTCCCCTGACGGTCGCGCGCAGGGTCGGGGGTATCCCTGATTCCAGGCGCCCAGTGAGCGGCGCCGCTACAATGCGGCCGCATGCGCATCGGTCCTCATTCCATCGACCCACCCGTCGTGCTCGCGCCGATGGCCGGGGTCACCGACAAGCCGTTCCGTCAGCTGTGCAAGCGGCTAGGCGCGGGGCTTGCCGTTTCGGAGATGACGACGGCCGATCCGCGGCTCTGGACGACGCGGAAGTCGCTGAGGCGCATGGATCACGCTGGCGAGCCCGATCCGGTCAGCGTGCAGATTGCGGGCTACGATCCCGCGATGCTGGCCGAGGCGGCGCGCTTCAATGTCGATCAGGGCGCCCGGATCATCGACATCAACATGGGCTGCCCGGCGAAGAAGGTCTGCAACGTCTGGTCCGGCAGCGCGCTCCTGCAGGACGAGACGCTGGTCGCGCGCATCCTCGAAGAGGTGGTCCGCGCGGTGGACGTGCCGGTCACGCTGAAGATCCGCACCGGCTGGAACCGCGAAAACCGCAACGGCATGCGCATCGCGAAGATCGCGGAGAGCGCAGGCATTGCCGCGCTTGCGGTGCACGGGCGCACGCGCGCCGATCTCTACCAGGGCGAAGCCGAGTACGAGACGATCGCCGCGATCAAGCAGGCGATCCGTATTCCCGTGTTCGCGAACGGCGATATCGATTCGCCGGCCAAGGCGCGCGAGGTGCTCGCGTTTACGAAATGCGACGCGGTGATGATCGGCCGTGCTGCGCAGGGGCGGCCGTGGATCTTCCGCGAGATCGCGCACCATCTCGCCACGGGAGGGACACTCGCGCCGCCCGGCGCGGCCGAGGTGCGCGACATCCTGCTCGGTCATCTCGAAGCACTGTACGCGTTCTACGGCGAGCCCGCGGGCGTGCGCATCGCGCGCAAGCATCTTGGCTGGTACGCGAAGGATCGGCCCGAGAACGCGGCGTTCCGCAGTGTCGTCAATCGCGCGGACAGCGCGGTGGAGCAGATGCGGCTGACGCGCGACTACTTCGATGCGCTCGCGGCTGACGCCGTGCCGGAGCTGGCTGCGGCGGCCTGATCAGGTCCTCGACGAAGCGGGGTTTATGCGCCTTCCGTCCCGGCGTCGGGACGGTGCATCCCCGCTTTCGCCGGGAGAGGTGAAGCGATCACGCAATCCAGGGCATCGCGAGCCATGCGGCGATGAGCAGGATCAGCGCGTAGCGGCCGTAACGGTACGCTCGCGGATGCCGGCGCTTGAACGCCTTCTTGCGCTCGCCCATCCGGTGCGCGAAACCGTACAGCCGGTTGACCGCCCCTACGCGCTCGGTGTCGATGTTCTGGGTTGCCGTCGCCCGGCCGAGCACGCGGCTGACGACGCGGTTGATCGCGCGCATGACCGGTGTCTTCAGCGGGCGCTCGACATCGCAGAACAGGATCACGCGCGTCTGGTCCGTCCTGTTCTCGGCCCAGTGCACGAAGGTCTCATCGAAGACGATGTCCTCGCCGTCGCGCCAGGCATAAGGCTGGCCATCGACGAAGATGCGGCAATCGTCGGAATTCGGCGTCACGAGGCCGAGGTGATAACGCAGCGATCCCGCGAAGGGATCACGGTGCGGATTGAGCTTGCTGCCCGGCGGCAGCAGCGCGAACATCGCGGCCTTGACGCTCGGAATCCTTTCCAGCAGCGCGACGGTCTCGGGGCACAATGCGTGCGCGGACGGCAGCGGCTCGCCGTACCACTTGAGGTAGAAACGCTTCCAGCCTTCCTTGAAGAACGAGCCGAAGCTCGCGTCGTTATGCTTCTCGGCGGCGCGGATGTAGCCCTCGTCAAAGAGATGCAGCGCCTCGTCGCGGATCGTGTGCCAGCCGTCGCGCAGCGGATCGAGATGCGGGAACTCCGGCCGGTCGAGTATCGGCTTCGCCGGTACGGCCGAGAAGGCGTACATCAGCACGTTGTAGGGCGCGAAGAACCCCGAATGATCGAAGAGCTGGCGACCGAAACGCAGGCGCGCGCGGCCCCGCACGTGCACGTAGAGCACGCAGAGAACGTAGAGCACGATCAGCGCGACGACGATCAGGCGGACCGGAACGTGGGGCACGACGGCGTCTTCAATCAAAGGCGGAGCAAAGCATACGCTCGATTTTGCATCGTTCCGGTGCAATGTCGGCCCATTTTCGAGAGTTCACGATTGGCAGCGAGCGAGCGTCGACGTCAGCCGCGCGCCGCCTTCAGTGCGGCAAGCGCGTCCCGGATGGCCGCAAGGTCGACCTCGCCGGCGGCGATCTCCCGCACCATCGTGTCGACCGCGTTCGCGTCACCACCCGTGTCGAGCAGCGCCGCGCTCGCCCGGCCCGACTCCTTCGGCGACTCGAAACCACGGCTCTGCAGCAGGACTTCGCCGTCGGCGCGCGCCAGCTTGAAATAGAACTTGCCGTCGGCTTCCCGATAGCTCTTGAGTTGCGGCAGCGCGGCGGCCGTCGCTGTCCTGCCGCGCTCCGCGCTGCGTGACGATCGCGTGGGGATGCCGGT
Organism: uncultured Rhodanobacteraceae bacterium; assembly: GCA_966248875.1. Taxonomy (GTDB): domain Bacteria; phylum Pseudomonadota; class Gammaproteobacteria; order Xanthomonadales; family Rhodanobacteraceae; genus Dokdonella_A. Next base: position 87,064 of record CBINBI010000003.1, read on the forward strand.
CAGCTTGCGCACGCCGACGGCCCAGCGCAGCGTCTCGATGAATTCGCGACTGCGCCTGCGCGCCTTCTCCGCTCCGGCTGCGAGACGGGCCTCGATGGCTTCCGGCTTCGCGATCAGCTGCTCGTACCGCTCGCGCGCCGGCGCGAGCTCGGCGTCGAGGCGCTCGAACAGCTTCTGCTTCGCATCGCCCCAACCGATGCCGTCCGCGAACGCCTGGCGCATCGCCGCGGTTTCGTCCGCGCTTGCGAAGGCCTGGTAGATCGCGAAGATGTTCGACGCGTCCGGGTCCTTCGGCTCGCCCGGCGCGCGCGAGTCCGTGACGATGCCGAGGACGGCTTTCTTCAGGGCCTTCGCAGGCAGCCAGAGCGGGATCGTGTTGTTGTAGCTCTTGGACATCTTGCGCCCGTCCGTGCCGGGCAGCGTCGCGACGTTCTCCTCGATGCGCGCCTCGGGGAGCGTGAAGTACGCGTCTCCATAAATGTGGTTGAACCGCTGCGCGATGTCGCGCGCGATCTCGATGTGCTGCACCTGATCGCGTCCGACCGGGACTTCGTGCGCGTTGAACATCAGGATGTCGGCGGCCATCAGCACGGGATACATGTAGAGGCCCGCGGTGATGCCGGCGTCGGCGTCGCCGCCGCTTTCGGTGTTCTGATCGACCGCGGCCTTGTACGCGTGCGCGCGATTGAGCAGGCCCTTGGCGGTGACGCAGGTGAGGAGCCACGTCAGCTCCGGAATCTCCGGAATGTCCGACTGGCGGTAGAAGAACACGTGTTCCGGATCGAGCCCGCAGGCGAGCCAGCTCGCCGCGATCTCGAGCGTCGACTGCTGCACGCGCGCGGGATCGTCGCATTTGACCAGCGCGTGATAGTCGGCGAGGAAGAAGAACGATTCCACGCCGGCGCGCCGGCTCGCCGCGATCGCGGGACGGATCGCGCCGACGTAGTTGCCGAGGTGCGGCGTGCCGGTGGTGGTGATGCCGGTGAGGACCCGGCGCTTCGTGCTCATCAGGGTGTTCGTTTCGGACGGCTGGCCAGTTTAAAGGATGGAGCCGGCCGGCTTAACCCCGCCGGCGGTCCGGCCGCGTTCCACCATCACCAACCCGGAGGAAGACCCATGCGTGCCCTGCTTTGCACTGCCCTTCTGGCTCTGACCGCGACCGCCGCCGCTTCGACGGCGCAAGCCGGCAGCCTGCTCGATCTCGCCGTCGTCGACCGCGACACGGGCGAGACGCTGCGGACGTATCGCGACGACGGCAAGCTCTACGTCGCCGGTACGCCCGGACACCGTTACTCCGTGCGCCTCTCCAACCGCACCGGCGGGCGCGTTCTCGCCGTGCTGAGCGTCGATGGCGTCAATGCCGTAACCGGCGAGACCGCGAGCCCGGAGCAGTCGGGCTACGTCCTCGATCCCTGGGAATCGACCGAGATCGCCGGCTGGCGCAAGAGCAACGACGAAATCGCGCAGTTCAACTTCACGACGCTTCCCGACAGCTACGCCGCCCGAACCGGACGGCCCCAGAACGTCGGCGTGATCGGCGTCGCCGTCTTCACCGAGCGCGTGCCGTTCTGGCGCCATCGCGACGAAATCGCAAAGGCCGAGTCGCGCCGCGAGCAGAGTGAAGCCAATGCGGACTCGATGGGACGCGCAGGCGGCTCCGCGCCCGCGACGTCGCCACTGCCTGCACCGGCGGAGCCGAAAGCGGCCGAACGAAGCCTCGCGCAAGGCGCCCCCCAAGACAAACGTCCGTACGCACCCGATGCCGAAAAGCGCCTCGGCACGGGTCACGGCGCGCGCGAGTACTCGCACGTCGACACGACGACGTTCAACCGCGCCACGCGACGGCCGGCCGAGCAGATCGCCGTCTACTACGATAGCTACCGCAATCTGGTCGCGCGCGGCATCATCGAACGGCCGATCGCGCGGCGCGATCCCGAGCCGTTTCCGAACGGCTACGTACCCGATCCGCCCGCGCGCTGATCCGACGCAGGGCTAATTCGGCGGGCGGCAGCCGATAGGCTTGCCGCCCGCGCATCCACATCGCTGCAGTAACGCCGATCTAACCTTTTCGCTGCCAGACTCGTCCTCAACGCTCCAGCCAGAGGGGACGTCGTCATGCGCCGCTGGATCATCACCGCGCTGCTGCTCGCGCTGTCGGCCGCCGCCGCGCCGGCCTTCGCCGACACCACGCTGCTCAACGTGTCCTACGATCCGACGCGCGAGCTCTATCGCGACTTCAACGCCGCATTCGCTACGAAGTGGAAGAGGGAAACCGGCGAAACGGTGCGGATCAAGCAGTCGCACGGCGGCTCCGGCAAGCAGAGCCGTAGTGTGATCGACGGCCTCGAAGCCGACGTCGTCACGCTCGCGCTCGCCTACGACATCGACGCGCTCGCAGCGCGCGGCGGGCTCGTGCCGGAGGACTGGCAGAAGCGGCTTCCCGACAACAGCGCGCCGTACACCTCGACCGTCGTGTTCCTGGTGCGCAAGGGCAACTCGAAAGGCATCCGGGACTGGGACGATCTCATCAAGCCCGGCGTCGGCGTGATCACGCCGAACCCGAAGACCAGCGGCGGCGCGCGCTGGAACTATCTCGCCGCCTGGGGCTATGCCGCGAAGAAATACGGCAGCGACGCGGCGGCCAGCGACTTCGTGCGTGCACTCTATCGCAACGTGCCCGTGCTCGACACGGGGGCGCGTGGCGCGACCACGACCTTCATAGAGCGCGGCCAGGGCGACGTGCTGCTGGCCTGGGAAAACGAGGCGATCCTCGCGCTCGCCGAATCCGGCGCAGACGCTTTCGAGATCGTGCTGCCTTCCATCAGCATCCTCGCCGAGCCGCCGGTCAGCGTCGTCGACAAGTTCGTCGACAAGCACGGCACGCGCAAGGTCGCCGAGGCGTACCTGCGTCACCTTTATTCGCCGGAGGGCCAGGAGATCGCCGCCAGGCACGGCTATCGCCCGCGCGACCCGGCCGTGGCGGCAAGATACGGGGCGAAATTTCCCGCGCTGCCGATGTTCACCGTCGACGACACGTTCGGCGGATGGAAGAAGGCGCAGGTGACACATTTCGCCGATGGCGGAACGTTCGACCGGATCTATGCGTCGCAACGATAGCGGAACGACGACGCGCGCCGATCGATCGCCCACCGGCGCGCGGCCGGATCGCGCGCGGCCTGCGCCGGTGGAACGGTGGACCGAAACCTTCAGGTGACAGTGACGCCGCGGAGAAGCTGATGCGCCGAGCTCGCCGACACGCATTACCCGGATTCGGACTGACGCTGGGACTCTCGCTCTCCTATCTCGCGCTGGTCGTGCTGATTCCGCTGGCCGCGCTCGTGCTGAAAGCGGCGACGATCGGGCCGGCGGAGTTCTGGAATGCCGTGACGGCGCCGCGCGCGCGCGCCGCGTACCGTGTCACGTTCGGCTGCGCCGCGCTCGCCGGTCTCGTCAATCTCGTGCTCGGGCCGCTGCTTGCGTGGGTGCTCGTGCGCTACCGCTTTCCCGGACGCAAGCTGATCGATGCGCTGGTCGATCTGCCGTTCGCGCTGCCGACGGCCGTCGCCGGCATCACGCTGACGGCGCTGTACGCATCGCAGGGCTGGCTCGGCCGCTGGATCGAAGCGGCCGGCTACAGGATCGCCTACACGCCGGCCGGCATCACAGTCGCGCTGATCTTCGTCAGCCTGCCGTTTCTCGTGCGCAGCGTGCAGCCGGTGCTGGAGCAGCTCGAGTCGGATATCGAGGAAGCCGCCGCGACGCTCGGCGCGGGGCGGCTCACGACGCTGCGGCGCGTGATCCTGCCGACGCTCTGGCCGGCGATCCTCACCGGCTTCGCGCTCGCATTCGCGCGTGCGGTCGGCGAATACGGATCGGTGATCTTCATCGCCGGCAACCTGCCGCTCGTCTCCGAGATCGCGCCGCTCCTCATCGTCGCCAAGCTCGACGCGTACGACTATGCCGGCGCGACCGCGATCGCCGTCGTGCTGTTGCTCGCCTCTTTCGCCGCGCTGCTCGCGATCAACCTGCTCCAGCTCTGGACCGTGCGGCGCCGTTCCGCGGAGGGCACGTGACGATGGCGCGCAAGGCGTCGACCGCGCTGCGCGATCCCGCCTGGCTGCGCGCGCTCCTGCTCGCCGTCGCGCTCGGGTTCGTCGCGCTGTTCCTCGTGCTGCCGCTCGTCGCCGTGTTCGCGTACGCCGTCGAGAAGGGCTTCGACGTCTATCTCGCCAGCATCACCGACGAGGATGCGCGCGCGGCGATCCGCCTGACGCTGCTGGTCGCAGCGATCGCGGTGCCCGCCAACACGGTCTTCGGCGTCGCGGCCGCCTGGCTGATCACGCGCTTCTCGTTCCGCGGCAAGAACCTTCTGGTCAGTTTGATAGACCTGCCGTTCGCGGTGTCGCCGGTGATCGCGGGTCTCATTTACGTGCTCCTGTTCGGCGCGCAGGGCTGGCTCGGACCGTGGCTCGCCGCGCACGACGTCAAGATCATCTTCGCAGTGCCCGGCATCGTGCTGGCGACCACGTTCGTCACCTTCCCGTTCGTGGCGCGCGAGCTGATCCCGTTGATGCAGGCGCAGGGCAGCGAGCAGGAGCAAGCCGCGCTGACGCTGGGCGCAGGCGGCTGGTCGATGTTCTGGCGCGTGGTGCTGCCGAAGATCGGCTGGGGCCTGGCCTACGGCGTGATCCTCTGCAACGCGCGCGCGATCGGCGAGTTCGGCGCCGTCTCGGTCGTGTCCGGCCACATCCGCGGCGTGACCAACACGATGCCGCTGCATGTCGAGATCCTCTACAACGAATACCAGCGCACGGCCGCGTTCGCGGTCGCCTCGCTGCTCGCGCTGATGGCGCTCGCGACCCTGATGCTGAAGCAGCTCGCCGGCTGGCGCATGCGGCGCACACAGCCGGAAAGCGGGGCCGCATGAGCATCGAGCTCACCGACATCGCCTATCGCTACGGCGACACGATCGCGCTCGACGGCATCGATCTCTCGATCGAGTCGGGCGAGCTGCTCGCCCTGCTCGGCCCGTCGGGCTGCGGCAAGACGACACTGCTGCGCGTGATCGCGGGCCTCGAGTTTCCCGACCGTGGCAGCGTGCGTTTCGAAGGCCGCGACGTGACGCGCATCGCCGCGCGCAAGCGCCACGTCGGTTTCGTGTTCCAGCATTACGCGCTGTTCAATCATCTCACCGTATTCGAGAACGTCGCGTTCGGCCTGCGCGTGCGGCGCTGGTGGCGCCGGCCGCAGCGCGCCGAGCTGAAGCGGCGCGTGCAGGAGCTGCTCGATCTCGTGCAGCTCGGCGAGCTCGCCGGCCGCCACCCGGCGCAGTTGTCGGGCGGCCAGCGGCAGCGCGTCGCGCTCGCGCGCGCGCTCGCGGTCGAGCCCGAGATCCTGCTGCTCGACGAGCCGTTCGGCGCGCTGGATGCGCGCGTGCGCGGCGACCTGCGCCGCTGGCTGCGCGGCCTGCACGATCGCATCCACGTGACCAGCGTGTTCGTCACGCACGATCAGGAGGAAGCCTTCGAGCTGGCCGACCGCGTCGCGGTGATGAATTGCGGACGCATCGAGCAGATCGCCGATCCGCGCACGCTGTACACGCAGCCGGCGAGCCCGTTCGTCTGCCGCTTTCTCGGCGAGGTCAACGAGCTGCCGTCGTCGCTGCACGAGCGCTGGACCGGCGTGCGCGACGAGGACGCGATCGCGTTCGTGCGTCCGCACGATTTCGACCTGCAGCCGTGCGACGCCGCGAGTGCAGTGGCTCGCGTCGAGAGCGTGCGCGATCTCGGCGCCACGATCCGCGTGGAAGCGCGCCATCCGGCGCTGACCGCGCCGCTCATTTCTGTGCACGAGCGCGGGCGTCTGCCCGAGGGCGCGCTGGCGCCGGGACAGCCCGTGTCGGTGACGGCACGGCGCTGGGTCATGTTCCGTCACGGAGAGTGACAAGCCGCCTGCTTCATCCGCACTCGCGGATATGCGGCGATTGCGCGCACTCTTTGCCGGTCTGGCGTGGGCGCGCTGGTCTCCCCGCCTGAGCGGATGGCGTCATCCCGCAGTCGGATTTTTCCCCACACCTCTTTCACGCGCAGTTCGTGGAATCCGGCCGCGAAGTTTGGAATCGTGGACAGATCCATTCGCCGGAGAGCCCGTCATGCGTAACGTCGTCTGCCCCGCCCTGCTGCTCGCCGTCGCGAGCGCGCACGCCGTTGCGGGCTCCGCGACGCTGGATCGCGCCAAGCTCGATCGGCTGGGCCGCCTGGCCGCGGGATCAAGCGTCGTCGTCGATGGATTTCCGGACGGGTTCGGCGGCACTGCGAGCGTCCGCTTCGAGAAGCTCGACGTGTACGCGCCGGGCGCGCGCATCCTCGTCATCGACGATACCGGCGAGCACGAGGCGCCGCGCAGCACGCGCGTGCAGCTCATCGGCACGAGCGCGAGCGGCGACGTGCGCACGAGCCTGTCCTTCGACGCGGACGGCGGCCACCTCGTCGGCGTCGGCCGCGCGTCGGGAGGGACGTTCGTCGTCTCGGGCGAGCGCATGATCGACGGCATCGCGCTGCGCGCGGTGCCGATCGAATCGACCTATCCGCCCGGCGTGACGCCGCAGATCCTCGGCAACGACGACGGCCTGCCGACCGGCCACGCGCAACCCGGCGCGCTCGAGATCGCGCTCGCCGGCGCGGCACCGGCCGGAACGTTGCGCGGCGCAGTCGTCGCCGTCGATACCGACAACGAGTTCATGACGGAACGGTTCAACAACAACACGGGCGCCGCAGCGAACTGGATCGCCGATCTCTTCGCCACGATGAACGTGATGTACGAGCGGGATCTCGACGTCCGTCTCCTCCAGGGCACGACGATGCTGCGCACGGCGACCGATCCGTACGTGCAGGATGGGCTGCCGGCGGCGGACCAGCCCGATCTCGTCGAATTCGGATCGTACTGGCAGACGCACTACGGCAACATTCCGCGCGCCTTCGCGATGCTGCTCTCGGGCAAGTCCTCCAGCGGAAACTCGGCGTCCGGCATCGCCTGGATCAATTCTTATTGCGAGAACCAGTCACAGGGCGGCAGCTACAGCTTCAACGAGGTCTTCACCAACCCGCAGGTCAACGTCGGGCTGTCGGCGCTGATCGTCGGCCATGAGCTCGGCCACAACTTCGGCGCGTTCCACACGCACTGCACGAACGCCGCGACCGGCGCGGCGCCGACCGGCTCGAACACGATCGACAAGTGCTACAGCAGCGAGCAGAACTGCTACTCGGGCGCGACGAGCTGTCCGAGCTCGGGCCCCGGTGCGCCGGCCGGCACGATCATGAGCTATTGCAATCTCATACCGTGCGGGCCGACCGGACAAAACGTCGCCCAATTCCATCCGACGCAGATCAACGTGTTGAACACGCTGATCGCGCAGCACACGCCGAGCTGCCTGTCCCCGACCGTGGATGTGATTTTCGAGGACGGCTTCGACTGAGCGCGACGCAAGGAGCGGTCGGCTGCGGCCCGTCCTGCGCGGCTGGGTGAAGAGGTGCCGCGCTCAGTCGCGCATCAGAGTCGACTTGCCGAACAGGCTCTCCACGAGATCGACCGCGAGTATCGCGGTCTTGTTGTGCTCGTCGAAGGCGGGATTCAGCTCGACGACGTCGAGCGATCCGAGCCGGCCCGTGTCGGCGATCATCTCCATGCAGAGCTGCGCCTCGCGGTAGTTCGGGCCGCCCGGCACGGTCGTGCCGACGCCGGGCGCGATGCCGGGATCGAGGAAATCGACATCGAAGCTGACGTGCAGGTGCGTGTCCGAGTCGATGCCGCCGAGCGCCTCCTCCATGACGCGCTTCATGCCCATCTCGTCGATGTAGCGCATGTCGAAGATGTCGAGCCCGGTGTCGTGCACCAGCTTCTTCTCGCCGGCGTCGACGGATCGGATGCCGATCTGGCTGATGCACGCGGCCGAGATCGCCGGCGCGCTGCCGCCGAGCTCGGTCAGCTCGCGCGGGCCGAGGCCGGCGAGGCACGCCACCGGCATGCCGTGGATATTGCCCGATGGCGTGATCGTGCTCGTATTGAAATCGGCGTGCGCGTCCAGCCACAGGACGCGCAGCTTCCTGCCGCGCTCGCGGCAGTGACGCGCGACGGCAGTGATCGATCCTATCGCGAGGCAGTGGTCGCCGCCGAGCAGGATCGGCAGGCGATCCGACGAAAGCTCGGCGTGCACGGCGTTCATCGTCGCGCGCGCCCATGCCACCACTTCCGGCAGGTGCCGGTAGCCGTCGACGGGCGGCTGCCACGGATTGACCGGTCCTGCGAGATTGCCGCGATCGATGACGTCGAAGCCGCGCGCACGCAACGCCTCGGCGATGCCGGCGACGCGCAGTGCCTCGGGGCCCATCGACGCGCCGCGGTGTCCCGCGCCGATGTCGGTCGGCGCACCGATCAGTGAAATACGAACGGGAGATGACATCGCTTGCGGTGTCCTGAGGAAGTCGGGCTCGCGACGGCGCGGATGCCTTTCAAATCAACGCGCTCGCGAAGCGCCAGAGTATATCGTGACCGCTTCCTGCTGGCCGCGTGACGATTGGGGCTAAAAAACGGGAACTGCGCTCAGCGCGCCTGAACGCGTATCGCCTCGTCCAGGTTTTCGAGCAGGCTCCGCATCGCCTCGGCAAGCTGCCGGGCGAGCGCGTTCAAGTCGTCGCCGTGATGACGGTCGATGAGGGCATCGACGGCGCGTGCGCGATCACCGAGCGCTTCGTAGCCGTAGGCCGGGGCCGATCCCGATAAACGGTGCGCCAACGTCTGAAGCTCGCGCGCCTTGCCGGCGTCCGGCGCGGCGAGGAAAGCGCGCCATGCAGCATCGAGCGCCGCGCGCTTGGACGGCAGCGATTCGACGTAGCGCGCGCGCAGGGTTTCCAGGCGGTCCGGCAAGCCGGTAGCTGGCGTCGTGGGTGAATCCGGCATGTCTGGCGCTCTTGCGGCCCAGCGGCGCAGCGATGGGACTTCGATATTAGAGGCACCGGCGTGTGGACGCCGTGGAGATCCCGGCGACTCAATTGCGCCCGGTGACCACCTCGCCCGCCGCAGCGCGCCCCGCGCGGAACACCGGCGCGATCGGGCCGGGCGCGCGGGCCGGAGCGTCGCCAGCGCTCTTGCCATCCGGCTCACCGCTTCGTCGAGCTCCGCCTCATCGTGATAGCTGAAGCCGAGCCGCATGAAGGCTTGTTCGCGCCCGTGGAAATCATACGGACGCGCGCCGTGGAAGCGGACGCCCGCGCGCTCGCCCGCCTGCGCCCACGCGTCGAGGTCGATATCCGCATCGACGCGTGCCCACAGCGCCATGCCGCCGTCCGGCACGCGGAAGTCGAGAGCACTGCCGAGCCGCCTTCGCAGCGACTCGGCGAGCGCGTCGCGCCGCGCGGCATAGATGCGGCGCGTACGGCGCACGTGGCGCAGCAGCTCGCCGTCCTCGAACAGCTCGGCGACCGCGCATTCGACGGCGGCGTCGCCGCGCGCATCGCTCGCGGCGCGCAGGGCCGCGAGGTGTTCGAACACCGCGGGCGGGGCGACGACGAAGCCGCTCGAGATGCCCGGCGCGAGCAGGTTCGACAGCGAGCCGACGTAGACGACGTTCGCCCGTCCCGCTCCCGCAGCGAGCGGCAGGATCGGCTTGCCGGCGTAATGGAACTCGTGGTCGTAGTCGTCCTCGACGATGGCGAAGCCGTGCTCGAGGGCGAGCCGCGCGAGACGCGCTCGGCGGTCCTGCGACATCACCACCGTCGTCGGAAACTGGTGATGCGGGATCACGAACACCGCGCGCACGCGCTCGCGCGCGAGCAGTGCCTCCAGCGCGTCGATGTCCATGCCGTCCGCGTCGAGCGGCAGCGGCACGAGATGCGCGCCGGCGAGCCGCAGCACGTTCCACGCCGGCGGATAGCCGAACGCCTCGACGGCGACGACGTCACCGGGCGCGATCAGCGTGCGCGCGACGAGATCGATGCCCTGCTCGATGCTGCGCGTCACCATCAGCGTCTCCGGTGTCGCGACCAGACCTCGCGTGCGCGCGAGCATCGCGGCCAGCTCGATGCGCAGGCGCGTGTGGCCGCAGGGATCGGAGGCCGTCAGCAACGCGCGCCCGCGCTGTTCGATCGCGCGCCGGAACGCACGTGCTAGCGCACGCGCCGGGAACAGGCGCGGATCGGGCGTGCCGCTCGCCATCATCAGCAAGCCGGGCGCGGGCGCGCTGCGCGGTGGGGGCGGCGCGAGCGGAGGCGCCAGCCGATAGGTTGGCGCGTCGATCGCAGGCGGGGGCGCCGGCCGCAGTCGCGGCGCTGCCTCGGCGACGAAGGTGCCTCCGCCGACGCGCGTCGAGACGAGCCCTTCCGCCGCCAGCTCGTCGTAGCCGGCGACGACGGTATTACGGTTCACGTCGAGCGCTTCGGCGAGCTCGCGCGTGCCCGGCAGCGGCTCGCCCGGCTTCAGGCGGCCGCGGCGGATGTCCTCCGCGATCGCGTTCGCGAGCTGCAGGAACAACGGCTGCTCGCGGCGGGGATCGAGCGCGACTGTGAGCTCCCATCGGCGCATGACGACACAGACGTAACCGGACCAGCGTTCGTCGCAGAAGTGGCGCTCCCGGCGGCGAAGCCCGCTGACGAAGCTGACTGCGCAGTAACCCGGACCAGCAAGGGAGAAACTCATGCGCAAGATTTCGCGTGCCATCCTCGCCGTCGCCTGCGCCGCCGCGCTCGCGCAGACCGCACTCGCCGCACCGGCGACGACGCAGCACCATGGTCACCTTCGCTACCGCATCACGATCCTGCCCTCGCTCGGCGGCAACAACAGCCGGGGCAACAGCATCAACGACCTCGGCATCGTCGCGGGCTATTCGAAGCTGCCCGGCAACGCCGTGCGCCACGCCAGCGTGTGGGCGTTCGGCCAGCAGCTCGATCTCGGCAGCCTCGGCGGACCCGCCTTCAACAGCAGCGTGGCCTGGCCGGTGAAGAATGTGGTCGGGCTCATTTCCGGCATCAGCGAAACCGGCGAAGTGAATCCGCTCGGCGAAACCTGGAGCTGCGGCTTCTTCTTCGCGACCAGCGGCAACATCTGCTACGGATTCGTGAAATCACTCTGGGGCGGGCCGATGCAGCCGCTGCTGCCGCTGCCGGGCGGCTACAACAGCTACGCCGCCGACACCAACAACCGGGGCACGACGGTCGGCTGGGCCGAGAACGGCGTGCACGATCCCACTTGCGCGCCGGAATCGGATCAGGTGCTCCAGTTCAAGCCGGTGACGTGGAGCTGGGGCTCGAGCCAGCCGCACGAGTTACCGCTGATCAGCGGCGACACGTCCGGCGCCGCGACCGCGATCAACGACCGCGGCCAGATCGTCGGCATCTCGGGCGAGTGCGACCAGGCCGTCGGGCGGCGCACGGCGATCCACGCCGTCCTCTGGGAAAACGGGCGCGTCACCGACCTCGGCAATATCGGCGGCACCTCGTGGAACACGCCGACCGCAATCAACGCGCGCGGCGACATCGTCGGCTTCGCGGGCACCGAGCCTGACGACCTCGACGGCATCTTCACGCACGCGTTCGTCAAGCCGCGCCACGGACCGATGCGCGATCTCGGCGTGCTGCCCGGCGACATCAGCAGCACCGCGTCCGGCATCAACGCGCGCGGCGACATCGTCGGCTACTCCAACGACGCCGAGGGCAACATCCGCGCCGTCCTGTGGCAGGACGGCGTGCCGATCGAGCTGGCCTCGCTCGCGCCGGACTTCGCCGGCGATCTCGTGCTCGCCACGGACATCAACGACTTCGGGCAGATCACCGGCCGCGGCACCGATCCCGACACGGGCGAAGCCGTCGCGTTCCTGGCGACGCCGATGCTCGGACGTTGAGGGCAGCCGCGCCGATGCCGGCACGACGGCCGCTCGGCCACGAACGGAACGGCGCCGCGAACTGCGGCGCCGTTCGTCGCCGACAGCGCGCTTTCCGCAACGCAGGCGCTCAGTGCATGCGCCGCACGGGACCGTGCGGCGGGTGCAGGCTCTTCAGCGGGCGGTCAAGTGACCGCGCATACGGTCGAAAACGCGAAAGATGCGATTAGGAGCACACCGATGAAAGGCGAACTTCCGATGGATCGCGAGGCGGTCCAGGTCAAGCTCACCGATGGCGACTGGCAGCCTGCCGTGTACCAGGACGGGCAGTTCTTCGATCTCTACGGCCTGCCCCTGGATTACCGCAAAATCACGAGCTGGCGTCCTGCGGGCGGCAGTCCGAACGGCAGCGCCGCGGCCGATCGCCGCAGCGCGCGCCTCTGATCGAATGCGTGAACGGGAGCCGCGGGTTCGCTCGCGCTCTCGTGCCTTCGATGGGCCAGTCGCGTCAGCGACGACAACAGCAAGCAGGACCAGAAGGCCGCCGAAAGGTCACCGGCGCACGTTCGCGGCACGCATTCTGACGTATCGGCGAATCGCCACGCGAGCGTCACGGTTCACGACGTTCGCCACAGGCAATGGTCTAGAGCTGTGACTGCACCCAAGAGGAGAACCACTCGGCGAGCCGCTGCCGCAACGAGCGCCGGTTCCAGTCGTCGAGCGTGTATTCCTTCGACCGCGCGACGTCTTCCTCGAAGATGCGCGCCTGCTCGGCGGCGAAATCCGCGTCGTAGACGTTGAGGCTCGCTTCGTCGTTGAGCCGGAATGACCGATCGTCGAAATTCGTCGATCCGACCGACGTCAGGAGACCGTCCACGACGAGCACCTTGCAGTGGAACATCGTCGGCTGGTATTCGAAGATGCGCACGCCCGCGGCGAGAAGCGGACCCCAGGTCGAATGCGAGGCGTAATCCGTGACCTTCGCGTCGTTGTACTTGCCCGGTACGATGACGCGGACGTCGACACCGCGTTTTCGCGCGTCGAGCAATGCCTGATTCGTGAGATCATCGGGGATGAAGTACGCCGCCTCGAGCATTATCGACTTGTCGGCCGCGGTGATCGCGAGCAAATACATGAGCTCCATGCTCTCGCTGCCGCCGCTCGGCGAGCTCTCGAACATCTGCGCATTCGAACCGCCGACCGGCGCAAGCGGCGGAAAATAATCCTCGCCGTGCGAGACCTCGCCGGTCACCTTCATCCAGTTGTCGAGAAACGCGGCCTGCATCTGCGCGACGACCGGGCCTTCGATCCTGAAATGCGTGTCGCGCCAGTGTTCGGGGTCCTGCGCGTGGCCGGTCCATTCCTCCGCGATGCCGACGCCGCCGGTGAAGCCCACACGGCCGTCGACGATCAAGAGCTTGCGGTGCGTGCGGTTGTTCATGCGCGCGATCGTGTACCAGCGCAGCGGGTGATAGAGCTCGACGCGCGCTCCGGCGTCGATCATCGTCTTCAGCACCTCGGGTTCCATACGCTGCGAGCCGACCCAGTCGAGCAGCACGTGCGCCTGCACGCCGGCACGTGCGCGCTCGGCGATCGCATTGGCGAAATCCCAGCCGATCTGTCCCGACCAGTAGACGTAGGTCTCGAAATCGATGTTGTGCTTCGCCGCGCGGATCGCCGCCAGCATCGCGGGAAAGATCTCGTCGCCGTTGCGCAACGTCTCGACCTTGTTGCCGGCCAGGATCGGCGGACCCAGCAGCGAACCAAGCGCGCGCTCGAACTGCGGATCCTTTAGACCATAGAGGCGGCGCGGCGCGATCTCGACACGCTCTTCAGGCGGCGTGAAATTGAGCGCGACGACGACGACGAGCGCCGACACGATCGCGGCGAGCGCCGGACCGGCCCAGCGATGCGATCGGAACCAGGATGCGATACGCATCGGAGTCGGCCGCCTCTGCCACCGGATGTGCCACCATCAAAGATCAACGATGCGTGCGCGTCAAGCGGCTCGCGGACGGCGTTCAGATCGTCGTGTTGCTTGTCGAGGATGTCGGCACGGTGCGGTTTGCGGTCTCGATTCGAGTTCGGAGCTGGTCCTGCGACGCCGTTCCCCCGGAAGCGGTCGCCTGATCACCGAGCTCTTCCTCAAGCAAAGCGATCATCCGTTGGATCTCGCGGACATCAATGTCCGCCTGTTCGTCGATCGAATGGATGGCTTGCCAGCAACGGGGGCCTGGCGCGGCATCGACGTTTGCGTTTGCGTCGGACAGGAGCGGACTCATGAGCGACGCGATCATCGCAAGAGCGGCTGCGTATATCACGGTCGTCTTGGCGAGGTGCTTCGATTTCGATGGGTACAGCCTCGGAATCCGAGGCTGTACCGGTGTTCCTGCATCGAGCTATCGAGTGTTCGGGTGCGTCGCCTGACCGTGTTTCTCGCCTTCCGGCACGGATGTGCCGGACTTGACCGGCTGCTCCTGCGCGGACGCATTTTTTCCCGATGACGGATCGCCGTGCTCGGCTTCATCCCGATCCTGGGATGGATTCTGCTGGGACGCGGTGTGCCCGTGAGCGTGCCTCGCGGCTGTCGCTGCAATCTGCAATCTCAGTAGCCTTCCGACGCGTACCGGTACTGAGCGCGCACATCTCGCCGAAGCGCGTCGATGGCCTTTGCGTCGCGCCAGCGTCCTGCCGCCATCACGCCGAGAGGCTTTCGCAACGTGGAAATGCCGTCCAGCGGATTGTCCTGCGTCAGAATCAGGTCGGCACGCGATCCCTCGGCGACGACGCCGAACGACGCGTCGTGTTTGGTTCGCACGATGAATTCTCCCGCCTCGCGCGTGGCTGCCGACAGCACCTGATAGCGCGAAAGACCCGCGCCTTCGAGCGCGTCGAGATCGTCAAGGAGCGAATGTCCCGGCAGCATTCCGGGGACGGCCGGTGTGTCCGTGCCCGTCACGAGCCGGACGTTCGCGTCCGCCATCACCTTCACGAGCCGGCCGAGGAAGGCGAGCTTCGCCTCGAGCTTCGCCGTCTTTTTCAAGTAGTGACTCTTCTGCCACGCAAGCCGCGCGTCGGGCGAGATTTCGTAAGCCGCGTCGCGTGCCAGGAACGCCTCGAGGACTTTGGGATGGCCGATCTGACGCGCGATCGCGGCGTAGGTCGCGAGATCTGCCGTTACCGTCGCATCGTATTTTTTTGCGAGCGCGACTGCTTCGCCGATGCGCGCGTCGCCGGGCGGCGTATCCGATTCCTCGACGCCGCGCGGCGTGAAGAACGTATAGAAGAATTCCTCGAGGTGCGCGACGAGCACCTGACCGGCCGCGAGCTGATGCTCGAGCCGCACCGACGTCACGCCGTGGCCGACGAGCGGGAGGCCGAGCTTGCGACCCTCGTCCGCGAGCGCGTCGAACGTCTCCGGCGCGAGCCCGACGTAGACCTTCATGAAGTCGTAGCCGTTCGTCTTCGCGAGCCCGACGATCGCGCGCGCTTCGGCGGGAGTCTTGACGACAAAGCCGTTGTAATCGGTGTTACCGTCGACGAGGAAGCTGGTGTAGACGTGCGGCGACGGGATCGCGCCACGGTTCGCCGCCGGCACCGTGTTGTCGATGAAACCCGAATGCGCATCGCCCATGTTGAGGACGCTGGTCACTCCGTGCGCGAGATAGATCGCAAGATCGTTCTTCGTCTGCGAGTGCGTGTGCATGTCGGCGAGGCCGGGCGAGAGCCACGACTTGCCGTGACCGTCGATGCGCTCCGCATCCGGCGGAATCGCAACCTCGGAGCCGACGGCGACGATGCGATCGCCGCGCACGAGCACGGTCTGGTCGCGCAGCGTGCGCTCGCGATCCATCGGAACGACATTGACGTGGACGAATGCGATCGCGGGGTCAACGGGAGCGGCGAGCGAAGTTCCGGCGATCAGGAGCGAAGCGGCAAACAAGTAAATTCGGTTCATGCCGCTTGGATGCACGAGTGCTCGCAGGGGTTTAAGTGCACCGCGACACTTGCGTCTTGCCGTACCCGTATCCGCCAGCGCAGCTCGTCGTTTTCGTCGTTCGCGATCGTGACCGACCGGCCTCAGACGATGTCGTTGTTGCTTGCGTGGCGCGAAGACCGACGGTGCGACGGTCCGGTAGGCGCTGCGCCAGATGCCGCTAGCGCCTGAGTGCTTCGTCCCCAGTGTCTCAACCTGCGTAAGACGAGAATCAGGAGCGCGATGATGACCAAGAGCAAGATCACCGTGACGAGGCAGCAGCGTGCCTCGTCGCGGAAGCTGCCGAATCCACCGGAACCGCTGTTCTCGCCCGACGAAGGAATCTCGGTCGGCTTTCCTTCGGTCGGCGCGCTGCAGTCGTCGCCCTTGAAGTACGGCCGCACGCTCCATGCGCCGGTCGGCGGCACGTTGACGATCTGATCGAAGCAGCCGTTCGCGTCAGTCTTCGTGAAGACGACCGTATCGTGTCCGACCGGGTCCTTCAGGATCAGCGCGATCTCGGTATTCGGCTTCGGCGGAGCGGTGCAGCCGGCGAACGTCGACGTGCCTTGCTTACGGCCTTCATGGAGCGTCGTCCTTAAGGTGATCGGGTTGGCGAGGTGTATCACAGGGGTGATGCCCCCGTACGGCTGAATATAGTCGTCGAGCAGCACTACGCCGTAGGTATTGAGCGTGACGGTCGTGCATTGCGGCGCGTCGGGTTTCGGTGTGACCGTCAGATTGACGATCTTGCGCTGCTTGGATCCGACCGAGACCCACATGTGATCGACGTCGGCCTTCCAGCCGTCCGGAAGGCCTTCTGTACGGATGTCGATGCGCTTTTGCGTGTCGAATGGATTGGCGACGGTGATCGGGATCGGCACGGCATGCCACGGGCTTGAGCTTCCCGAATAGAAATCGGTGATGTTCTCCTGGCCCTGGTTGTTGTAGATGTCGGCCTCGCCGGGAATGCGTTCGATCTCGACCTTGATGCAGGTGTGTTTGTCGACCGTTGGTGTCCACGTCGTGAATACGTACTTGGTTTCACCGGGCGCAAGATCGATCGGCGCGGGATCGGGCAGCGGATCGTATTGGCCGGTGTCGCCGAAGCCCCCCGGCGTCGCGACCTTGAAGTGAACTTTCACGCCGGTCGCAGCGCCCTGACCCGCGTTCGTGATCTTCGCCCATACTCGATTTTCGTGATCGACCCAGGCGTGCTCGCCATTTCCGGGAAGCGGCGTGGCGGTCGACGGAACCATGTACCCGCCGCCCTCGCGCTGGCTGTCGACCCAGATGTCCGGCGATTCCCACGGCGGCGCGCCCCATGGCGAGATCTTCGGATCGGGCTGTGGCAGCGCCTTCATCTTTACGTGCACGTTGTAGCTGGGCGGCAAGGTGGCGTTGACGCTGGTGAACGTGATCTGGACGTTGCCACCGGGCTCTGGCTGGTACGAGGCGCCAGACGCGAGGGTTGTAAGGAGTGTCACATTTCTCTGCGGCAGGATCGACGAGGGCAGCGTGTCGATCGCTTGGATGACGACGAGCCTTCGGTCGGCAATGCCCTGATCGCTCTGGTTGCCCGCGATCACCGTGCGTCCTTCGACGTAGTAATGCACCGTGTCAGACGACTTGATCTTGATGGCTGTGAGCCGGTCGGCGAAAGTGTCGGCGACTTCGGTCGGCTCGATGATGAAATCCTGATCCGTATCCGAGCCGCCCGGGGCGGGGCGCGTCACTTCGATCACGTTCGCGGGCGCACTGAAATAGTGGAGGAGGTAGTCCTTCTCCCACGTGTAGTACTGGCCGTCGCAGGCGCAGTCCATGGTGTCCCATGTCGCGATCGATCCGCCGGTGACCGGATCGTAGAGATCGGGCAGCGTGAGCCAGTGCCCCATCTCATGCGTGAACCGGCCGAAGCCGGTCGACGACGACACGAAGGTGCCCTGGATGTTGATTGAGCCGCCAGTGAAGTTGAACGTCGACGTGCCGAACGCCGCCTGGCCGCGCAGGAATGGCGAGAAGATCACGACCGCCACGCCGTTGTAGAGATCGTAGTTGACGTCGCCGTGCGCGGCTTCGATCGCATCGCCGATCAAGCCGTTCCAGTCGCCGAGCGCGTCGGGGAAGATGCCGTCGTCGGTGAATGTCGTCGTGGCGCCCCCGACATCGATCTGACCGATGCGCTGGAAGTTGCCGTCGGCATTCGTGCTGCCGGCGGCGGTGCGGTAGACGAGATAGCGATCCGCATCGGCGCTCGCGCGCGAGATGGAGAGCGACACCGTCTGTCCTGCGGCGACCGCGACCGCGGACCCGAGCTTCATCATCGTCGATTCCGCGCCGTTGCGAAATGACGTGACCGCGTACCAGTAGTTGCCAGCCTGCGCCGTCGAGAAGCTGCTGCCGGTGCCCGATGCGCTTGCGGTCAACGACGAGGCGGGCGTCGGGTTCGACGCCGTGGCGCTGCCCGGCGCGCGCACCTGCATGGGCTGCACGTTGCGGGGACGCACGTACTCCATCAGTCCTTTCGGCAGCACGTACCAGTTATCGCCGGCCGTGCGGCGCGCGTCGGCAGTCATCGAGATGCCGTTCCATGACACCTCGCCAAACCATGGCGGGAATGCGGCGCGCTTGCCGTCCTCGGCGGTGTTGAGTGCGGCGAGCTGCGCCGCCGGGATGCGGTAGTCATTGGCCTGCACATAGATGACCAACACCTTCTGGCCGGCCCCCGTCGGCGAGATCTGGTGCGGATCGGTAGGGCCAAACGAGCCCGGCGGGCCGTCCTGGGCCGCCGCGAACGTTACGCAAGCAAGGGACAGAAACAACGCCGCTGGTGTTCGCATCGCCATCTCCCCAACAGCAACAGCGAATCGATATTGGCCGCGTCGCCGATATGGCGACAGCTTTGAGCAGGCTGACTCTGCTCCGCCCGGCGCGCGCGTGCTGTACGGCATCGTCGCGCGCGTCTGTAGGAAATCTGCTACGACAAGCGAAGCTCAGGTGGCAGCGGCCGATTCGGGTGAGCCGATCGTTGGCGTTTCGCCGCCGCATGGGGCAATCGATCTCTTTTGTCGCCTGTCACGAGATATTAGGTGCCCCGCGCAGGATTCCGACCGCCAATTGCTCCTGAATGATGCCGTCGAGCACGGCATGTGACGTAGGGTTTCAACGATTTCGAAAGCCGACGATCGAGTTCGATATGGTGCCGACAGTCTGACTCGAACAGACGACCTACCGCTTACAAGGCGGTTGCTCTACCAACTGAGCTATGCCGGCACGGCGGACATTGTAGCAATCGCGACACGCGTCATCCGCTGCGGAGGCGCCCTGGCCGAATCTGACCCCCGCGCTTCAGCCTCGGTCGCTCCCTTTCAGAAGCACTCGATCGTCTGCTCGGTAAGATGAGCGGCGCGCGCGCCGAGGCGACCGCGCCAGTCGAGAGGGTGTGCACGGTCGGTCGCGTAGTCGAGCCAGTACACCGGCAGCTCCTCGGTTCGTGCGATCGATTGCGGTTCGAAGCCGAGCGCGGCGATCTCGGCGCGGCGGCGCTCGGCGTTGTTCTGGTCGCGGAACAGGCCGAGCGAGATCGTGTTCTGCTGGTCGCCGGCGGTGACGACGTAGTAGTCGCGCACGCCCTTGGCGGACAGCTGGCGCGCGGCGGCGAGGGCCTGCTCGCGCGTCTCCAGCGCGGGCAGGTAGACCCAGTAGCCGCGCGCCTGCGTCGCGTGCGCTTCGCGGAACTGGATGCGCCGCGTCAGCGGCGTCAGGATGCCGATCGCGGCGCGCACGTCGGCCTGGGTCGGGAAAGTGCCGATCGAATGGCACTCGTCGTTGTCGAGATCCGCGCGCGACTCCGGCGCTGCGGCGAGCTCCGCGCTGGCATCGTCGCCCCGGTCGCGCTCGGACAGCAGCACGAGCTTCGGCACGCCGGGATCGCTGACGGGCGCCGGCGTCGCCTGCCGGTCGGGCGCGAGCACGAGCCAGCTCGCGGCGCCGATATTCGCGGCCAGCAGCAGCAGGAACAACGCGCGCACGAACATGAAGGAGTCGTCGGGCCGAAGGGAAGAGCGGCCGGATTCTACCGGCCGCCGCGCGCGAATTCCGGCGATTCCTCCGCGCTTGCCCAGAGCGCGAGCCCTTCGAGGACGAGATCGGATCGGCGTTCGGCGCCGGGCAACAGGTGCGCAAGCTCGCCGGCGCCGCCGCCGGTCAGGATCACGGCGGGCCAGCCGCCGAACTGCCGCGCGGCATTGGCGACGAAACGCTCGACCGCGCCGCTCGCCGCATGCAGCGCACCCGAATGCAGCCCGTCGGCGGTGTTGTCGGCGAACTCGGTGAGGCGGCCGTCGGCTGCGCCGACACGTGCCGTGCGCGCCAGCACCGACTCTCGCATCAGTGCCGGGCTCGGCACGATCCAGCCGCCGAGATGCGTGCCGTCCGCGTCGAGCGCGTCGAGCGTCATCGCGGTGCCGACGCCGACGACGATTTGCGCGCGCGCCTCGGCCGCGTGCGCGGCGGCGAGCGCGAGAAAGCGATCGATGCCGAGGCGCTGCGGCTCGGCGTAGGCGTTGCGGATGCCGAGCGCAGCGGCCGGGCTCTTGAGAAAGTCCGGCGTGATGCCGAAGCGGCGCCGCGCGAACGCCTCGATCTCGACGTCGAGCGCGAGCGGCGCGACGCTCGCGACGAAGATCCGGCGCACCGCGGGCAGCGCGGCCCATTCACGCTCGAGCGTGCGTGCGATGTCGATGCCGCCGTGCTCGAACGCGCCGCGCTCGGACATGGCCGGCGGCACGGCGAGCGCCCATTTAAGGCGCGTGTTGCCGAGATCGATCAGAAGATGCATGCGCGCTTCCCGTCGTCACCGGTGTTTCGCGGAGCCCGGTGGCACGCACGCGGTCGCTGGCCATGCGCCGCTACGCACGCTGATTTCGCCACTGTCGAACCGGACCTCGACGCCTTCGCGCACGACTTTCAGCGCGCCGCGCGACGTCACGCCATTCGCGATCGCGTTCCACGCCTCGCCGCCCGCGGAGACGACGATGTCGCGGCCGTGCAGCGCGTCGTGCTGCGCATATTCGTTTTCGAACGCAGCGAATCCCGCGCTCGAAAACACGTCGAGCGCTTCGGCCAGGCGCGACAGGATCCGGCCCGCGAGCGCGTTGCGCGAGGGAACCGCGCCGGGTGCGAGCATCGCGATGTCGGTCCAGGGCTGGTCGATCGCGGCACCCTGCTCCGTGCCGATGCAGAGGTTGATGCCGATGCCGACGACGGCATGGCACGGCCCCAGTGCATCGCCGCCGAGCTCGACGAGGATGCCGCCGAGCTTGCGGCCGTCCGCAACGATGTCGTTCGGCCACTTGAGCGCCGGGCCGGCGATGCCGCAGTCGGTGAACGCGCGCAGCACCGCGATGCCGGCGACGAGACTGAGGCCCGCGAGCGACGCCATGCCGCCGTCGAAGCGGCGCCGATACGACAGCGCGATGCCGCCGCCGAGCGGCATGCGCCAGCTGCGCCCGCGCCGGCCCCGCCCCGCGGTCTGGATTTCGGCAAGGCACGCGCACGGTGCCGATGAGGCACCGGCCGTGCGCGTGAGCTCGCTGCTGGTCGAATCGATCTGCCAGCGCACGTCGATCGCGCCGACCTGCGCGCGCTGTTCCGGCGACACCGCGGCTTCGATACGCGACGCGTCGAGCAGCTCGACCGGCGCGTCGAGACGATAGCCGCGGCCGGCGACGGCATGCACCATGAGGCCGCGCGCGCGCAGCTGCTCGATCTGCTTCCATACGGCGGCGCGCGTGATGCCGAGCGTCGCCGCCAGCGCGCTGCCCGACCATTCCTCTCCCGCCGCGAGCAAGGCCAGCACGCCCGCTGCCGGCGCCGAACCGCGCGGCCGCGCCGGCACACGTGTGTTCGCGATGCGATGGGATTCGAGCCGGCTCACCGCGACAGTGTAGCGAGCCGTGCCGCCGCGCCGCGCCTGGGGCGTGCGCTTCGCTGGGGAGGGTCCGGACGGAGTGTCCGCGCTGTCCGCGGGTGTCCGCTGGACAGTGCCGAGCCGGGCTCGCGCGGCCGGGCCGCAACCCGCGTCCGCCAATCGTGCGCTTCCTGCGATTCGTCCAAGGCCTTGTTTCAAGAGTATTTGTCGCGCCAGCTCCGCTATTTCGGCAACGCTTGAGGACAACACGAGGACACGTCGCTGCACCGCGCGGCCGCTGCTGGCACGGACGCTGCTGCCTCCGCCCGGCGCCGGCTGGAGTCGGCGCCCGACTCGTGCGAGCATTGCCAATCCCGTGGCGTCGCCCGGGAGCCCATCGATGACGACAGCCCGTCCTCTCCTCACGATCCTCGCTGCCGCGCTGTTCGGAAGTCTCGCGCACGCGGGCGACTTTTCGCTGGGCGGTGCGCAGCTGCTTGCGGAAGCCAGCGCGCAGCCGGACGTGGACGTGAACGTGCACTTCACCGATCGCGGCCGCGCCATGCGCGACACGTCGGAGGGCGGCGACGCGGCGCCCGCGCACGACTCGCGCCATCTGCGCGGCACGGACGACGTCTCGACACCGTCACCGGCGCGCGGCGAAGATGTGCCTAAGCCCAAGCAGGACGATGCGGCGCCCGGTGCGGATGCACCGCACGGTGTGTCGATTTCGCCCGCGGCAGCCGTCCGCCGGCCGAGCTACCGTTGGCAGTCGCTCGTCCCCGGCACGATCAAGTAATCGTCCACGCATCGAGGCATGTCTTTTTCCGGCTGGTTGAACGGCCTCATGGGCGCGCGTCCGACAATCGCGGACGCCGAATGGACGGCGCTGCTCGGCCGCTCGCGCCTGTTCGACACGCTCGGCGAGGGCGAGCGCGCGCGCCTGCGTGAGCTCGCCGCGCGCTTCCTCGCAAAGAAGACTTTCAGCGCCGCCGCGGGTCACGTTCTCGCGGACGAGCAGCGCCTCTCGATCGCCGCGCTCGCGTGCCTGCCCGTGCTGCACCTCGGCTTCGACTGGCTCGCCGGCTGGCGCGAGGTCATCGTCTATCCTGGCGAGTTCCGTGTTAAGCGCGAGCACCACGACGAGCACACCGGCGTCGTCACGGAAGGCGAGGACGAGCTGATCGGCGAAGCCTGGGAACGGGGCCCGCTGATCCTGTCCTGGGCCGACGTCGCGACGGATCTCGAGCGGCCGTTCGACGGCTTCAACGTCGTCGCGCACGAAATCGCGCACAAGCTCGACATGCTCGACGGCGCGATGAACGGCGTGCCGCGTTTGCCGCGCGAGATTCCGCGCCGCGAATGGATCGCGACGATGCAGGCCGCGTACGACAAGCTCGCGCGCGCGGTCGATCGCAGGCGCGACACCTTCATCGATCCGTACGCGGCCGAGAGCGCGGAGGAGTATTTCGCCGTCGTCAGCGAGCTTCATTTTTCCGATCCGGAAGGCCTCGCCCGCGCGGCGCCTGGGGTCGCGGATCTGCTTGCGCGTTTTTACGGCAGGCCGGAGCGGTCGCCATCGTGAACGTCACTGCTTGCGATCGGGCGCCTGCGGCCGTTAGCCTTCCCGATCTCCGAAGCCTTTGTTCCGCGGCTCGCAGCCGCGCCGAACCGCCCCGATGTCTCTATCTCGCTCCGTCCGCCTCGCCGGCCTCGTGCTGGCCGTCCTGCCGCTGTCCGCACTCGGCTGCGAGGGCCGGCTGCATATCGAACTTCAGCAAACAGGCGTTTACTCCCTCGATTACGACGCGATTGTCGCGGAACAGCCCGGATTGAAGGACTGTCCTGCGGATGCGCTCGCGCTGCGCGAGCACGGGCAGGAAGTGCCGGTCCGGATCACGGGCGCCGCCGACGGGCGTTTCGGCCCGGGCGCACGCATCGAATGGATCGGCCGCCAGCTGCACGGTCCCCAGAGCTGGTTCGACCCTTTCAGCGTGGAAAACGTCTACCTGCTCGGCGCCGAGCCCGGAAAGCCGCACGCGCGCATGACCGACGCCGAAAGTGCAGGCAGCCCGCGCGGCCCGCTCCAGCGCCGTCTGCACCTCGAGCAGGAGAACCTCATGATCCGGCTCGACCAGCAGCAGCAGAAGCCGGGCGAGGAACCTGACGTCTGGCAGTGGGCGAAGCTGACGCACGTCGATCCCGCGCCGTTCTCAACGACGTTCGACCTGCCCGATCTCGCCGCGCGCGGCGAAGTCGGTCTGACGCTGAATTTCCGCGGCCTCTCCGCTCTTTATCCGAAGCCGGGCTACAAGGGCGAGCGGCCCGACGCACACACGGTCATCGTCGCGATCAACGGTCGGACGATCACGACGCTTTCCTGGGACGGGCGCGACGAAATCCGCCGCGAGATCAAGGTGTCTGCCGCGCAGCTCAAGGCGCGCTGCAACGCGCTCACGCTCACCGTGCCCAAGCGCAAGCTGCCGTGGGATCCGAAGAGCGACGCCGTCGACGTCGTGATGTTCAACTGGATCGAAGCATCGTATCCGGTTGCCGGCGACCTCGACGCGGGTGCGCTGCCGTTCACGCTCGCTGCCGACGGCGCGCCGGAGCTTTCGTACCGCGGCAAGGGCGCGCCGGTGCTGTACGGCAGCGATGGCAAGCGGCGCGTCGGACGCGCGATCGGCGGCGGCCGCTACGCATTCGCCGAGGCGAAGGCCGGCGTCGAGCTGTTTCCGACGCTCGACGGCGCGCTCGCCAAGCCCGAACGACTGCGCCCGGTCGCCGCCCGCGACTGGCGGAATCCGGAGCAGCCCTACGATTACCTGATCGTCGCGCATCCGACGCTGATCGACGCGATCAAGCCCTTGGCCGAGTTCCACGAGCAGCGCGGGCTCAAGGTCGCCGTCCTCGATGTCAACGACGTGTACGATCAGTTCAACGACGGCGTCACGCATCCGCGCGCGATCCGCAATCTCGTCGACCGCGCCTGGCACGACTGGCCGGCACCTCGCCCGCGCTTTCTGCTGCTGGTCGGCGATTCGAGCTTCGACATCCGGCACGACACGTACAACGATCTCAACTACGCGAAGTGGACGGACCAGGAGCTGCTCTATCCCAACCACTTCGGATCGGTGCCCGGCTCGACCTACGAAAACCCGCCGGAAAAGCTCGCCGACCGTAACCTCATTCCCACCTGGCAGTTCCCGTCGCCGGAAGGCCAGTCGGCCAGCGACAACTGGTTCGGCGCGGTGGACGGCGACGACTGGCATCCGGTGGTCGCAGTGGGCCGCTTCCCGGTCGTCGAGCCTGCCGAGGTCAAGGCGATCGTCGACAAGACGATCAACTACCTGTCCAAGCCGCAGCTCGGCGCGTGGCGGCGCGACGTGATGTTCATCACCGACGAAGTCGAAGCGTTCAAGAACGCTTCTAACGAGATCGCCGACACGCTCGGCAGCCAGGGCTTCGTCGCCGACAAGGTCTATGCAAGCCCCGAGGAGTCGGAGAATCTCGCCCATCAGAGGGCGATCCGCGACGGCATCGACGACGGCCGTCTGATCGTGCACTTCATCGGCCATGGCGGCCGCTACATCTGGCGCACCGGCCCGCCGGACCTGCGCAAGAACCATGACCTCTTCACTCTCGACGACGTCGCATCGCTCAAGAACGCGGACCGACTGCCGATGGTGCTGTCGATGACCTGCTACTCGGCGCCCTTCGACAATCCGACCGAGGATTCCATCGGCGAGAAATTCCTGCGCGAAGCCGACAAGGGCGCGATCGCGGTGTTCGCCGCGTCGTGGCGCAACGCGCCGTCGCCGAAGTTCAGCAAGGCAATCATCGACGAGCTGCTCCAGCCCGGCGCCACGATCGGTGAAGCGATCGTGCGCGCGAAGAAAGTGACGAAGGACCGTACGCTGGTCGAGATGTACAACCTGCTCGGCGACCCTGCCGTCGTGCTCGAGCGGCCGCACGACGCGGCGCGCGTCGCCTTCGACAGCGACCGCTGGAGCCCGGGCGTGGACGTCGATCTCGGCACGCCGCGCTTCCACGGCAACCTCGCCGTCGACTGGCTCGACGAGAAAGGCAACAAAACGCTGTCGGCGGAATACCGGATCGACCAGCCGCGTTTCCGCCTGCCCGTCCCGTCGGTCGCCAATGGAAAACCCAGCGCGGTGCGCATCTATGCCGCGTCGCCCTTCACCGGGCGCGACGCTGTCGGCGGCGCGGACTTTGTCCCGCCCAAGCCGGCGAAATCGCTCGGGACCCTGATCGCCGAATGGTGGGCCGATTTCCGCCGCCCGCCCTACAAGCCGCCGGTGCGGCACGCCGACACGATCGCGCTGGACGGCTTCGACGAAGACGAAGCCACGCGCGCCGTCGCCGAAACTTCGCGCGCCGGCTCCGCGGCACAGGCTGCCAACGGAGCACGCTGACGCCGTGCGCGCGCTGCTCGAGCTCGCGCGTCCGGAGCAGTGGATCAAGAACGGATTCGTCCTGCTGCCGCTGATTTTCGCCCAGGCCGCCGCCGATCCGGCGGCTCTGCGCGGCGCGGTGCTCGCCACGCTGGCGTTCTGCCTGCTTTCTTCCGCCGTGTACGCCGGCAACGACGTCGCCGACGCGGCGCGCGACCGCCGGCACCCGGTCAAATGCCAGCGTCCGATTGCGCGCGGCGACGTGGGACCCGCGTCCGCGCTCGCCTTCGCCGCCGTCCTCGCGGCAGCGGCATTCGCGCTCGGCGCACTGGCCGGCAGAGCGGCGATGCTGCTGGTGCTTGCCACCTACCTCGCGCTGCAGATCGCATACACGCTCGCGCTGAAGCACATTGCGTACGTCGGCGCCGGCGTGATCGCGCTCGGCTTCGTGCTGCGGATCGTCGCCGGCGGCATCGGCGCCGGCGTGCCGCTGACGCCGTGGATCGTCGCGCTCGGTTTTCTGCTGGCGCTGCTGCTGGCGCTCGGCAAGCGGCACGGCGATTTCGTCAACGCCCGCGCGGAGGGCGCCGGCCTGCGCTACGATCGCGTCGCGCTCGAACGCCTCCTGGTCGCCGTCGCCGCGGCGAGCTTCACCGCGTACCTGCTCTACACGATCTCGCCGTCCGTGCTCGCGCGTCACGGCCATCATCCGCTGGTGTTTTCGACGCCATGGGTCGCGCTCGGGCTCGGCCGCTATCTCAAGCTCACGCTGCGCGACGGCGCGGGCGGCGATCCGAGCGCGCTCGCGATCGGCGATCCCTGGCTGCTGATCTCGGTCTCCGGCTGGCTGCTGACGCTCTGCGCGATCCTGTATCGCTGAAAGCCGAGAGCGCGTCGGTGCGCTAGCCCCCGTCGTCCGAGTCGTCGAGCGCCTCGCTGCCGTCGGGCTCTTCGGTCCGCGCCTTGTCGAGCTTCGCGCGCAGTGCTGCGCTGTCGGTGAAGAATGCGGCTTCGCGTTGCGGCGCGACGAGGCGCAGCGCCGGCGGCTCGAGCCGGCTCAGCGTGACCGGCTGGCCATAGGTGGACCGGTATTCGGCCTGCTTCAGCGTCTGCATGGCGATGCCGGCCGCGGCGAGGATGGCGGCGAGCACGATCTTGAGCGGCCGCCGCGCGCGATTGATCGCGAGAAGATGGGCGAAGCAGATGCCGCCGAGGATCAGCCAGGCGGCCACGTAGGATGTCGTCGCGAGCGCCGTCCACGACCAGGCGAACGCGCCCGCTTCCGCGATCATGTCGTACACCGAGTACGCCAGCAGGCCCACCGCGACGATGAGGAAGTGCAGCCCGAAGCGCGCGCGGCCGGTGAACACGCGCGCGACGACGCTCCAGCCCGCGGTCCAGACGAACACCGCAGCGGTGAGAATCAGCAGCGGTGTGAAATAGCGGATCGCCTTCGGCTCGCCTGTCTCGCTGAGCCAGAGATCGAGCGCGGCCAGCGCGAACACGCCGGCCATGCAGGCGATCGCCGGCAGCCAGAAGCCGAGGCCGCGCATGACCGGAACCTCGGCCGGCACCTCGTGCGTGGCCGTGCGCACGCGCAGGATCGTCGCGCCGATGCGCAGGTCGTGGCCCGCATCGAGCACGACGTGCTCGCGGCGCGCGCGCTCGCGGTCTATGTAGAGGCCGTTGAGGCTGCCGAGATCTTCGGCGATCAGCGCTCCGTCTTCCCCGCGCGCGATGCGCAGGTGATGCGCGGCGACGTGCGGATCGTCGAGCACGACGTCGTTGTCGTAGGCGCGGCCGACCGTGACCGGCAGGCTCACGAAACGGTAGCGTGCGGCGACGTCGTGATGCAGTCGCGACAGCACCTCGATCCAGATCGGTTCGCCGGAGAGCACGGCGCTCATTTCGCCCATGCAAGCTCTCCCACGAAGCGCTGCGCCAGCGTGAGCGCGTTATCGTAGCTGACGCCCTGCATGGCGAGGCGCGAAATCAACGCCTCCTTGTCGCGATCCTGCGTCACAGTCGTGATCGCGACGTCGTAGATGCCGGCGAAGTCGCGGTAGGCACGCGCGCACCACACCGCGCGCAGCACAGGGCCCGACGCGCTCTCGGTGCGCTCGACGAAGTCCTCGTGGCATTCGGGCTGCGTCAGGCGCTTGCGCGACCACGAGCGGATCATGCCGCCGGTGCCGTAGTACTGCGAGATGAAAGCGGCGAACTGGAACGGATTGAGGTCGATGCTGCGCACGTAGGCATGCGTGAGCTCGGCGCGGCCGGTCTCCATGTCGTCAGCGATGAACAGCGAGCTTTGCGAGCTGCAGGTCGTCGAATCGAGCAGCGCGCGCGGCTTCGGTGTCTTGTCGGCGTTGGTGCGCGCCCAGCAGTTGAACCATGGCGCCGCGCTCTCCGGCGCGCGATACGGTCCGAGCATCGCCGCGCGAAAGCCCTGCTCGCCGAGCGCGTGATAGAAGCCCGCCTGCCAGACCATGAGCTGCCGGTCGATGTCCTCGCGCGTGTGCGCGAGATCGAGCGGCGGCTCGGTGCGCGCTCGCTCGAGCAGCGCCGCCGCCTTGCCGGCCGGCACGAGAAAGCTGACCAGCTCGCCGTCGAGCCGCTTGGCGACGTTGATGCCCGCGACCTTGCCCGCTGCCGTTACCGCCGGCCCGCCGCTCATGCCGGGATTGATCGCGCCGGTGAAATGCACGCGCGGGTTGTAGCTCTTCTCGACGAAGCCGTTGTACGTGCCTTCGACGATCGTGAAGCCGAGATCGAGCGGATTGCCCATCGCGTAGAGGCGCTCGCCGCGCGGGGACTTGTCGGCGAGCGCGGCCTCGTCGAAGGCGAGGTGCGGCAGGCTCTCGCCGTCCAGCTTGACGATGGCCACATCGTTGGCGACGTCGATCGCGAGCAGTTTCAGCGCGCCCTGCGAGCCGTCCGGCCGCGAATATTCGAGGCGGTACGTCTTCGGCTCCAGCGCGTACTGCGAGACGACGTGATAATTCGTCACGGCGAGCCCGTCCGCGCTGACCAGAAAACCCGAGCCTATGGACGACTGCCGGCCGGCTGCCTCGACCAGCGTGCGGATCTGCAACAGCCCGGGACGCACCGCGGCGTAAATGCTTTCCGCGGCGGCCGACATCGGTTGCGGCGTGGCGGGCTGGTCCGGCGGCGGCTGCGTCTGCTGCGCGGAGGCGGTGAGAACGGCGGTGCCGAATGCGAACGCGAAGCCGCATCCTGCGATCCGGTCGAATCTGATTGCCATCATCGCGATCTCCCTGGCATGTCGCCGAGCCTAACGTTCGTCGCGGCGCCGGATCAACGATGCCGCTCGGGCGTCAGGCAGCCGCCACGGCGCGATAAGCCTCCACGGTTGCATCGATGCAGCGTGACCAGGGATATTCGCGCGCGCGCATGATGCCGCGCTGAACCGCCGCGGCGCGCCACGGCGAGTCTTCGAGGAGGCGCTCCAGACCGGCGCGGAGTGCAGCGTCGTCGCGCGGATCGACGGTCAGTGCCGCGTCACCTGCGATCTCCGGCAGCGAGGACACGTTGGAGGTCAGCACGGGCACGCCGCTCGCCATCGCCTCCAGCACCGGCAGGCCGAAGCCTTCGTACAGCGATGGAAACGCGAACGCGTGCGCGCCGGCGTAGATCAGCGGAAGCTCGTCATCTCCGACTTAGCCGAGCAGCCTCACGGTGCCCGCGGCTTCGATCGGCTCGATCGCGCGATCTAGCTCGACGTT
>CBINBI010000004.1:0-86159 GCA_966248875.1 uncultured Rhodanobacteraceae bacterium
ATGCGTTTGACGACCGGACCCGCGATGGCCGCCTGGTCGATGGCCTGCAGCTGAAAGCGCGCGCCGGGTCCCTTCGCGGGCTGTCCGACGACGTGCAGCAGCGCGGCCGAATCGAGGAACGCCTCGGCGAGACCTGTCATCGCCCAGGTGAAGCCGGGGCCCGGAATCGTCGCGAGCGCGGCGATGCGGCCCGAGGCGCGATAGTGACCGTTGGCCATCATCGACGCGGACAGCTCGTGCGTCGCCACGATGGTGCGCAGGCCCGCGCCGCGCAGCGCTTCGTAAAGCTCGACGTTCTGCGTGCCGGGCAGCCCGAACACGCAGGAGATGCCCGCTTCTTTCAGCGCCTCGCAGATGAGCTCCGCACCGCTCCGCTCCGATCGGCTCATGTCGCGCTCCGACTTTCTTTTGAATTCGAGCGCCCAGGTGCGGGCGTCGTCGATGAGCGCGATTCTCGCAGGTTTGCTCCGCCATTCGGAGCAGAGCAGCGGTCGGCGAGTCCATCGGCGTAACTCATCCGCGCCGGATTCGAGCCGCGCACGAAACAGACGTCCATGAAAGTCGTCGGCGTGGCTTCCGGCCACGCCAAGGCTCTCGCCACGCAGTCGGCCGGGTAGTAGAGTTGCTTTCGCGGAGCGCTCGGTGCGACTTCCGGGGAAGTGAACCATGCGCACGCGTTCGCACCTGACTTCACGCGGGATTCTCGGGATGGCTGACCGGAACGTTCCGGCGATCGTGCTCGGCAGCGACGTCACCGGACTCGGGGCATTGCGCTGCCTCGCCATGGCCGGCATTCCTGCCTACGTCGCCTGCCCGGAGGGCGATCTCGCGACACGCTCGCGCTGGTTCCGCGCGACACCGGGCACGCCCTGGGACGGCAAGATCGGGCGCGGCACCGAGGAAGCGCTGCGCGCGATGCCACTCGACGAGGCCGTGCTGATACCGGGCGCCGACGACGCCGCGCTCTGGCTTGCCGATCTTCCCGCGGGCGATCTCGCGCAAAAATTCCATGTCAGCACGAGTTCGCGGCGGACGCTCGAGATCTTGCAGGACAAGACGGAGTTCGCGCGTTTTCTCCTGGCCGCCGGCATTCCGCATCCGCGCACGTATTCGATCGCCTCCGCCGAGGAGATCGACGCGATCCCGTTCGACGAGCTCGATCGCGTGTTCATCAAGCCGGCGAATTCGCAGCGTTTCAGCCAGATCATCGGCAAGAAGGGCATCTGGGTGCACAGCCGGCAGGAGCTTGCGGACATCTGGCGCCGGCTCGACGGCCAGGGCTTCAAGCTGATGGCGCAGGAGTACGTCCCGGGCACCTCGGCCGACCACTATTTCATCGACGGGTTCCGCGACCGCGACGGGCGGCTGACCGGGCTCCTCGCGCGGCGTCGCATTCGCATCTTTCCGCCCGATTTCGGCAACAGCTCGTACTGCGTCAGCATCCCGCTGGAAGAGATCGCGCAGGCGGTCGAGAGCATCACGCGGCTGCTGTCCGAGCTTCGCTACCGCGGCATCTTCAGCGCCGAATTCAAGCGCGATGCGCGCAATGGCGACTTCCGCATCCTCGAGGTCAACACGCGCGCCTGGTGGTATGTCGAGTTCGCCGCGCTCTGCGGCGTCAATGTCTGCGAGATGGCCTACCAGGACGCGCTCGGGCTGCCGGTCACGGTGGCCTCACGGGATTACCGGACCGGCAAGGGCTGCGTGAACCTCTACGGCGACATCAAGACCGTGCTCGCGCAGGACACGACGACACGCGATCCGATCTGGCGCATCCTGGGCCAGTGGGCGCGCTCGCACACGCACGCGTTCCGCTTCCGGGATCCCGCGCCCGGGTTGTCGATCGTGGGCGGCATCGGCGCGAACTACCTGCGCCGCTTCGTCGGCAGGAAGCCGCCGCAGCCGCGCGAGAAAGGCGCGCAATAGTCCGGCAGCCCTGCGTCAGGCCGCAGGCGAGCGCGCCGGCGCGCTCGCAATCGCGTCGCGAGGGAGCAGCGACAAAAGCTGCTCGGCATTGGTGCGCCACTGCCGCTCGCGGACGATGTATTCGCGCGCCGCACGCCCGACGGCCACCTGCTCCGCGGGCGATCCGGCCACCGTCAGCACACGGTCGACGCAGGCCTCGATGTCGCCTCGCGGGAACAGCCAGCCCGTGCGCCCGTCCTCGACCACCTCGGCGATCGGCGAATAATCCGGCGCGACCACGCCGACGCCCATCGCCATGAACTCGAACAGCTTCATCGGCGAGCCGTACACGTTCGAGTTCGGCAGCACCGCAAGGTCCATGCAGGCGATCCAGGCCGGAATGTCGGCGTGATCGACACGGCCCGGCAGCAGCACGCGATCGGCAACGCCGTGCTCTTCGACCGTGGCGCGCACGGCGTCGAGGTCGACGCCGCCGCCGACAAAGACGAGCTTGAGGTCGTGCCGCTGCGCGAGCCGCGGCGCCATGCGCCGCACGAACTCGGCGACGCCGTGCCAGTGCACGAAGGCGCCGACGTAGCCGCACACGACTTCGCGACCGATGCCGTGCCGACGCCGCAGCGCCTCGCGATCGAACAGCGCGGGATCGAAGCGCGCGGCGTCGGCCGCGTTCGGCGACACGACCGACGGGCTGATCGTCCCGTAAGCCTCGCGGGCGAGGTCGCGGAAATAGCTCGATATGAACACGAGGCCGGTGCAGTTCTGCATGCACCAGCGTTCGATGCGGCGCGCCAGCGCCTTGAGGAACAGCGGCCTCACGCGCGGCACGAGCGCGGAATCGTTGATCTCGAGCACGATCGGAATGCCGTGCCGGCGCGCCTTCAGGATCGTCGCAAAGAGAAACAGCGAATAGCGCTCGTAGATGAGATCGGGCCGCGCGCGGCGCACGACGCGCCCGATGCGGAACCAGGTGACGAGGTTGTAGCCGAGCTCGAGAAGCTCGAACAGCACGCCCGGCGTCTTCGACACCAGGGTCGACAGCGCCGACTTTGCGCGCACGCGCGGCGCCGCTGCCTCCGCCTGCTCCGGATCGGCCCCCGGAAAGGAGACGATCGTCACCTCGTGGCCGAGATGGCGCAGCGCGCCGACGATGCCGCGGATGTGCACGCCTTCCACGTCGCGGCCCCGCGTCCGGTGGTGATAGACGATTCTCATGCGGCCACCGGCAGCGCTTCCATCGCGAATCCGGCACGCCGCCACTCGGGCAGCATCACCGCGAGCAGCTCGAGCGTGTGCGGCCTGCCGTCGTGCATGAGGATCACGTCGCCCGGGCGCGGCGGCTGGCTGCGCAGGATGGCCACGAGCTCCTCGGCCGATCTCTGCTGATAGTCGAGGCTGTCGACGGACCAGTACGCAAGCTGCCGGCGCCGCAGCGCGGAGCGCGCGATCAGCCCGGCCGGCAGCACGCCGTAGGGCGGGCGGAACGGATGGGTCGCCCGGCCGTCGAATCCGGCGAGCAGCCGATCGGTGCGCGCGATCTGCTCGTCCTGCTGCACCGGCGTGATCGCGTCGAATTTCGGATGGTCGTAGGAATGATTGCCGAGGCCGTGTCCCGCGCCGACGAGGCCGCGGACGAGGTCCGGGTGACGCTCGACGTGCTCGCCAATCAGGAAAAACGTCGCCCGCGCCGAATGCTGAGCGAGGAGCTCGATCAGCTGCGGTGTCGTCGCAGGATCGGGCCCGTCGTCGAACGTGAGATAGATCGTGTTGCGCGCCGCCGGTCCGTATGTCAGCACGACGGAGCGCGGCAGCCAGCGCAGCAGCCTCGTCTTCTTCGGTCGCGTGTTCATCGGGCCGCCCGCAGCACGCATGTACGCCAGGATGTCATGGCCGTTTCGCGGAGATTCCCGTTCGCCCACCATGGCGGCGCGCGACGCCGGTCGTCGCTATTCGTCGTCGCCCGGCAGCGCGCGGCCTTCGGCCTCCGCCTGCAGCGCCGCACGGCGGATCTTGCCGGTGCTCGTTTTCGGCAGGGCATCGCGGAACTCGACGAGGCGCGGCA
Source organism: uncultured Rhodanobacteraceae bacterium (assembly GCA_966248875.1). Lineage (GTDB taxonomy): Bacteria > Pseudomonadota > Gammaproteobacteria > Xanthomonadales > Rhodanobacteraceae > Dokdonella_A. The sequence continues at coordinate 3,986 of CBINBI010000004.1, forward strand.
CCATGAAATCCTCGAGGTGCGCCATGCAGTGCGCGATGATATCGCGAGCCTGCAGCGCGGCCCCCTCTTCGACGACGACCAGCGCCTTGAGCGCGCGGCCGAGCACTTCGTCCGGCACGCCGACGACGGCAGCTTCCTTGATCCCGGCCAGCGCGTAGAGCACGTTCTCGACTTCCTTCGGGCTCACCTTCTCGCCGCGCGACTTGATGATGTCGTCCTTGCGGCCGACGAAATAGCAGAAGCCTTCCTCGTCCATGCGGAAAAGATCGCCCGTGTGCAGGACTTTCTCCCACGGATAGCGTCCGGTCCTGAGGGTCTTCGCCGTCGCCTCCTCGTTGCGCCAGTAGCCTTGCATGACGTGCGCGCCGCGCACGACGAGCTCGCCGACTACGTTCGGCGGCACCGGGCGGCCTTCGTCGTCGGCGATCCAGACCTCGGTGCCCGGAATCGCGATGCCGACGCTATCCGGCCGCTTCGCGAGCTGCTCCGGCGGCAGGTACGTGCAGCGCTTGGACTCGGTCATGCCGTACATCGAGTAGATGCGCGCGTTCGGGAACAGCTCCTGGAGCCTGAAGATGTGCGCGGGCGGCAGCGCTGCGGCGGTGTTCGTCAGATAGCGGACGCTCGCGGCCCAGTCCGGGCTGAAGTTGCGCAGCTGCACGATCAGCGCGGCCATCGTGGGCACCAGCGGAAAGCCGGTGACGCGCTCACTCGCCAGCCGCGGCAGGACCTTCTGCGGAAACGCGAACGACTTCTCGAGCACGAGCGTCGCGCCCTTCATGACCGCCATCAGGAGCTGGTACAGGCCGTAGTCGAACGAGAGCGGCAGCACGCTCAGCACGACGTCGTCGGCGCGCGCCTCGAGATACGTCGTGATCGACGTCGCCGCGAACTCGACGTTCCGGTGCGTCATCATGACGCCCTTGGGCTCGCCGGTCGAACCCGAGGTGTAGACCAGCATCGCGAGATCGATGTCGATGCCGGGCACCGGGCCCTGCGGCCGCGCGGGGGCTGCGGCCATGAAATCGTCGAACGAAACCGCCGTGGCGTCGCTGGCGCCGCCGGCAACGACGATGCGGCGCACGCTCGGCGCTTCGGCCGCGGCCGCGAGGGCGACCGGCAGCAGCTCGGCCTGGGTCACGAGCACCGCGGCCTCGCAGTTGTTCAGCACGAACGCGAGCTTGTTCGCCTTCGTGGTCGGGTTGATCACACTGAAGACGCCGCTCGCGCGCAGCGTGCCGAAGATGCCGATCGCGGTCTCGATGCGGTTGTCGAGAAAGAGCACGCAGCGCTCGCCGCGCGCGAAGCCGGCGCCGGTGATCAGCGCTGCGGCGAAGCGGTCGGCCAGCGCGTCGAGCTCGGCGTAGGTGGTGCGTCCCTTGTCGTGGACGACGGCCACGCGGCTGCCGTCGCGACGCGCGCTCGCGGCGAGGTACTCCTCGTAGCGCATTACGCCTCCTGCGGATTCGCCGCCGACTTGCGCTCGACGAACGCGACGATGCGCGCCAGCGTGTCGAGGTTCTCGGGCACGACGTCCTCGTCGGCGACGACGATGCCGAACTCCTGCTCCAGCCAGGTGACCAGCGTCAGGACGCCGATCGAATCGATGATGCCGGAGCCGAGCAGGCTCGCGTCGGCAGCGATGTCGCCGGATGCGACGGGAAAGGTTTCGCGGATGAACGCGCGCGTTCGCGTTTCGATCGAGTCCACCACGTCGGCCGAATCTCCCTGCTCGCCTCGGACAAATCCCGTGTCACGGACGCGCCCCGGCCAGCGAGCCAGCCAGATAGGGAACCCCGCCCGTATGCCAGAAGATCACGCGCGCGTCGCGTGCGATGCCGCCTTCCGAGGCGATCGCCGCCAGCGCAGCCAGTGCCTTGCCAGTATACACGGGTTCCATCAGCACTCCTTCGCTGCGTGCCGCGAGCTCGGTCGCGCGCAGCGAGGCTTCGCTCGGCTTGCCGTAACCCGCGCCGATGGAGCGGTCGTCGATCGAGAGGCGCTGCATGATCCGCGTGAGGTCGGGACCCCCAGCGGCGATGCCCGTGGAAGCGACCAGCCGCTCTATGGTGGTGCGGAGCTCCGCAGCCGGGCGGTCCACGCTGACCGCGAGCAGGCGGCACGTCGGCAGATGGCGATCGAGGCCGAGCAGGAAGCCGGCGCTCGTCGCGCCGGATCCGGCTGCGACGACGATGATGTCGGCCTCCATGCGCTCGCGCCCAAGCTCGGCGATCGCCGCCTCGTAGCACGGGAGGTCTTCCGCGCTCGCGGCGGGAATGACCACCGGGTGCCGTCCGGCGCCGGTCAGCGCCTTCAGACGCGAGCGAATCGCGGCATTGAGCCTCCAGGCGTCCGCGTCCGGCAGGGCGTGCACGACCGCGCCGCAGAGGCGCGCGAAATCCGCAGCGGGCGCGTCGTCGGCCGCGTCGATGAAGACTTCGCAGGCGCGCCCGGTGACGCTCGCGAAAGCGGCCATGATGCGCACCTGGTTCGAGGTGGCGCCGCCGCTGAGGAGCAGCGTGTCCGCGGACGTTCCGGCCAGCCGCCGCTCAAGGCCCGCCAGCTTGCGGCACTTCGTGCCGCCGCCCGCGAACGAGAGCCGGTCATCGCGCTTGAGCGTCAGCGCGCCGAGACCGAGCGCCGCGGCCAGGCGCGGCGCCTGGTGCAGGGGCGAATCGGCGCAACCTGCGAAAGCGGACCCGCTCATGCGGCGGCCGGCGGCGTCAGGGTGCCGATGCGCCGGGCCGGATTGCCGGCGACGACCGTATACGGTGCGACCACGCCCGAGACGACCGAGCGCGCGGCGACGATGCTGCCTTCGCCGATCTCGGTTCCGGGCAGGATCAGCGCACCGCCGCCGATCCAGACGTTGTCGTGGACGATGATGGCGCGCACGTCCTCCTCGTCCGGCGGCGCGCCGGCCTTGCGCAGCGCGGGGTCGCTTGCGTGGCCGCCGGAGTCCCGGAACGAGACCTGCGAGGCGATGCGCACATGCGATCCGATGCGGATCTCGCGCCCGACCACGAAGCTCGTCTCGTGGCCAACGCCGGTATGGTCGCCGAGCGTCAGCCGCGGCCGCTCCACGAAGCGCGCACCGAACGCGATCGAGACCTTTCCGTCGATATGGACATAATCGCCGAGAATGAGCTCGCCGCGGCCTTTCACCCACGGCACATATATGCCCGTGGTCACGCCCTTGCCGTGGCGCGTGCAATAGGCCTTGAGCAGCGGCTCGGCGAGGAAGATCCGGCGGATGAAGAAAATCACCGCGCGCAGCGCGAGGAACACGTAGAGCATCGGCACGACCACGATGCGCGGCGCCGGCAGCGTGAAATTGTGCACTCCCCTGTAGACGGCGCGAATCGCGCGGGCCGTCGGCGTATCGGAGCGTGTGACCCAATATCGAAAGGACAAGCTGGCAATCTCCGTTTTTCTTGATTGAGCCTATTTTTGCGCACCGTAGGCGAGCTGCCCGGTGCGGCGCCCAGCACTCGAATTGCGGCGTGTCTTCACGTGCGTGCGGGCTCCAGGTTAAGAATCCATATTGCAACTCGAATGCGGACCAGCGACGGATGTCGCGTTTTCTTGCAAATGGCCTGTGATCGGGGTCACTGAAAGCACGTTATTATTCGGGTGTTATCGCGCCCGTCTCCCCTGGCTTCCCAACTCGGTTCGCTATTATGCAGTTCGATCGCTCGTCCCGGGCGCTTTCGCGGCGGCTCGTCCGTCTCAGGAATCGCCTCGCGGCTGCCCGGCTCGCACCGCTCGCCGCGCTGTTCCTTGCAGCTTCTTATACGTTCGCAGCACCGAGCGAGAGCGAGACGGTGAGTCTCCCGAATCCGGTGATGTTCGTGACGCAGGTCCCCATCGAGGGCTTCGCCACGATCACGTCGGTCTTCGCGAATCACCAGACCTCGATGCAGGAGGTCGCGCGCGGCGGCGATCTCTGGATACGCTACACCGACGGCACGCTGCGCAACCTTACCGCCGAAGCCGGCTACGGCGACGAAGGCATGCAGGGCGCCAATGCGATCGCCGTGCGCGACCCTTCGGTCGACTGGACCGGCACGAAGGCGCTCTTCAGCATGGTCATCGGCGCGCCGACGCGTCAGTACGAATACGGCGAGTACTACTGGCAGATCTACGAGATCACAGGCTTCGGCCAAGGCGAGTCGGTGCAGATCCGCCGCGTCCCCGGCCAGCCGGCCGACACCAACAACATCGAGCCGATCTATGCGAGCGACGGCACGATCATCTTCTCCAGCGACCGCTCGCGCAACGGTCAGCGCCATCTGTATCCGCAGCTCGACGAATACGAGTCGACGCCGACACCGACCGGCCTCTGGAAGCTCGATCCCGCGACCGGACAGCTCACGCTGCTGCAGCACGCGGTGTCCGGTTCGTTCCAGCCCACGATCGACAGCTTCGGCCGCGTGATCTTCACGCGCTGGGATCACCTCCAGCAGGACCAGCAGGCCGAGAACCCGGACTACGGCACGTTCAACTGGGCGTCCGAGGACGCCAACGCGCCGATGAGCCCATCGGTCGACGTGTTCCCCGAGCCGCGCTACGAAACCAGCGCCGCGTACGGCCACGTGATGAACCAGTTCTTCCCGTGGATGATGAACCAGGACGGCAGCGGCGAGGAGACGCTCAATCACGTCGGACGGCACGAGCTCAGCAACTATTTCAACATGAGCCTCAAGCACGATCCGGCGCTGCACGATTTCAATCCGTTCTCGCCGCCGCGCACGAACCAGAACGACACCGTGAACTGGCTGCAGATCCGCGAAGACCCGACCACGCCGGGCCGTTACATCGCGATCGACGCGCCGGAGTTCTACACCGATTCCGCGGGGCAGATCATCTCGGTCATGGCGCCGCCGGCGATGAACGCGAGCCAGATGCAGGTGACGTACCTCACGCCGAGAAGCACGCGCGAGTTCCACAACGGCACGCCGCCCGCCGATTTCACCGGCCATTACCGCAACCCGCTGCCGATGAGCGACGGGACGATGGTCGCCGCCTACGACTCGCACGCCGGCAGCGCCGACAACATCGGCACGCGCGCGAATCCGGAGTCGCTGTACAAGGTCCGCCTCTACCGGCTGCACACGGGCGCAGGCGGCTATCTCGAAGCGGCCGAGAGCGACGCGCTGACGCCGGGCATCAGCAAGCGCGTGACGTACTGGGACCCCGACGTCTTCGTTACCTACGACGGCCCGCTGTGGGAGCTCTCTCCCGTCGAGGTGCGCGCGCGGCCGGTGCCGCCGCGGACGGTGGATCCGCCGCTGCAGTCGCCGGAAGCCATGGCGTTCGATGAAGCTCACGTGACGTTCGAGTCCTTCGCGAACTTCATGGCGGTGCGTGGCCTCGGCGTCCTGGTCGGCCGCAACGCCACGACGCGCGACCAGGCCGACCAGCAGCAGCCGTACAACCTGCGCGTGCCGGGCGGCGTGCAGACACTCGGCAACGGCGGCATCGTCTATGACATCCCGTACATGCAGCTGTTCCAGGCCGACCAGATCCGCGGCGAAGGCGGCATGAACGATCCGGTCCCCGGACGGCGCCCGCTGGCGCAGCCGCTGCACGATCCGGCCGCCTTGCAGTTCATGCCGCCGCTTCCGCCGAACGCGCCGCCGGGCGCGGTGCCGATCGCGTCGGACGGCTCGTTCGCGGCAGTCGTGCCGGCGCAGCGCGCCATGGTCTGGCAGGCGACCGCCGCCGACGGCACGCCTGTCGTGCGCGAGCGTTACTGGATCAGCGTCAAGCCCGGTGAAATCCGCGCCTGCCCGAGCTGCCACGGCGTCAACACGGTCGACCAGGCCGGCCACCCGCCGGCGCAGAATCTGCCGATCGCGCTGGTCAACCTCGTCGTGTACTGGCGCGACCACTACGACGCGGTCTTCGAAGGCGGCTTCGAATGATCGGACCCGAATGATCGGAAACGGGTAGCGACGCCAATCGCGACCCGGCCCTGCTCGACCACGCCCGTGCGCGGGCGTGGTCTTTTTTTGTCTGCCGGCGAGTCAGCGTACGCCGCGGCCGAACAGCACGACCTCGAAGGTCTGGATCAGGATCAGGATGTCGAACAGGAGGTTGTGGTTCTTGACGTAGAAGAGGTCGTACGTGAGCTTCTCGGCGGCGTCTTCCTCCGAGGCGCCGTACGGGTAGCGCAGCTGCGCCCAGCCGGCGAGGCCCGGCCGCACGCAATGGCGCAGGTTGTAGTAGCGGATCTTCTGCGAGAGCTCGGCGACGAACTGCGGGCGCTCCGGCCGCGGGCCGATCACGCTCATGTCGCCGCGCAGGACGTTCCAGAGCTGTGGCAGCTCGTCGAGGCGCAGACGGCGGATGACGCGCCCCACGCGCGTGACGCGATCGTCAGCCGCGCTGGCCCAGCGCGCGACGCCGTCCTTTTCCGCGTCGGTGCGCATGCTGCGGAACTTGATCAGCTCGAACACGCGGCCGCGCTCGCCGACGCGCTCCTGGCGGTAGAGGATGGGCTGGCCGCGCCCCGACTCGATGCGAATCGCGAGCGCGACCAGCAGCATCAGGGGGCAGGTCAGCACGAGCAGCCCCGACGCGGCGCAGAGATCGAACGCGCGCTTGGACATGCGCCGGATCGGCGTCGTGTCGAAACCGCGCGAGAAGACCAGCCACGAGGGCTCGGCGAGCGACAGCTTGACCTTGCCCGATTCGCGCTCGAAGAACGTCGCAAGCTCGGTGATGTCGATGCCGGACTGCTTGCAGCGAAGGAGATCTTCCATCGGAAGGCCGCCGCGCCGCTCGTCCGGGCCGACGACGATCTCGTCCACCTGGTGCCGCTCGGCCCACTCGTCGAGCGGCGCGTCCAGCGTGATGACCTGCTCCCTCGGGACGTGCACCGCGTCTTCGCCGTAGCTCACGTAGCCGAGGATCATGAAGCCGCGGCGGTCGGCGCGACGGCGCATGCGCTGCTGGATCAGCGCGGCGCGGACGCCGGCGCCGAGCACGAGCACGCGCCGCTTGATCGTTTCCGCGTCGACCGTGCGCAAGAATCCCACGCGAAACGCGCCGACCAGCACGAAGCCGATCAGGATGGCGATGCCGAGCACGCCGCGCCCCATGCGGAACTGCGGCACGACGTAATAGAAGATGACCAGCGCGAGCGCGCCGCCGGTGAACGCGACGAGCAGCCGCGTCAGCATGCCGAACCACGAATCGCGCAGGTGCATCTGGTAGAGGCCGAGCGCGACCATGCCGAGGATCATGAAGGCCGCGAACGCGCCGGCCCTGACCAGGAGGTGCCAGGAGAAAACGCCGGTGGCATCGGGATCACCGAAGTAGCGGAAGTGCGCGGCGAGCCAGAACGACAGCACCAGGAGTCCCAGCTCGCAGATGCCGAGCACCAGCAGCCAGCGTCGCGTATGGTTGCGCAGGAAACGCAGCACGTCGCCTCCTACGCTTCTGGGCAGGCCGCCCCAGGGGGACAGGGACAGCGTCCCTTCCTTGCGCGGTGGGAATTCGTACTGGGACATGGTCTGCCTGGCGCGAAATCGTCTACCAACTCTCGTCGTACACGCCGCCCGTCACGCCGGCCGACCCGGACCGGCATGCCTTTCGCTTCGGCTCGTTCAGGCATTTTTGCCAACTCGGCGTGTAAACGGCGTGACAATTCGCGGTTTATGCATGGGGTGAACCGGGTATCATGGCGCCCGCGCGAAGCCAAGGACCGCCTCGGCGGAGGGAATCCGCACGATCGACGCCCGGCTGCGCTGCCGACCGTGCCGGCACGTCCGGCGATCGTCATAAGGTGGTGGGAACCCATGTGCGGAATCGTTGCTGCGACCTGCGGGCGCGACGTCATACCGATCCTCATCGCCGGGCTCAAGGCGCTTGAATACCGGGGCTACGACTCCGCCGGCATCGCCGTCCTCGAAGAGGACAGGCTGGCGCGCATGCGCTCCGTGGGCAAGGTGAAAGAGCTCGAAACCCTGTACGAAAATGCCCCGATCGCCGGCTTCACCGGCATCGCGCACACGCGCTGGGCGACGCACGGGGTGCCGAACACCGCGAACGCGCACCCGCACGTGTCGGACGACCGCGTTGCGGTCGTCCACAACGGCATCATCGAGAACCATGCCGAGCTGCGCGAGGAGCTCAGGGTCGAAGGTTACCGTTTCGACTCGGAAACCGATACCGAGGTCATCGCCCACCTCGTCCATCGCGCGATGGACCGCGGCGCCGATCTCCTGCACGCGGTCGTCGAGGCGACGCAGCGCCTCCACGGTGCCTACGCCATCGCGGTGATGAGCCGTGACCAACCCGGCCACGTCGTCGGCGCGCGGCGAGGCTCGCCGCTCGTCGCCGGCATCGGCGAGGGCGAGCACTTTCTCGGTTCCGACGTGCAGGCACTGATCCGCGAGACCAGCCACTTCACCTATCTCGAGGAAGGCGACATCGCCGAGATCACGCGCGAAGGCGTGCGCATCTACACCGCCGACGGCACGCCGGTCGAGCGCCCGGTGCGAAAGAGCGAGCTCACCGCGGACGCCGTGGAGCGCGGCGAATACCGCCATTACATGCTCAAGGAGATCTTCGAGCAGCCGCGCGCCGTCGCGGACACGCTCGAAGGCCGCATCGCCGCCGACAGGATCCTGCCGAACATCTTCGGCGTCGATTCCGACAAGCTGCTCGAGCGCGTCAAGACCGTGCAGATCGTCGCCTGCGGCACGAGCTATCACGCCGGCCTCGTTGCGCGCTACTGGCTCGAAGGCATCGCCGGCGTTCCGTGCAGCGTCGAGGTGGCCAGCGAGTACCGCTACCGCCGCGCCGCCGTGCAGCCGGGCACGTTGTTCCTCGCGGTCTCGCAATCGGGCGAGACCGCCGACACGCTGGCGGCGCTGCGCGACGGCCGCAACCGCGGTTACATCGGCTCGCTCGCGATCTGCAACGTGCCGGAATCGAGCCTCGTGCGCGAATCCGACCTCGTGCTGATGACGCGCGCCGGCCCCGAGATCGGCGTCGCCTCGACCAAGGCGTTCACGACGCAGCTCGCCGCGCTCGCGCTGCTCGTGCTCGAGCTCGCGCGGATCAACGGCCTCGCGCCGGCGAAGTACGCGCGGCTGGTCAACGAGCTTGCGACGCTGCCGCGCGCGATCGCCGAAGTGCTGACGCTGGAGCCCGAAATCGCCCGGCTTGCCGAGCGCTTCGTGCCCAAACATCACGCGCTGTTCCTCGGCCGCGGCGTGCATTATCCGGTGGCGCTCGAAGGCGCGCTCAAGCTCAAGGAAATCTCGTACATCCACGCCGAAGCGTATCCGGCCGGCGAGCTGAAGCACGGGCCGCTCGCGCTCGTCGATGCGGACATGCCCGTCATCACGGTGGCGCCGAACAACCAGCTGCTCGAAAAGCTGAAATCGAATCTCGAGGAAGTGCGCGCGCGCGGCGGCGAGCTCTTCGTGTTCGCCGATACCGACGTGGCGATGAGCCACGACGGCAACCGCGGCGCGGTGCTCAAGATCGCGTCGGGCGGCAACCTGATCGCACCGGCCGTGTTCACCGTGCCGTTGCAGATGCTCGCGTACCACGTCGCCGTGCTGCGCGGCACCGACGTCGATCAGCCGCGCAATCTCGCGAAATCGGTGACGGTCGAATAACCATCCAGCCGTCGCGTCTGCGCACGCAAGCCCGGCGCGCAATTCCGCGCGCCGCGCGCAAACGGTACGATGCGGCTCGGCCAGGCAGATCCGGCGGAAGATCATGCGCATCTGCGTCTACTGCGCATCCAGCGAGCATTGCGACCGCGTCTATCACGACGCCGCGGAGACGCTCGGCCGCCTGCTCGCCGAAGCCGGCTGCACCGTCGTGTACGGCGGCGGCGCGGTCGGGCTCATGGGCTCGCTCGCGAACGGCGCGCTCAGCGCCGGCGGCAACGTCATCGGCGTCATTCCGCGCTTCATGACCGAGATCGAATGGCAGCACCCGGGGCTGGCCAGCCTCGAGGTCGTCGAAGACATGCGCGAGCGCAAGCATCGCCTGCTCACCGGCTCGGACGCCGTGGTGGCGCTGCCCGGCGGCTGCGGCACGCTCGAGGAATGGTTCGAGGCGCTGACGCTGAAGCGGCTCGGGCTCTATTTCAATCCGATGGTGCTGGTGAACACCAACGGATACTACGCGCCGCTGCAGCGCTTCATGGAAGAGATGATCGGGCAGCGCTTCATGAATCCGCAGCACCGCGACATGTGGACGCTGGTCGACACGCCGGAAGCGGTGCTGCCCGCGATCCGCGCCGCGCCGAAATGGCGCGAGGATGCGCGCAACTACGCCGTCGTGCGGCCTGCCTAGTCGAAGCGGCTGAAGCCGGAGTCGGCATCACCGCCGGATGCGGGCTCCGCGTCGATGTCGTCGAGAAAGCCGCCACCCGTGCTCGCGTCGCTCTCCGCTTCCTCACTGCCGCCGCTCGCGGCACGCTCGCTCGCCGCAGCGGCCTTTTCCCAGCGCGAGCGGATCGGATTGGCCGACTCGGCCGCTTCCAGCGCGGCCAGCAGCTCCTGCTTGCGCGCTTCGGGCAGGTCGGCCCAATGGCACTCCGCGAGCGCGCCTGCCATCGCGTAAAGCAGGTTGAGGCTCGGCCGGAAACCCGCGCGCTTGACCTTGAGGAACGCTTCCACGGGACCGGTGCGCGCGAGGTCCTCGGTCGAGCGCACGCCGACCTGCCGCAGCCACGCCGCGGACTTCGGCCCTACATTGCGGATCTTGCTGCTGCTCATTGCCCTCCCCTCGCCGTCGCTCGCGCCTCAGCCACGCAAGGACGCCATGAATATCGCGCACAGCCGCTGCATGCCGCTGCGATCCTCGTCGTCGAAGCGCGCGAGATCGGGACTGTCGACATCGAAGACCCCGACGAGGCGATCGCCGTCGACGAGCGGCACGACGATTTCCGAGCGCGACGCGGCGTCGCATGCGATGTGGCCCGCGAACGCGTCGACGTCGCGCACGACCTGCATCTCGCGGGTCGCCGCCGCCGTTCCGCACACGCCCTTGCCGAGCGGAATGCGCACGCACGCCGGCTTGCCCTGGAACGGGCCGACCACGAGCTCGTGGCCGTCGAAGAAGTAGAACCCGCACCAGTTGATCGCCGGCAAGGCGTGATAGACCAGCGCGGCGAAGTTCGCCGCGTTGGCGATGCGGTCGCGCTCATCGGCGAGCAACCCGCGCGCCTGCCCGGCCAGCTCCTCATACAACCCGGCCTTCGTGGTCGCGCGTGGCGCTTCTGCAACGAACATCATGATCCTCGATATACGCACTGCGCGACGGAGCGCTGGCCGCCGCTGCCCGCTTCGAACACGCAGGGCGAGAAAACGCGCCGCCGTCACCAAACCTCTATTGTACGCCGACCGGCGTGGCCGGGCCCGCTGGCATACTGCGCGCCATCCGGAACCTCGCGATGATGCCGACGACGCCTCCCGGGACCCTTTTTCGCGCCCGCGCCCGCTCGCGGGGCCTGTCTGCGTTCATGCAGGCCGCGCAACTCGCTCCGCGCGTCTTCGCGCCAGAGCCGGAGCGCGCGACGTGAACGCGCGGGGCGTGTTCGTCACGGGCACCGATACCGGCGTCGGCAAGACACGCGCGAGCGTCGCGCTGCTCCATGCGCAACGCGGTCTGGGCCGCCGCGCGGTCGGCATGAAGCCGGTCGCGAGCGGCTGCCGGGCGGCGCACGGCGAGCTGCGCAACGAGGACACCGAGGCGCTGATCGCGGCGAGCAGCCCGACGCCGCCGTACGCGCTCAGCAATCCGTTCGCGTTGCCGCTCGCGATCGCGCCGCACATCGCCGCACGCGACGCGGGCGTCGAGATCGCGATCGGACCGATCGTGGCCGCGTATCGCGAGCTCGCCGCGACGGCCGACCGCATCGTCGTCGAAGGCGTCGGCGGCTGGTCGGTGCCGTTGTCGGATACGCTGATGCAGGCCGACCTCGTGCGCGCGCTCGATCTTCCGGTCGTGCTCGTGGTCGGGCTGCGGCTCGGCTGCATCAATCACGCACTGCTGACAGCGCGCGCGATCCTCGCCGACGGCTGCGCCTTGTCCGGCTGGATCGCCAATCGCATCGATCCCGCGATGAGCCATGCCGATCTCAATATCGAAACGCTGCGCACGCGCATCGCGGCGCCGCTGCTCGGCGTGATCGCGCACGGCGCGGACGCCGGCGACGACGCCGCGGCACTCGCGCACTGGGCGCGGGCAGCCTGACGGCATGGACCGGAACGAAACGCCTTTCCTCAGGGCCCTGCCGCCGCGCTTCTGGCCATGGCTGATCGCGCTTGCCGGTTTCGCGTTCGACGTGGCCGCCTGGTGGCCCGGCCAGATGTCGTTCGATTCGGCGTACGCCTGGTGGCAGGCGCGCGGCGGCGAGACGACGGACATCGCGCCGCCGATCCTGATCTTCGTCTGGCGCGCGCTGGACACGCTGCTCGAGGGACCGGCCCTCGTATTTACGCTGCACCTCGCGTTGTTCTGGAGCGGCCTTGCCCTGCTGGCGGACGCGCTGCGGCTCTCCCGCGCGCGCCTGCTTGTGCTGATGCTCGTCGCCGCGTTCGCGCCGGTGCCGTGGCTGCTGCGGGGCCACGTCTGGACCGACGTCGGGCTCTTCTCGGCGCTCCTGTTCGTGCTGGGTGCGCTGGCACAAGCGCATGCGACCCGACGGCGCGGCTGGATAGTCGCGACGCTGCCCGTGCTGTTCTATGCATCGGCCGTGCGGCACAACGCGCTGCCCGCGATCGCGCCGATGGCGGGCTGGATGGCCTGGCTCGCCTGCGGCAGCGCGGCGTCGCGCCGGCGCGTCGCGCTCGCCACCATCGCCATCTGCGCGGCGTGCGCGCTCGCCACCACGGCGGTGAACTCGCGCGTGCAGCGTCACGTGCCGCTCTGGCCGGCGGCGGCGGAATGGGACCTTGCCGCGCTGTCGGTCGCGAGCGGAGGCATGCTGCTGCCGTCGTTCATGATCGGCCCCGGCCTCGACGTCGCCGAGCTCGCCGGCGCATTCCGCCACTGGAGCAACGTGCCGATGCTGCAGCACACGACGCACGGCATGCGCGACCCGTTCATGACGGATTTCACCGCGGAGGAGCTTGCGACGCTGCGCCACGCCTGGCTCTCGGCGATACGCGCGCATCCGCGCGCGTGGCTTGCGCATCATGCGCGGCAGGCGCGCGCGCTGCTCGGCGTGCACGATCCGGCGTGGCCGCGCGAGCTGATCTACGTCGACGACGAGTTCCGCTACCGCGACAATCCGCCCGTCGCGCGCAACGATTCCTGGCTGCACAGGGCGCTGATGCAGGCAGCGGCGCGCCTCGCCCGCACGCCGCTGCTCGCGGGCTGGCCCTGGCTCCTCGTCGGGCTCGTCGCCGCACCGTTCGTGTGGCGCGCGCGCCGCGAATTGCCCGACACGATCGCGCTTGCCGCGCTCGCCAGCGCGTGGCTGTATCTGCCGGCCGTGATCGTGCTCGCACCGGCTGAGCTGCGCTACCTCGGCTGGCCTTGCCTTGCGAGCGTGCTCGCCGCCGCGCTGGCCGGGCTTGCGCGGTCCGCGCCGCGCGATGCGGCTGCTAGAATTCCGGGATCACCCGGCCGGATTCCGCGATGAGCACGCAGCGCTACTACATTTCGATCCAGGATTTGCCCAAGGCCCGCGGCGAGTCGCACGAGCTTTCATTTCACGGCGGCTCTCCGCAGAGCTTCGCCGAGCTGTTCCAGGACGCGCTGCGCACGCCCTCGCTGTGGCAGCGCTGGCGGAGCATGCAGCCTGATCCCGACGCCGTCGACCCTGCGCTCGGCGCGAGCGATGCGAACGCGACGGTGACCGCCGAGCAGCACGATCTCCACACCGACGTGCAGGTGGTCACGTCGCTGCCGCACGTGATCGTGCGGCACCGGCTCGATCTCCTGATCGGCAAGCACTGGACCCTGCGCGACGTGAAAGCGGCGTAGCCGAGCACGCTCGGCTGCGCCGTCCCGCGGAAGCGGGGACCCAGCGCCTTTCGTCAAGCGCGGGATCAGAACCGCGCCGAGTCCCCGGTTTCGCGGGGACGGCGATTTTCCTCAGTCGCCCGTGACACCCGCCGCGCGCATGTCCGGCGGCGCCTTCACCGGCGCGGTCGGCCGCGGCGGCAATGCGACCGGCTCGGCCGCGATGGCCTTCTTCAGCTCCTCGATCGCGCGGTCGAGTTGCGGATCCTTGCCGGAAAGCTGCGCCGCGACATCTTCCTCGACGAGGATATCGGGATCGACGCCGTGGCCCTCGATGACGTACTGGCCTTCGGTGTTCGCCGTCGCGAACTGCGGCACGAAGATGTCGCCGCCGTCGATTGCCGGGCCCCAGCCGTTGATGCCGACGACGCCGCCCCAGGTGCGCGTGCCGATCAGCGGACCGAGCTTCGCCTGCTTGAACATGTACGAGAAGATATCGCCGTCCGACGCTGTCGTGCCGTTGCAGAGCGCGGCGAGATGGCCGAGGAAGGTCTGCTGCGGATACGTGCCGGTGATTTCCGAGCCGCGGCCGTAATCGAGGCCGAGCAGCTTGCGCGACAGCCGCTCGATGATCATCGCCGAGACGTTGCCGCCGCCGTTGTCGCGCACGTCGACGACGAGACCCTTCTTGCGCAGCTGCGGATAGAACCACTTGATGAACTCGCGGATGCCGTCGGCGCCCATGTCGGGAATGTGCAGGTAGCCGATCTCGCCGTCGGACGCCTTCTCGACGTATTCGCGGTTGTGCTTGACCCAGCCGAAATAGATCAGCGGTTCCTCGCTGTCGATCGGCTTGACCAGCACCGTGCGCGCGCCGTCGTCCGACGCGCGCGAATTCACCGTGAGCTGCACCAGCTGGCCGGGCGCCGTGCGCAGAAGGCGATACGGATTTTCCTGCGCGTCGAGCGGCTGGCCGTTGATCGCGAGCACGTAGTCGCCTTCCTTCACGTCGACGCCGACCTCGGTCAGCGGCGAGCGATAGCGTTCCTCGTCGTTCTCGCCGGGCAGGATGTGCGCGATGCGATAGCGCCCGGTCGCCTCGTCGAGCTCGAAACGCGCGCCGATCAGGCCCACGTGCGGCTTCGCCGGCAGGCCGAGATCGCCGCCGCTGACGTAGGCGTGCCCGACGGAAAGCTCGGCGACCATCTGGCCGAGCAGGTAGTTGAGATCGCTGCGATCACCCACCCACGCCAGCTGCGGCTCATATTTCGCGCGCAGCGCGTCCCAGTCGTAGCCGTGCATGTTGGTCACGTAGAAGTGGTCGCGATAGCGCCGCCAGACCTCGCGGAAGACTTCGGCATACTCGGCCTTCGGATCGACGCGCGCGTAGAGCCCGTCGGTCGAGACGTCCTTGGCTTCGGGTTTGTTCGCGGTGAGGTCGATGCGCTTGTAGGCCTTGCCGTTGCGGATGAGCACCGTGTTGCCGTCGGCGGCGAGCGAGATGTCGTCGACGCCTTCGTACACGTCCTCGCTCTTGCGCTCCTCGAACGAGAACGACTTCAGCTTGTTCTTGAACGCGCCTTCGCGGCCGTAGTACTGCGCGTCGCCGACGACGTACAGCAGCGATTTCTCGGTGACGCCTATCCATGCGACGTTGTCGGGATCGATCGGCGCGCGGACGACACGCGTGTCGATTCCGTCGAAGTCGATGCGGTCGTCGATCTCGCTGGCGGACTTCGGCTTTGCCTTCTTGCCCTCGCCGTTCGCGTCCTTGCCTTCCTCGCCCTTCTTGTCGTCCTTCGCCGCGCTGTCGTTCTGCGGCGCGAACGGATTGGCGAGGCCCTTGCGCAGCGTCAGCGCGAGAATCTGCGTGTTGCGGTTGGCGGCGACGTTCCATTCGACATTGGAAATCTGCGGCGTCCACTCGCGATCGCCGAGGTAGTAGAGATACTTGCCGTCCGGCGAGAACGTCGGCGCGTACGCGCTGAAGCGCGCGTCGCCGATGTGCACGCTCCTGCCGGCGGCGAGATCATGCACGTAGAGCTGCGAGACGAGTGTGTCCTTGTCGGCCACCGAATAGGCGAGGTAATGGCCGCCCGGCGACCACGCGTAATCGCGCCGGGACACGCCCGGATCGTCCGCGATCACCGGCGCCGGGCCGCCGCCGGCTGCGGCGACGATGTGCAGGCGGCTCTCGCTATCGACGAAGGCGATGCGGGCGCCGTCCGGCGACCAGCGCGGCGCGTACAGGCGTCCGTAGGTTTCATGGGTCAGCTGGTGCGCATTGGTGCCGTCGGCGTCGCGCACCCAGATCGCCTCCTCGCCGCTCTCGTCCGACACGTAGGCGACACGCTTGCCTTCCGGCGACCACTGCGCCTCGCGCTCATGCGCGCCGGGCGTGTGCGTGAGATCGAGCGTGATGCCGTCCTTGAGCGGCACGCTGAACACCTCGCCGCGCGCGGTGAACAGCGCGCGCTTGCCGTTCGCGGAGAGCGCGAAATCCTCGATCTTGTCCTTGACGCTGCGCTCCTCGGCGCGCGTGCGCACGAGATCGCTCGGCACGGTGATGTCGAGTGCGCGGTCCTGCTTCTTCTCGACATCGTAGACGTGCAGCACGCCGTCGACTTCGAAGGCGATCAGACCCTTCGAATCACCGCTGGCCCAGCGCGCGTCGGCGTTTTTGTAGTCGGTGAGCTGCTCCGTTTCGCCGCTTGCGGTGTCGTAGCGATAGAGATTCAGGTGCTCGCCGCGATCGGCGATGAAATAGACGCCGTTGCCGATCCACACCGGATCGCGGTCGGTGTTCGGATCGTTGGTGATGTTCTTCGCCGTCTTCGAGTCGAAATCGTAGATGTAGAGATCCTGCGCCCAGCCGCCGACGTAGCGGTTCCAGGTGCGGAAATCACGGTACTTCGGCGAATAGACGATCTGCCGGCCGTCCGGCGCGTAGCGGCCGACGCCGGCGACCGGCATCGGCAGCATCGTCGGCAGGCCGCCGTCGGCGTTGACGGTGTAGAGGTGCGGATTGGAAACGCTGATCGAATCGCGCCAGCTGCGGAACAGGATCGCCTTGCCGTCCGGCGTCCAGCCGTACACCTGGTTGTCGAAGCCCCAGCGCTGCGGCAGCGGTCCCTGCGCGGGATAGTAGGTGAGCTGCTTCGGCTCGCCGCCGCCGGCGGAGATCACATAGACCTGATCGTCGCCGCCGTATTCGCCGGTGAAAGCGATGCGGCTGCAATCCGGCGAGAAGCGCGCGGACTGCTCCAGGCCTGGTCCCGCCGTGAGCCGCGACGCGACGCCGCCTTCAATCGATGCGGTCCATAGATCGCCCGCATAGGTGAAGACGACGCGATCGCCACAGACGTCGGGGAAGCGCAGGAGTTTCGTGCCGGCGAAAGCCGACGGAGCTGTGAGCAGGGCTCCTGCGAGGAGAAGGAGTCGAATGGGACGCAAGGACATGATGGCTCCCGACAGCGAGGCGAACACTCGTTTTTGCACAGTGCCGGCGCGGTGGCGTGCGCCGAAAGTCATGCAGATGCGCCGGGACTGCAAAAGGTCTCGTCCCTGCCCGCGCGCGATGGGAAGAGGCTCAGTACGCGAACTCGCCGAACACTCGATCGATGTCGCCGTTCCACTCGCCATGGAACAGCTCGAGCTTGCGCTCGGCCGGCGTCTGGTTCGCGTCCACGATCTCGATCAGGGGATCGAGGAAGATGCACTCGTCGGCACCGTGCTGGTTGAGCCTCGCGCGGCGCTTGAGTCCGTGCGCGGCGATCTTGAGGGCCTCGGCTGCCAGCTCGCGCACCGTCTGCGAGCGGAAGGGCAGCTTCAGCGCGTGGCGCGGCACGCCGTCGCGGAGCGCGTGGCGCTCCGCACGCGTGAAGTCCTTGACGAGATCCCAGGCCGCGTCGAGCGCAGTCGAGTCATAGAGCAGCCCGACCCAGAATGCCGGCAGCGCGCACAGTCGGTTCCACGGGCCGCCGTCCGCGCCGCGCATCTCGAGGTATTTCTTGAGCCGCACTTCGGGAAACGCGGTGGTCATGTGATCGGCCCAGTCCTTCAGCGTCGGCACCGCGCCTGGAAGCTCGGGCAGCTTGCCGGCCAGGAAATCGCGGAATGATCTGCCGGCGAGATCGATGTAGCGGCCGTCGCGATAGCTGAAGTACATCGGCACGTCAAGCAGGTAATCGACGTAGCGCTCAAAGCCGAAACCGTCCTCGAACACGAAATCGAGCATGCCCGTGCGGTCGGGATCGGTGTCGGTCCAGATGTGCGAGCGGTAGCTCTGGTAGCCGTTCGGCTTGCCTTCGGTGAAGGGCGAATCGGCGAACAGCGCGGTGGCGATCGGCTGCAGCGCGAGCGCGACGCGGAACTTGCGGACCATGTCCGCTTCGTCGGCGAAGTCCAGGTTGACCTGCACGGTGCAGGTGCGCGTCATCATGTCAAGACCAAGCGAGCCGACCTTCGGCATGTAGCGGCGCATGATCGCGTAGCGGCCCTTCGGCATCCACGGCATGTCCTCGCGCCGCCACTTCGGCTGGAAACCCATGCCGAGGAAGCCGAGGCGGAGCTCGTCGGCGACGGCCTTCACCTCCTTGAGGTGACACGCGACTTCGCAGCAGGTGTCATGGATCGATGCGAGCGGCGCGCCGGAAAGCTCGAGCTGCCCGGCGGGCTCCAGCGTCACCGAGGCTTCATCGCGCGTGAGCGCGATGAGCTTGTCGCCTTCGAGCACGCGCTGCCAGCCGAAGCGCGTCATGCCCTCGAGCAGCGCGCCGATGCCGTGCTCGCCCTCCCAGGTCGGGGGACGCAGGTCGTCGAAGCGGAATCCGAATTTCTCGTGCTCGGTACCGATGCGCCAGTCGGCGGCCGGCTTCGCGCCGGCGGCGATGAATTCGACGAGCTGGGCGCGATCGGTGATCGGAATTTCGGTGACGGCGGAGGGTCCGGACACGAGCCTGCCTCGTTGTAGGGCTCCGCACTATGGGGTCTTCGCTCCGCCGTGGGAAGGGCCGCGCGTCATGACGCGCGGCCCTGAAGTCCGCCGCGACCGAGTGCCGTCGCGGCAGCTGCGGTGGATCAGTTCGGAACCTCGAAGCCGTCGGAGAAGATGGAGTCCGGCAGTCCCGCGGTCGTCTCCAGCGTCGCCGTCGCCGACGTGCCCGGGTCGCCCTGCGACGTCGCCGTGACGGTCGACGTTTCCACGGTGCCAATGATGGCGTCATCGGGAATCGAAACGTCGACATCGAACGTCGTGCTCTCGCCGGCATCGAGCGTGACGCTGCTCACCGACGGCGTAACCGGCCAGCCTTCCGCGCCCGCCGTCGCGCTGATGTCGAAGGTGTCCTGCGAGCTGCCCGTGTTGGTGATCGTCAGTGTGTACGGCACCGAAGTGCCGGGCGCGCCCGAACCCGACTGCGAGCCGTCGAGATCGACGCCGAACGGCGTGCTCGCGACGATGGAGATGTTGTCGTAGAACACCGACGTCGAGCCCTCCGCATAGAGGTCGATCGAGCCGATGTTGCTGATGCCGGGGACGGTCTGGCCCGGGAACTGATTCGTCCACGATCCGCTGTAGAGCTCCGTGCCGTTGTAGTAGAACGTCTGCAGGTCGGCATCGAGATCGACGACGAGCTTGAGCTCCACCCACTGGTCGGTGATGTACGGCATGCTGCCCGGATTCGCCGCACCGTCGTAGTTCTCGACCGTCCCGGTGGAGCTGTGGAACACCACCTGCGTCGACCAGCTGATGATGTTGGGATCGACGTCCGAATAGACGTTCTCGAAGATGAAATACGTATCGCCGCTGAAACCGGACGGAATGTACATCTGCGCGGTGATCGTGTAGACGCCGCTGGTGTACCCGCTGAACTCGTGAATGAGGTCGCTCGCCCCCTCGATGTTGATCGAGTTGGACGGACTGACGCTCTGCGCGTCGTCGATGAAGGCGCCCGCGCTGGGGTCGTTCATCCAGCCCTTCCAGCCGCCCTGGCCGTGTGCGTTGGTCCCTACGACGTAGCTGTCCCAGTCCTCGAAGAAATTGCTGCCCGAGGGCGCGCTCGGACCCACGCGGCGCACGCTCGCGCCGTCATGGCCGTTCGCGTGCTGCGGCATGGTGCGCGCCTCGGCCTCGCCGATGAGGCTGATGCGGTGCTGCGGCACCGTCGCGGACAACGCGACGGCCGCCGCGACACCCAACGCAAGAGAGTATTTCGAGATCATGTCCCCGGTCCTCCTCGAAAAACGCGACCGCGCCGCGGCCGATGAGTACGAAGCGAACGTGGAAGGCCAGACCGGCTGCGCGCGATGTGCCTGCGATCCCCACGTGCAGACGACCGCCGTCCATGCCCGGCGAGGGTTATAGCACGCGCAAAACGTGCCTGCCACGCGGGTCCAGACCAGCAACGTCCCGCTCGGACGGATGCGCTCGCTGGCTCTATGCGGGCTCGCTGAACAGCCACCCGGCAAGGACGGCGCGCGCATCGTCGACGCCCTTGCCGTCGAGCGCCGAAATGAGCCGCGCCTCGGCGCCGGGCCAGTTCGCGGCGAGCTCCCTGCGCACGCCCTCGAGCACGCGCGCGCCTTCCCCGCGCGAGAGCTTGTCCGCCTTGGTGAGGAGGCAGAGGCAGCGCCGGCCCGTGGCACCCGTGAAATCCAGCATCGTGCGGTCGAAGTCCTTCAGCGGATGGCGCGCGTCCATGACCAGCACGATGCCGCGCAGCGACGCGCGCGTGCGCAGATACGTGTCGATCACGCTGCGCCAGTGCGCGCGCAGCGACTCCGGCACCTTCGCGTAGCCGTAGCCCGGCAGGTCGATGAGCCGGTGCGCGTCGTCGAGCGGAAACACGACGATCTGCTGCGTGCGGCCCGGCGTCTTCGACGTGCGCGCGAGCCCCTGCTGTTCGCAGATCGCGTTCAGCGCGCTCGACTTGCCGGCGTTCGAGCGGCCCGCGAATGCGATCTCCGCGCCCGTGTCGGCTGGCAGCTGGTCGAGGCGGTGCGCACTGATCAGGTAGCGCGCGTCGCGGAACGGGTTGTGCGGCATCGGACGTCGGAATCGAAAGGCAGGGGGCTGATTGAACCACGAACTTGCCGGCGAGCCGCGAAGATCGAGCCGCGAAAAATCCGGAAGGCTCGTCGGGTTCTTCGCCGGCGCCCGCGTCCGGCCGCGGGTAGCGCCTCGTTTGCGAAGGCGCTCGGTTTGACCGCCTTCCGGCACGCAAGGGATAATTCCACGGTTATGTCCGCCCGTCGGGCCGCGCTTCGCGGCAGCGGAGCCGGTTCCCTCCCCCAGGTTTCGGAGTGAAGGTATGAGCTTTCGGCGAGTTTTTGCGCTGTCGCTGCTGATGGTCGCAGGCGGCGCGCTGGCGCAGGCACCCACCGAGACGCCGGCCGCCTCCCCGCCCGCGACGACGCGCACGCCCGAAGAGGCCCAGCCCACGGGCGCGACCGCCGCCGTTTTCGGCGACGCCAAGGCCGGCGAAGGCAAGGCCGCCGCCTGCGGCGCCTGCCACGGCATGGACGGCAACGCGACCGACAAGCAGTACCCGAAGCTCGCGGGACAGAACGAAGCCTATATCGCGCGCCAGCTTGCGCTGTTCAAGACGCAGAAGCGCCAGAACCCGATCATGATGGGTTTCGCCGCGCCGCTCTCCGAGCAGGACATGCACGACGTGGGCGCCTATTTCGCCGGCAAGACCTCGCTGCCGGGCGTGGCGGACGAAAAGCTCCTTGAGCGCGGCCAGGCGCTGTACCGCGGCGGCGACGGCCAGCTCGGCGTGCCGGCCTGCATGGCATGCCACGGTCCCGACGGTCGCGGCATGGCGGGCGCCGGGTATCCGCAGCTTGCCGGCCAGTGGGCGGACTACGTCCAGGCCAAGCTCCACGATTGGAAGAACGGCACCACCTGGGGCGACGACGCGAACGCGAAGATCATGCCCGAGATCGCGCGCCGGCTCGGCGACGAGGACATCGCCGCGCTGGCTTCGTACGTCGAAGGCCTGCACACGGCAACAGTCGCAAACACGAAGTAATCGAACGGTCAGGCAGGTCGGCTGAAACTCCGCGCGCGGCACGCGCTCCAAGCCGGACGGTCTCGCCGCAATCCGGAGGTTCCATGTCGAAGCGCTTCATCGCCATCCTGTTCGGGCTCGCCCTTTTCTCGTCGGCCAAGGCGGCGGAGACATGGGAAGCCGGCAAGCACTATTTCGTGATCGAGCCGCCGCAGCCGACGGCGACCGGCGACAAGATCGAAGTGCTCGAGGTGTTCTCCTACGCCTGCCCCGCCTGCAACGCATTCCAGCCGTTCGCGAGCAAGATCAAGTCCGAGCTGCCGCCGAACGCCGAGATGGGTTACCTGCCCGCGGCGTTCCGCTCCGACGAGGACTGGCCCGTGTTCCAGCGCGCGTTCTTCGCCGCGCAGGCGCTCGGCCTCGTCGACAAGACGCATGAGGCGGTGTTCGATGCCATCTGGAAGAACGACGGCCCGCTCCGCATCACCGATCCGGTGACGCACAAGATCAGGAACCCGCTGCCGACCATCGAGGACGTCGCGAAGTTCTACGCGAATTACGGCGTCAGCGCCGAGGATTTCACTGCCACCGCCAACTCGTTCGCGGTGAACACCCGGATCAAGCGCGCCGACGCGATGATCAAGGCTTACGGCGTCGATTCGACGCCGACCATCATCGTCAACGGCAAGTACCGCATGACGGCGTCATCGGCCGGCGGCTGGGACAAGATCGCCGATCTCGTGAAATACCTGGTCGACAAGGAAACCGCGAAGTAGGTGCGGCCCGGAACCTTCACGGCCGGAGCGCGGTCCCGTCTGATCCATCCATCGAGGAGAACACCATGCTGAAACGGCTCGGCATCCTGCTCGCGGCACTGGTCGCGGCGGCACCGGCCTTCGCTGCGGATGCGTCCGACGCGAAGTGGGAGGAAGGCAAGAACTATTTTCTCGTCGACCCGCCGCAGGCGACCGCGACCGGCGACAAGGTCGAGGTGCTGGAGGTGTTCTCGTACGCCTGCCCGCACTGCGCGCATTTCCAGCCGTATGCCGAGCAGCTCAAGCAGAGCCTGCCGGCCGGCGCGGTGTTCGCCTACATGCCGGCGATCTTCAATCCGAGCTGGGAGCCGTACGCGCGCGCCTATTACACGGCCGAGTCGCTGGGCGTGCTCGAGCAGACGCACCAGGCGCTGTTCGACGCCCTGCACCGCGATCACCTGCCTATGCGCACGATCGACGATCTCAGCGCGTTCTACGCGCAGCACGGCGTCGACAAGGCGAAGTTCATCGCTACGGCGCATTCGTTCGAAGTCGAGAGCAAGCTCCAGCGCGCGATGCAGATCGTCAAGGCCGACGGTGTCGACGGCACGCCGAGCATCGTCGTCAACGGCAAGTATCGGGTCACGGGCCAGTCGGCAGGCGGCTATCCGCAGCTGATCGAGCTCGTCGACTGGCTCGCCCAGAAAGAGATCGACGCCCAATCGAAACCCGCGAAGAAAAAGAAGTAGCCCGCGGCGCCGACACGCGCGATCCCGGCGCTGCCGGGCGCGCTCGCTTGCCGCACGCCGAAGCCGCCGCTAGCCTCGCCGGCATGGAGCATTCCACGCCGGCATCGGCCGAGCGCCCGGCGGGCGAGGCGGCGCGGCTGCAGCTCCTTTCCTGCAACATCCTCGCAGGCGGCAGCGTGCGCCGCTACCGCGATTACGTCACGCACAGCTGGAAGCACGTGCTGCCGACCGGCAAGCGCGCCAACCTCGACGTGCTCGCCCGCGTCATCGGCGAGTTCGATCTCGTCGGCCTGCAGGAAGCGGACGCCGGCAGCCTGCGCTCGGGTTTTCTCAACCAGACGCAGTACCTCGCCGAGGCCGCCGAATTCCCGTTCTGGAGCCACCAGCCGAACCGGCGGGTCTCGCGCCTCGCCACATCGAGCAACGGCCTGCTCGCGCGGCTGCAGCCCGACGAAGTGCTCGACTACCCGCTGCCCGGCCGAATTCCCGGCCGTGGCGCATTGTGGGCGCGCTTCGGCGAAGGCGACGACGCGCTGGTCGTCGTCATCGCGCACCTCTCGCTCGGTCCCGCCGCGCGCATGCGCCAGCTCGGCTTCATCGCCGAGCTCATCGGCGATCACCCGAACGTCGTCCTGATGGGCGATCTCAACACGCACCCGTCCAGCGCCGAGCTCAAGATGCTTTATGCGCGCACCGCGCTCGAGCCTCCGCACGAATCGCCCGCGACGTTCCCGAGCTGGCGGCCGACGCGCGCGATCGACCACATCCTGGTGTCGGGATCAATCGAGGTCGAGCGGCGCTGGGCGTTGTCGCATCCGGTGTCGGATCACCTTCCCGTCGCGGCGAGCATCCGGCTGCCGAAGCCCCTCTCGGCGACGGAAAAGACCTGAGCCGCGATCCGCGTCACGCAAAAAAAAGGGGCCGCGCGAGGCGGCCCCGAGTCACGTGGCGATCACGTCCCGATCAGAACTTGAGGCTCGCCTCGAGATAGGTGAAACGGCCGGGCAGATCATAAACCGACGCGTCGTAGCCGTTGAGCGAGCAGCTGAGGCAGATCGGCGCGTCCTTGTCGAACAGGTTGTTGACGCCGCCCGAGATGCGCATGTCGTAGCTCACCGGCAGCTTCCAGCTGACGCGCACGTCGTGGTACGTCGTCGCGCCAAGGAAGTTCGTGCCGTTCGCACGGCCGCCCGTCGTGTCGTCCGGATCGCGGCAGACCGCGAATCCGGCACCGCCGGCGCAGTCCTCCTTGAGCCGTGAGATGTAGCGCATCGTCCAGCTCGCGCTCCAGTCGGCCAGCGCCCAGCTCGTCACGAAGGTCGAACGGACGCGCGGAATGCCGCTGTCGGCGACTTCGATGCCGACGCGCTGCGGCTCCGCTTCGCCGGTGTCCGTGGCGACGGCGTCGTACTTCCTCGTGTAGGTGATCTGCCAGTTGGCGCCGAACGTGCCGAAGCCCGTTTCGGGCGACAACCAGTTGAGCGTGAGGTCGTAGCCGCTCGTGTCGATCTTGCCGAGATTGCGCAGCGTGTTGTTGAAGCCGTTGATCGACCCGTTCGCCGCGCGGGTGATGCCGTCGCAGAACAGCGGATCGAGCGTGTCGACGCAGCGGTTCAGCTGCGTCTGCGCGTTCGGCGCCTGGATCGCGTCGTCGATGCGGTGACGGTAGTACGTGAGCTCGGCATCGAAGCGCTGCGACCAGGCAGTATTCTCGGCCCAGCCCGGGCTGTAGATCGCGCCGAGCGTCAGGCTCTTGGACGTCTCCGGCTTCAGGCCCTGATTGCCGCCGGTGATGATCGAGATCTGCGGGTTGTTCTGCGTGAAGCCGGGCGGCACGCCGAGCGCGGCGCAGTTGGGCGTAACGTTCCCGTCGCACGGATCGGTCAGCGTCGCGTCGAAGCGCGAGAACGTGCCGAACAGCTCGCCGATCGACGGCGCGCGGAAGCCTTCGGCCCAGGTTCCGCGGAACGTGAAGTCATCGACGATCTGCCAGCGGAAGCCGACCTTGTTGTTCGTCGTGTCGCCGAAGTTCGAGTAATCCGAATAGCGCGACGCGACGGAAAGATCGAGGTGCTTCGCGAACGGCATGTCGGCGAGCAGCGGCGCGTTGAGCTCGACGTAGAACTCGTCGACGTCGTAGCCGCCCGAGGTCGGGCCCGACGGTACGCCGTTCGAGTCGCCGGCGGTGACCACCGAATCCGGTGTGTAGAAGCCCGAGAGATCGCGATGCTCGAAGCCCGCCGCCGCATCCAGCGAGCCCGCCGGCAGCTGGAACAGGTTGCCGGAGATGTTCGCCGTCCACGCGCGCAGGCTCTGCTTGCTGCGATCGTTTTC
Source organism: uncultured Rhodanobacteraceae bacterium (assembly GCA_966248875.1). Classification (GTDB taxonomy): domain Bacteria; phylum Pseudomonadota; class Gammaproteobacteria; order Xanthomonadales; family Rhodanobacteraceae; genus Dokdonella_A. The sequence goes on from CBINBI010000004.1 coordinate 29,783, forward strand.
GGTGAACAGGATGTAGTTCAGCATCTCCGGCGTGATCGTGCCGGGGCCGCCGAAGAGGTTCAGCGGTACGCACGGCGCCGTGCACTCGTCGACCGGGCCCAGCGCATTCATGATGTGCCGGATGTTGTACGTGCCGGTGACCGTCTGCGTCGCCTTGTTCGAGCTGTCGATGAAGTTGACGTCCCAGAACCACTGGTGATCGCCGAAGGTGATGTCGCCGTTGAGGCCCGTTGCGTAGTACTTCGTGTCGACGGTCTGCTTGAAGATGCGCGGCCCACCTTCGATGGGACGGCGACCGAGGCCGAAGTTCGGATCGTCGCCGCTCAGCGTGAAGCCGAACGGGTTGTAAGGATTCGTCGCATCGACGCCGACGCGATAGCAGAGATCGATCGCCATGCAGAACTGCTGGCCGAGAAAGATCGGCTCGGGCGCGGCCTGGTTGGTCGAATCGCGCGTGTTGTACAGGCCCTTCAGGTAGAAGTTGACGTGATCGGTGATCCGGTACGTGCCCTGCGCGAAGATGCCGGTGCGATCGGACGGCGTCAGGAGCAGGTTGTACGGCGCGAAATTGAAGCGGTCCGCCGTGCCGAAACCGTGGAATCCTCCGGGGAACGGCTGCACGCCGCCGACGGGCGCCACGCCATTCGCCGTGATGTCGCAGAAATTGTCGGGGCACAGCCCGCCGAAATCATTGCCGCCCGGAGGCTCGAAAAGGATGCGCGTGAACGGCGTCGCCGAGCTGCCGTTCGCGAGTCCGGTACCCGGCACCGGAACGCGCGACTGCGACCAGTCGTCGGAGCTGATCTCGTTCTGCTTGAAGCGGCTGAGGTCCACGAAGAAATCGAAGCGGTCGGTGCTGCCGCCGAGCGACACGTTGCCCGAGTACGTCTTGCCGTCGCCCGTCGAATAGTCGCCGGCGTATAGATGCAGGCCGAGCCCGTCCTGTTTCTTCTTGGTGATGATGTTGATGACGCCGGCGATCGCGTCGGAGCCGTACAGCGACGACGCGCCGTCCTTCAGGATCTCGATGCGGTCGACGATGCTGGCGGGAATCGTGTTGAGATCGACCGCGGCGGAAACGCCCGAGGCGGACGATTCGTTCACCCAGCGCAGCCCGTCGACGAGGATCAGCGTGCGTTTCGCGCCGAGGTTGCGCAGCGAGATCGTCGTCGAGCCCGAGCCGACACCGCCGCCGTCCGGCGGAAATCCGAAGTTGCCGGCCGAGTTGAACTTCGTGTTGAGCGAGGAGCCGCTCACGGTCAGGCGCTGGATCACATCGCCGATCGAGCCGAGACCCGTCGCCTCGATGTCCTGCGAGGTGATCGTCAGCACCGGCGTCTGGCCCTCGACCTCCGCCTTCTTGATGCGCGAGCCCGTGACCTCGATGGCCTGCAGCTTCTGGATGTCCTCGCCGGCACGGTCCTGAGCGAGGACCGGCACCATGTAGAGACCTGAAAGTACCGCGCCTGCCAGCATCGACATCGCAAGGCGTCGGGTTTGACCGCGTGACTTCATGTGCTTCTCCCCGCTGGGTCCGTGTAAATCGTCCGGCACGAGGCCGTCCCACACCCGCAGGCCCCCTCCCCGCAAAAGTGTCAAGAAAATGTAAAACAGTCGTTCGAATTTCGCCCGCGCCGCGTGTTTGCAGATGCAGCACGGATTCCGTCCACCACCGGAGTGCCTAGGGCGGGCCTTTGCCCGCGCGGTACACTGCAGCCGAGTTTCTCGCTGTTCCCAGAACCGTCCGCAATGCCTATCGATGTACTGCCGCGCGGAGCGCGGCGCCTGCTTGCCGGCGTGTTCGCCGGCTGTCTCGCCCTGTCCGCCGCTGCCGAGGATCTCGGCGCGCAACGCGACCGGTTCCGCGCGGCATACGCGGCCGCCTCGCGCACGCCGCCCGGCGACTGGAAGAAGCTCGCGATAGGCCTCGAAACGTATCCGCTCTATCCGTACCTCGAAGCCACGGCCCTGCGCCGAGGCATCGCCAAGGCCTCCCGGACCGACATCGAGCGCTTTCTCGCGCGCTGGCCCGATTCGCTGCCCGCCGCCGACCTGCGCGAGACGTATCTGCGCGAGCTTGCGCGACGCGGCGACTGGACGGCCTTTCGCGCGTTCTGGAAAGGCAGCCGTGACCGCGACCTCGCGTGCCACCACCTCCGCGCGCGCCTCGCCGCCGGCGAGAAACTCGATTACGAGCAGGACATCGCGCCGCTCTGGACGAATCCGCGCAGCCTGCCGCCCGCCTGCGATCCCGTGGTGGCCGCCGCGCGCAGCAGCGGCCTCCTGACTGACGCGCGCGTCTGGCAGCGCCTGCTCGCCGCGGCCGAAGAGGGCAACGCCGCGAGCGCCGAAGCCGCCGCCGCCTTGCTCGCCGGCACGGATCGCGAGGAAGCGAACCGCATCGTCGCCGCCGTGCGCGATCCCGCCACGACCTTGGCCAAGGCCGAGCAGTGGCCCGACACGCCGCGGGCGCGCCAGGCCATCGCCTACGGCCTCGCCCGCTATGCGCGCCGCGACAGCGCGGCAGCCGAAACGCTGTGGACGAAGCTCGGTGCGAAGTTCGCGACGGATGACGCGGAGAAGAACCGCGTGCTCAACGCGCTCGCGGTGTACCGTTCGACGAGCTATTCGCCCGATGCGCTCGCGCGCCTCAAGGCGCTGCCGCCCGAAGCCGAAGACGACACGAGCCGTGAGTGGCACGTGCGCGTCGCGCTCGCGTCGGGCGACTGGAACGAGACACTGGCGGCGCTCGACGGTCTTTCCGCCGAACAGCAGGGCGATTCGCGCTGGCGCTATCTCCGCGCGCGCGTGCTCGCCAAGCTCGGCCGCAAGATCGAAGCCGACGCGATCTTCGCCGATCTTGCGCGCGAGGCGAGCTTCCACGGTTTTCTCGCAGCGGACTGGATCGACGAGCCGTACGCGATCTGCCCGCGCACGCTCGCCACCGATCCCGCCGCGGAGAAAGCGATCGCGAGCCAGCCCGATCTCGCGCGCGCATTCGAGTTCCGGACGCTCGGCATGCAGCCGGAGGCGCGCCGCGAATGGGATTTCGCGATGAAGAAACTGTCCGAGTCCGAGCGCCGCCTCGCCGCCGATCTCGCCTACCGGCGCGGCTGGCACGACCGCGCGGTGTTCCTCTACTCCGCCGATCCGGAGACGCAGCGGCTCTACGAGCAGCGCTTTCCGCTCGCGCTCGAGCAGCGCGTCAGGCGCGAAGCGGCGGACGCCGGCATCGATCCCGCCTGGGTCTACGCGATCATCCGCGCCGAAAGCGCGTGGATGACCGACGCGCGCTCGCACGCCGATGCGTATGGCCTGATGCAGCTCCTGCCCGGCGTCGCCAAGCAGCTCGCCAAGGCCGAGAAGCTGCCGTACAACCGCGCGAGCGATCTCTTCGATCCCGCGCTCAACATCGAGCTCGGCACGCGCTATCTCGGCCGCATGGCCGAGCGCTTCGACGGCAGCCCATGGCTCGCCAGCGCGGCCTACAACGCCGGCGAAGCGCCGGTCTCGCGCTGGCTCGCGGCGCGCGGCAGCCTCGATCCCGATTTCTTCATCGAGACGATTCCGTACCGCGAGACGCGCGAATATGTTGCGCGCGTGCTCGCCTTCAGCGTGATCTACGACTGGCGCATGAACGGCAAGGCGCTCGCACTTTCCGCCCGCATGCCGCGGGTCGGCCAGGATTACGCGGCGCCCACCGCGGACACGCCGCGCAAGAGCGTCGTCTGCCCGGCTGCGGCCGAGACCGCCATGGCGGCGACGAGCGCATCGCAGGCCGCTCCGGCGCGCTAGGATGTCGTTTCTGCCGGACGGCCGGAATGGCCGTTCCGCCGGCGCATTCGTGCGCGCCGTTCCCCGAAGCGGAGTACGACGATGAAGCGCCAACGCATCGTGATCCTGGGCGGCACCGGCTTCGTCGGCAGCCGGCTCGTGCCACGCCTGCACGACGACGGCCACACGATCCGCGTGCTTTCCCGCAACCGCGAGCTGCACCGCGATCTCTTCGTGCTGCCACGGGTGGACATCGTCACGACCGATGTCCACGATCCCGACGCGCTGCGCGCGCGCCTCGCCGGTGCCGACGCCGCGATCAACCTCGTCGGCATCCTCAACGAGCGCGGCAGCGACGGCAGCGGGTTCCGCAAGGCGCACGTCGAGCTGACCGAAAAACTGATCGCCGCGTGCCGTTCTGCCGGCGTCGGACGCCTGATCCAGATGAGCGCCCTGCGCGCGGGTGAAGGCGAAAGCCACTACCTTCGCACGCGCGGCGAAGCCGAGGCGCGGGTGAAGGACTCCGGGCTCGTCTGGACGATCTTCCGACCGTCCGTGATCTTCGGGCCGGGCGACGGGCTCTTCTTCCGCTTCGCCAGACTGCTGCGCCTCGTGCCCGTGCTGCCGCTCGCGCGCGCCGGCGCCAGGTTCGCGCCGGTGTACGTCGGCGATGTCGCCGAAGCCTTCGCGCGCGCGATCGCGCATCCGCATACGGCCGGCCACACCTACGAGCTGTTCGGTCCCCGCACGATCACCCTCGGCGAGCTGGTGCGCTGGACCGCCGAGATGTCCGGCATGCGCCGCTGGATCGTGCCGCTGCCGGACGCGCTCGGCTATCTGCAGGCGCTCGTCGGCGAATGGCTGCCCGGCAAGCCCCTCTCGCGCGACAACTTTCGCTCGCTCAAGCTCGACTCGGTCGGCACGGCCGACGGCCTTGCCGCGCTCGGCATCGTCGCGACGCCGATGGAAACGGTGATGCCGCCGCTGCTGCGCGGCGAAGGACGGCAGCGCCGGCTCGACCGCTTTCGCGAAGAGCATTCCTGACGCCGGCGCGCTGCGGCAGCGGCTACTGTCCGACGATTTCCGGCCGCATCGGCGCGAAGAGATCGAGCAGACGCTTCTGCAGATCCTTCGCTACGTTCTGCGCATCCATCGCGCGCACGAGGTCGTCGACGAACGCGTCGAAATCGGCGTCGGTGAGATTGAGCCCGCTGTGCGCCTCTTCCATGCTGCGGCCCGTGTACGTGCACGGCCCGCCCGTCGCTGCGCAGATCTGCTCGATCAGGAGGCGGCGCAGATCGGCGATGTCGGTCTTCTCGAAGAAGATGTTGATACGCAGATCATTGTGGATTTCCGCGAGGGCGGCGTCGACGACACGCGCGATGCCGTCCTGCCCGCCGAGCGCACGATAGAGCGCGTCGTCCGCAATGGCCGCCTCCGGCGCCCGCGCGGCCGCCACGTCTTTCGGCGATGGACCCGCGCATCCCGCGGCAACCGATGCACACGCCAGCGCCAGCAGCAACCGGAAAGTTCCGTTCATCGCCGCCCTCCCCAGAGCCGCTCGAATCGCTGGCACAATGCCAGCCCAATCACGCTTCCCCGTCAAGCCATGCAGACGTACCTCGTCGGCGGCGCCGTCCGCGACAAGCTGCTCGGCCGGCCGATCGCGGACCGCGACTTCGTCGTGGTGGGTGCGACGCCGGAGGAGCTGTCGCGTCTCGGCTTCCGGCCGATCGGGCGCGATTTTCCGGTCTTCCTGCATCCCGAGACGAACGAGGAATACGCGCTCGCGCGCACCGAGCGCAAGAGCGGCCGCGGCTATCACGGCTTCGTGTTCTCGACCGATCCCGACGTCACGCTGGAGCAGGATCTCGAGCGCCGCGATCTCACGATCAACGCGATGGCCGAGGACGCGGACGGCCGCCTCATCGATCCGTTCGGCGGCGCGCGCGACATCGAAGCACGCCTGCTGCGGCACGTCTCGCCCGCATTCGCCGAAGACCCGGTGCGCGTGCTGCGCGTGGCGCGATTCGCCGCGCGCTACGCACCGCTCGGCTTCCGGGTCGCCGCCGAGACACTTTCGCTGATGCGCGCCATGGTGGACGACGGCGAAGTCGCGCATCTCGTCCCCGAGCGCGTCTGGGCCGAGACGCGCAAGGCGCTCGCGGAAGCGACGCCGTCGGTATTCGTCCACACGCTGCGCGAATGCGGCGCGCTCGGCGTCCTGTTCCCGGAAGTCGACGCGCTGTACGGCGTGCCGCAGCGCGCTGAATTCCATCCCGAAATCGACGCCGGGGCGCACGTCGAGCTGGTGCTCGACATGGCTGCGCGGCTTGCGCCCGGCGACGATCTCGTCGGCTACTGCGCGCTGACGCACGATCTCGGCAAGGCGCTGACGCCGGCCGATCGGCTGCCGCGTCACATCGGCCATGAGCACGCCGGGCTCGCGCCGCTGCGCGAGCTGTCCGCCAGGCTGCGCGTGCCGGCCGAGCACGCCGCGCTGGCCGAGCTCGTCTGCCGTTTCCATCTCGACATCCATCGCGCATTCGAGCTGCGCGCCGAGACGCTGCTCGGCATTCTCGAACGCTGCGATGCGTTCCGCCGGCCCGATCGATTCGATCGCGTGCTGATCGCCTGCGAAGCCGACAAGCGCGGCCGCCTCGGCTCGGCGGAGGCGGATTATCCGCAGGCGCCGTACGTGCGCGAGGCCCGCTCGGCGGCGGCCGCGATTGACGCGAGCGCGTTCGTGGCGCAGGGCCTCAGCGGCGTCGCGATCGGCGATGCGATGCGCAAGGCGCGCGCAAACGCGATCGCACGCGTGCGCGAGCGGTACAAGGCGGCGCAGAGCTCGTAGGCGTTCACGGGCGCGCCCCTCATTCGGGCGAGCGACAGCGGACGACGCGCCTCAGAACGCGGCCCGCAAGCGGTACACGATCTCGCCGACCCATTCGTGCAGCACGGCGTCGGTGTTCGAGATCGCGCCAGCGGTCGGCAGAAGATCGGCCACACCTTCGAACGACGATACGCGTGCATCGCCGGCGTATGCGCACGGCTCGAAACCTGCCGCGCGGAACGCGACCAGCGCGCGCGGCATGTGCATGGCGGACGTGACGAGCCACACGCGCTCGGGCAAGGCGGGATCGAGTGCGCGCACGAGCATCGCGTTTTCCCAGGTCGTCTTCGCGCGGGTCTCGGTGCGGATCGCGTCGGCAGGCACGCCGAGGCGCCGCGCGATGCCGGCCATGACGGCGCCCTGCGCCACGCCCTCGCCGTTGCGCGCGCCGCCGGTGACGACCAGCTCGGCATCCGGGATGCGCCGGGCCAGCTCCACCGCTGCCAGCGTGCGCTGCAGGCTCGAAGCGTTCAGCACGCCATAGTCGTCCGCGTCGACGGCCGCGCGGCGCATGCCGCCGGAGAGCAGCACGATGACGCGCGGTTCCGGTGCCGCGCAGGCTTCCGGCTTCGGCGCGCGCCGCTCCTGCACGGAAACGAGCACGTTCGCGACGACCGGTGTCGATAGCGCGAGGCAGAGGAACTCCACCGCGATGCCGGCACGCATCGCGCCCCGCGGCAACCGCGCGCGCCCTATCCACAACGCGAGCGCGAGCAGGAGCCCGAAGCCGAGCGGCGACAGGAACACGTCGACGAAGGCCATCCCGCGCATCAGAGCCTTCGCGACAGATCGCAGTCGGCAAACCCCGCCGGCACGTCGCGCACGCCGCGCGCGAACGCGATGACCTGGAACCGCTCGCCCATCTCGCCGGGCAGCGTGAGGCGCTTGGCTTCGCCGACCACGCGCATGCGCTCGGGCTCGCCGAGCAATGCCGCCGCCTCGATCAGCGCGGGCAGGCCGCTCGCCAGCAGGAACTGCCCCTGCGGCGCATAGCCGACCAGCTCGAAGCCGGCGCCGGTGCCGGCTTCTGCGACGGCAGTGAAATCGACGAAGGCCGTGATGTCCTGCAGGCCGGGCCGATACAGTGCGTCGGCGTGGGCACGATGGCGGTAGTGGCAGACCAGCGTGCCGGCGTTGCGTTCGGGAAGGTAGAACTCGCTGCGCGGATAGCCGTAGTCGACAAACAGCGCGAGGCCGCGTTCGAGCGTTCCGAGCACCGCCTGCATCCAGTACGGCAGCTGCGGCAGGATCTCCGAGCGGTAGCCGTTCGCGAAGGCGGTGTCGAGATAGCGTTCCACATGGCGCACCGCGGCGCTCACCAGGGCGTCGGCCGGCCGGTCCTCGCTGGCAAGCGCGTCGTCGCGCACCGTCACGTATTCCTCGTGCACGCGGCCCGCGTGCATCGCGAAGCGCGTGGTCGGCAGCGCATCGAGCACTTCGTTGGCGAACATGACGCCGCGCCACGCGCGCTCCGGCGGGCGATCGATCCACTCGACACGCGCGGCGAGATCCTCCGGCAGCGCGGAGGCGACGAGCGCTCGCTGCCGATCGCGAAGGTCGGCGCCGGGCTCGAGGATGCGATAGCGCCGCGGCAGCACGCCGCGATCCGCCAGCTCGCCCAGCGCCGCAACCGCGAAGCGCCCGCTGCCGCCGCCCAGCTCGACGACATCGGCTTCGCTGCCGAGCTCGCACAGCGCGGGCGCGAGCGTGCCGGCGACGGTGCGCGCGAAAAGGTCGCCGAGCTCGGGCGCCGTGACGAAGTCACCGGCCGCACCGAACTTGGTCTTGCCCGCGCTGTAGTAGCCGAGTCCCGGTGCGTACAGGCAGAGCTCCATGTAGCGCGAGAACGGAATGCCGCCGCTGGCGGCGATCTCCTCGCGGATCAGCGCCACGAGCGCGTCGGAGTGCGCGCGCTCGTCGGCATCGGGGACGGGCAGGTCGATCTTCAACGAGGCTCCGGCGCGCGTTCTGCGACAATGGCGTGCGGCCCGGGTCACGTCCGGGATCGCTTGATCCGCAGCATAACGAGCGCGACGGAGAAGACCAATGTCGAGCAATGCGCAAGGCCGTCCGGTCGCCCTCGTCACCGGCGCTGCGCGGCGCATCGGTGCGACGATCGCGCGGCGCCTGCACGGCGCCGGCTATGACGTCGCCCTGCATTGCCGGCGGTCGCGCGCCGAGCTCGACGCGCTGATCGCAGAGCTCGAACGCGTGCGCGCGGACAGCACGCTGGCGCTGCAGGCGGAGCTCGGCGACGCGGCAGCGCCCGCGCCGATGATCGATGCGACGATCGCACGCTTCGGGCGCCTCGACGCGCTGGTCAACAACGCGTCGGCGTTCCATCCGACTCCGGTCGGCGCGGCGACGCAGGCCCAGTGGGACGAGCTGCTCGGCGCGAACGCGCGCGGGCCGTTCTTTCTCGCGCAGGCGGCGGCGCCGCATCTTCGCGAGCGCTCCGGCGCGATCGTCAACATCGTCGACGTCTACGCCGAGCGCCCGCTGCCCGATCACCCGATCTACTGCATGAGCAAGGCTGCGCTCGCGATGATGACGCGCGCGCTCGCGCGCGATCTCGCGCCCGCCGTGCGCGTGAACGGCGTCGCGCCGGGCGCCGTGCTCTGGCCGGAAACCGGAAAGAGCCAGGCCGACCGCCAGCAGCTCATCGAGCGCACGCCGCTCCGGCGAACCGGCACGCCGGAGGATGTCGCGGCGGCGGTGCTGTGGCTGCTCGCCGACGCATCGTTCGTCACGGGCGAGATCGTGCGCGTCGACGGCGGGCGCCATCTCGCCATCTGAGGCGCACGGCTGCAGGCCGCCGCGTCAGTCCGACGGCGCGCTGTCGATGTAGCGGTACTGCCCGGGCGGCATATAGAGCGGCAGCAGCGTCGATTCCTCCTGGCGCAGGGCCTGGCCGTAGAGGCTCGCGATGCGTACCACGTCGTGGACGAAGCGGCGCCGGCGCTGGCTGTCCCACGGCGCGTCGAGGTAGTCGGTGAGCACGGCTTCGATCAGCAGGGTCGAGCGCTCGAGCTCGCGGTGCGTCGACTTGAACTGGATCATCGCCATGCGGTCGCGCTCGAGGGCCCAGCGCAGGTAGGGATAAAGCTGCACGCTCTTGACGAGACCGGTGCGGCGGAAGCCATCGGCAAAGCGGCGCAGGCACTGGACCTCGGCGTCCTCGTCCTGCGCGCGGCAGGCGTCGAGCAGGGCGCGCATGTCGCGCCTGCCGACTTCGTGATCGCGCAGGATCTGCGCGGTGAGGCGCGGGCGAAAACGCACCGCGCCGCTCAGTGCGGCTTCCGGAATCGTCTGGTCGGCCGCCGCCCGCGGCCGTGTCTGGTGGCGGCCGAAGGTCGCCGCCAGAAAATGGAACATTGATCGTGCCGAACCGAAGTCAGCGCCGTCCCCCCGGCGTCCGGGGGCGAGTTTGGCGCAAAACTGTGAACTAATCGACAGTTTTTACGCAAGGCGGCCGTACCGGCGGCTTCAGGCGGAGCCGAGGTCCAGCGGGTCCAGGGTCAGCGCCTTCCGGCCGTGGGGGCGTTCGGCCGCGAGCTCGGCCAGGCTGCGCCCGCTCACGGGCTCGCGCGCATCGGGCGCGATGTCGTGGAGTGGAATCAGCACGAACGGCTCAGCAAGCTCAGGCCGCGGGATGCGCAGATGGCCGGGCCCCTGCATGACGATGTCGTCGAACAGCACGATGTCGATATCGAGCGTACGGCTTGCGTAGCGCGGCCCGCCGCGACGCCGGCCGAGGCGAGCCTCGAGCGCGTGCAGCCAGGCGTCCAGGGCGACGGGATCGAGGTCGGTATCGAGCCCGACCGCGAGATTGAGGAAATCCGGTCCGTCGAAGCCGACCGCTTTCGACCGGTACACCGGGGATACCCGAAGCGAGCCGAAGCGCGCGCGCAGCTCGGCCACCGCCGCGCGCAGGTGACGTTCGGGCTCGATATTCGAGCCGAGACTGAGATACGCGCGGTGCATGGCGCATTCGTCCACGGCAGGCGCCGTTTCGTCAAGCCGCTCACGCGGCGCACGGCCGCAGCGGAGGCCTCAGCTCCGCTGCCCACGCTCGATGACCACGCCCACCGATCGCGCGCCGCGCACGGCCCCAGGCTTGGACAGCCTGAGGCGCACCCACGGCACGCCGAACTCCTCGCGGATCAGCGCCGCGCAACGCTCGGCCAGCGTTTCGACGAGCTGGAAGCTGGAACTTTCCACGAACGCGATCAGGCGTTTCGACACCGCCTTGTAGTCGAGCGTGTCGCCGATCGCGTCGCTCGCTGCCGGCCGCGTGTTGTCGAAAGCCATCTCGACATCGAGCGCGATCGTCTGGCGCGTGCGCCGTTCCCAGTCGTAGATGCCGATGAGCGTGTCGATGCGGAGGTCTTCGATGAAGACGAGGTCCATGGGGATGCCGGGATTCGGAGTTCGGGATTCGGGATTTGGGACTCGGGTGATGGTTGCGAGCTAAGCCACCGGCGGCAGCGAGGCGAGATCCCAGCGCGGCCGCACCTTGATCGCCGTCGATTCGTGCTGGCCCGCCTGCAGCCGCAGCGCGCCGGCCAGCGCGATCATCGCGCCGTTGTCGGTGCAGAATTCGGGGCGCGGGAAATATGTCCGGAAACCTTCCTTGGCGCCCGCTTCGGCGAGTTGCCGGCGAAGCGACTTGTTGGCGCCGACGCCGCCGGCGACGATGAGGGCGCGCGCGCCGGTCGCATCCAGCGCGCGGCGGCATTTGAGCACGAGCGTCTCGACGACCGCCTCCTCGAATGCGCGCGCGATGTCGGCCCGGGTCTGCTCGCTGCGATCGCTGGCCTGCCAGGCCAGCAGCACCTGCGTCTTGAGCCCCGAGAAGCTGAAATCGAGGCCGGGCCGATCGGTCATCGGTCGGGCGAAGCGGAACACGTCCGCTCGGCCGCGCTCGGCGAGCTTCGCCAGCGCCGGGCCGCCGGGATACGGCAGGTCCATGAGCTTCGCCGTCTTGTCGAACGCCTCGCCGGCCGCGTCGTCCAGCGTGTCGCCGAGCAGCACGTAGCGGCCGATCGCCTCAACCTCGACCAGCATCGAATGCCCGCCCGAGACGAGCAGCGCAACGAACGGCGGCTGCGGCGGATCGGCTTCGAGGAGAGGCGCGAGCAGGTGCCCTTCCATGTGGTGCACGCCGATCGCGGGCAGGCCGAGCGCCCAGGCCAGCGCGCGCGCCGCCGTCGCGCCGACCAGGAGCGCGCCGACGAGGCCCGGGCCCGCCGTGTAGGCGACGCCGCCGAGGTCCCCGACCGCGAGCCCGGCCTGTTTCAGCGTCTCCTCGACCAGCGGCAGCAGCTTGCGCACGTGGTCACGCGAGGCGAGCTCGGGCACGACGCCGCCGTAATCCGCGTGCATGCCGACCTGGCTGTACAGCGCGTGCGCAAGCAGCCCGCGGCCAGGATCGAACACGGCGACGCCGGTCTCGTCGCACGAAGTCTCGACGCCGAGCACCGGTCCGACGGACCGTTCCGGTTTTGCAAATCCCTGATTATTCACAGTACAATGCGCGGCTCGCCGCCGCCCGGGGTGGCGTTCAACCGGAGAGTTTATGCCAAGCGTGAAAGTCCGCGAGAACGAACCGTTCGAGTTCGCTCTGCGCCGTTTCAAGCGCACCTGCGAGAAGGCCGGCGTGCTGGCCGAGGTCCGCAAGCGCGAGTTCTACGAAAAGCCGACCCAGGAGCGCAAGCGCAAGCGCGCCGCTGCGGTCAAGCGTCACCTTCGCCGCGTCTCGCGCGACGTGACGAAGCGCCAGCGCCTGTATTGATCGACCGGGCGAGCTTCGCGCTCGCCCTTCCGGGCCTCATCGGCCGGCATTGCGCGAGCGGTGCCGGCCGTTTGCGTTTGCGGCTCCGGCGCACGCCGGTTTTTCCGAATCCATGATTCGAGGACGCGATGTCCCTCAAGCAGCAGATCACCGACGACATGAAGGCCGCGATGAAGAGTGGCGACAAGGACCGCCTCGGCGTGATCCGTCTCGTCCTCGCCGCGATCAAGCAGCGCGAAGTCGATGAGCGCGTCGTGCTCGACGATGCGCAGACGCTGGCGGTCATCGAGAAGATGATCAAGCAGCGGCGCGACTCGATCGCGCAGTTCCGCGCCGCAGGCCGGGAAGACCTTGCCTCGAAGGAGGAATACGAGGTCGGCGTGATCCAGGCCTACATGCCGGCGCAGCTCAGCGAGGCCGAGATCGACGCGATCATCACGAAGGCGATCGCCGACTCGGGCGCGACCGGCGCGAAGGACATGGGCAAGGTGATCGGACTCGTTCGGCCGCAGGTGGCCGGGCGGGCCGACATGGGCAAGGTGTCCGAAAGCGTCAAGCGCAAGCTCGCCGCGTCCTGATCGTCTTCCCCGCGAAAGCGGAGACACGGCGCCTTCGGCGGCTGGAGCAAGAGGCACGCGGTTCCCGCTTTCGCGGGAACGACGAAAGGACGTGGCATCCTAGCTCCCATGCGCGGCCGCATCCCCGAAAAGTTCATCGACGAGCTGCTCGCTCGCGTCGACATCGTCGACGTGATCCAGGAGCGCGTGCCGCTAAAGAAGGCCGGCCGCGACTGGTCGGCGCGCTGCCCGTTCCACGACGAGCGCTCGCCGTCGTTCACGGTGAGCCCCGCCAAGCAGTTCTATCACTGCTTCGGCTGCGGCGCGCACGGCAGCGCGATCGGCTTCCTGATGAACTACGACCGGCTCGAGTTCCCCGACGCGGTCGAGGAGCTGGCGAGCCGCGTCGGGCTCAAGGTGCCTTACGAAGGCGGTCGCGAGGCGCCGCGCGAGGACACGACCGATCTCTACGCGATTCTCGACGCGGCGGCGGCGTTCTACCGCCGCCAGCTCGCCGCGAGCGAGAGCGCACGCGCGTATTTCGAGACGCGCGGCCTCGACGAGACGACGATCGCGCGATTCAACCTCGGCTACGCGCCCGACCAGTGGGACGCGCTGAAGAACGCGCTCGGCACCAGCGCGCAGAGAATCGCGCTGCTCGAGAAGGCCGGCATGCTGAGCAGCGGCGAACGCGGCTCGAAGTACGACCGCTTCCGCCATCGCGTCATGTTTCCGATCCTCGACCGCCGCGGGCGCACGATCGCATTCGGCGGGCGGGTGCTCGTCAAGGAGGACACGCCGAAATACCTCAACTCGCCGGAGACGCCGCTGTTCCACAAGGGGCGCGAGCTGTTCGGCCTCTGGCAGGTGCGCGAGGCGCACGCGAAGATTCCGCGCCTCATCGTCGTCGAGGGCTACATGGACGTCATCAGCCTGCACCAGGCCGGCCTGACCCAGGCGGTGGCGACGCTGGGCACCGCGACGACGCGCGATCACGCGGAAATCCTCTTTCGCCAGTGTGCCGACGTGTATTTCTGCTTCGACGGCGACCGCGCCGGCCGCCAGGCTGCGTGGCGCGCGGTCGAATCGGTGCTGCCGCGCATGCGCGACGGCCGCCAGGCGATGTTCCTGTTTTTGCCGGAAGGCGAGGATCCGGACACGCTCGTCCGCAAGGAGGGCGCCGCCGGATTCGAGGAGCGCCTCAGGAACGCGACGCCGCTCAGCGAATTCTTCTTCGCCGAGATCGGCAGGGACGCGAACCTCGCGAGCCTCGACGGCAAGGCGCGGCTCGCCGAGCGCGCGCGGCCGATGCTGGCGCAGATTCCGGACGGCGCGTTCCGCGACCTCATGCTGGCCGAGCTTGACCGGCTGACGGGCGTGCACGTGCAGGTCGCGCCGCCCGCCGACGGCGCATCGCGCAAACCCGTCACGCGCCCGCAGAATCGCTCGCTGGTGCGCTCGGCCGTCACGCTGCTGGTGCAGACGCCTTCGCTCGCATCGGTGCTGGAGCCGCCGTGGACCTTCGCCGAGCTTCGCCAGCCAGGCATTCCGCTTCTGGTCGAGCTGATCGCGCTCTGCCGCGACCGGCCCGACATCACGACCGGCGCGCTGCTCGAGCACTTCGCCGAGCGCGAGGAGGCGCGCGCGCTGCAGAAGCTCGCGGTCATGGAATTTCCGGGCGGGGCCGACGAAGCACGCGCGGAATTTCTCGACGCGCTGCGCCAGCTCGACCGGCAGACCGTGCAGCAGAGGATCGACGACCTGCTGGCCAAGCAGGGCTCGGCCGGGCTCGGCGATGCCGAAAAGACCGAGCTGCGCAACCTGCTCGCGCAGAAGGCGACGCAGGCCTGAGCGAAGACTCTTGAACCGTCGCCGGCGCGGCCCGATTGAACACGGCTCGACACACTGACGCAGGAACTTCGACATGAACATCGGTTTCATCGGGCTCGGCGCGATGGGCAAGGGCATGGCCGCGCGCCTCGTCGCGGCGGGTCACACCGTGACGGTCTGGAACCGCTCGCGCGACGCCGTGGATGCGCTGGTCGCCGCAGGTGCGCGCGCCGCGGATTCCGCCGCCGCTGCCGCGCGCAATGAATTCGTGCACAGCATGCTCGCCGACGACGGCGCGCTCCGCGCCGTGCTGATCGAGGGCGGTGCGCTCGACGCGATGCCGGCGAACAGCGTCCACGTCAATCACGCGACGATCTCGGTCGCCTTCGCGAAGGAGCTCGCCGCGCGCCATCGCGAGCGCGGCGTGTCTTACGTCGCGGCACCCGTGTTCGGCCGTCCCGACGCGGCCGCGGCCGGCAAGCTGCACGTGCTCGCGGCGGGCGACGCGGATGCAGTCGCGCGCGTGCGGCCGCTGCTGGAAGCGATCGGCCAGAGCGTGTGGCCGCTCGGCGAGGCGCCCGAGCGCGCGAATGCGGTGAAGATCGCGGGCAATTTCATGATCGCGTCGGCGATCGAGACGATGGCCGAGGCGACCGCGCTCACGCGTGCGCACGGCGTCTCCGCGCGCGAGTTTCTCGACGTGATGACGAACACGCTGTTCGCGGCGCCGGTGTACAAGACCTACGGCGGGCTGATCGCCGAACAGCGCTACTCGCCGCCGGGTTTCGGCATGAAGCTTGGTTACAAGGATGCCGGTCTCACGCTAGCGGCCTCGTCCGATGCCGCCGTGCCGATGCCGATCGCGAGCCTGCTGCGCGATGGGTTTCTCGACGCGCTGGCGCACGACGACGGCGACCTCGACTGGTCCGCACTCGCGGAAGTCTCGGCGCGGCGCGCGAATCTCGATCGGCGGTGAACGCATAGGGTTGCCCTTCGCCCACCTTTGCGGTCGTACGCTCGATCGCGCGCGTTCCGTGTGCCGATACGTTCGGTAGGCCAAGGCCCACCCTGTGCCCTTCAGCCAGCCTGCCGCACAAGCCAAGGGTCCGGATTACGCGCGACGGCGTTTCAAGTCCGACACGATGACCCTCGCCGCATTGTGCCCCGGCGCGCCGGTGACGCCGCCGCCCGGGTGCGTGCCGGCACCGCAGAGGTAGAGTCCCGGCAGCGCGCCGCGATAGTTCGCATAGCCGAGCATCGGACGCGCGCTGAAGAGCTGGTTCAGCGTCAGCGCGCCGTGGAAGATGTCGCCGCCGATCAGGCCGAAATCGCGCTCGAGGTCGAGCGGGCTCTTGATCTGCCGGCCGAGCACGGAGGCCTTGAATCCCGGAGCGAAGCGATCGACCGTCTCGATCATGAGATCGGCGACTTCCTCGCGATGATCGTCCCAGGATGTTCCGTCCGGCAGCTCCGGCGCGACGTGCTGGCAGAACAGGCTGGCGACGTGCTGCCCCACCGGAGCCAGCGAATCGTCGAGCGTCGAGGGAATCAGCATCTCGACGATCGGCTCGCGCGACCAACCGTGGCTGCGCGCGTCGAGGTAGGCGCGGTCCATGTAGTCGAGGCTCGGCGCCATGATGATGCCGGCGGTGAGATGATCGCCGGGCTCGGGCAGCGCGGTGAAGCGCGGCAGCTCCGACAGCGCGACGTTCATGCGGAAGGTGCCAGAGCCGCAGCGCCAGTTCGCCATGCGCTCGCGCACCGCAGGCGGCAGCACCGCAGGCGTGATCAGCCGCTCGTAAAGCAGCTTCGGATTGACGTTGGCCACGACGGCACGCGCGCCGATGATGTCGCTTTTCTCGCTGACGACGCCGACCGCGCGGCCCTCGTCGACGACGACCTCGCGCACGCCTTCGCCGGTACGGATCTCGACGCCGGCCGCCTTCGCCGCGTTCGCCATGGCCTGCGTGATCGCGCCCATGCCGCCGATCGCATGGCCCCAGGCACCCTTGACGCCGTTGACCTCGCCGAACACGTGATGCAGCAGCACGTAGGCCGAGCCCGGCGTGTACGGGCTCGCGTAGTTGCCGACGATGCCGTCGAAGCCGAGCACGGCCTTGATCGGCTCGCTCTCGAAGAAGCGGTCGAGATATTCGGCCGCTGAGATCGCGAAGAGATCGAGCAGGTCCGTGCGCAGCGATGCATCGATCGACGCGAGCCGCCGGCCGAGCCGGCCGGCGCGCAGCAGCTCCGGCAGCGCCGCCAGCCAGCCCGAATCGGTGACGTTCGGCGGCGGCTCCAGCGCGAGCGCGCGCAGCACGTCGGCGATCGCATCGAGGCGGCGCTCGTATTCGGGCAGGCGCTCGGCGTCGCGGCGCGAGAATTTCGCGACTTCGGCCGCCGTGCGCCCGGCGCCGGTCGCGAGATAGCGCCCGTCCGGCAGCGGCAGGAAGTTGTTGAGCCTGCGCTGGACGATGCGAAGGCCGTGTGCTGCGAGGTCGAGGTCGCGGATGACTTTCGGCTGCAGCAGCGACACGGTGTACGCCGCCACCGAATTGCGGAAGCCGGGATGGAATTCCTCGGTCACGGCTGCGCCGCCGACCACGCCGCGGCGCTCGAGCACGAGCACCTTGAGGCCGGCCTTCGCAAGATAGGTCGCGCAGACGAGGCCGTTGTGGCCTGCGCCGATCAGAATTGCGTCGTAACGGGGTTCTGCCATCGGCGCATTATGCGTCACGTTTCGAGGCCGCACGCGCACGCCCCTCATTCCGGCGAAGGCCGGCATCCATTTGCTCTTCCGGGGGCATCAAGCAAAATGGGTTACGGCTTTCGCCGGAACGACGAAGCACGGCACCGCTCCTTGAGAACCGTCACTGTCACGCGTTACGTGACGCCGCTGCGCGAAGGCGGCTCGCTGCCCGCCGTCGTCGAAGCGGACGACGATGGCTTGTACGTGCTGAAGTTCCGCGGCGCGGGCCAGGGGTCGAAGGCGCTGATCGCCGAGCTGGTCGCCGGCGAGATCGCGCGTGCGCTCGGCCTGCCGGTTCCGGAGATCGTCTTCGCCGAGCTCGGCGCCGAGCTCGCGCGCACCGAGCCCGATCCCGAGATCCAGGACCTCATCGAGGCGAGCGCCGGCCTGAACCTCGCGCTCGACTTCCTGCCAGGCGCGGTCATGTTCGATCCGGTCGTCGAGACGATTGACGCGGAGCTCGCCTCTTCGATCGTATGGTTCGATGCGCTCGTGACGAACGTCGACCGCACGCCGCGCAACGCCAATCTTCTCGTCTGGCATCACCGCCCGTGGCTGATCGATCACGGCGCCGCGCTGTATTTCCATCACGCATGGGACGCCTATCTCGCGCGCAGCACTGCGCCGTTCACGCTGATCCGCGATCACGTGCTGCTGCCGCGTGCGGAGCGGCTGGCCGAAGTCGATGCCGCGCTCGCGGCGCGGCTCGACGAGCACACGATCGACGGTATCACCGACGCGATTCCGGCGACGTGGCTCGTCGGCGACGCGCCGTTCGCCGACCATCGCGCGCACCGCGACGCGTACGCAACCTGGCTCAAGCGGCGGCTCGCTCCGCCGCGCGCATTCGTCGAGGAGGCGATTCGTGCCCGCGCACGTGACCTATGACTACGCGGTGATCCGCGTCGTTCCGCGCGTCGAGCGCGCCGAGTTCGTCAATGCCGGCGTCATCGTCTCGTGCCAGGACGCATCGCTGCTCGAAGCGCGCATCGAGCTGGACGAGTCGCGCCTCCTCGCGCTCGATCCGGGCGTCGATCTCGCCGCGGTGCGCCGGCATCTCGCGACGATTCCGGCGATCTGCGCCGGCGGCGAGGCGGCCGGTCCGATCGGCAGGCTGTCACGGCGGGAGCGCTTCGACTGGCTCACCGCACCGCGCAGCACGATCATCCAGACCTCGCCGGTACACGCGGGGCGCTGCACCGATCCGCAGGCCGCCATCGAGCACCTGCTCGAGACGATGGTGCGCACGCCCGCGCGGAAATGACCTCGCGCCGCGGCCGGGGCGGCGCGAGGTTGTTGTCAGGACTAGCGCGGCGCGGACGCGGCAGGCGTCAGCGCCAGATCGTCGATCATAATGCGCGGGGCCGACGGCTGGCCCTCGTATGTCGAGTAGAGCTGGAGGCTCGTGAACGAGGGCGCGCTGACGGTGAACGTCGCGGTGGTTGGATTGTCGCGGTCGCCGCCGTCGGCGATCGTGAGCTCGTCGCTCGCGACGACGGTGTCGCCGTCGAGCGCGTCGAGATGAATGACGATGCCGCCCCACGGCCCGTTCTCGTAGAAGGCGAGATCGACCGAAGCCTCGCTCGCCGGCGCGTCGAGATCCATCGTCACGCGGACGAGCGCGCCAATCGTCAGGTTGTCGCCGGGCACGAACGACGTGCCGAACGTCAGCGTGTTCGGCGGGCTGCCGAAATCCGGGAAATCGGCGTAGAACACGGTCGAGTTCTCGACGATGAGCTGGTTGCCGACGTCCTCGGGCGTGAACGTGCTGCCGTCCGGGAACACCCCGCCGATGCCGTTGACGTCGTGGTAATCCACGCCGTTGTAGGCGTAGGTTTCGCCGAGGAAGCCTTCGGTGAGGTCGTCATAGGTGCTGATCGATGGCTCGGCCGGATCGAATCCGTTCGTGAAGATCAGATCGTCCTGCGGCACGCCGGCGAGCGCGGCAGCGGTCGGCAGCACGAGCAGCGCCGCCATCCGGCGCGTGAGCGGCTTGAAGCGAACTGCGGAACACGTCATCGGTTATCCCCCAAGGTGCGGATGGTGTCGCGCGGCCGTCCCGGGCGGCGCGATGCTTGAAGGTACCGCATTCCGCATTCCGGCGGCTCGTCTCTCATTGTCCCGCGTCGTTACGGGTTCCGGCGCATTCGATTCGGTGAATCCCGCGGTGCGCCCGGGTCAGGCGGCGGCCGGAGCATCGGCCGCCACGCGCCGGCCGTTCCAGGCCGCCGTGGCGACGCCGAGCAGGCAGAGCGCCGCGACATAGTGCGCCGGCGCCAGCGGCTGGTTCTTCATGAGCAGCGTGACGAACAGCGGTGTCAGCCCGCCGAAGATCGCGTAAGCCACGTTGTATGCGAAGGAGATGCCCGAAAACCGCACGGCGGGCGGAAACGCGCGCACCAGCACGGTGGGAACCACCCCGACGACGCCGACACAGAACCCGGCCACGGCATAGAGGCCACCGAGCCAGGCCGCGTTGCGGCCGACGCCGAGATAAAGCGCATAGGTCGTCGCCAGCAACGCCGCGCAGCCGAGCATCAGCGTGCGCTCGGCGCCGAACCGGTCCGCGACAAGCCCGAACACGACGCAGCCGATCGCAAGCCCCAGCGTCGCGCCGCTGTTGGCGGCCAGCGTATCGGCGGCGGCGACGCCGAACAGCGTCTGGATCAGACTCGGCGTCATCAGGATCACGACGACGATCGCGGCGGTCAGCACCCAGGTCAGCAGCATCGACATGAAAACCGCGCGGCCGTGGCCGGCCAGCACGACGCGGAGGGGCAGTCCCTGCACCAGCGCCTGCCGGCGGCGCATCTCCTCGAACACCGGCGTCTCGGCGAGCAGGCGGCGCAGGAATACGGCGAGGAAGCCGAACACGCCGCCAATGAGGAACGGAACGCGCCAGGCGAAAGCCTGCACCTCGTCGGCATTCCACGTGCGGTTGACCCAGGTCGCGATCAGCGAGCCGATCAGAATGCCGATCGTCAGCCCCGACGTCAGCGTGCCGCAGGCGAAGCCGACGCGGCGCTCGGGCACGTGCTCGGAGACGAACGTCCACGCGCCGGGTACCTCGCCGCCGACCGCCGCGCCCTGCAGGATGCGCAGCACCAGCAGTGCGAGCGGCGCGGCGTAGCCGAGCGTCGCGTAAGTGGGCAGAAGGCCGATCAGCAGCGTCGGAATCGCCATCAGGAATACGGACAGCGTGAACATGCGCTTGCGTCCGCTGCGGTCGCCGAAGTGCGCCATCACGATGCCGCCAAGCGGTCGCGCGAGATAACCCGCCGCGAACAAGCCGAACGTCTGCACCTGGCGCAGCCAGTCGGGCGTGTCCGGCGGAAAGAACAGCTGGCCGATCACCGACGTGAAGAACACGAAGATGATGAAGTCGTAGTACTCGAGCGCGCCGCCGAGGGCGGCGAGGACGAGGGTTCTGGCGTCGCTGCGCGTCAGCGGTCGCGCGGCGGGGTCGGATGTCGGCGTCACGGCGGTCTCGGCGCGGCGGAAGGCGCAGATATACCGATTCCGCCGTCCGCGCGAAAGCCGGGACGACGATCAGGCGTCGAATCCGTCCGCGAAGATCTCGTCGCCGAGCGCGACCGGCCGCTCGTACGCGCCGATGTCGAAGCCCGCGCCCTGCGGACGCGCGACACCGGCGATGTCGGTCGGAACGTCGGCGCGTGTCTCGCCCGCGTCGAGCGCGGGGCTCGTCGGCGAGAGGTGGAAATCGTCACTGCCTGCATCGACGAACAGCGCCGCCTGAGTCGCCACGAACGAGTGCGCGTCCAGCCCGGTCTCCTGCTGCCACTCGACCAGCGTCAGGATCGAGTCGCCGCCGTCGCTGGTGAAGCGGTCCATGACGGCGTTGTGGTCGTCGGTGAAGCCCGGCAGCGAATCGAAGCTGATGTCAATGCTGCCGCGGAACGGGTGCGCGTTGAGCAGGATGTTGTTGCGCGCGGTGGTGTTCACGGCGCCATCCTGGATGTTGAGCGCCCAGCGGCCATTGGACGCGATCAGCACGGTGTTGTTGAGCACGCGGTTGCCGCTCGACGGCCCGCCGCCGTCGATCTGGTACAGCGAGATGCCGCTGGCGTGCTGGTCGTAGATCAGGTTGTTGCGGATCAGCGAATCCTGCACGCCGTCGCAGTTGATGCCGGAGCCGCCGCCGGCGCCGTTGCCGTAGATGACGTTCGCTTCGACGATCGCGCCGCTGATGATGCCGTCGCCGCCCTGCGAGACGTCGCCGTTCATGTGAATGCCGTTCGCACGGTTGCCCCAGATGAGATTGCCGCGTATCACCGGCCGGTCGCCGCTGTTGCTGACGTAGATGCCGTGCTGCTCGCCGCTGCGCGAGGCGATGTTGTTCTCGATCAGGAGATCGTCGCAGAAACCCGTCAGGACGCCCCAGACGTCGTTCCGGTCCATGACGTTGCCGCGGATCGTCACGTGCTCGCAGGTCACGGCGCGGATGCCGGCGCGCGAGCGGCCGTTCACGGTGAAGCCCTGCACCGTGACCCACGAGGCGCCTTCGAGGTTGATGCCGTCCGGCGTGATCGCGTTGTCGGCGACGATCGACGGCGTCTCGTTCTGGTACGCCTCGAACACGATCGGCTGCGCGGCGGTGCCCGAGGTGTCGAGATACATGCCGGCGTAGTTCCCGCCGCGCACCTCCACCGTGTCGCCGGGCCCTATCGTGTCGGCCGCGTGCTGCAGCGTCCGCCACGGCTCGGACAGCGTGCCGGGATTGCCGTCGTCGCCCGAGGCGGCGACGTAATACGTCTCGGCCGACGCGAGCGGCGCAAAGAGGCCCAAGGCAACGAGCGCAGTGCGTAACGCGAGTGTCGACACGTCGGCGTTCCGGCTGTGAGGCCGGCCGATCATCGCAGCGGAAGCGCCGCCGAATCTGTGCGCTGGAGAATATTTCTGCAAGCCGGCGCTAGAGCGCGGCGGCGATCTCTTTTTCGATGGCTTCCGGCGTGTCGGTCGGCGCATATCGCCTGACGACCGTGCCGTCGCGGCCGATCAGGAACTTCGTGAAATTCCACTTGATCACCTCGCTGCCGAGCAGGCCCGGCGCCGCGTGCTTGAGATACGCATACAGCGGATGCGCATTCGCGCCGTTGACCTCTATCTTGGCGAACATCGGGAAGCTCACGTCGTAGTTGAGCGAGCAGAACTTGCGGATTTCCGCTTCGTCACCCGGCTCCTGATGCCCGAACTGATCGCATGGAAAGCCGAGCACGACCAGCCCCGCATCCCGGTATCTCCGGTACAGCGCTTCGAGCCCCGCATACTGCGGCGTGAATCCGCA
Organism: uncultured Rhodanobacteraceae bacterium; assembly: GCA_966248875.1. GTDB lineage: Bacteria > Pseudomonadota > Gammaproteobacteria > Xanthomonadales > Rhodanobacteraceae > Dokdonella_A. The sequence continues at coordinate 52,685 of CBINBI010000004.1, forward strand.
TTTCGAGGCGACGTTGACCACCAGCATCGCGTTGCCGCGGTAGGCGGCGAGCGGCTGCTCGTCACCGTCGATGGTCTTCGCGCTGAAGTCGTAGATCGATGCCATGGCCGATGTCCGCCGGAGTCCGGGAGTCTAGCGCGAACGCTTCCGGCCTGCGTCAGCCCCAGACCTCGCCGAGCACGCGCGCGAAATTGCCGCCGAGGATCTTCGCGATGCGCGCGTCCGAATGACCGCGCCTGGACAGCATCGAAGCGAGCACCTCGAAGCGGTTCGCCATGTTGAGGTCGGGGATGAAGGTGTAGAGATCGTCCGGGCGTTCCCGGGCGAAGATGCCGTCCTCCTTGGCGGCCCGGATCCACTCGCGGTTGCTCTTTTCGAACTCGGGCGTGCGCTCGGTCGGCGTGACCTGGCCGTCGGTGCCGATGCCGACGTGATCCTCCCCGCAGACGTCGATCGCGTGCTCGATGTGGCGGATCACGTCGATCGCCATCGGCTGCGTGTCGGTGCGCAGGTACGGCCAGAAGATGATGCCCGCCACACCGCCCTTGTCCGCCATCGCGCGAAGGTTCTCGTCGCTGGTGTTGCGCGGCAGGTCGGCGAGCGCGCGGCAGCCGGTGTGGCTGATCAGCATCGGCTTCTTTGAGGCACGGATGCCGTCGGCGATCGTCTGCGGCGAGCCGTGCGCGAGATCGACGACGACCTTCTCCGCGTTGAGCCGCTCCACGACTTCATAGCCGTAGTGGCTGAGGCCCGCGTTGCTCGGCTCCGTGCAGCCGTCGCCGACCAGGTTTCGGCGGTTGTGCGTCAACTGGATGACGCGCACGCCGAGCTGGCGGAACATCGGGATGCGGTCGGCGTCCTCGCCGAGCGGCTCGGTACCCTGGAAGCGGAAGACGAGGCCGACGCGTCGCTCGCGACGCGCGCGCTCGAGATCACTCGCATTCTCGACGAGCAGGAACGTGTCCGCGTGCGCGGCGATCTTCGCCTTGCACTTCGCGATGAAAGCCTTGGTGGCCTCGAACGCCGCGTCGTTGAGCCAGAAGCGTCCGCTGGGCGCGACGCTGAAGAGAATGCCGCTGAGGCCGCAGGCACGCGCCGCGGCGAGATCCTTCGCCACCGCGGGATCGCCGTCTTCGAGGTAGAAAAGCCCGAAGCCGCCCTCGCCATCGATCGCCATCGAGTCGCGGAACGGCGGCCACGCTGGCGTCGCGGCATGTGCACGGCGCAGCGCTGCCCCGGCGGCAGCGAGCGCTGCGAGTCTGAGAAAATCGCGTCGGTCCGGCATCGGATGCTCCCCAATGAGCTTCGACGTACTTTAACGTACGCCGTTCTTCGTGGGCATCGGTCCCGCGTGCGACAGCGGCGCCGCGACATCCTCGAGCGTGCGCCGCTCGGCGGCGACACCGATGCGAAGCTCGACAGCCGCGGCCACAAGCATCAGCACGGCGCCGAACGCGTAGCCTGCCGCGATCGCACCGGGCTCGCCGGTCCCGATCAGCGCGCCGAACAGCCAAGGCCCGACGATGCCACCGAGCGCGGTGCCGAGCGCGTAGAACACCGCGATCGCGAGCGCGCGTACCTCCAGCGGAAAGCTCTCGCTGACGGTGAGATAGGCCGAGCTCGCGGCGGCCGAGGCGAAGAAGAACACCACGGACCACGCGATCGTCATCGTGGTCGCATCCAGCACGCCGCGGACGAACAGGAACGCACTGGCGAGCAGCAGCAGTCCCGACAGCGCATAGGTCGCCGCGATCATCGGGCGCCGGCCGATCGTGTCGAACCAGCGGCCCAGCACGAGCGGACCGAGAAAGTTGCCGGCCGCGAACGGCAGGATGTAGAGACCGACGCGGTCGTTCGCGATGCCGAAGAACCGGCCGAGGACCAGCGCATAGGTAAAGAAGATCGCGTTGTAGAAAAACGCCTGCGAGGCCATCAGCACCAGCCCCAGCACCGAACGGCGCGGATAGAGCCGGAACAGCGAACGAGCGAGGTCGACGAGGCTCGCGCTTCTCTCGCGCAGGCGAAGGCGCAGGCGCACGAGGGTTTGGTTCGCATCGATGCGCGGCACGAGACATTCGACGTCGGCCAGCACGCGCTCGGCCTCGTCGAGCCGTCCGTGCAGCATCAGCCAGCGCGGGCTCTCCGGCACGAAGCGGCGCAGGTAAAGGATCGGCAGGCCGAGCACGGCACCGATGCCGAACGCGGCGCGCCAGCCGACGTCGGGCGGCAGCAGGCCAGGGTCGAGCAGCACGACGGCGCCGAGCGCGCCGAGTGCGGCGCCGATCCAGAAGCTGCCGTTGACGACGAGATCGGTGCGGCCGCGGTAACGTGCGGGAATGAGTTCCTGGATCGCGGAATTGATCGCGGTGTATTCGCCGCCGATGCCGGCGCCCGTGAAGAAGCGCAGTACCGCGAATGTGGCGAAATCGGGCGAAAACGCCGACAGCGCGGTCGCCAGGAGATAGACGCCGAGCGTGACGGTGAAGAGGCGCTTGCGCCCGAGCCGGTCGGTGAGCCAGCCGAAGAACAGCGCGCCGGACACCGCGCCCGCGAGATAGACGCTCGCCGCCGCGCCGATCTGGGCGGCGCCGAGATGCAGGCTCGGGCTCGCCTGCAACGCGCCCGCGAGCGCGCCGACCAGCGTGACTTCAAGGCCGTCGAGCACCCAGGTGATGCCGAGCGCGACGAGCACGCGCGTGTGGAAGCCGCACCAGGCGAGGCGGTCGAGACGCGTGGGGATGTCGGTCTCGATGACGCGCGAGCGATCGTCCATGCGGCGAGCTTGGCGCGCGATGCGCCTGCGCACAACCCGCGCCAATGACTTCCGGCCTATGTCATCGCGCGGCCAGCCGCTACTCTCGTCCGATCACACGGGAGGTTATCGATGAAATCCGCCTTGCTCGCCGCCAGCGTGCTCGTCCTTGCCGATTTCGCGATTGCTGCCGAGCCCGGCGCGGCACCGGAGCGCGTCGAGATCGGCAACCGCATCAGCGAAAACATTCCCGAGATACCGGCCGCGCTGACGGAGCAGCTGCAGCGTTACTCGAACACGCGCAGCGCCGTGTTCGGCGGCTGGCTCGCCGACGGCTCGGGCATGCTGATCGCGACGCGCTTTGCGAACACCACGCAGGTGCATCGCGTGAGGATGCCGGGCGGCGCGCGCGAGCAGCTCACGTTCTACGACGAGCCGATCGCAAGCCTCGCGGTGAATCCGAAGCGACCGGGCTTCGTGTTCGGCAAGGACGTCGGAGGATCGGAGTTCTGGCAGCTCTACACGTTCGATCTTGCCACGCGGGAAATCAGGCTGCTGACCGACGGCAAGTCGCGCAACAGCAATCCGCTGTGGTCGCACGACGGCTCGAAGCTCGCGTATTCGAGCACCGAGCGGAACGGCAAGGACACCGACGTGTGGGTGCTCGACCCCGCGACCGGCGAGAAGAAGATCGTCGTGCAGAGCGGCGGCAGCTGGGAGGCCACCGATTTCTCCCGCGACGGCAAGCAGTTGCTGGTGCAACAGACCGTCTCGATCAACGAGGTGCATCCCGGCGTGGTCGATCTTGCCAGCGGCAAGCTGACGATGTTCCCCGTTGACGGCGGCAAGGCCTCGTTCGGCGCGTTCCGCTTTGCAGCCGACGGCAAGGGAGCGTACTTCACGTCCGACGAGGGCAGCGAGTTCCGCACGCTGCGCTACCACGATTTCGCCACCAACAGGATCACTGATCTCAGCGCGAAAATTCCCTGGAACGTCGAGGACTTCGCGCTTTCGGAGGACGGCAGGAGCGTCGCCTTCGTGATGAACGAGGACGGCATCGGTGTCCTGCACCTCATCGACGCGGCCACGCGCGAGGAGCGGCCGCTGCCCGCGATTCCGCAGGGCGTGATTTCCGGCATCGAATTCAGCCCCGACGGCAGGCGCCTCGGCTTCTCCCTGAACTCGGCAACCTCGCCGAGCGACGTTTACGCGATCGATCTCGACAAGAGGACGCTCGCGCGCTGGACCGAAAGCGAGGTCGGCGGCCTCGACACCTCGAAGTTCGTGGCACCGACGCTCGTGCATTTTCCGAGCAAGGCCGGCGCGGGCAAGCCGCTCTCGATTCCCGCGTTCTATTACCGGCCGAAGTCGCCGGGACCGCATCCCGTCGTCATCAACATCCACGGCGGCCCGGAGTCGCAAGCGCGTCCCGTGTTCAGTGCCGACATCCAGTTCATGGTCGGCGAGCTCGGCATCGCCGTGCTCGTGCCCAATGTGCGCGGCTCCGACGGCTACGGCAAGACGTACCTGAAGCTCGACAACGGCTACCGGCGCGAGGATTCGGTGAAGGACATCGGCGCCCTGCTCGACTGGATCACCGCGCGGCCCGAGCTCGACGCGAAGCGCGTCGCGGTCTACGGCGGATCGTACGGCGGCTACATGGTGCTGGCCTCGATGACGCACTACAACGATCGCCTGCGCGCCGGTGTCGACATCGTCGGCATCTCGAGCTTCGTCACCTTCCTCGAAAACACCGAAACCTACCGCCGCGACTTGCGCCGCGCCGAGTACGGCGACGAGCGCGATCCCAAGATGAAAGCCTTCCTGGAGAAGATTTCGCCGATGACCAACGCAGGCAGGATCTCGATTCCACTGTTCGTCTCCGCCGGCGCGAACGATCCGCGCGTGCCGGCGAGCGAAGGCCAGCAAATCGCACGCACGGTGCGCGCCAACGGCGGCGACGTCTGGTTCCTCGAGTTCAAGGACGAGGGTCACGGCTGGCGCAAGAAGCTGAATGCGGACTACTTCCGCGCGGCGATGATGATGTTCTGGAAGAAATACCTGCTTGGCGAATCATGACGACCGGCGCAAAGGGAAGCTCGCGATGACAAAAGTCTGGCGCTGGGTGCGACGGATCCTCCTCGGCCTCGTCGTGCTGCTGCTCTGCTCGTGGATCGTCGCCGCGATCGCCGTGCGCGGAACGTTCGCGTCGTTCCGCCCGACGGCGGACGCCGGCGGCGAAGCGGTTGAAGCCGGCGCGTCAGGCCACCGCATCGTCGGCCGCGTGTATCTCGAAGGGGCCGCCGATCCGGGTGCCCCGCTCGTCGTCGTGCTGCACGGCGACGCGCCGTTCCGCCATCCGGGCTATCAGTACGGCTTCGCCGACGACATCGCGAATGCGGTGCCCGGCACGCGCGTCGTCGGCCTGATGCGGCCCGGGTACGCCGATGCCTACGGCGCGCGTTCGGACGGCGATCGCGGCTTTGCGTCGGGCGAGAATTACACCGAGCCTGTCGTGCGCAATCTCGCCGCGGCGATCCGCGAGCTGCAGAACCGCTGGCAGGCGCCGTCGGTGCTGCTCGTCGGACATTCGGGCGGATCGGCGATCGCCGCGAACATCGCCGCGCTCGAACCCGGTCTCGTGCGCCACGTATTCCTCGTCTCCTGCCCTTGCGACGTGCCCGCGTTCCGCAGCCACATGGCGGCGGCGCAGTTGAGTCCGATGTGGCTGCTGCCGGCGAAGAGCCTTTCGCCGGTCGAGACGCTCGATCGCATGGATGCCGCTGTGACCGTGACCGCGTTCGTCGGCTCCGACGATCCCGTGACCTTGCCGCGCTACGCCCAGGCGTATGTCGCGAAGGCGCGAGAGCGTGGCATCGAAGCGACGCTCGTCGAGATTCCGGGGAAGGGCCATGAGATCCTCGACGATCCCGCGGTCGAGAAGGCCGTTGCCGAAGCCGCACGCAAGCGCCCGCCGAGCGATGCGTGACGTGCCGAATCACGAGGGGTGCTATCACGAGGCCGCGGTGCTGACGATCTCGCGTTCGCACCGCGCCAGCCGCAGCTTCAGGTGTTCGGCCAGCCGCAGCGCGAGCGCGACGATCGTCAGCGTCGGATACGCCCAGCCGCCGGTCGGGAACACCGAGCTTCCGGCGATATAGAGATTGTCGATGCCGTGCACGCGGCAATCGGTATCGACGACGCCGTCGGCGGCGCTCGAGGACATACGCGTCGTGCCGATGTGGTGCGCGCGGCCGCGCACCTCGACGGCATCGTCGTCGCCGCCGGCAAGCACGGGATCGGCGCGGAACTCGCCGGACAAGGCCTCCGCAAGCGTGTTGCCGAAGATCATTGAAGCCGCGCGGTAGGTGCGCCAGTCGAGCGCGGTCAGCCGCCAGTCGACACGGACCTGGCGCTGGCCGAGCGCATCGCGCGCCATCCCGAGCGTGACGCGGCTGTCGGCATTCGGCGCCTGCTCGAAGAAACCGATGAGATCGACGTGGCGGCTTTCGACAGTCGGCTGGCCGGCGAGCCTGCGCGCGAGCGCACGCGCGACGTCGCCGATGCCGAGGCCGAGCGCCAGCACATGGCGCCCGATTCCGCCGCGCGGGCCCGTCGCATCCGGCGCGACGGCGTGCCGCAGCGCTGCGCAGATCGACTGGCCGATGCGCTCGCCCTCGTCGCGTGTCGGCAGGCGAAGCGACGTGCGCAGCCCGCGCAGCGCGGCGATACCGCGCGGCGGCGGCGCTTCGACGGCGTAAGGCTGCATGCGCGCGTTGAGGAGCCGCTGCTTCTGCTGCACCTCGTCGGAAAGGCAGATCTCCGCGCAGGCAGACGTGCCCGGCCCGCTCGCCGCGTGCCGGTAGGTCGACGCAAGACGCTCCGCGTCCGCGATGTGCAGCGTGCCGAGGCGGATGGCCGGATGATCCATCAGGAAGCGGCCGACGAGCCCGCGATCGTTGCCGAGGCCGTCGCGCGCGACCGAGTCCGACAGCAGCAGGAGGCGCGCGTTCTCGATGGCGCCGGTCGCGAGCACGTAGCAGCGCGCCCGCACGCTGCCCGCATGGCCATCGAGCGAGCCGACGCGCGCATGCGTCACCGCCGATGCCGACGGCGACGTCTCCAGCCCGAGCAGGTTCGCGTGCAGCAGCACCGCGACGTTGCGCGCGCGCTCGAGGTCGCCGCGATACGCGGCGCCGAACACGATCGGGCTCATCGCGAACGCGCGGTGAACGATGGCGGCGCCGCGGAAGCGGAGCGGCGCGCGCCTTGGCTCGCAAAGCGACGAGCCGTTCCGGAATTCGTGCTCGCCGATGCGGCAGAACGATTTCGCGTGCGTGTACCAGGCTTCGAGCTCGGCGTACGAGAGCGGCCAGCCGCCGTACGGAATCCACTCCCGACGCGCGACTTCGAGCGGCGCAAGCGGGATGCAGCCACCACCCCAGAGATTGCAGCTGCCGCCGAAGGCGCGCAGGCGCGACCGGCCGGGATCGAGCGGGTGCGCTCCGATCGAAGCGCCCTCGCACAGCATCTGGGTGCGCGCCTCGCCTGCGAAGCCGCCGCTCTCGAGCAGACAGACGTCGATCGGCGCGCCGATCATCGCGTGCGCGATCGCAAGCCCGGCAGGACCCGCGCCGACGATGCACAAGTCCGTGTCGATATCGCGCGACGCGACGCTGGGATAATCGAATATCACTCGCCTTCCCGTGCGGTGTACCCGAGCCCTCGGCTCCGTCGGCGGACGTCGCGCGGTCTTCGCGATGCGCGGCGGCACGCAACATCATCGCGTATCGCGGGCGCGCTAAAGCAAGCTCGACAGCAACTTGGCGCGCGGGAGGCCCCGTTGGCGGTCAGCCGACGCGCTCGAAGCGAAGCCCCGTCGGGGCAGGGCCGGGCGGCATCAGGTAGTGATCGATCAGCAGGAACGCGAACAGCGCCATCAGGTACACGATCGAATAGTTGAACACGCGCATCGGGAAGAACGGATCGGGCGAGCTCAGCAGGCGGATCGCGTAGTAGAGAAAGCCGAGCCCGAGCACGAGCGCGCCGCCGAAATAGAAAAGCCCGCTCATGCCGGTCAGGTACGGCAGCGCCGTCACCAGCACGAGCAGGATCGTGTAGAACAGCACGTGCCAGCGCGTGTAGACGACGCCGTGCGTCACCGGCAGCATCGGCACCTGTGCGCGCGAATAATCGTCGCGGCGGAAGATCGCGAGTGCCCAGAAATGCGGCGGCGTCCACACGAAGATGATGAGGCAGAGCAGCAGCGCGTACGGATGCACGCTGTCCGAGACCGCCGCCCAGCCGAGCACCGGCGGCGCGGCTCCGGCGATGCCGCCGATGACGATGTTCTGCGGCGTCGCGCGCTTCAGGTACGCGGTGTAGACGATGGCGTAGCCGATCAGCGAGGCGAACGTCAGCGCGGCGGTCAGCGGATTGACGAACGCAATCAGGATCGCCATCGACAGCGTGCCGAGGATGATCGCGAAGGCGAGCACCTGCGTCGGGTTGAGCGCACCGGTCGCCAGCGGACGCTGTGACGTGCGAGCCATCAGCTTGTCGATGCGCTGGTCGATCAGATGATTGATTGCCGCGGCCGACGCCGCCGCGAGCCAGATGCCGATCGTGCCGAAAACGAGCGGACGCAACGGCACCATGCCCGGCACGGCGAGAAACATGCCGATGACCGCGGTGAACACGATCAGCGCGACGACGCGCGGCTTGGTGAGCTCGAGGTATTGGCGGGCGATCTCGGGCATGTCGGTCGGATTATCTCGTTTTGCCCCATCTCCCGCTTGCGGAGAGGGCCGGCGTGAGGGCACGCGTGCGAAAAGCTGCCCTCGTCCGCCTCCGGCACCTTCTCCCGCGGCGGGGGAAGGGAAGGATCATCGGCGCGTGACGCGCACGAGCGTCGCGATCAGCGCGAACAGGAGCAGCGCCGCGACGCCGTTGTGCGCGGTCGCTACCGGCAGCGGCAGGCCGAGCTTGACGTTGCCGATGCCGAGCGCCCCCTGCACGAGCAGCAGCACGCCGATCGCGATCGCATGCGTGCGCAGGCGGGCGCGCCAGAGGCGCCAGGCAAGCCAGGCGAGCCAGCAGAACACGACCACTGCGCCGATGCGGTGCGCGATCTGGATCGCCGCGCGCGCGGGCGCGTCGAGCACGCCGCCTTCATAGTTGACGCCGATGCCGCGCCACAGCACAAAGCCCTCACGGAAATCCGTCGGTGGCCACCACTGGCCCTGGCAGTGCGGGAAATCGAAGCCGCAGGCGAACGCGGCATAGTTCGCGCTGGTCCAGCCGCCGAGCGCGATCTGGCAGGCGAGCAGGACCAGGCCGATCACGACGGCGGGCATGATCTGTCGCTGTGCGGGCACAGGCGCTTGCGACGACGTCAGCGCCAGCGCGACATACGAGAGCAGCGAGAACGTCAGCAGCCCGCCGAGAAGATGCCCCATGACGACGATCGGTTTCAGCAGCAGCGTGACCGTCCACATGCCGAGCATGGCCTGGAACACGACGACCGCGAGCACGGCGACCGCGACGCGCCACGGCGCGGGCCGGTCGAGGCGTAACGCCGCGACCAGCGGCAAGGCGATCGCAATGGCCGAGAGCACGCCCGAAGCCGTATACGAGTGGCGGATGTAGAGAAATACGCCGAGCGCCGCCGCCAGCGCCGCCGCTGCCAGCAGCCCGAGCAGAGGGCGCCGGCGCCACGCGGCCGTCACGGCGAGGACGAGCACCAGCACGCCGAGCGTTCCGGCCAGCATGCGGTGCACCTGCTCGCGCCAGGCCTTGTGCGTCTCGAACGGCCGATCCGGAAACGCCTCGTTCGCCCGCGCGATGTCCTGCGCATGGCCCGGCCACGTCGCCTTGCCGTAGCAGGTCGGCCAGTCGGGGCAGGAAAGGCCGGCGTCGGAGAGGCGCACGAACGCGCCGAACACGATGACGCCGAACGCGAAGACCGCGGCAAACGCGGCGATGCGCGCCGGTGCAGTCAAGGAACGGAAAAACACCGCAGCGCTCATCCCTTGATCAGCCTCGCGAGGTCCTTGCGCAGCAGATTGGCGTCGTAACCCGCCGCGTAACTCAGGATCAGGAACCCGTGCGGATCGATGAGCACGGCGGCGACGTCGTCGTTCCGCGATGGCCGGAATGCGTCGAGCTTCCCGTCGATGTCGCGCGCACGCTCGACCGGCTGCATCGAGGCGACGGCGCTGTCGGGCAGGGTCGGATCGAGCACGACCACACGCACGCGGTAGGCGTTCTGATTCAGCGTCAGCCGCGCGCGGCGCAGCTCGTCGATGCGCGCGAGGCATTTGTCCACGCAGCCTGGGCCGGTGAGTGCGACCAGCGTCCACGACCAGTCGGCATCCTCCCAGGCGATCGGCTTGCCGTCGTCGAGCACGAAGCGCGCGGCGGAGAGATCCTGCGGCGGCTCGATCAGCGTGCCGTAGTTGCGCATGCCGGAGGGACGCCAGCCGAACGCGTTCAGGAGGTAGGCCGTTCCGATCGGCGCGGCGAACAGCAGCGCGATCAGGATCAGGCCGAGGCGCTTGCGGTTTTGCGGTGTCATGTCGATGTCTTGCGCCAGTGCATGCCGACGAAGGTGCCAGCCGCGACCGCGGCCAGCGTGAACCATGTGAACGCGTACGCGCGATGGCGCTCGGGCGGAAACACGTTCGGACGCCATGCGCGCACGAAACCACTGCTCTCGTCGGGCGCGAGCAGCAGGATGTTCGGATCGAGCTGGCGGCCGGCGTCCTCGCCGATCTCGGCGAGGTCGATGTAGATCGACTGCTTCGGCCAGGCGTCCTGCCGCGTCAGCGCGTTGCCGCCGAGGCGCAAACCGGAGCCGGGCGGCGGCGCGTACAGCGCCAGGATCTGCTGCTGGCCGGCAGGCAGCGGCGGGATCGCGGGCGCACCGCGCGCGTCGCGCGCCACGAAGCCGCGATCGACCAGGAGCGGCGTGCTGCCGTCGGCCGGCTCGAAGATCGCGTAGGCGACGCTGCCGACCTTGCCGTCGCGCGCCTGATCGACGAGCACATACGTGTGCACGGTGTCGTAACGGCCGCGCACGCTGACCAGCGGATAGCGCAGCGGGTGCTCCGATCGGCGCGCTTCTTCGAGCGACACCGGCGCCTGCTCCGACGCGTTCGCGAAGGCGGCGAACAGGCGCTCCTTCTGAGCGGCGCGGTCGAGCTGCCACATACCGAGCGTGCCGAACAGCGCGACGCCCGCCACCGCGAGAACAACGGCGGCGGCGCGCGGCCTGTGCCAGCGTCTATCCACGGCCGTGCGCGGGTGCGGGTATACTGCCCCGCAGATTCGCCGGACGCCCTTCAAGAGCACGACGCGCCATGCTCACCACGATCGTCATCGTCATTCTGCTCGCGGCGATCATCTACAACCTCGGCGCCGGCCTGTATTTCATGTTGAGCGACAAGGGTCAGACCGATCGCACCGTGAAGGCACTGACGCGCCGCATCGGCCTTTCGGTACTGCTGATCATCCTCGTCATCATCGGCATCCTGACGGGGCTCATCAAGCCGCACGGCATCGGCTCGTAGCGCGCTGCCGTTCCGGACAATCCCGCGATACCGCGGCACATGACTTGGGCTTCAGCCCACCGCACGCGAGCGCATCGCGACCGCCGAATCGGTGAGCTAAAGCGCACTCTGTCCGATCGTCCGTCGGTGCCTCTCGGCGGACGTCGCTGTGTCCGCTTTCGCGGAGTGTCCGCCCGGGCTCAGAGCACGTACACGAACATGAACAGGCCGAGCCACACCACGTCGACGAAGTGCCAGTACCAGGCCACCGCCTCGAACGCGAAATGGTGGTCCTTGGTGAAATGCCCGCGCGCGCAGCGCAGCCAGATCACCGTCAGCATGATCGCGCCGAGCGTCACGTGCAGGCCGTGGAAGCCGGTCAGCATGAAGAACGTCGAGCCGTAGATGCCGCTGCCGAGCGTCAGGTTGAGGTGCGTGTAGGCCTCGATGTACTCGTGGGCCTGGAAACCGAGGAACGTCGCGCCGAGGATGACGGTCAGCGCGAGAAAGATCAGCAGGCCCTTGCGATTGCCGGCGCGCAGCGCGTGATGCGCAATCGTGATCGTCACGCCGGACGAGAGCAGCAGCAGCGTGTTGAGCAGCGGGATGCCCCAGGGCTCCATGACGCCGAAGCGGCCACCGATGTTGGCGGGGCCGTTCGTCGGCCACGCGGCGGAGAAGTCGGGCCAGAGATAGAAGTTGGTCAGCGCGCCGTGATCCGCGCCGCCGAGCCACGGCACCGACAGCGCCCGCGCGTAGAACAGCGCGCCGAAGAACGCGGCGAAGAACATCACCTCGGAGAAGATGAACCACATCATCCCCATGCGGAACGAGGTGTCGACCTGCTTGTTGTAGAGGCCGCGCAGGGACTCGCGGATCACCGTGCCGAACCAGCCGAACATCATGAACAGGAGCAGCGCGATGCCGACGCCCATGATGGGCTTGCCGATGCCCGAATCGTTGAGCCAGAGGCCGGCGCCGCCGACCGTGGCGAGCAGCCCGAACGAGCCGATGATCGGCCAGTGGCTGCCGTGCGGGACGTAGTAGGTGGCCTGGTCGTGGGCCGTTGCCTGGTTGTGCGCCATGGTTCGCGATCCTGTGTTTTTTGCGATCGATCCCGATCGCGAAGTCAAAGGTGCGGCCGTCCTCGCCGCACGCTTCCTCTAGCCTATCCCGCGGGCAGCGCCGAGCCCGTGTCGGCCAGGCGCTGCGTCGCGACCGTGTTTTCGTAGAACGTGTACGAGAGCGTCAGCTCGGTCACTTCCTTCGGCAGCTTCGGATCGACGACGAAGCGCACGGGCATGCGCCGCGACTCGCCGGCTTTCAGCAGCTGCTCGGTGAAGCAGAAGCATTCGGTCTTGTTGAAGTAAAGCGAGGCCGTGCTAGGCGCGACGCTCGGCACCGCGTTGCCGACGATCGGCTGGTCGGCGCGATTCGTCGCGTCGAACCAGGCTTCGGACAGCTTGCCGGGGTGCACCTCGATGCTCGGCAGCTCCGGCTGGAACGACCAGGGCAGCTTCGAGTTCACGTTGGCGACGAACTGCACGCGGATCGTGCGCGTGTCGTCCTCGACGAACGATGCCGCCTTCTCCTTGCTGACCGCGTTCTCGGCGAGCTTGATGCCGAGCACGTGCTCGCAGGCGATGCGGTACAGCGGCACCATCGCGAAGCCGAACAGGAACGCGCACGCGCAGACGATCAGCGCGACCTTCAGCACGCCGCGGTTGCGCTGGCTCGCTGGCGTCGGCTCGCTCATTTCCGGACGACAACCTCGATGATCGTGAGCGCGAACAGGAGCACCGCAATCGCACCGATGACGAGCGCCGTCCGTCGCGCTGCGGCGCGGCGGGCGTCGATGTCATGTGCGGAGTCGATTCGCGGCTTCATCGAAAACGTGCTGTCGTTGAAAAGTGCGGCCATGGATGGCCGCCTCTGGACTCCGGTCGCAATGGTCGTATCAACATCTCTCATCGTCCCAGTCTCAGCGATCAAGGACGATCGCAAAAATCAATGCGTCACATCGCCATGCGCCAGCGAATTCGCGTCGATCACCGGCGGCGTCGTGAAGCTGTGGTACGGCGCCGGCGACGGCAGTGTCCACTCCAGGCCGCGAGCGCCTTCCCAGACACGCGAGGTCGCGCGCTGCTTGGAGAAGAACACGCAGTGGATGATGACGCCGACGAAGATCAGCTGGCTCGCGCCGAACAGGAAGCCGCCGATCGACGAGATCATGTTGAAGTCGGCGAACGCGACGTTGTAGTCCGGGATACGGCGCGGCATGCCCGCAAGGCCGAGGAAGTGCTGCGGGAAGAACAGCACGTTCACCCAGATCACGCTGTTCCAGAAGTGGATCTTGCCCCACTTCTCCGAGTACATGTTGCCGGACCACTTCGGCAGCCAGTAGTACGTGGCGCCCATGATCGCGAACGCGGCGCCGGTGACCAGCACGTAGTGGAAGTGCGCGACGACGAAGTAGGTGTCCTGGTACTGGAAGTCGGCCGGCACCAGCGCGAGCGAGACGCCCGAGAAGCCGCCGATCGTGAACAGGATGACGAACGCGATCGCGAACAGCATCGGCGTCTCGAACGTCAGCGAGCCCTTCCACATCGTGGTGACCCAGTTGAACACCTTAACGCCGGTCGGCACCGCGATCAGCATCGTCGCGTACATGAAGAACAGCTCGCCGCCGAGCGGCATGCCGACGGTGAACATGTGGTGCGCCCACACGATGAAGGAGAGGAACGCGATCGAGGCGATCGCGTACACCATGGCCTGGTAGCCGAACAGCGGCTTGCGCGCGAAGGTCGGGATGATCTCCGACACGATGCCGAACGCCGGCAGGATCATGATGTAGACCTCGGGGTGCCCGAAGAACCAGAAGATGTGCTGGTACATCACGGGATCGCCGCCGCCGGCCGCGTTGAAGAAGCTGGTGCCGAAGTACTTGTCGGTGAGCAGCATCGTCACCGCGCCGGCGAGCACCGGCATCACCGCGATCAGCAGGAACGCCGTGATGAGCCAGCTCCACACGAACACCGGCATCTTGAGGAGATCGACGCCGGGCGCGCGCATGTTGAGAATGGTCGCGATGATGTTGATCGCGCCCATGATCGACGAGATGCCCATCAGGTGGATCGAGAAGATCATGAACGCGACGTTGTAGCCGCCCTCGAGCGCGAGCGGCGGGTACATCGTCCAGCCGCCCTGCGGGCCGCCGCCCGGCATGAAGATCTCGCTGATCAAGAGGAAGAACGCGAACGGCAGGATCCAGAACGACCAGTTGTTCATGCGCGGCAGCGCCATGTCGGGCGCGCCGATCATCATCGGGATCAGCCAGTTCGCGAGGCCGACGAAGGCGGGCATGATCGCGCCGAAGATCATGATCAGCGCGTGCATCGTCGTCATCTCGTTGAAGAACTCCGGCTGCACGAGCTGCATGCCCGGCTGGAAGAGCTCCGCGCGGATGATCATCGCCATCGAGCCGCCGATGAAGAACATCGTCAGCGAGAAGACGAGATAGAGCGTCCCGATGTCCTTGTGGTTCGTCGTGAACAGCCAGCGATGCAGGAAGCCGTGCGGCTTGTGATCGTGCTCGCCATGGATGTCGTGGGCGGGCTGGATCGCGGGATTGACTGCGGCCATGACCTTGAACCTCGAATGCGTATAGGAGTTGCGATCAGCCTTGCGGAGGCGTCGTCGGCGCTGCGGGCGCGGCGGTGTCCGCGGTCGCAGCGGCCTGGTTGATGCCCTCGGCGGCCTGCTCGCTGGCGAGCCACTGCTCGAACTCGGCCTTCGGCACCGCCTTGACGACGATGGGCATGAAGGCGTGGTCCTTGCCGCAGAGCTCGGCGCACTGGCCGCGATAGACGCCGGGCGTCGGGATCTCGGTCCAGGTGCTGTTGATGATTCCGGGAATCGCGTCCTGCTTCCAACCCAGCGAGGGCACCCACCAGGCGTGGATCACGTCGTCGGCGGTGAGCACGAAGCGGATCTTGACGCCGACCGGCACGACCAGCGGCTTGTCGACGTTGAGAAGGTAGCTCTGGTAGTCGCCGTCCTTCACCGCGGCGGGGTCGAGGCCCGAGCCGAGCTGGCGCGTGCGGTTCGATTCCGCGTCGAGGCTGGAGATGAAATTGACGCCGGTGTTCTTGTTGCCGTAATCGACGTATTCGTAGCGCCACTTCCACTGATAGCCGGTGATCTTGATCGTCATGTCGGCGTTTTCGGTGTCCGCCATGTCGATCAGGAGCTTGGTGGCCGGCCAGGCCAGGATGATGAGCAGGAGGATCGGCACGATCGTCCAGACCGTCTCGAGCTTGGTCGAGTGGCTCCACTGCTCGGGCACCGCGCCCTTCGATTTGCGGAACTTCCACATCGCGATGAACATCGCGCCGAACACCACCGCGCCGATGCCCAGGCACACATAGAACCCGAGCATGTGCAGGTTCCAGATGCGCTGCGAGATCGAAGTGACCCCGGGCGTCAGGTTGAGCTGCCAGGGCTCGGGATTGGCGAGCGCCACGCCGCTCGCCAGGAGCGCGATCACCGCGAGCACAGGAGCAAAGGCGCTGGACACCCGCCGGCGCGAGGACGGCGACCGCGCGAGCGCTGCCGACGCGTGCGAAACCCCACTTGGAATCATCGTGTCACCTTGATCGGCTATCGGCGCGGGAATGCCTCGAATCCCTGTAAATACAGCTGCAGCCGCGATCCCCGCGATCCGTCGACCGGGCACTCACGCGTCCGCCGCAACCCTGCACCGATATGGAGAAAAACGGTAAGCGAAGCCTTGAAATGATAGTGGACCCGCGCGTTCACGGGCAAGGACGAACGCGGCGGGATCGCGGCCTCGCGGGCTCCCGAGCTGTGACATTCCGCCGCACCGTCTTCGCCTTCAGCCCGTGAATCGCACCTGGCGGCTTCGTTCTGACGCGCTGAAGGCGGTGATCCCCGCTTTGGCGGGGACGACGAAGAGTGGCGAAGAGGTGCTCTGGCAGCAAAAAAACTGCCCTCACTCTGCCCTCTCCCGCAAGCGGGAGAGGGGAAAAGCAGCACCGCAGGCTCGGCGTTCCCGCAGCGCGGAACTGGACGTCCCCTTCCTCGTTCCCGCGAAAGCGGGAACCCGGCGACTTTCCTTCCCAACCGCCAATCACGGCGACACGGTGACGCCCCGCCCCACTTTCGCGCGCCTGCCGGAGCACCCACATTGGTTCCCCGTCGGCCGCTCACTACACTACGCCGCTCTGCGGCGCCGTGATCCGGCCGACCGCTACCCAACAGCCGCGAGAAGCCGCCTTGAGCGACATCCTCAGCCCCGAGCTCCCGACCGCCGTCGAACCCGCCCGCGCGCGCATCACGGCCGCGTGGACGCGCGATGAAACCGAAGCCGTGGACGACCTGCTCTCGCAGGCGACGCTGCCGCCCGCCGAGCGCGAGCTGGTGCTCGCGCGAGCGAGCGAGCTCGTGGCGCGCGTGCGCGCGCGCGCCGATCAGCAGTCGGCGGTCGAATCCTTCATGCGCCAGTACGACCTCTCCAGCGAGGAAGGCGTGCTGCTGATGTGCGTCGCCGAAGCGCTGCTGCGCATTCCCGATACGGCGACCGCCGACAAGCTGATCCGCGACAAGCTCGGCGAGGCCGACTGGAAGAAGCACCTCGGCACGAGTGATTCCGTGTTCGTCAACGCCTCCACCTGGGGCCTGATGCTCACCGGCCATCTCGTCGCGCTCGCCGAGGACACGCGCCGCGATTTCGCGGGGGCGCTCCGGAGGCTGATCGGCCGCGCCGGCGAGCCCGTCGTGCGCCTCGCCGTGCGTCAGGCGATGCGCATCATGGGCCATCAGTTCGTCATGGGCCGGACGATGAAGGAGGCCCTCGAGCGCGCCGACGAGAAAGAGAACGCGGCCTATCGCTACTCGTACGACATGCTCGGCGAGGCCGCGCTGACGCAGCCGGACGCCGAGCGTTACTACCAGGCCTACATCGACGCGATCAACGCGCTCGGCGCGCGCAGCATCGCCGCGAAGTCGCGCGAGAACGACGTGCTCGACGCGCCGTCGATCTCGGTCAAGCTCTCCGCTCTGCACCCGCGCTACGAAGTCGCCAAGCGCCAGCGCGTGCTCGCGGAGCTGACGCCGAAGGTCCTCGCACTCGCGCAGCTCGCCC
The DNA here is from genome assembly GCA_966248875.1 of uncultured Rhodanobacteraceae bacterium. Classification (GTDB taxonomy): domain Bacteria; phylum Pseudomonadota; class Gammaproteobacteria; order Xanthomonadales; family Rhodanobacteraceae; genus Dokdonella_A. The sequence continues at coordinate 70,149 of CBINBI010000004.1, forward strand.
GGCAGAACGGCATCGGCATGACCGTCGATGCCGAAGAAGCCGACCGGCTGGAGCTCTCGCTCGACATCATCGGCGCCGTCTTCGCCGATCCGTCGCTCGAAGGCTGGAATGGCTTCGGCCTCGCCGTGCAGGCGTACCAGAAGCGCGCGCCGTTCGTCATCGACTGGCTCGCCGAGACCGCGCGCAAGGCGAACCGCCGCTGGTGCGTGCGGCTGGTCAAGGGCGCGTACTGGGATTCGGAGATCAAGCGCGCGCAGGAGCTGGGCCTGCCGGGCTATCCGGTCTACACGCGCAAGCCCAACACGGACGTGTCGTATCTTGCCTGCGCGCGGCGATTGTTCGACGCCGGCACGGATCTGATCTACCCGCAGTTCGCGACGCACAACGCGCACACGATCGCCGCGATCCATCATCTTGCGCACGGCCGCCCGTTCGAGTTCCAGCGTCTGCACGGCATGGGCACGGATCTCTATGCCGAAGTCATAGGTCCGAATAATCTGAATGTGCCGTGCCGCGTCTACGCGCCGGTCGGCTCGCACGAGGATCTCTTGCCTTATCTCGTTCGCCGCCTTCTGGAAAACGGCGCGAACACCTCGTTCGTCAACCGCATCGTCGACGAGGACGTTTCGATCCGCGACCTCGTCGCCGATCCTGCCGAGATCGTGCGCGGCTTCGCCTCGAAGCCGCACCCGCGCATTCCTCTTCCCATCAACCTTTACGGCGAACTGCGGAAAAACTCCATGGGCGTCAATCTCGCGAACGACGACGCGCTACGCGCGCTGGCCGAAGCGGTCAACCAGCACAAGGGGCCGTGGAAAGCCGAGCCGCTCGTGCCCGGCGCCGCGAACGCCGGCGACGTGCGCGCAGTGACGAATCCCGCCGACCGCCGGCAGGTCGTCGGCGAGTCGCGCCACGCCGACGCCGCGACGATCGAGAAGGCACTGGCGAACGCCGTCGACGCGCAGCCCGCATGGGACACGCTGCCCGCCGCGAGCCGCGCGACGATCCTCGAGCACGCGGCCGATCTCCTGGAGCAGCGCCGCGGCGAGTTCATCGCGCTCTGCGTGCGCGAAGCCGGCAAGACGATTCCGGCCGCGATCGGCGAAGTGCGCGAAGCGGCCGATCTCCTGCGCTATTACGCCGCGATGGCGCGCAAGCTGTTCGGCCAGCCGGAAACGCTGCCGGGGCCGACCGGCGAATCGAATCAGTTGTTCCTGCGCGGCCGCGGCGTGTTCGTCTGCATCAGCCCGTGGAACTTCCCGCTCGCGATCTTCACCGGCCAGCTCGCCGCCGGCCTCGCCGCCGGCAACTCCGTCATCGCCAAGCCTGCGGACCAGACCACGCTGATCGGCTACGCCGCCGTCAGGCTGCTGCACGAAGCCGGCGTGCCCGAGGCCGTGCTGCAGTACGTGCCGTGCAAGGGCTCCGTGCTCGGCAAGACGCTGCTGACGCGCAACGAAGTCGCCGGCGTCTGCTTCACGGGCTCCACCGAAACCGCGTGGACGATCAACCGCACGCTCGCCGCGCGCAACGCGCCGATCGCCGCGCTGATCGCCGAAACCGGCGGTCAGAACGCGCTGATCGCGGATTCCTCCGCCCTGCCCGAGCAGCTCGTGAAGGACGTCATGGCCAGCGCTTTCGACTCCGCCGGCCAGCGCTGCTCCGCCGCGCGCGTGCTTTACGTGCAGGAGGACATCGCGGACAAGGTCATCGCGATGCTGAAGGGCGCGATGGACGAGCTCGTCGTCGGCGATCCCGCGCTGCTCTCCACCGACGTCGGGCCGGTCATCGACGAGCCCTCGTGCAAGAGCCTCGAAGAGCACGCCGCGCGCATGGACAAGGAAGCGAAGCTCATCAACATCGCGAAGCTCTCGCCCGGCTCCGAGCACGGCACGTTCTTCCTGCCGCGCGCCTACGAGATTCCGTCGATCAAGCTGCTGACGCGCGAGGTGTTCGGCCCGGCCCTGCACGTCGTGCGCTGGAAGGCGGACGAGCTGGACGACGTGATCGACGCGATCAACGGGACCGGCTTCGGGTTGACGCTCGGCGTGCACAGTCGCATCGATGCGACGATCGAGCACATTGCGAAGCGGGCGAAGGTGGGGAATACGTACGTCAACCGCAACCAGATTGGTGCGGTGGTCGGGGTGCAGCCGTTCGGTGGCGAGAATCTATCGGGCACCGGGCCGAAGGCGGGCGGGCCGCATTATCTGCTGCGGTTTGCGACCGAGAGAACGCTGACGGTCAATACGACGGCCGCGGGCGGGAACGCGTCGTTGCTCACGCTGGCTGAATAATCTTATCGACTATCTATGCAATGATGTCGCCGGGCGGTGCAGTCCAATCTCACTATGATAGCAAAATCAATTAGTTAGATAGATATCTCAGCTAATCCTTCTTGACTATCTATGCACAAATCTATGCAATCACTGCATGGATGAGTCCCGCTGGGCCCGCCTCGAAGTCTTCCTGACCCGAAACGGCGTCGTCCGCGCCGCCGACATCGCGCGCGAGTTCGGCGTCAACCAGTCCACCGTCTCCCGCCTCATCGCCGACGCCGGCGCGCGCGTCGTCCGCATCGGCCGCGCACGCTCGGCGCGTTATGCGCTCGCGCGAGACATCGGGCGCGCCGGCAGCCATTGGCCGCTCTATCGAATCAACGCCGAAGGACGCGCCGAACGGCTCGGCGAGCTGCACGCGCTCAGCGGCGAGCAATTCTGGTTCGAATCTTCGGGTCCGCGACCCGCGTTCCTCCATGGAGATTTCGCCCACGGCGTATTCCCGGGCCTCCCCTGGTTTCTGGACGATCAGCGCCCGCAAGGCTTTCTCGGTCGCGCATTCGGAAGGCGCGTCGCACCCGACATCAACGCGAACCCCGACATTCTTCTATGGAATGCGGACGACATCGTGCTGGCCCTGCTCCGGCACGGCGATGATGCGCCCGGCGATCTCGTGCTCGGCGAAGCGTCGCTGCAGCGCGCGCTGCAACGAACCCTCGGCCAAGCCGACCTCATTCTGTTGGCGGATCGCTCCGCCGAATATCCACGCCGCGCCGAAGCCGTTTTGCGTGGCGAGAATTTCGGATCTTCCGCGGGCGGGGAGCAACCCAAGTTCGCCGTGACGCTGCGCGATGGCGAAGAGGCACGGCCCGTCATCGTCAAGTTCAGCGAGCGAACGGAAAGCGCCGGCGCGCGACGCTGGGCCGATCTCCTCATCGCCGAGCACCTCGCCGGCATCAGCCTCAAGGAATCGGGGCTCGAAGCCGCCGACAGCGAAGTCCTCGAAGCCGGCGGCCGCGTGTTCCTGCAATCGACGCGCTTCGATCGCACGCCCGCGCGCGGGCGCTCGGGATTCGTTTCGCTCGCGGCGCTCGATGCCGCGTACTACGGTCATGTCCGCATCGACTGGTGGCGCTTCGCGCCCGAGCTCGAACGCGATGGATGGATCGACGCCGACAGCGCGCGACGACTGCGAATCTACGGCTGGTTCGGCACGCTGATTTCGAACAGCGACATGCATCTGGCGAACGCCGCGCTGCGACTCACGGACGAGCGTCCCCTGCGACTGCTGCCCGCCTACGACATGCTGCCGATGCAGTTTCGACCCGCGCCGAGCGGTGAAGTCGTCGAGCGGAATTACGAAGTCGCGCTGCCGACGCCGGAGCGCCGTGAGGACTGGCACGTCGCCGCGCGCATCGCGCGTGAGTTTTGGGAGCGCACAGCCGATGAGCCGCGCATTTCGAGCGGATTCCGCGCGCTGGCCGGGGAGGCGCGATCCGCGCTGGATCAGGCCATCCGACGGAGCTAGCATGGGAATCGGCCGCTCAGGCTGCTGACGTCCGAAGTGTTCGGACCGGCGCTGCATGTCGTGCGGTGGAAATCGGACGAGCTCGACGACGTGATCGATGCGATCAACGCCACAGGTTACGGGTTGACGCTCGGCGTGCTGGCGCGTTCGCTCAGGGACCGATCAAACTCTCGGCCGGAATGCCAAGATTCCTGTGCAGGCTGCGAATCATGTCGACCGTCAGGCTGCGCTTGCCGTTGAGCACTTCGTACACGCGATTCGGCCGCCCGATCGAAGGCACCAGATCCTTGACGGTGAGCCCGCCCTGCTCCATCCGGAAACGGATCGCCTCGATGGGATCGGGCGCCTTGATCGGAAAGTGCCGCGCTTCGTACGCCTCGACCAGCGTGGCTAGGATTTCGAACCGATCGCCGTCCTCGGTGCCGGGCTCGGGCTCGTCATCGAAATACGCCGACAGCTCCTTCAGAGCGGCCTTGTAGTCTTTCTTCGTGCGAATCGGGCGAATATTCATGGGGCCTCCACAGTGGCCGCATCGATCTTGCTGTATTGCGCGTGCGTGCCGACGAACTTGATGTAGACGGCTTGAAAGCGGTAAGCGACGGCGACGATCAAGCGATAGTCGTTGCCTTTGATGTTGAAAACAACGCGATTCTTGCCAATGAAGCTTGCGGTTGCGTAGCGATTCTTGATCTCTCGCGGCGTTTGCCAGGACGCATGTCTGGCTTCGTCGTACCATGCCTTGAGCGGCTGCTCGGCATCGGGATGACGCTGCCAGAAGTGTCTCAGGGTACTGACCGCGACGATCTTCATGAGCTATGGTAGTCCCAATATGGGACTTACGCAACTTCTGGGTCGTTACTTCGCGCCACTGCGCTCGCGCGCGAACCCGCAACCGGCGTCACCGCCGCGCGCCGATGCCGACCCTGACCTACTACGCAGCTAAAGTCATATCGACCGCTCCCGCGTCGACGTCCCGATGCTCGCCCTCCGCGGCGAGATGGCGGAAAGCCATCGGCTTTCCCATCCGGTCTCGAACAGGGCGAGGCCGTCTTCCTCGAACGTCGGAATCTGGCCGAACGGATGCAGCGCGAGATGCGCGGGCTCCTTCAGCGCGCGGAACGGCACGAGGCGCACTCCGTAGGCCTGGCCCGTTTCCTCGAGCGACCAGCGGACGCGCGTGTCGCGCGCAAGGCCTGGCCGCCGTCGGGCGAACGTTCGAAGGCGGTAATGACGACGGTCATCGCGACGGCTCCGTTGCACCGGGAAGCGGGCCGGCTGCAACAGGATATCGGGTCGAGTGATCCGGGGGCCGATGCGCGCTGTCACGGCTGAACGTGGCTGCTCGCCGATGAACGCGAAAGGGGATGCGACGGCGGCCACAGTCCGATGACGGCCGCCGGCCCTACGATCGCTGCCGCAGGGGTTTTCCGGACGATCCGGAACGCAATGGGCAAAGCGAGATGAGTGACAACGTCTGGTACCACGTCGCCACGCAACGCGGCGACACGGAAACGGCGACGCTGTGGATGGTGATGCGCGACGAATCGGGCTACACGTGCCGCACGTGGCAGCTCGCGGGATTCGAGCGGCGCAAGATCGAGGCCTGGATGCGCATGACGGAGCAGCGGCGGGCCAAGGGTCTCGCGATCGAGCCGCCGCCCGACATCGACGACATGACGCCCGAGGAAGCGCATTTCGCGAAGATCCACGAGGCGCGGGCGTATCTCGGCACGCCGTGGAACCCGGAGCTGCGCCGGCACGCCGCGGAGTTTTTCCGGCAGATCGATCCGGTGAAGTATCCGGGCTGAGGCGCGCGATCTGCTGCGACGGCAGCCGCGTTTTTCCCCTCTCCCGCTTGCGGGAGAGGGTTGGGGTGAGGCAATCGGAGCGACGACGTTCCCCGAGGACGAAAAAGGCGGGTTTGAAGTTTCGAGCCAAGCTCGCCCTCACCCTGCCCTCTCCCGCAAATGGGAGAGGGGAAAGAAATCTGCGCGCGGGGCGTGTGTTTTTTTGCTGCGGCGGCACGCGCACTGCGTCCGTCGGTCCGGCGTATTTCCTATTGCTGTGCGCCGCCGCACTGATTCGCCTTCAGGCGGGCGGCGCGTTCCGGATAGACGTCGTCCAGGAGCTCCATCCACTTGCGCCACGCGCGGCGTGCGTCGTCCTTCTGCGCCTCGGTGACGGGGGGCAGCGGATGCGGCTTCACACGCTCGTATCGCCGGCCGTGAAAATCGATGCCGGCTTTCGCCAGTGCCGACTGCACGCTATCGATATTCGCCTGCCCGTCGTCGACCAGCACGATGGAACGGTAATGACCGCGAAGGTGCAACACGTCGAGTAGCGCGAGCAGCGCGGCGCCCTTGTCGCCGCCACCGGTCATGAGGACGCCGTCGGCATATGTCACGCGGCGCCCGCTTCCGGCCGGCAGGCGGAACGACACGGCGTCTGCATGCCGGAGCGGCGCGATCGGCGCGTAGCCGGCGCGGCTCAGCTCGCGCATCGTCGCGCCGCGCTGATCGGGGCTGCGCGACGTGAGCACCAGCCGATCGAACGGCAGGTTGTTGAGCACTTTCTGGACGTCGTTGCCGCCCGCGCTCGCCTCGGTCGCGGTCAGGCTGCCGGCTTCGTAATTCATCGCGATGACGTCGTACAGGCACGGCACCTTGTCGGCATCGCCCGGCTTGAGCTCCCTGCTCTGCCAGACGTACCAGCGGTCGCTGCCGAAGAACTGCGCGGGCAGATCCGGCGTGGTGCGCGGCGGTGGCGTGAGCAGCGTGTCGTCGATGTCGAGGACCAGCAGTGTCCGCGTGCGATCCAGCGCGGCAGCGAGCGGCTCGATCTCGCGGAAATTCCGGATCGCGGAGACATCGGAGACGAGCGAGGTGCGCACGGCGGAAGCCGTGCATCCGGCCAGCACGCATGCCAGCGCGAAGGCGACGAAGCCGATCGCCGCGTGTGGGCGCGAGCGCGCGCGGGCCGTGCGAAAGCTCGGGTCGTCACTCATGCTGCCTCCCCTTTCGATCCGCGCGACGAGGCGCGCCTCGATCGCGAATTCCGGGCCCGACAAATGAAAAGGCCCCGGATGTTTCCATCCGGGGCCTTCGTGATCAAGGTCTGCGCGGCTTCAGACGACCTGGACCTGATCGGCCTGCATGCCCTTCTGGCCCTGCACGGCGACGAAGGTCACCTTCTGGCCTTCCTGAAGCGACTTGAAACCGGTGCCTTGGATCGCGCGGAAGTGCACGAACAGGTCAGGGCCGCTCTCCGGCGTGATGAAGCCGAAGCCCTTGGCATCGTTGAACCATTTGACGGTTCCGGTCTGACGATTCGACATCTCGAATATTTCCTTTGTTCAAGTTGGGACAAACGTAATCGCGATCGCGGTGCATCCGGATCGAGACTGGGGCTGCTGGGAGTAATCGAGGCGAAGCGATGAGCGGACCGGTTAGGGATCAACCGCATCGGGCCACGGTTCACTGTGACCCTAGCAAACACAGTAAGGGCACTATAACCGGTATATCGGACAAAAGCGACTGCACAGTCCGCTGGAAAGCCGACCCCGTCGCGGAATCGGTCGCCGCATGCGCATTTCGCGGTTTTTTCGCGTGTTTTCGCGCCCGCGGACTTCCCGGCAAGGACGAAACCGGAACCCCGGAAACGCGACGAGCGCCCGAAGGCGCCCGCCGCGCTCCCCATAAACCGTCGCTCAGAACCGGTACTGCCCCGAGATTGCGAGCAGGTTGCCCGAGCTTTCGAAGTGCCCGGTGAGCGTGCTGAAGGTCGCGCTGGTGTGATTGACGTCGCCGTCGTCCACCCAGAGATGCACGTAGCCCGCCTCGAACTTGAGATTGTCGTCGACCTTGTAGCCGAGGCCGAACGAGAGCCAGGTGCGGTTGGCGTCCGGAATGCGCGGCGTGCGCGTCGCGTCGCGCGTCGGCGTCTGGTCGTAGGCGACGCCGGCGCGGAGCGTCCATTTCGGATCGAGGCGCCAGTCGCCGCCGAGCGAGAAGAACCACGAATCCTTCCAGTCGAAGATCGACACCGAATCGGGCTGCGCGGGATTCGCGTAGTGCACAACGAGCTTCTCGAAGCTCGACCACTGCGTGTAGCCGACGTCGGCGCCGAAGCTGAAGCGGTCGTCCATCGTGTGCCACCAGCTCAGCGTCGCGAACGCCGGCGTGTCGAAATCGGCCTTGCCGTCGCTGTCGACGAACGCGCCGCCGAGGAACGGCACGAGATTCGAAGGCACGAGGAACTTGCCGTCGCCTTCGATGGTGTGCTCGATCTTGGAATGGAAGTTGACGCCGATGTTGTCGTTCGGCGTCGCTTTCCAGAGCAGGCCGAGGCCGAAGCCGTAGCCCCAGTCGTCGCCCTTGAGGCTGCCGAAGCCGTCGGCTTCCTGCGGCAGCAATGCGCCGTTGGTCGGGCCGGCGAGAATCGTGCCGAAGTCGATCGCCTGCGTCAGCTTGGCGCTGGTGCGCTGCGCGATGAGACTCGCGCCGAGCGAGAATTCGTCGGAGAGCTGCCACGATGCGGCGAACGTCAGCGCCGGTGATTCGAGCTTGGATTCCAGCGCTTCGTAGCGGCCGACCCAGCCCTCGTTGTAGTCGGTCTGGAATCCGAACGGCGCGGTCAGCGACACGCCGAGCGTCCACGCGTCGTTGACCGGATGCACGAAGTAGATCGCCGGCACGGGTTTGGTCGTGCCGCCGTCGCCGCCGTTGCCGCCGGTCAGCGGGCGGCCGAGGAAATCCTGTCCGCTGCCGTGGAACTTCGTCTCGAAATTGATCGCGGTGAGGTCGGCCTGGAAGCAGCCGCTCTTGAGCCCGCTCATTGCGGCCGGGTTGTTGGCGACGACCGCGCAATCGCCCGGCGCTGCGGCAGAGCCTGCGAACGAGCGCCCCATGGCTTCGGCGCTGTTCTCCTTCAACTGGAACGCCGACGCATGCGCGGTTTCGCCGGTCAGCGCCGCGGCGAGCGCCAGCGGCAGGATCGCCAGCATCGGCGCGGTCGGTCGGCAACGGAGAAGACGGCTCATGCGGGAGGGCTCCTGGCGGGACGGCTTGCGGGCGTTCACTACGCATCCTTTGCGGGACCGGATGATCTTAGCTGTTTCTTCACATCCCCATCCATCCTGCGCCGCCGCATTTGCTGCGTCGCGGCACACAGAAACAGGAATCCGCTGCGACAGGCCTCACTGTGCGCCGACGGCGCTGGCCGCAGAATCCGGCGCATGATCCCCGCGCGATGCCTGGCTGCCGTTCCGTTGCTGCTGATGTTCACCCTCGCCCGCGCTGCGAGCACCGTGCGCTTGCCGGACTGGATGTGCGGCGCCGGCGACACCGTGTTCCGCTCCGGCTTCGAGTCGGACGAGGTCCTGCCGCATGATCCCTCGAACGGCAGCGGCGGCGCCTACCCCGGCAACCAGACGCGCACGATCACCGTGTCCGGGATAGGCAACCGCACGTTCTACCTGCGCCTGCCGCCGGCCTACACGCCCACGCGCTCATGGCCGCTGCTGCTTGCGCTGCACGGCGCCGCGGGCTCGCCCGGTGCGGCGCAGGCCGCGGCACAACAGGTGCGGAGCGACTGGTCGAGCTGGGCCGACAGCCACGGCTTCGTCGTGCTGGCGCCGGTCGCGAGCGGATCGCAGGGCAGCTGGGTGCCGCAAACCGACGTGCCCGTGATGTCGGCCGCGCTCGACGACACGATGGCTCGCTACAACATCGAACGGACGCGCATCGAACTATGGGGCTTCTCGGCCGGCGCGCACGTCGCGCACGCGCTTGCACTTTTCAACGCCGATTACTTCGCGGCCTACGGCGTCAGCGCCGGATCGCTCACGCAATACGCGTGCACCGACAACGGCGTACCGCCGCCGAGCTGCAATCAGCTTCTCGGCTCGGCGCAGCCGAAGATTCCGGTGGATATCCATCTCGGCACGCTGGATCCGCTGTACACGACCTACGGCGCCGGCGACGATCCGGGCCGGTTCCAGAGTAACGGCTGGGTCATGAACCAGGACCTGTTCTACACGCTGTTCGCGGGCGGGCACACGTATACGGTCGCGCAGCTCGGCGAGATCTGGACGAATATCTGTCCGTTCGCGCTCGGGCCGTAGCTCCCTCGTGAGGCAGCGCGCTGCACCGTCGCGAAAAATCAGGAAGCGAACCTATGAGCCATGAACGCTGAGATCGGGACTGCGGTATGCGCTACGCCGGCTGCTGCATGCGGGCCAGCTCCTGCACGCCTTCGCGCGCGAGGTCGCTGAGGCCGTGCCCGCCCGCTTCGAGATGCGCGATGATCTGCCTGCGCATGCGCGGCTCCCAGAATCGCCTGAGATGCGTCGCCACGCCGCTGACGGCGGCCGCGTGATCGGGCTCGGACGCGAAGTAGTTGGCGATGTCGTTGACCATGTCGACCAGCCGTTCGACGTTCATGCCGGAATCTCCATTGGCGTGCGCATTAGGCGCTGCGGGTTCGCATAGACCACATGGCCCTCGGGCCGCGCGAACCCGATCAGCGTCATGCCGGTTTCCTCGGCGAGATGGATCGCAAGCGCGGTCGGCGCGGAGATCGCGGCGAGCAGCGCGATGCCGACCGTCGCGGACTTCTGCACCATCTCGTAACTCGCGCGGCTCGTGACGACGAGAAAGCCGTCGTCGACGCGCTCGCCCGTCTTCGCCATCGCGCCGATCAGCTTGTCCAGCGCGTTGTGCCGACCAACGTCCTCTCGCACCAGCGCGATGTCGCCGTCGCGATGCGCCCACGCCGCCGCGTGTGTCGCGCCCGTCGCGACGTTGAGCGGCTGACGATCGTGCAACTGCGCGAGCGCGCGGTGCAGAGCCGCTGCGTCGATCTCCGGGCCTTCGCCCACCGGTGGCGGCTGGCGTACGGCGTCCTCGAGCGCCTGCGCGCCGCAGAGCCCGCAGCTCGTGCGGCCGGTGAGGTTGCGATGCCGTGCCTCCAGCGCCTCGGCGCGCGCGGCGGGGATGCAGAGGCGCATCTCGATGCCTTCGAGCAGCGTCTTTATCTCGACCGATTCGAGCTCTTCCGGGCGGCCGATCACCGCCTCGCTCAGCGAAAAGCCGAGCGCGAACTCGTCGAGGTCGCGCGGCGTCGCCATCATGACGACGTGCGGCCGGTCGTTGTAGACGAACGCGATCGGCACTTCCTCGGCGATCGCGTCCGTGAGCTCGGCATCCCTGCCCGAGCGGAAGCGGCGGATCGGCCGGCGCACGAAGCCCGCGTGCGATTCGTCCGCGGGCTCAGGCGGTTGGCGTCGCGACCCGCTCATTCGCCTTGTCCAGCAGCGCCTGCTGCCTTTCGCTGAACTCGCGATAGCGCTTCTGCCAGTCGGACGGCTGGTTCACGCGCGTGACCTGGACCGCGGTGACCTTGTACTCCGGACAGTTCGTCGCCCAGTCCGAGTTCTCGGTGGTGATCACGTTCGCGCCCGAGAACGGGAAGTGGAACGTGGTGTAGACGACGCCGGGCTGCATGCGATCGCTGATCAGCGCGCGCAGCACGGTCTCGCCGGCACGGCTCTCGATGCCGACCCAGTCGCCGTCCTTGATGCCGCGGTCCTCGGCGTCCTGCGGATGGATCTCGAGGCGGTCCTCGCTGTGCCAGCGCACGTTTTCGGTGCGCCGCGTCTGCGCGCCCACGTTGTACTGCGTGAGGATGCGGCCGGTGGTGAGGATCAGCGGGTACTTCGCGTTGACCTTCTCGGTCGTCGGCACGTATTCGGTCAGCAGGAACCGTCCCTTGCCGCGCACGAACTCGCCGACGTGCATCGTCGGCGTGCCTTCGGGGTGCTGCTCGTTGCACGGCCACTGCACGCTGCCGAGCTCGTCGATGCGCGCGAAGCTCATGTTGGCGAACGTCGGCGTGACGCGGGCGATCTCGTCCATGATCTCGGACGCGTGCGTGTAGTGCATCGGATAGCCGATCGCGTTGGAGAGGAGCTGCGTGATCTCCCAGTCCGCGTAGCCATTCTTCGGCTGCATGACCTTGCGCACGCGCGAGACGCGGCGCTCGGCGTTGGTGAACGTGCCGTCCTTCTCGAGGAAAGTGGACCCCGGCAGGAACACGTGCGCGAACTTCGCCGTCTCGTTGAGAAACAGGTCCTGCACGATGATGCATTCCATCGAGGTCAGGGCGGCGGTGACGTGCTGCGTGTTCGGATCGGACTGCGCGATGTCCTCGCCCTGGATGTAGAGCGCCTTGAACTCGCCGTCGAGCGCGGCCTCGAACATGTTCGGAATGCGCAGGCCCGGCTCGGCCAGCAGCTCGACGCCCCACTCCTTCTCGAACACCGAGCGCACCGCGTCGTCGGCGACGTGGCGGTACGCGGTGAACTCGTGCGGGAACGAGCCCATGTCGCACGAGCCCTGCACGTTGTTCTGCCCGCGCAGCGGATTGACGCCGACGCCTTCGCGGCCGATGTTGCCCGTCGCCATCGCAAGATTCGCGATGCCCATGACCGCGGTGGAGCCCTGCGAGTGCTCGGTGACGCCGAGGCCGTAGTAGATCGCGCCGTTGCCGCCGGTCGCGTAGAGGCGCGCGGCGGCGCGCACGTCGGCCGCGGGCACGCCGGTGACGCTCTCCATCGCCTCGGGCGAATTGCGCGGCTCGGCGACGAAGGCGCGCCACTTCGCGAACGCCTCAGGCTCGCAGCGCGTGCGCACGAACTCCTCGTCGATGAGGTTTTCGGCGACGATGACGTGCGCCAGCGAATTCAGCATCGCGACATTCGTGCCGGGCCGGAGCTGCAGGTGATAGTCGGCCTGGATGTGCGGCGTGCGCACGATGTCGATGCGGCGCGGATCGATGACGATGAGCCGCGCGCCCTGGCGCAGGCGCCGTTTCATCTGCGAGGCGAACACCGGATGGCCGTCGGTCGGATTCGCGCCCATGATGACGATCACGTCCGCCTTCATGACCGAATCGAAGTTCTGCGTGCCGGCCGATTCGCCGATCGTGTTCTTGAGCCCGTATCCGGTCGGCGAATGACAGACGCGCGCGCAGGTGTCCACGTTGTTGTTGCGGAAGCCGGCGCGCACGAGCTTCTGCACGAGATAGGTTTCCTCGTTCGTACAGCGCGAGGACGTGATGCCGCCGATCGAGAAGCGGCCGTACTTCGCCTGGATGCGCTTGAGCTCGGACGCGGCGTGGCTGATCGCCTCCTCCCAGCTCACTTCGCGCCAGGGATCGGAGATCTTCGCCCGCACCATCGGCTTCAGGATGCGATCGGGGTGCGTCGCATAGCCGATCGCGAAGCGGCCCTTGACACAACTGTGGCCGTGATTCGCATGGCCGTCCTTGTTCGGCACCATGCGCACGATCTCTTCGCCCTTCATCTCGGCGCGGAACGAGCAGCCGACGCCGCAGTACGCACAGGTGGTGACGACGCTGCACTCCGGCGCACCCTTCGCCAGCAGCGACTTCTCGACGAGCGCGCCGGTCGGGCAAGCCTGCACGCAGGCGCCGCACGAGACGCACTCGGAATCCATGAACGGCTCGTCCTGGCTCGCGGCGATCTTCGATTCGAAACCGCGGCCCTGGACCGTCAGCGCCAGCGTGCCCTGCTGCTCGTCGCAGGCGCGCACGCAGCGCGAGCAGACGATGCACTGGGCGGGATCGAAGCGGAAGTACGGATTCGATTCGTCGATCTCGGCGAAGAGCTCGTTGTCTTCGCCGGTCGGCTTCTTCGCGTTCACGTGGTTGGCGCCGTCAAAGCCGTAGCGCACGTCCTCGAGACCGACCAGCTTTGCCATCTCCTCGATCTCGGTGCGCCCGCCGGGCGGCGCCGTGATCGCGGCTAGGGGATGATCGGAAAGGTAGAGTTCCATGACGCCGCGACGGAGCTGCGTCAGCTTCTCGCTCTGCGTCGTCACCTTCATGCCCGCCGCGACCGGCGTCGTGCACGAGGCCGGAAAGCCCTTCATGCCTTCGACCTGCACGAGGCAGAGCCGGCACGAGCCGAACGGCTCGAGCAGCTCGGTCGCGCAGAGCTTCGGGATCGTGATCCCGGCTTCCGCCGCGGCGCGCAGCACCGAGGTGCCGGCCGGCACGCGCACGTCGATGCCGTCGATCGTCAGCGCGACGGTTTCGGTCGAGGGTGACTTCGGCGTGCCGAGGTCGGATTCAGCTATGGAACGCATGGTTCAAACTCCTGCGCCAACCGCGGCGCTACAAACTCGTCGTCCCGGCGAAAGCCGGGACCCATTTTGATCTTTCGCGTGTGATGCAGAAGCAAAATGGATTCCGGCTTTCGCCGGAATGACGGAGCAAATGCGAGGCGCAGGGTCACGCCCGCACCTCGAAATCTTCCGGAAAATATTCCAGCGCGCTGCGCACGGGATCGGGTGTCAGCCCGCCCATCGCGCACAGGGATCCGTACCGCATCGTCTCGAACAGATCCTTCAGCAGGACGATGTTCTTCTCGCGCTCGAAGCCGGCGCGGATGCGGTCGATGACTTCCACACCGCGCGTCGAGCCGATCCGGCACGGCGTGCACTTGCCGCAGGATTCGATCGCACAGAATTCCATCGCGTAGCGCGCCTGTTCCAGCATGTCCACCGTGTCGTCGAATGCGACGATGCCGCCGTGACCGAGCATCGCGCCGATCGCCGCGAACGCCTCGTAATCAACGATGGTGTCGAACTGCGACTCCGGCAAGTAGGCGCCGAGCGGGCCGCCGACCTGAACCGCACGGATCGGGCGGCCCGAATATGAACCGCCGCCGTATTCATAAAGCAGCTCGCGCAAGGTCACGCCGAACGCCTTTTCGACCAGGCCCGTGTGCTTGAGGTTTCCAGCAAGCTGCAGCGGCAGCGTGCCGCGCGAGCGGCCGGTGCCGTAGTCCCGGTAGTACTCCGCGCCGCGATCGAGAATGATCGGCACGGACGCCAGCGTGATCACGTTGTTGATCACGGTGGGCTGGCCGAACAGGCCCTTGATCGCCGGCAGCGGCGGCTTGAAGCGCACCTGGCCGCGCTTGCCTTCCAGCGAATCGAGCAACGAGGTTTCCTCGCCACAGATATACGCGCCGGCGCCGAGCCGCACTTCGAGATCGAAGCGCCGCGACGTGCCGTTGATGCCGGGGCCGAGCCAGCCCGCGGCGTACGCGTTCGCGATCGCCTCGCCCAGCGCGCGGAACGCGTGCGGATATTCGCTGCGGAGATAGATGTAGCCCTGCGTCGCGCCGACGGCGAGGCCGGCGATCGTCATGCCTTCGACGAGGCAGAGCGGATCGCCTTCCATCAGCATGCGGTCGGAGAACGTGCCGGAATCGCCTTCGTCGGCGTTGCAGACGACGTATTTCTGCGGCGAGTCCGTGCCGAGCACGGTCTTCCACTTGATGCCGGCCGGAAACGCGGCGCCGCCGCGGCCGCGCAGACCCGAATCGGTCACCGCCTTGACGATGTCCTCGCCGCTCATCGCGAGCGCGTTCTCGAGTCCGCGGAAGCCGCCGTGCGCGCGGTAGTCCTCGACGCTGACCGGATCGATGACGCCGACGCGCGCGAACGTCAGGCGCTCCTGCTTCTCGAAGAACGGAATCGCCTCCACCGGCCCGAGGCGCAGGCCGTGCACGTTGCCGCGTTCGAAGCCGGCGTCGAACAGCGCCGGCACGTCGGCGGCCTTGATCGGGCCGTAACCGATGCGTCCGGCCGGCGCGTCGATCTCGACCAGCGGCTCCAGCCAGAACATGCCGCGCGAGCCGTTGCGGACGAGCGTGATGTCGATGCCGCGCCGCCTCGCTTCGGATTCGATCGCGCGGGCGGTCGCGTCCGCGCCGAGCGCAAGCGCGGTTGCGTCGCGCGGGACGTAGATGCGCGTGCTCATTTCGCCACCTCGCGCAGCTCGCCGACGAGCGCGTCGAACGCCTCGGGCGTCATCCGCGCGTGCAGCGTGTCCGGATCGACCAGCACCGACGGGCCGCAGCCGCAGTTGCCGAGGCAGTACACGGCTTCGAGCGTGATCGCGCCGTCGCTGGTCGTCTCGTGGAAGCCGATGCCGAGCGTCTTCTTCGCGTGCGCCTCCAGCGCACGCGCACCGAGAGACTGGCAGGCCTCCGCGCGGCAGATCCGCACGACGTGCCGGCCGGGCGGGTGCGTGCGGAAATGGTGATAGAAGCTGATCACGCCGTGGACTTCGGCGCGCGAGAGATTGAGCTCATACGCGATCAGCGGCACCGCG
>CBINBI010000005.1:0-82071 GCA_966248875.1 uncultured Rhodanobacteraceae bacterium
CCGGGCTTGGGGTGCGGGCCGGCTGGGGGGGGGCGTGGCGGCGGCGGGCGCCGGCGCCGGGGGGGGCGGCCCCGCCGGCGCGCGCCCCACGGCCGGGAGGGTTGCGAATGCGAGCGTAAGAGCGAAGAGGAAAGGTGGCTTCATGAGGGACGTTCGGATCTCTTGCAGAAGAAGATGCGGTCGGCGGCGGGCGGCAAGCGGTCGCGGCGAGGTGCCGCGCGAGGCGGAATTCCGGCTTTTCTCAGCCCGCTGCTGACCGAAACACCGCTCACCGTGCCATTGTCGCCGCTTCAGCGCTCGATCGCCACGCGCGGCGAGCCGAAACCGAGGCGCTCGATGCGGGGCGTCAGCGCGTCTGCCGCCGCGACGTCGGCCAGCGGCCCGACGCGCACGCGGTGCACGGTGCGGCCGTTGACGCCGGCCGATTCGATGTCGACGTGATCGATGCCGTCGCGGCGCGCGGCGCTGGCGACGCGCTCGGCATTCGCGCGATCCCCGAACGCGCCGAGCTGGAGATAGATCCGCGCTGCCGCGTCGGCGGTGGTCGTGCGCGGCAGCGGCGGCGTGTCCGGATGCGCGGGATCGATCGCGCGCACCTCGACGAGCCCCGTGCCTTTGGGCCAGATGCCGATGCGCACCGCGGCCGCGTAGGAGAGGTCGATCAGCCGGTTCTCGTGAAACGGCCCGCGATCGTTGATGCGCACGACGACGCTCTTGCCGTTCTCGAGATTCGTCACGCGCGCGTAGGTCGGCAGCGGCAGCGTCTTGTGCGCGGCCGTGAAGGCGTACATGTCGTAGGGCTCGAGCGAGGACGTCATGTAGCCGTGGAACTTGTTGCCGTACCACGAAGCGATCCCGCGCTCGACGTAGCCGCGCGCATCCGGCAGCACGCGATACGTGCGCCCGAGCACGCTGTATTCGGGCTTGTTGCCGTAGCGCGCGCGCGGCTCGAGCTTCGGCACCGGCTCGGCCAGCCTGCTGATGTCGACCGCCGGCCCCGCCGGCTCGCCGTCGTGCTCATAGCGATAGCGCTCGGCCTGCGGCCGCGAAGTCTCGGGCAGGGCCGAGGCGCCGCGGCCCCCGCGAGGCGAGGACGAGGTTCCGTCCGGACGCGACTTGTGTCCCGCGCACGCCGCCAGAAGCAGCGCCAGCAGGCTCGCCGCGAGCGCGCGCCTCATCGCGCCGGCTCCGGTCCAGGCGTCTTGACCGCGACCTTCGGCGGCTCGACCACGGCACCCGCGATCTGCTGCGCAAGCTGCCACACCGCCATGGAGTACAGCGGGCTCTTGTTGTAGCGCGTGATCACGTAGAAGTTCCTGAACGTGAGCCAGTACTCGGGCCCGCGCTCGCCGTCGAGCGTGAGCAGCGTCGAGGGAAGGTCGGCATCGACGTGGCTGAGCGGCGCGTAGCCCCAGGCTTCCATCTGCTGGACCGGATACACCGGCTCGATGCCGTCCGGATGCACCTCGCGCGCGTCCGCGGCCGGCTGGGCCCGCACGGCGACCGGCTGCCCTTCCTGCCACCCATGCGCGGCGAAGTAGTTCGCGACGCTGGCGACGATGTCCGGCAGAGAGTTCCAGAGATCGATGCGGCCGTCGCCGTCCTCGTCCTTCGCCCACTGCGCGATGCTGGTCGGCATGAACTGGCCCCAGCCCATCGCGCCGGCATAGGAGCCCTTGAGCTCGTCGAGCGGATAGGCGAGATGCGCGTCGCCGAGCAGGAAGAGCTGCTTCAGCTCGCCGCGGAAGAAGGCCGCGCGCGGCGGATAGTGGAAGGCGAGCGTCGCCAACGCGTCGATGACGCGGTACTTGCCGGTGACGCGGCCGTAGCTCGTCTCGACCCCGATGATCGCCACGATGATCTCGGGCGGCACGCCGTAGTCCCTGCCGATCCGCTCGAGCAGCTCGCGGTTGGCAAGGTAGAACTCGACGCCGTCGTCGACGCGCTTGTCGGTGATGAAGATCGGCCGGTAGTCGCGCCAGGGCTTCGCCTCGGCCGGCCGCGCCATCGCTTCGAGGATGCTCTGCTGCACCTTCGCGTCGGCGAGCGCCGCGAGCACGGTCTCCTCGGGCGGCCCTCCCTCCCGCGCCACCTCGGCGGCAAACGTGCGCTCCGCCGCGCCAAGCGCCGCCGGCCGCGCGACTTCCGCGAGGGCACCGATGGAGTGGCAGCCGGCAAAGCCGATCAATAACGCCAGGACGGATCGGATGCGCGACGCGCTGGGCCTTGCGAGCATGGCCTCTAATGTAGCACCACGCGACGCGACATCGCGGGCGCCGATGTGCGTCGGCGGAATTGCGACGACCGCCGGGGACGCACGATGCGCGGACTCTCTTCAGACACCCGCCGGCAGGCGATGCCGTCTGCTGCCGACACCGGACGCGGTGCCGGCGACCTGGCTGCGACGGCGGAGCCGAACATTGGGAATTGTCCACTCCGGAAGTTGCGTCCGCGGAACGATGCCGCGATCATGGAGCAGCCTGCGCGCGAGTCGTGATCCTGCACATCGGCGCAGCTCAGGGGAGATCATCATGCGCAGAATCCGTAAGTCGTTCGCTTGTGCGCGCGTCCTCGTCGCGAGCGTCGCGTTATGCGTCTCGGCGGCCGCGTCGGGCGCGGACCGGGCGCTGCCCGACTTTGTCACGCACGCGCCGGTGGGCCTCACCTGCGACTCCACGCCGTTCGGGCGCAGCGTCATGTTCGGCGTCGATGCCGAGTTCATGGAAATGATGTCCACTCCGTCCGGTATCGACGCGTTCGACGAGTACGTCCTGTCGGCCGACACGCCGCCGATCGAGCGCGTGTATCGCGCCGAGCTGCACCCGGGCGGCCTCGCCGGCACGACGTTCCTCAAGGCGATCGGCGTCGATCTCGACGGCGACGGGCGCGAGGAAATCGTCACCGCGAACCGTGTCACCGCGACGGGTGCGCTGCGCCTCGGCGTGTTCCACCGCACGGGCGCGCCCTCGGCCGCGCTGATCGACACCTGGGAAGTCGCGCAGACGTTCAGCGGGATCGACCTCGCCGCCGGCGATTTCGACGGCTCGAACGATCGCAAGCACGAGCTCGCCGTGATGCTGCGCACGACAAACCCGGCAGGCGTGCGCGTGTACGTGCTGACCGGCGCTGCGGACGGCGTGATCGCGCAGGCGGACGGCACCGCGGCCGGCACCTGGAACCGCGAAAGCAACGACTTCGGAATCGCGGCTGTGACCGCCGGCGACATGCTGCTCGATGGTCGCTCCCAGATCGTCGTCGTCAACGACAGCGGCTTCCACGCGACGCTCGCGCTGAACTACCACCTGCTCGAATTCCAGCCGACGACGCCGGCGCTGCCGGTCGCACCCGGCGACGCGGCGATCGGCAGCAAGTCGTTCCAGAGCATCGTCGGCTTCAGCTACCTCGCGGACGACGTCTCGACCTCGCCGCCGATCGAGACGTTCGTCAAGCTCGACGCGGACGCGGGCGACGTCGTCGACAGCGCCGCCGCCGAGCTCGTCGTGCACGCGGTGTTCGAGGACGGCATCGGCGATTCGTCGAGCTATATCGGCCAGCGCCTGCACCATTTCATTCCGACGCGCACGGGCGACCAGATCACGTCGATCGCGTTCGCCACGCGCGGCTCCGGCATGGAATACGACTGGAGCCACATCGTCCAGAACGGCAACGAGGGCGCCACGCCCGACCTCGAAGCGGCGATCGCCAACGTCGATCGCGTCTCGCCCGCGGAGATCGTGCTGGTGCGCTCCGATCCGAACTCGCGGCTCGACGTTGAGGTCTACAAAGCGAAAGTCGACGTCGCCGCCTATTTCGATTTCGAGTACACCGACGAGCGCACCGTGCACTTCATCAGTCGCTCGACCGGCGCGATAGTCCACTATCACTGGGCCTTCGGCGACGGTTCGACGCTCGGCACCGATCCGAGCCCGACGCACCGCTTCGCCGACGATGACTCGCACTCCGTCACGCTGACCGTGCAGGGCGCGTATGGCGAGACGGACACCTATTCGTACACGATCGACGCGGGCGGCGGCACGCCACCCGATCCCACGGGCGCGCCCGGCTACAAGTACCGCACGATCTCGACCCCGGCGTATGCCGGCACCTACGAAGTGGACAACTTCTCGGATCTCGCTGCGATCAACGTCGCGGTCGCCGACATGGACAAGGACGGGATCGCCGAGATCATGACCTCCACCCGCGACACGACCAACCACTGGGTGCGGTCGATCTGGCACCTCCAGGACACCGCCGATCCGACATCCTTCACCGGCGAGCATGTCATCGAGGACGGCAACTTCAGCGGCGTCGTCGCCGATCTCGTCGCCAGCGATTTTGACGGGGATTCGCTGCAGGCCACGATCGCAACCGACGGCTGCGCCGAGGTCATCGAGCCCCAGCTGCGTCAGGTGGCGTGGCTGCCGCCGTTTTTCCTCGCGCTGCAGGCCGACGCCGACAAGGCCGCCTCGTTCGGAAAGTCGCTCTCCGGCGGCACCACCAACGAGCAGAACTGGGGCAGTTACACCTCGCACGACATCTCGGCCTATATCGGCGTCGAGATCGGCATCGACGGCATCGGCGCGAAGGTCTCGGCCAAGGCCACGGCCGGCTACAACTATCAGGTCGCGAGCGGAGCGATCCACGGCACCGAGAACGAACAGACCCTGAGCCAGGGCTGGGAGCAGTCCGCGGGCGGAGCGCTCGTCGTCTATGACGAGAACACCTTCAACTGCTACAGCTACGATCTCGCCGATGTGACCGGCCCGCTTCCCGACAGCGGCGCGCGCATGTGCGAGCTGTTCGGGCACAACGGCGTCAGCGGCGACGACGCGGAGAACTGGGACACCCGCATCGCCGCGGCCGGCGGATCCGGCGGGCCGCCCGCGCAATGGGTTCCGCTGCACCGCGACTGGGAGAACCTCGCGCTGTTCCGTCCGGTTACGAGCAACCTCAGCCTGCCGCCGGACACGCCCGCATCGGCCGCGACGGACGGATTGTTCAGCGATTCGCGCGCCGCGAACGGCGGCGCCACGGCGAACGATCCCTATCTCCAGATCGATCTCGGCCGCGTGCGCGACGTCACTGGCATCCGCATTTCGCCACCGCCGGGCGCCGCGTTCGATCTCAATGGCTACCGCGTGTACGCGTCGGTCGCGCCGTTCGTCGGCGACGGCGTGCCGTCGGGCGGAGGCGTGCGCGTGTTCGAGCCCGGCACCGGCGACGACATGGCCTACGATCGCTGGAATATCTGGACGCGCGACAGAACGACCTTCGCGCCGATGCAGGCGCGCTACATCCGCCTGCAGCATCCGGGCCCGGCGACACTGAACGTCGCCGAGATCCAGGTGTTCGGCGACGTGCACATCGAGCCGCCGATGTATCCCGCGGCCGTCTGTGATCCGCAAGCGAACGACGGCCTGTTCAACGCGAAAGTGTGGGACACGGTCAACTGGCAGTTCCGCTCGATCGAGGTGCACGGCGATCTGCTCTGGACCGGCACGAACTTCAATCCGAGCTTCCCGGGCGGCTGCTCCAACTTCGACGAGTCGCTGCCGCACGCGCCGATCTGGGACGATGTCCTGATCGGCGCCTCGGCCACGGCGAGCTGGGCGCTCAGCACGGAGACGACGAACCTGGTCGGCACCACGACCTCGTTCGACAGCTCCTATCGCGTCGGAGCTGAATTCGACGTCGAGGCCGGCTTCATCGGTTCGGTCACGGCCGGAGGCGCCTACGAGTTCTCCTCGGGTGTCACCGAGGAAAACACGACGACGACGTACTGGGGCACCGGCCTGGAGATCGCCGGCGAGATCGGCGGCTTCGCCGATTCGTCGCTGACGACGCTCTGCCGCTACAACACGCGCCCGTATGCGTACCGGCTGGTCGAGCGCTCGAACACGGGCTACGCGCACGACATCTACGTGGTCGACTACGTCGTCACCGAAGGCGAGCAGACGGCACTGACCGCATGGACGCGTGCGAACGTGCCGATCGAGTGCCTCGGCCTCACCGACGAGATCTTCACGTCGGGCTTCGAGTGAGCGAAGCCGGTCCGGCGCCTCGCGCCTGCCCGCCCGCCGCGGCGCTCGCGCCGCCGCGGCGCGCGAGGTACTACGTCGCCAGCACCTTGCGGTGCGCGTGGATCGACATCAGCACGCCGAAGCCGGCAAGCAGCGAGACGGCCGAGGTGCCGCCGTAGCTCACCAGCGGCAGCGGCACGCCGACGACGGGCAGGAGCCCGGTGATCATGCCGCCGTTCACGACGACGTAGACGAACAGCGCCATGCTGATCGCTCCCGCCAGCAGGCGCGAGTAGGTGTCCTTCGCGTTCGCCGCGATCCAGAGGCAGCGCGCGATGATGAACGCATAGAGCGCGAGCAGCATCAGCACGCCGATCAGTCCCCACTCCTCGGCGAACACCGAGAAGATGAAATCGGTCGTGTGCTCGGGCAGGAACTCCAGGCGCGATTGCGTGCCGTGGTGCCAGCCCTTGCCCCACACTCCGCCCGAGCCGACCGCGATCTGCGACTGGATGATGTGCCAGCCGTTGCCGAGGGGATCGGCCTCGGGATCGAGCAGCGTCAGCACGCGGTTCTTCTGGTAGTCGTGCAGGAAATGCCAGCCGACCGGAATCGCCGCGACGAACGCGCCGAGCAGGAGCCCGATGCGCCACCAGGCGAGCCCTGACAGGAACACGCCGAACGCGCCGCTCGCGGCGATCAGGAGCGCGGTACCGAGGTCGGGCTGCTCGGCGATGAGGCCGACCGGAATCGCGATCAGAAGTCCGACCGCCGCCAGCGTCAGCCAGCCGGGCGGCAGCGGACGGCCGTTGAGATACCAGGCGACCATCATCGGCATGGTCAGCTTCAGGAGCTCGGACGGCTGGAAGCGCACGACGCCGAGATCGAGCCAGCGGTGCGCGCCGCGTCCCTCGCCCAGCAGGGCCACCGCGACGAGCAGCAGCACGCTGCCGGCGTAGAGCCACGGCGTCCAGTTGCGCAGCATGAGCGGCGGCACACGGGCGACGATGAGCATCAGCAGCAGGCCGAGCAGGAAGCGCAGCGCCTGCGCGAGCACGGTGCCTCGATCGAGATCGCTCGCGCTGTAGAGCGTCACGAGGCCGACCGCCATCAGCAAGGCAAGGCCGCCGAGCAGCGGCAGGTCCAAGCGCGGCTTGCGGATCGCGGCGGTCAGCCGGTAACGGAGACTGGCGATGAGCGCGTCGAGCATCAGCGGCGTCCCGCCTGCTCCGCGGCCGCGACGGCGCCTGCGTTGCCGCGCTGCATTTGCGCCTCCTGATCGCCCGGCAGCCAGGCGTCGAGGATCTTGCGCGCGATCGGCGCGGCGTCGTGCGCGCCGCTGCGCCCCGCTTCCAGCGCGACGATCACGGCAATGCGCGCGTCGTCGGCCGGCGCGAACGCCTCGAACAGCACCTGATGGCGCTCGATCGGGCTGTCGCTGATGCTGGTCCACTCCTCCGTCGTGCGCGAGTAGCGCTCGGCCGTGCCGGTCTTGCCGGCGATCTGATACGGGAAATTCTCGTTGATGCCGCGCGCGGTGCCGCTGTTGACGACCTCGACCATGCCTTTCTGCACCCAGCGCCAGTCGTCGGGATTCTTGATGACGCTCGGCTTCGCCGGCGGCGGTTCCACACGCACGGGCTTGCTGTCGATGCTCGGCTGGATCGCGCGCAAGAGGTGCAGCGGATGCGGCACGCCGCGCGCCGCGACGATCGCGACCGCCTGCGCGAGCTGAAGCGGCGTCACCACCCAGTAGCCCTGGCCGATACCGGCGATCACCGTCTCGCCCGGATAGAACGGCTCGTTGAAGCGCGCGCGCTTCCATTCCTGCGAGGGCAGCACCCCAGCACTTTCGCCGACGAGATCGATGCCGGTCGGCTGGCCGAAGCCGAGCTTCGCCATGAACGTCGACAGCCGGTCGATGCCCATGTCGTAGGCGAGCGAATAGAAATACGTGTTGACCGATTGCGCGATCGCCTGCACGAGATCGACGCGGCCGTGCCCGCCGCGCTTGTCGTCGCGGAACGCGCGCTGGACACCCGGAATGTGGAATTCGCCGACCGACAGCACCGTGTCCCCCGGCTTGCGCAGGCCGAGCTCGAGCCCTGCCAGTGCCATGAACGGCTTCATCGTCGAGCCCGGCGCGTAGCCGCCGCGCAGCGCGCGATTCATGAGCGGCTTGTCCGGATTTGCGAGCAGCAGGCGGTAATCGGCGCTCGCGATGCCGTTGACGAATGCATTCGGATCGAAGCTCGGCACGCTGACCATCGCCAACACCTCGCCGTTGCGCGGATCGACGGCGATGGCGGCGCCGGCGCGGCCTTCGAACGCGGCTTCGGCGGCTTCCTGCAGATGCGCGTCGATCGTGAGATAGAGGTTCGCGCCGGGCTTGGGCGCGATGCGCGGCTCGAGCACGCGCATCGGCCGATGGTCGGCGTTCACTTCGACCTGCTCGTAGCCGGGCTCGCCGTGCAGCTTGTCCTCGTAGTAACGCTCGATGCCGGTCTTGCCGACGTGCGTCGTGCCGGCATAGTCGCCCTTGTCCAGCCGCGCGAGATCGTTCTCGTCGATGCGGGCCACGTAGCCGACCACGTGCGCGAACTCCTCGCCGAGCGGATAGGCGCGCGTGAGGTACGGCACGACGTCGACGCCGGGAAACGCCCAGCGGTTGACCGCGAAGCGCGCGATCTCCTCCTCGGAGAGCTTGAGGCGCAGCGGGATGCTTTCGTACGCGTGCTTGCTGCGCCTGAGCGCGTTGAAGCGCGCGAGATCGTCGTCGCTGAACGGGACGATCTCGGCGAGCCGGTCCAGCATCGAATCCATGTCCTTGACCTGCTCGGGCGTCACTTCGAGGCGGAACGCGGCGACGTTGTCCGCCAGCAGCACGCCGTTGCGGTCGTAGATCAGTCCGCGGGCCGGCGCCAGCGGCCGCGTGACGATGCGGTTGGAATCCGAGCGCAGGGCCAGCTCGTCGTGACGCGCGACCTGCAGGTAGGCGAAGCGGACGGCGAGCCCGATCAGGCAGACCATGATGATCAGGAACCCGGCGAGTGCGCGGCCACGGAACACGGCGGCTTCGTGGCGCGTATCCTTCAGTGGTTTGAACGCGCTAGCCACGACGGCGTCCCATCACGAATCGCCCACGCGCAACCGGCTGCGCAGATCGTCGAGCACGAGGAACACGAACGGCCAGAATACCGTCCCCACCAGCGGCGACAGCCAGAACGAGAGCGAAGGCATCGGATCGCCGGCGAAGCCGCGGATCATGATGACGACGATGCGATCGTTGAGCAGCAGCGCCAGCACGGCGAGCGCCTGCTGCCACATCGGGAAGAAGCGCAGCCGCGCGCGGAAGCGGAGCACGATGAAGGTCATGATGACGAGCCGGAGCGCCTGCTCGGCGAGCAGGTCGCCGATCAGCAGGTCGCCCGCGATGCCGACGAGGAAGGCGAAGCCGAGCCCGATGTGCTCGGGGCTCTCGATCGCCCAGTAGATCAGCACGAGGCCGACCCAGTACGGCTTGAGCGGCAGCAGGGACTGAGGCAAGGGCATCAGTTGCAGCAGGAACGCGAACGCGAGGCTGCCTGCGAAGAACCAGGTGCGGTTGCGATTGCGGCTCATGCGGACAGTCGCCAGGCTGATTCGAGCTGGTGTCTCCTCACGGCTGCCGTTCTCCGGACACCGCGCGCGGAGTCGCCTTCTGCTCCGGTGCCGGTCCCGCCAGCTCGCGCGGCGGCCCGATCTCGTCGATCGGCGCCGGCGCTCCGTACGGCTGCGGCTGGTCGCGCAGCAGCAGCACGTCGCCGCTCCGATCCAGCGCCGCGGACGGCCGCGCCTTCGCCGCGGCGAACAGGCCGCTCGCGTCGGTCGAGATGGACAAAATCTCGCCGACCGGAAAGCCGGCCGGAAACCGCCCGCCGAGACCGGAGGTGACCAGCCGGTCACCGACCTGCACGTCGGCGCTGATCGGGATGTTCGGCAACTCCAGGCGATCGATCGCGCCGGTGCCGTAGGCGATCGTGCGCAGACCCGAGCGCTCGACGACCACGGGGATGGCGTGCGTCGGATCGGTTATCAGCATCGCGATGGAAGTGTCGGCCAGCACCTCGACGACCTGGCCCATGATCCCGTGCGCGTCGATCACGGGCTGGCCCACGGTGACGCCCTGATTCGAGCCGACATTGAGGACCACGCGGGGCCGGAACGGATCGAGATCCACGTCGATCAGCCGCGCGAGCTGCACCGAGAGCCCGAGGCTCACCTGCGCGTCGAGCAGATCCTTGAGCCGCGCGTTCTGCGCGACCAGCGCGTCGAGGCGGTTCAGCTTGGCCTGCGCCAGGAGCAACGCGTCACGCAGCTCGCGGTTCTCGCGCGCCAGCGTGTCCTGCGAGACAACCGCGTTGCGCGTCGCGCGCGCCACGTCGGCCGGCAACGCCGCGATACGGTACACCGGCTCGACCAGCGCGCCTGCCGCGCGGCGCAGGTCCTCGAGGTAGCCCGCGCGGTGATCCAGCACCATCAGCGTCGCCGCGAGCGCGAGGTAGACGATCAGGCGCAGTGTGCTCGCCGTGCCTTCGGCGAAGAGAGTGGCGGTGTCGTTGCGAGCCATCGGAGCAGGGATTCGGGATTCGAGACTGGCGATTCGTGAGAGCGTGGCCCCTGCAGCATCCTGCTCTCGATTTTACGAATCCCGCATCCCGAATCCCCAATCCCGGCCTGATCACTCCGGCGCAAAGAAATCGCTGCCGTGCTGGTCGATCAGCTCCAGCGCGCGGCCGCCGCCGCGGGCGACGCAGGTCAGCGGGTCGTCGGCGACGTGGACGTGCAGCCCGGTCTCCTCGCTGATCAGCCGGTCCAGCTCGCGCAGCAGCGCGCCGCCGCCGGTCAGCACGATGCCGCGCTCGGCGACGTCCGAGCAGAGCTCGGGCGGCGTCTGCTCGAGCGCGCTCTTTACCGCGCTCACGATGCCCGAGAGCGGCTCGTGCAGGGCTTCCAGGATCTCGTTCGAATTGACCGAGAACATGCGCGGCACGCCCTCGGCAAGGTTGCGGCCGGACACTTCGATCTCGCGCACCTCGGACTGCGGGTAGGCGCAGCCGATGTCCATCTTGATGCGCTCGGCCGTCGACTCCCCGATCAGAGTGCCGTGGTTGCGGCGCACATAGTTGATGATCGCCTCGTCGAAGCGGTCGCCGCCGATGCGCACCGACTGTGAATAGACGATGCCGTTCAGCGAAATGACCGCGACCTCGGACGTCCCGCCGCCGATGTCGAGCACCATCGAGCCGCGCGCCTCGTGTACCGGGATGCCGGCGCCGATCGCCGCCGCCATCGGCTCCTCGATGAGGTAGACGTCGCGCGCGCCGGCCGACTCGGCCGATTCCTTGATTGCGCGGCGCTCGACCTGGGTCGAGCCGCACGGCACGCAGACCAGCACGCGCGGGCTCGGCCGGAACAGCCGCGAGCGGTGCACCTTCTTGATGAACTGCTTGAGCATCTCCTCGGTCATCGTGAAGTCGGCGATGACGCCGTCCTTCATCGGCCGGATCGTGACGATGTTGCCGGGGGTCCTGCCCAGCATGCGCTTGGCGTCACCGCCCACCGCCGCGACCGAGCGCGGCCCGCCGGGTCCGCGGTCCTGCCGGATCGCGACCACGGACGGTTCGTTGAGCACGATGCCCTGCCCGCGGACGTAGATCAGCGTGTTGGCTGTGCCGAGATCGATCGAGAGATCGTTGGAGAAGAGTCCGCGTAGACCTTTGAACATCTGCGGCGCGAGCCTTTGGGTGAGTCGTCGGAGAAAAGCGCGCCAGTCTAGTCAGTCGAACTTCGTGGGGCAAGGAGAAACCCGTCAAAAATGCCGGCGCGGGCACGGTTTTGGCGTGCATTGCAGGGAATGTGGAATAGGGGACAGGGACTCGGAAACGCACGGCACCGTCCGCGTGACTTCCCTTCGGGCCATTCCCCCATTCCCTATTCCCCATTCCCATCCTATGCCCCACCGCCCGCGTCTGCGAAAATCCCGCGCCGCCGCCCGCCGGCGATCCTTTCTTCCCACGGACCGAGACATGTCTGCACTCATCTGCGGCTCGCTGGCCTACGACACCATCATGGTGTTCCAGGACCAGTTCAAGAACCACATCCTGCCCGACAAGGTGCACGTGCTGAACGTGTCGTTCCTCGTCCCGCGCATGCGCCGCGAGTTCGGCGGCTGCGCGGGCAACATCGCCTACAACCTGAAGCTCCTCGGCGAGGACCCGCTGCCGATGGCGACAGTCGGCCAGGATTTCACGCCCTACCGCGAGCATTTCGCCCGCCTCGGCATCCGCCTCGACTACGTCAAGGAGCTGCCCGAGCTCTACACCGCGCAGGCCTTCATCACGACCGATCTCGACGACAACCAGATCACCGCCTTCCATCCGGGCGCGATGATGCGCTCGTTCGAGAACCACGTGCGCGACGTCCCCGGCGCAACCTTCGGCATCGTCGCCCCCGACGGGCGCGAGGCGATGATGCAGCACGTCGAGGAATTCTCGGAGCGCGGCATCCCCTTCATCTTCGATCCCGGCCAGGCCATGCCGCTCTTCTCCGGCGCGGAGTTCCGCGCGTTCATCGAGAAGGCCGACTACGTCACCGTCAACGACTACGAATCCATGCTGCTCCAGCGCAATACCGGCTGGTCGGAGCGCGAGATCACCGAGCGCGTCGAGGCGTACATCGTGACGCGCGGGCCGAAAGGCTCGGTGATCCACACGAAGAAGGAGACCTTCGAAATACCGCCCGCACACGAGCGGCGCGTCTCCGATCCGACCGGCTGCGGCGACGCGTACCGCGCAGGGCTCATCTTCTCGATCATGCGCGGCATGGACTGGCCGACCGTCGGGCGCGTCGCCTCGCTGATGGGCGCGCTCAAGGTCGAGCACCCCGGCACGCAGAACCAGCGCTTCACGTACGACGAATTCGCCGATCAGTTCCGGCAGCAGTTCGGCTACGCGCTGGATTGACAGGTTCCGGCGAACAGCCAATTGAGGCCGCACGCGCCTTTCGCCGGACGAGCGAGTAAAGTTAGGTTTTCCCGAGGAGACTCCGATGTTCGATGCTGCACGCAGCTACCGCCTCGCGATCCTGCTCGCCTTTCTGCTTCCGCTCGCTGCCTGCGGCCAGTCGGGGCCTTACGTCGAGATCCATGGCCATCGCTACACGGTCGAGATCGCCGAGGACGACGCCTCGCGCGCGCACGGCCTGATGGATCGCACCGAGATGCCGGAAGACCACGGCATGCTGTTCGTGTTCCAGGACGAGGCGATGCGCGGATTCTGGATGAAGAACACGAAGATCCCGCTCGACATGCTCTTCTTCGACGCGAACAGAAAGCTCATCAGCGTGCAGCACCGCGTGCCGCCGTGCGTCGCCGATCCCTGCCCGGCCTACTCGAGTGGGGCGCCCGCGCAGTACGTGCTGGAGCTCAACGCGGGTCAGGCCGAGAAGCTCGGCGTGACGTCGGGCGACGAGCTGATCGTGCACCGCTGAACCTCGTCCTCGCCGATGTCTGCAGGCAGGAGCGAGCCGTGCTCGCCGAGCGCGTGCCAGCAGTCCAGCCCGCAGCGGTAAGGGACCAGCAGGCCGACGGCGGCCTCGGGGATGAAGTCGTCTTCGACGGGAACGAATACGCGCATGACAGTGCCCTCGCGGGAAATCCGGGGAACATTCCACCAGCGCGTAGTGCAACCCTGATGACGTGAATCGGCGCGTAAGCGGGCGCGCACGTGGCGCGCACCGGCCACGTGGCGTTCATCGAACGGATGCGAGGACGCCGCCGATCCGCCTCGGCGCGCAGGCTCAACCGATCTCGACCATTTCGAAATCGGACTTGGTCACGCCGCAATCGGGGCAGGTCCACGTGTCCGGCACATCTTCCCAGCGTGTGCCGGGTGCGATGCCGTCGTCCGGCCAGCCTTCGGCCTCGTTGTAGATGAAACCGCAGACGACGCACATAAAGGTGCGATAGGCGACGCCGTCGGGGGCGGTGGCAACGGTTTGCGACATGCGAATGAAATCGGCGGAGGCGTGCGACATTGTCGCAGCGCGCCGCCGCCGATCCAAGTGACGCAGTGCCGCAGCGCCCTCAGTCGCCGAAACCGGAGCCCAGGATTCGCTCGTTGTATGCGACGCCCGTGCGCCGGTAGCTGCCGCGCCCGGTCGGCCAGAGCGTGCGCGCCCAGCGCGTGCCCGGCAGGTCGAACGCGACGGCGACGGCGTCGACCGTCTGGATCACCGCTTCAAGCTCACCGTCGCCGTCGATGTCCGCGAGCGTCGGCGCCGCGAGCCCGCCACTCCACGTACCGCCGCGCGGTGGCGGCAGATTCACCGTGAAGAGCTGATGCCCCGCTGCGTCGAGCACGTAGAGCTTGCCCGCTTCGCCGTTGCCGTTCTCGCCCCAGCTCGTGAACAGCACTTCGGGCGAGCCGTCGTTGTCGAGGTCGGCGACGGCGGGCTCCGAGGCGAAATGGAAGCCGGCACCCGGAATCGCGAACGGCCACGCGCCGTGCTCGGTCCTGTCGAGCCACCACGCGTGCAGCTTGCCGTCGTAGCTCGGCAGCAGGATTTCCTGCCGGCCGTCACGGTCGAGATCGGCGACGACCGCGTTTGCGGCGATGTTCTGGATCACATCGTAGTCTTCCGACAGCGGCGCGCCGCTGGCGCCCTGCGACGGAATCACCGTCCAGTCGAAGCCACCCGCGGCCCAGCGCGTGCGGTCGCGGCGCAGCAGCCACACGTCGTAGTAGAGATCCGTGTACGGGCTCGCGCTGCAATCGTAGACGTTGCCCGGCAGCACCAGCTCCAGCACGCGATCGCCGTCCATGTCGGCGATCGCCGGCGCCGAGCTGGCGAAATTCGGGCGACGCTCGGTCTCGCACTCGGTATAGCCGCGCAGGTCGGCGGCCTGATCGACGTTGACGCCGACCTCGGCCCAGAACTTCGGCCCTGCGCCGTCGCTGCTCGTGCCATACATCGTGTGCGCGCGGATTCCGCCGCCGTGGCGGTCGAGCGCCATCACGTAGTGTGTGTCGGTCGGCGCGTAGATCTCGGGATAGCCGTCGCCGTCCATGTCGGCGACGGCGAGATTCTCGTTGTACATGCCGGCGCCGTAGCCGGGCTCGGACGGACGCCGCGCCGGCCATCCCGCGCGCGTCGTGCCGTTCGGCGCGAGCACGTTCACCTGCCTGGACGACACACTCGCCGCGTCGCCGACGACGACATGGAGCCTGCCGTCGCGATCGAGATCGGCGAGCGCGAGCGAACGCACTTCGCCGCTCGCGAACGGAGCGACGGGCCAGCCGCCACGCACGCTGCCGCCGCGCTCATACACCGTGACGCTGGGCCCGCTGCGGCCGACGACGATGGCGGGACGCCCGTCGCCGGCGAGATCGCCGATCGCAATGCCGGGCCAGACGCGACTGCCACTTTCGCCGCGCCAGAGCAGAGATCCGTCGGTGCCCTTGAGCGCGACGACGTCGTAGGAACCCGCTACGACATCGAGCCTGCCGTCGCCGTCGATGTCGATCGTCGCGGGCGAGCTGTACCAGCCGGTCTGGCACCACGACGAGAAACAGCCGCCGTAGGCCCACTTCAGCACGGGCATCTCCACGCCTGCATTCGCGGCGGGAGCAAGAGCGAGCGCGAAGAGAGCAATCCAGCGATTCACAGCGGAGGCCATGACTCGGACGATGCGCGATTGTCGAATGCCGGCGCGGCGCGTGACCGCGATACCGACGTTAAACTCCAGCAAATTCTCCGGAGTCACGATGCCGCACCCGCTGCTCGCCCGCCGTGGCCTCTACGCGATCACCGACGGACCGCGCGCGGACCTTCTCGCCGCCTGCGAGGCAGCGCTCGACGGCGGCGCGGTGCTGCTGCAATACCGGGACAAGACGCGCGACGCGGAACGGCGGCTCGCGGAAGCCCGAGCGCTGGCGGCACTATGCGCGAGCCGCGGCGTGCCGCTCATCGTCAACGACGACGTCGCCCTCGCCGCTGCCGCCGGAGCCGCCGGCGTGCATCTCGGCGAAGACGACGCCGACCTCGCCGAGGCGCGCGCGCGGCTCGGCGCGAACGCCATCCTCGGCGTGTCGTGCTACGACTCGCTCAAGCGCGCGCGCGCGTTCGCTGCCGCGGGAGCGGACTATCTCGCGTTCGGAACGTTTCATCCGTCGCCGACGAAGCCCGGCGCGCGCAAGGCGACGTTGTCCTTGCTCCGTCAAGCGAAGTCGCTCGGCCTGCCGCTCGTCGCGATCGGCGGCATCACGCCGGAGAACGGCCGCGCGATCGTCGAGGCCGGCGCCGATTACCTCGCGGCGATCTCGGCGGTTTTCGGCACGACCGAGGTGCGCGCCGCCGCGCGCGCGTTTGCCGCGCTGTTCGGTTCGGCGCGTTCGTAGGACAATTCGCGTTTCCCATCCGATGTCCCCGCCAAAGCGAGGACGAGAAGACATGCCCACCAACCACGAGCTCTTCGAGCGCGCCCTGAAGCGCCTTCCCGGCGGCGTCAATTCACCCGTGCGCGCGTTCAAATCCGTCGGCGGCGAGCCGTTCTTCACCGTGCGCGCCGATGGCCCGTATCTCTTCGACGTCGAAGGCAAACGCTACATCGACTACGTCGGCTCGTGGGGACCGATGGTCGTCGGCCACAATCATCCGCACGTGCGCGCCGCGGTCGAGCGCGCAATCCGGGACGGTCTGTCCTTCGGCACACCCTGCCCCGCCGAAGTCACGATGGCGGAGACCATCGCGAAGCTCGTGCCGTCGATCGACGTCGTGCGCATGGTCAACTCCGGCACCGAGGCGACGATGTCGGCGATCCGCCTCGCGCGCGGATTCACCGGCCGCTCGCGCATCGTGAAGTTCGAAGGCTGCTACCACGGCCACGGCGACGCATTTCTCGTCAAGGCGGGCTCGGGCGCGCTGACGTTCGGCACGCCGACCTCGCCCGGCGTGCCGAAGGCGCTCGCCGATCTCACGCTGACGATTCCGTACAACGATGTCTCGGCAGCCGAGCAGGCTTTCACCGAGTTCGGCAGCGAGATCGCCGCCCTGATCATCGAGCCGATCGCCGGCAACATGAACCTGATCCTGCCGCGCGAGGGCTATCTCGCCGCGCTGCGCGAGCTCTGCACGAAACACGGCGCGCTCCTGATCTTCGACGAGGTCATGACGGGCTTCCGCGTCGCGTCCGGCGGCGCGCAGGCGCTGTACGCCATCACGCCCGACCTCACGACGTTCGGCAAGATCATCGGCGGCGGCATGCCGGTGGGCGCGTACGGCGGACGACGCGAGATCATGCAGCAGGTTTCGCCGGCGGGACCGGTGTATCAGGCCGGCACGCTCTCGGGAAATCCCGTCGCGATGGCTGCGGGGCTCGCGATGCTCGAGCTGATCCAGACACCGGGATTTTACGAGGAGCTCGACCGGCGCACGCGCCTGCTCGCCGACACGCTCGCAGCAGCCGCAGTCGAGGCCGGTGTCGCGATGAGGACGAACCGCGTCTGCGGCATGTTCGGGCTGTTTTTCACCGACGAGAAAGTCGAGACCTACGCCCAGGCGACGCGCTGCGACACCGCGATGTTCAACCGCTTCTTCCACGGCATGCTGAAACGCGGCGTCTATCTCGCGCCGTCGGCGTTCGAGGCCGGCTTCGTCTCGATCGCGCACACCGAGGAGATCATCGCCGCGACGCTCGAAGCCGCGCGCGGTGCGTTCGCCGAAGCGCGCGCGGGCTGAGCGGCGGCGCCCGGCGCGCCGTGGACATCATGCGAGGCCCAGCGTATGGTCGGACGCGGTCTACGCGATGACAGCCGCCATGTCGCGATCCCTTCGGTGCCGCGCCCTCGCCGCGCTGGCGAGTCTTCTCATTTCTCCCGCGTTCGCAGACGAGCCCGCGTCGCAACCCGGCGGCGCCTGGCAACTCCTCCGCTCGCACTTCTACGGTACGCGCGAATTCGGCGAGGTCGACGAGGCCTTCATGCACGTCGAAGCGCCCGGCAGCACGCCCGATCCCGCGGCGACGCCGGTGGCGCTGCACTTCGGCGAGGCGGCGCGCGGCAGGATCAGGCAGGTCAGGCTCTTCATCGACAACAATCCGTCGCCCGTCGTCGCGACGCTCGACATCGGCGCCGGCCAGCCGATCGCCGAGATCGATTTTCGCGTGCGCGTCGATCGCGCGACCGCCGTGCGCGCGGTCGCCGAAACGGCGGACGGCAGGCTCGAGATGCGCAGCGCCTGGGTGCGCGCCGAAGGCGGCTGCTCGGCGCCGCCGGCCGGCACGGGCGAAGGCAAGCTCGGCGACGTGCGTTTTCGGCCGACGGAGGACGGCCGGTCGCTGCAGGTCGGCATCCGCCACCCGAACTATTCGGGCTTCCAGATCGATCCCGTGACCGGCGATCCGATTCCGCCACACTATGTTTCGCACGTAAGGCTTGCCGCCGGCGGCAAGCCGCTGATGGCGATCGAGAGCGGCATCTCGATCAGCGAAAACCCGACTTTCCGCATCGTCAGCGACGCGCCCATCGCGACGCCGGTGGCGCTCGAAGCGATCGACTCGAAAGATGCACATTACAGCGCGACGTGGAACGGCGCCGCGCAGGGCGCCACCGGCGCCGCAGGAACGCATTGATGCATCGAACCGCGCGCGCCAGCCGTGTGCGCCGCGTGCTGGTTTTCGCCTCGCTGGCGTGGGGCGTCGCGAACGCCGCGCCGTTCGAGGTTCGCGAAGTGGCCGCGGGCGTGTTCGTGCATGAAGGCGCCGCCGTCGCGCTGGACGCGCCGGGCCATGACGACATCGCCAACCTCGGCTTCGTCGTCGGCGCGCGCTGCGTGGCGGTCATCGACACGGGCGGCTCGGTGCGCACGGGCCGCGCGCTGCGGGACGCGATCGCGCAGCGCACGAAGAAACCCGTCTGCTACGTGATCGACACGCACGTGCACGTCGATCACGTGCTCGGCAATGCCGCATTCCGCGATGCGAAGCCGATCTTCGTCGGCAGCGCCACACTGCCGGCAGCGATCGACGCGAGCCGCCGCTATTTCGTCGAGCATTATCCGGACGATTTCGACGGCACGGCTTCGGCCGATCAAATCATCGTGCCGGAACTGACTGTCGCGGCGACGCGCGCGCTCGATCTCGGCGATCGCACGCTGAGCCTGCGCGCGTGGCCGAAGGCGCACACGGACAGCGATCTCACGGTCATGGTCGAGGATGCCGGCGTGCTCTTCGACGGCGATCTCCTGTTCGTGGGACGCGTGCCGGCGCTCGACGGCAGTGCCAAAGGCTGGCTCGCGGCGATCGATGCGATCGAGGCCATGAAAGCTCAGCAGGTCGTGCCGGGCCACGGCCCCGTCGCACGCGATCCTGCGGCGGCGTTCGCGGCCGAGCGCCGCTATCTCGAAACACTGATCGACGGCGTGCGCAGGGAGATCTTGGCCGGACGGCCGATCGGCGACGCGACGGCGCGCGTCGGCCAGTCCGAAAAGCGGCACTGGCTGCTCTTCGACACGGCGAACGCGCACAACGTCTCGATCGTGTACCGCGAGCTCGAGTGGGAATAGCATGAGGAGGCGGACGTTCATCCGCGGTGCGGCGCTCGCCGCGAGCGCCGTCGCGGTTCCGGCCCTGCGCGCGGCGACAGCGCGCGCAGCGATCGTCGGCGGCGGCTTCGGCGGCTCCGCATGCGCGCTGCTTCTGAAAGCAGCCGATCCGTCGATCGACGTCACCCTGATCGACCCCGCCGAGCGTTACGTGACCTGCCCGATGAGCAGCGAGGTCGTGATCGGCACGCGCACGCTCGAATCGCTCACGGTGACGCGCGAGGGTCTGCGTCGTGCCGGTGTGCGCTTCGTGCGTGGGCGTGCGACTGCGATTGATGCCGACACGCGCACGCTGCGGCTGGAAAGCGGGACGCGGCTCGGCTACGACGCCTGCGTCGTTGCGCCGGGCATCCGCTTCCTGTGGGGCCGGCCGGAAGGCTACAACGAGAGCGCTGCGCAGCAGATGCCGCATGCTTGGGAAGCCGGTGCGCAGACACTACGGCTCGCCGAGCGTCTGCGCGCAATGGACGACGGCGGTGTGTTCGCGATCAGCGTGCCGTCCGGCCTGATGCGATGCCCGCCCGGCCCGTACGAGCGGGCGAGCCTCATCGCCGAGTACCTCGCCCGCCACAAGCCGCGATCGAAGATCCTGATATTCGATGCGAACAACCGCTTCCCGCGGCAGGAAGCGTTCGCGGCGGCCTGGGATGCGTTGTATCGCGGGCGCCTGGAATGGATCGCGATGACCGAAGGCGGAGCGGTGCAGCGCGTCGACGCGCGCGCCGGCAGGCTGTACACGTCGAGCGGCACGCACCGCGTCGCCGTCGCGAACGTCATCCCGCCGCAGGCGCCGGCGCAGTTCGCCGTCGATGCGGGCCTCGCGAGCGGTCGCGGCTGGTGTCCCGTCGACCCCGCGAGCTTCGAATCGACGAAGCTGCCGCACGTGCACGTGATCGGCGATGCGTGCATCGCCGATGCGATGCCAAAAGCGGCATCGGCTGCGCTGAGCCAGGCGCGGCGATGTGTCGAGGCGATCATCGCGAAACTGCACGGCCGCGAACCGCCTCCATCCAAACTCGACAGCGTCTGCTACAGCGCGCTCTCCACGCGCGAGGCGCTCGCGATCCGCGCGCGCTTCGAAGTCGCGAACGGCCACATCGAAGCCATCGCTACGGGCGCAGAGGCGGCAGAAGCAGCCAAGGTCGGGCACGAGGCCGCGCAGGCCTGGTACCGGTCGGTCCGGGCCGCATCGTTCGGCGCCTGAGCGGGCACCGCAGCCGTCTTCGGTACGAAGAACGCGCAAAATACGGCCTTTACACATACATAGGTTTACTATGCCTGCGGGCACGGCAGGATGAAGCCACCGTCATGTGACGGATTGCTAGGAGGCTTCCGATGAACCCCATGACCCGCATGGCCGGTGCGCTTGCGCTCACGCTCGCCGCCGGCGCCGTTTTTCAATTCGCTGCCACGCCGGCTCTCGCGGCGACGCCCGCCGCCGCGACGGCGCCCGCCTCGCCGAAGCTGCACGCGACGATGCGCGAGCTCTGGCAGGGCCACGCCGAGACGACGCGCGAATACGCGCTGGCGGTCAAGGCGGGCGACGCGGCCGCCGAGAAGAAATCCGCCGACGCCGTCGTCGCCAACGCGAAGAAGATCGCGGACGCGGTAGGCAGCTTTTATGGCGAAGCGGCCGGCAAGAAGATGCTGGAGCTGCTGGCCGGCCACTGGGGGGGAGTCAAGGCGTTGACCGACGCGCAGAAGGCGGGCGATACGGCCGCCGTGTCGAAGGCAATGCAGGACCTGTCCGCGAACGCGGACGAGATCGCGAAGTTCCTATCGGGGGCGAACCCGAACCTGCCCGAGAGCGCGGTCAAGGGACTGCTCGTCACGCACGCCGCCCATCACCAGGCGCTGACGGGCGAGATCATGAAGGGCGACACCGCAGCCGCCGCAAAGACCTGGGCCGCGATGCAGGCCCACATGAACACGATCGCGGACGCGCTCTCCGACGGCATCGCCAAGCAGTTCCCGGCGAAGGCCACATGAACGCGGCATAGTCGAACGATGCAGGCAAGTGCGCTCCGCCAGCTCGGGCCGACGCAGCAGAAGCTGCTGCGTCGGCTGCTGGCCGCGCCGGAAGGCGCGACGGTGGAGACCTTGTGCGAGTCGCTCGGCGTCACGCACAACGCCGTGCGCCAGCACCTGACCGCGCTGATCGCGGCGGGCTACGTCGACCGCGGCACCGCGCTTCCGACCGGCGGGCGCCCGCAGATGCGTTACGTACTGCTCCCGGCCGGGCGCGAGCTGTTTCCACGCAACTACGGCCTGATCGCCACGCGCGTCATCGAACACCTGTACGCCGAGCGCGGCAAGACGGCGGTGCAGGCGCTGCTGGGCGATATCGGGCACGCGCTCGGCGACACCGCTGCCGAGCGCATCGCCGCGGCGAGTCCTGACGAGACCGCCCAGGCGCTCGCCGATCAGCTCGACGCGCTCGGCTACGAAGCCGCAGCGGTGCGGCGCGACGGCGAGACGCAGATCGAAGCGTACAACTGCGTGTTCCACGCGCTTGCCAAGGCGCATCCGGACATCTGCCGGTTCGACCTCGCCTTCATGGAAGCCGCGACAGGCCGCGCGGTGCACCATCTTGAATGCCTCGTGCGCGGCGGTCACGCCTGCCGGTTCCGGCTCGGCACGCCGAGAAAGCCGGACGCGTGAGCGCTACCAGGTGCCGGTGTTCGGCATCGACTTCCACGGCTCGCGCGGCGGCAGCGGATCGCCTTTCTGCAGCAGCTCGATCGAGATCAGGTCCGGCGAGCGCACGAAGGCCATGTGCCCGTCGCGCGGCGGGCGGTTGATCGTGATGCTCATCTTCCGCAAGTGCTCGCAGGTCGCGTAGATGTCGTCGACGCGGAACGCGAGATGGCCGAAGTTGCGCGCCGAGCCGTAGTCCTCGGTCGAGCCCCAGTTGTACGTGAGCTCGATTTCCGCGTCGGGGCTCTCGGGTGCGGACAGGAACACGAGCGTGAACTTGCCGGCCTCGTTGTCCATGCGGCGGACTTCGCGCAGGCCGAGGCCTTCGCAGAAGAACTTCAGCGTCTCGTCGAGATCGCGCACCCGGATCATCGTGTGAAGGTATTTCATGGCTGTCCTCGCGCGGTCCCGCCGGCGCACACCGTGCTCGTCATGCCGGCGAAAGCCAGGAACCATTTTGCCGGTTCGGTCGTCGCCGCGCGGCTGGAACGAAGAGCAAAATCAAAACGGGTCCCGGTTTCGCCGGGATGACTGAGCGTAGCTCACGCCCGCTGGAACCTCGGCACGTGGTGCATCAGCCGTGCAAGCCGCTCCAGCGGATCGGTCATCTGCAAGAGCTGCTGGCGCTCGGGCGGTTCGAGCGGCAGCACCTCGGCGAGGCGGAAGCCGACCCAGCTCGCGTTGTCGTAGCACTTGCGGTCCGCGTTCGCGAACGGCCCGCCGGCTTTCTCGATCAGCCGCTCCAGAATGGTCGCGAGGAGGCCGTGCTCCGGCGGCACGGGGACGACCGGCTCGTCCGGCCAGAAGCGCACCTCGCCGTGTACCAGGCCGTTGTCGCGCACGCGCGTCGAAGTCACGTGGAATCGCTCGCAGCCTTCGGCCGAGATGCCGAGCAGGCCGTCGGGCAGCGTGTAGAAATCGGTGATGCGCGCGAGCGTACCTACGGCCGCCGGCACGGCCGGCTCGCCGGCTTCGCGCCCCTGCAGGATCAGGCACACGCCGAAACCCGAGCTGCGCCGCGCGCAATCGCGCACCAGATCGAGGTAGCGCTGCTCGAAAATGCGCAGCGCGAGCGGACCGCCGGGAAACAGCACGGCCGACAGCGTGAAAAGCGGTATATCGGTCAGCGGCACTGCGGCCAGTGTAGTGCGCGCGCCGCCGCGTGCCTACCGTCCGCGGCGTGCGGTTCAGGCAGGAGCGCCCGCTCGCAGCGCGTCGAGAAAACGGCGCGGCGCGCCTTCGAAGCCGCCGTTCGACATGAACACGACGTGGTCGCCGGGTCGCGCCTCGGTGCGCAGGGCCGTGATCAGCGCGTCGACCGTCGGCGCCGTGACGGCCCGTCCCGACAGCGCCTCGATGATGCGCCCGGCATCCCAGGGCAGCTCGGCCCGCTTCAGGAACACGACGGCGTCCGCGTCGCGCAGCGACGGCGCGAGCTCGCTCGCGTGCGCACCCATGCGCATGGAATTCGAGCGCGGCTCCATGCCGACGAGGATGCGTGCTCGGCCGACGCGCGCGCGCAGCCCCGCGAGCGTCGTCGCGATCGCGGTCGGATGATGCGCGAAATCGTCGTAGACGCGCACGCCGCCGATCTCGCCGAGAAATTCCATGCGCCGCGCAACGCTGCGGAAGTCGGCGAGCGCCGGCAACACCGTGGCAGCGTCGACGCCGGCCGCGTGCGCGGCCGCGAGCGCGGCGAGCGCATTCATGACGTTGTGACGGCCGGTGAGATTCCAGCGCGCAACGCCGATCTCGCGATCGCGATGCGATACCTCGAAAACGGAGCCATCCGCTTCGACGAGGCGCGCGCGCCAGTCGCCGGCTTCGATGCCGAAGCTCGACACCGGCGTCCACGCGCCCATTGCCAGCACCTCGGCGATGCGCTCGTCTTCGGCATTGACGACCAGGCGCCCGTTTCCCGGCACGATACGCACGAGGTGATGGAACTGGCGCTGGATCGCGGTGATATCCGGAAAGATGTCGGCGTGGTCGTACTCGAGGTTGTTGAGGATCGCGATCGTCGGCCGGTAGTGCACGAATTTCGAGCGCTTGTCGAAGAACGCAGTGTCGTATTCGTCTGCCTCAATGACGAAAGGCCGGGATGCGGGATGCGGGATTGGGGATTCGGAAGAGCGGGCGCCTGGCATGCCTGCAGTTCTTACGGATACCGAATCCCGAATCCCCAATCCCGGCCCTAGCCGCGCCGAGATGCCGAAGTTGACGGGCACGCCGCCGACGAGAAATCCGGGCGCGTGACCCGCCGATTCCAGCAGCCACGCGAGCAGCGAGGTCGTCGTCGTCTTGCCGTGCGTGCCTGCGACCGCGATGACGCGCCGCTCCGCAAGCACGGCTTCACCGAGCCACTGCGGCCCCGAGATGTAGCGCAGCCGCGCATCGAGCATCGCCTCGACCATCGGGTTGCCGCGCGACAGCGCATTGCCGACGACGACGAGATCCGGCGGCGGCTCCAGATGACGCGCGTCCCAGCCGGACTTCAGTGTAATGCCGAGCTGCTCGAGCTGCGTGGACATCGGCGGATAGACGTTCGCATCCGTGCCTTCGACCTCGTGGCCGAGCTCGCGCGCGAGCGCGGCGATGCCGCCCATGAACGTGCCGCAGATGCCGAGGATGTGGAGTTTCAAGGGGATTTCGCCCGGAGAGTCCGTCGGCCGAAGCTTACGGCAGCGCCGGTGCCGGCGCCGCCGTCGCCGCGCGTCCTGCCCGCTCACGCGCCATCGAACAACGCCTGCCCGAGCGCCCAGGCCGCGACCGCCCACGCGAGCGCGAGCGCGAGGCCGAAGCCGAACGGCGCCTCCAGCGCGCGACGCACGATGTGCGCGACCACGACGAGGTTCCAGACGATCAGGCCGAGCATGGCCCAGGAGAGCAGCACGTGGCGTGGCGTCATCTCGGC
The DNA here is from genome assembly GCA_966248875.1 of uncultured Rhodanobacteraceae bacterium. Lineage (GTDB taxonomy): Bacteria > Pseudomonadota > Gammaproteobacteria > Xanthomonadales > Rhodanobacteraceae > Dokdonella_A. The sequence continues at coordinate 25,273 of CBINBI010000005.1, forward strand.
CGGCGTCGCAGGCGCGGGACCGGACAGCCAGGCCAGTGGCAGCACCAGCAGCGAGAACACGATGCTGCACGCGACCAGCGCGCTCGCGGTCTGCACGTAGCGGTTCTCGAGCCGGCGGATGCGCAGCGCGATCCAGCAGAGCGCCAGCACGACCGCGGTCGACACCAGCGATCGCAGCAGCACGTTGGCGCCTGCGCCGAGCAGGCGGCCCGTCACGACGTCGAGCAGCACGCCGGCGACGATCAGAAGCGCGAGCAGCACCGGCGAGTACGGCATCTCGTCGGGACCGCGCCTGAGGTGGCAGAGGTCCATCACGAGCAACGCGAATTCCGAGGCGGGGGACGTGCGGCGCGGCATCGTTCTCATACTGCCCGACGCTGCGGTGCGCGGAACAGGCCCGCCTCGGCGCGACGCCACGGCAGACCGGGCCGCGCAGCCCGGGCGCGATCAGGCACCGGCGAGTTCGCCGGGCAGCGCGGCGAGGATGCGCTTGAAGACTTCATCGACCTCGCCGACGCCGTCGACGATGCGGAGCTTGCCGATCCCGGCGAAGTGCTCTGCGACGGGCGCCGTCTGCTCGGCATAGACACGCAGTCGTTCGCGCACGGTCTCGGGCGTGTCGTCCTTGCGCCCTTCGGCGGCGGCGCGGCCGGCGATGCGCTCGACGATCAGCTCGCTCGGCACCTTCAGCTTGATCGCGATGTCGAGCGGCTGCCCGATGCGTGCGAGCAGCGCTTCGAGCGCTTCGCACTGCGCGAGATTGCGCGGATAGCCGTCGAGGATGAAACCGCCGCGGGCGTCGGGCTCGGTGATGCGCTCCTCGAGCATCGCGAGCACGATGTCGTCGGAGACGAGCTTGCCGGCCTCCATGACCGCCTTGGCCTTGAGCCCGAGCGGCGTGCCGGCCTTGACGGCCGCGCGCAACAGGTCGCCCGTCGAGATGTGCGGCACCTTGAGCTCCGCCTTGAGCATCGCGGCCTGGGTGCCCTTGCCCGAGCCGGGCGCGCCGAGTAAGACGAGTCGCATGCTGCTCCGATGCGGCCACGCGGCGCCGCTGACGCTAGACTTCAGGACGATGGACTTCCGGCAACGCTAGCGGCTGGCCGGAAACGTGTCAAACCGCCTCAACAAGGAGATTTCATGGCCACGGGCAAGCTCCTTTACGCGCAATCGGGCGGCGTGACCGCAGTGATCAATGCGACCGCCTGCGCCGTGATCCAGGCGGCGCGCCGCAAGGGCGTGCGCGTGCTGGCCGCGCGCAACGGCATCATCGGCGCGCTGCGCGAGGACCTGATCGACACCGCGAAGGAAACGCCGGCCGCGATCGCGGCATTACGCCACACCCCCGGCGGTGCGTTCGGCTCGTGCCGCTACAAGCTGAAGTCGCTGGAACAGGACCGTGCGCAATACGAGCGCCTCATCGAGGTGTTCCGGGCGCACGACATCCGCTGGTTCCTCTACAACGGCGGCAACGACTCGGCCGACACGGCGCTCAAGATCTCCGAGATCGGCAATGCGCTCGGCTATCCGATCGCCACGATCGGCGTGCCGAAGACCGTCGACAACGATCTCGCCGTCACCGACTGCTGCCCCGGCTTCGGCTCGGTCGCGAAATACACCGCGGTGTCCGTGCAGGAGGCGAGCCTCGACGTCGAATCGATGTGCGAGTCGTCGACCAAGGTGTTCGTCATCGAGGTCATGGGCCGCCACGCCGGCTGGATCGCCGCCGCGGCCGGGCTCGCCGCGCGCAAGGCCGGCGAGCCGCCGCACATCATCCTGTTCCCGGAGATCACCTTCGACGAGGAGAAATTCCTCGCCCGCGTGAAGGCGACTGTCGAGCGCGTCGGCTATTGCACTGTCGTCGTTTCGGAGGGCGTGAAGAACGCCGAGGGCCGGTTCCTCGCCGAGGCCGGCACGCGCGATGCGTTCGGACACGCGCAGCTTGGCGGCGCGGCGCCTGTCATCGCACAGCTGGTCAAGGCGAAGCTGGGCTACAAGTACCACTGGGCGCTGCCCGATTACCTGCAGCGCTCGGCGCGGCATCTCGCCTCGAAAGTCGATGCGGATCAGGCGTATGCGGTGGGCAAGGCCGCCGTCGAGTACGCGCTTGAGGGCATGAACGCGGTCATGCCGGTCATCGTGCGCACCTCCGACAGGCCGTATCGCTGGAAGATCGAGCCGGCGCCACTCCGGAAGATCGCGAACCGCGAGAAGAAGCTGCCGCCCTCGTTCATCGCCAGGGACGGCTACGGCATCACGGCCGCGGCCCGGCGGTACCTCGAACCGCTGATCCGTGGCGAGGACCCACCGAAATACGGCAGGGACGGCATACCCGAGTACGTGCGGCTCAGGAACGTCCCGATGGGGAAGAAGCTGCCGGTTTACAGCATCGAGGACAAATAGCCCTCGCCCCCGCCTTCTCCGCGAGAACCTCGGCTCACCGCGTTGGCCGGCGGGGCTGGGGCTTGTCGGTGGGCTGAAACCACCCTTGAAACGCCGGGCGGCGAGATGCCCGGCGGACGCTGCTGCAACGCGACAAGCCCGATTTCCGCGCCGCATCGTTATACTCGCCCGGTTTTCCCCCGGATTCGTCTGCCAATTTCCTGCGTCTCAAGGGAGGGTTCGATGCTGTTCCAGCAATACGGTCTTCTGATCGCGCTGATATGCGCGGTCCTGGCGATTCTCTACGGCGTCTGGTCGATCCGTTGGGTCCTGGCCAAGCCGGCCGGCAACGAGCGCATGCAGCAGATCGCGGCGGCGATCCAGGAGGGCGCGCGCGCGTATCTCAACCGCCAGTACACGACGATCGCGATCGTGGGCGTCGTGCTGCTGATCATCATCGGCCTCGCGCTGGACTGGAGCACGGCGATCGGCTTCGCGATCGGCGCGATCCTGTCGGGCCTCGCCGGCTATATCGGCATGAACATCTCGGTGCGCGCGAACGTGCGCACGGCCGAGGCGGCGCGCAGCGGCATTCCCAGCGCGCTCGCCGTCGCGTTCCGCGGCGGGGCGATCACCGGCATGCTGGTCGTCGGCCTCGCGCTCCTCGGCGTCGCCGGCTACTTCATCGTGCTGACGCACCACGCCGGCGTGACGCAGGACGGCGCGCTGCACGCGCTGGTCGGACTCGCGTTCGGCTCCTCGCTGATCTCGATCTTCGCGCGCCTCGGCGGCGGCATCTTCACGAAGGGCGCCGACGTCGGCGCCGACCTCGTGGGCAAGGTCGAAGCCGGCATTCCGGAGGACGATCCGCGCAACCCGGCCGTGATCGCGGACAACGTCGGCGACAACGTCGGCGACTGCGCGGGCATGGCGGCGGACCTGTTCGAGACGTACGCGGTGACGCTGATCGCAACGATGCTGCTCGGCGGCGTCATGGCGGCGGACACCGGACCGAACGGCGTGCTCTACCCGCTCGTGCTCGGCGGCGTCTCGATCGTCGCCTCGATCATCGGCACGTTCTTCGTGAAGTCCTCATCCGGCGGCAAGATCATGAGCGCGCTCTACAAAGGCGTGATCGTCTCCGGCGTGCTCGCGCTGCTCGGCTTCATTCCGGTGACGCAGCAGCTCATGGCGAACAGCACGTACGGCGTCTGGAACGTGTTCGGCTGCGCGGTGATCGGCCTCGTCCTGACCGGCGCGATGGTCTGGATCACCGAGTACTACACGGCCACCGAGTTTTCACCCGTGCGCCACGTCGCCAAGGCGTCCACGACGGGCCACGCCACGAACATCATCGCCGGCCTCGGCGTCTCGATGAAGGCCACGGCGCTTCCCGTCATCGTCGTCTGCGCGGCGATATGGGGTTCGTACCACCTCGCGGGCCTCTACGGCATCGCGATCGCGGCGACTGCGATGCTTTCGATGACCGGCATGATCGTGGCGCTCGACGCCTACGGCCCGATCACCGACAACGCGGGTGGCATCGCCGAGATGAGCGAGCTGCCCAAGGACGTGCGCAACGTGACCGATCCGCTCGATGCGGTCGGCAACACGACGAAGGCGGTCACGAAGGGCTATGCGATCGGCTCGGCCGGCCTCGCGGCGCTCGTCCTTTTCGCCGATTACACGCACAAGCTCGGCGTCGAGCATCCGGACCAGATCTTCACGTTCGATCTCTCGAACCATCTCGTGATCATCGGCTTGCTGATCGGCGGCCTGATTCCGTTCCTGTTCGCGTCGATGGCGATGGAAGCGGTCGGCCGCGCCGCCGGCAGCGTTGTCGAGGAAGTGCGCCGCCAGTTCCGCGAGATCGCCGGCATCATGGAAGGCAAGACCAAGCCGGATTACTCCCGCGCCGTGGACATGCTGACGCGCGCGGCGATCAAGGAAATGATGATCCCGTCGATCCTGCCGGTGCTGGTGCCGATCATCGTCGCGTTCGGCTTCAAGTATCTCGCCGGCGGCACGATGGCCGGCGCGCAGGCGCTCGGCGGCGTGCTGATCGGCACGATCGTCACCGGCCTCTTCGTCGCGATCTCGATGACCACGGGCGGCGGCGCGTGGGACAACGCGAAGAAGTACATCGAGGACGGCAACTTCGGTGGCAAGGGTTCCGATGCGCACAAGGCGGCCGTCACCGGCGACACCGTGGGCGATCCGTACAAGGACACGGCGGGTCCCGCCGTCAATCCGCTGATCAAGATCATCAACATCGTCGCGCTGCTGCTGGTTCCCCTGTTGTAAGTCGCAGGCGGTTCCCGCTTTTCAGATGTAAAGCCCCGCCTCGCGCGGGGCTTTTTTCTTTCGAACGGGACTTGCGTCTCTGGACAGCGCCACGACCGTCTGCGATACATGCCGCTCGTCTTGCGGGGTACAGGCCGCATGAAGGAAGGCGTCGACGTTTCCCTGAATCGTACGAAGGCACGCAACCATGAAGCTCGCTCTCACCCTGCTTGCGTTCGCGCTGTCGGGCGCCGCGATCGCGAAGGCACCGGCCACGGTCGACGACGCGCTTGCGCAGGCGAAGAAGGCGCACCAGCCGGTCTTCCTCGATTTCAGCGCGCCCTGGTGCTACTCGTGCTATTTCATGATGACGCACGTGCTGAACGGCGCCGAGTGGAAGAAGCTCGAGGCACGCGCGGTCGTCGCCGAGATCGACGCCGATTCGCCGGACGGCGCCGCGTGGATGAAAAAGCTGCAGGTGAAGGCGCTGCCGGCCTACGTCGTGCTCAACGAAGACGGCGCCGAGCTCGGCCGCATCCTCGCCGAGCAGCCGCGCGAGAAGTTCTATCCGATGGTCGACAGGATTCTCGCCGGCAGTCGCACGCTGGACGAGCTCAAGAAAAGCGCGCGCGAAGGCTCGGCCGACGCGATCGCGACGGTGCTCGGCTCCTACGAAGCGCGCAAGGAAGGCCAGGCGGGCCTCGACTGGTATGCCGGCCTGCCGGAGAACGTGCGCGCGAAGCATGCGAAGGACGCATCGGTCGCGCTCTGGCTCGATCGCCTCGAGCTCGCACGCGCCCTGAAGGCCAAGGACGACGCGGCGGCCGTCGCCGCGGCAAAGCGCGTGCTCGCCGGTGACATCGGCTGCGACCGGCCGTACGTCGTCGACAATCTGCTCCAAGCGAGCGAGAAGGTGCCCGGAGCCGAGCGCAAGGCACTGCTCACGGCGCAGAAGCCCGCGCTGGAACGCCTGCTCGACGAGAACATCTTCGTTGCGAAGCCGAGCTGCGCCGATCAGCGGTCGAGCGTCATCGCGACTGCCGATGTGTACGCGGCCATTGGCGACGCGAAAGCCGAAACGGCCGTGCTCGACCGCGCGATCGCCGCGGTGAGGAAGCAACTGGGCGAGGACCTGCGGAAGGATCGCAACGCCGCCGACAACCTCCGCGTCTATCTCGTCCGCGCCGGACGCACCGGCGAGCTCGACGCGCTCTATCCGAAGCTGATCGCGGCGTATCCCGATGACTACGTCTATCCCTACCGCTGGGGCCGCAGCCTCGTCGAGCGCAACAAGCCGGCCGAGGCGCTGCCGCTGCTCGAGCAGGCGGCCGAGAAGGCCTATGGCGAGAACCGGCTCGTGGTCGCGACGTTCCGCGTCAAGGCACTGAAGGCGCTGCACCGGAACGCGGATGCCGAGCAGGTCGTCGCCGACGTGCTCGAGCAGAACGGCAAATGGTTTCCCGAAGAAGTGGAGAAACTGAAGGCGGCGCTCAAATCCTGAGCCGGGCCTTCGTGCCCGCACGAAAAATCGCGAAAAATTTCGCATGGCGCGGCGCGCCCTGCGCGTTTGACGCGGATCGCGGCTCGCGCTAACTTGTACCATTAAATGTACAAGAGGGCGCCGCGGTGCGGACGATCAATTTCTCGGATGCGCGCAGGCACTTCAAGGAAGTGCTCGACCGCGTCGTCGACGATGCCGACATCACGATCATCACCCGGCGCGATGCGGATGACGTCGTGCTGATGTCGCTCGATTCCTACAACAGCTGGCAGGAAACGATGCACCTGATGGCCAGCCCGGACAATGCCCGCTGGCTGAATGAATCGATTGCGCAGGCTCGCGCCGGACGCGCGCGGCCGCGGGCGCTGCCCGACGCCGAAGAAGCTGCGCTGTCGGTGCGCGAACCGGAGGCGCAGCCCCACGTCGCAAAGACCAGGCGCACGCGAGCGAAAACTTCGCGGCGCAAACGCTGATGTCCCGTCGGATCGCGTTCACCGACCATGCGTGGTCGGACTATCTCGCGTGGCAGCAGGCCGACCGCAAGATGCTGCGCAGGATCAACGCGCTGATCAACGCCGCCGCTCACGAACCGTTCGAAGGCGTGGGCAAGCCGGAACCGCTGCGCGGGGACTGGCAGGGCTTCTGGTCGCGCCGCATCGATGACATGCATCGTCTCGTCTATGAAGCCGACGCGCACGATCTCGTGATCGCGACGTGCCGCTACCACTACGGCGACCACTGACGCAGACGCTGCAACGCAGCACGACTTGCACTATCCTTCGCGCCCCCCGAAAGGCGCCGGCCGCAGGCCGCGCGCATCCGTACGACCCCAGGAGCAAGCATCATGGCCCTCGACCGCGTCCCCGCCGGCCGCGACGTGCCGAACGAAATCAACGTCGTCATCGAGATTCCGATGAACGAGGAGCCGGTCAAGTACGAGGTCGACAAGGCGACCGGCGCGATCTTCGTCGATCGCGTGCTGACGACGCCGATGCGCTATCCATGCAACTACGGCTACGTGCCGCGCACGCTCGGCGGCGACGGCGATCCGCTCGACGTGCTGGTGATCATGCCCGTGCCGTTGCTGCCGGGCTCGGTGATCCGCTGCCGCCCGGTCGGCATGCTCAACATGACCGACGAAGCCGGCGAGGACATGAAGCTCGTCGCCGTGCCGGTGTCGAAGGTGTTTCCCGGCTACCGCGACGTCGAATCAGTGCGCGACCTGCCCGAGCTGACGCTCGACCGCATCGCGCATTTCTTCGCGCACTACAAGGATCTGGAAAAGGGCAAGTGGGTCAAGATCGAGGGCTGGCGCGGCGCCGAGGATGCGAAGCGCGAGATCAGCGCCGGCGTGGAGCGCTACGTCGCCGCTCCGGAGAAACCTGCGTTCTGACGCTTCCGCGCAGGCGCGAGGGTCGCGCCGGTCAATCCTCGTCGCTCGCCTCTTCGTCCTCGCCGCGAAGATGCTCGACGGTGGGATCGACACCCGAAGCCAGCGCTTCGCGCACGTTCCAGATCGACACCTCGACGCCGCGGAACGGCTGCGAATACACCGGCGCGGCGCGGAAGCGGAAGCGCCGGTAGAAGCTGATGACCAGGCCGTCCGGATGTTCGGCGGCCCAGGCCGGCAGCTCGTCGAGCGTCAGCGTCGGCAGCGGCTGGGTCAGGCGACCGGCGAATTCATAGACGCCGTGGTGCCAGCCGAGGTGCACGATCGGCTGGCCGCGCTCCTGCGCGTCGTGCACCTCCGCGGCGACCGCGCGCACGTCGTAGCGCGGGTCGGTGCCCTGGATCAGTGCCAGCTTCATGAGCAGCACGACCGCCACCGTCCCGAGCGCGGGCCACAGCGGCTCGTGGATGCGTCGCGCGAAAACCAGCAGGACGACACCCAGCAGCGCCACGCCGGCGCCCCACGCCGGCCAGGTGTCCGAAACGAACGCGAGGTCCGGCCGCGTCGCGGCATAGCCCGGCAAGAGCGCCAGCGCGATCCCGATCGCGATGAGCACGATCGAAGCGAGGCCCACGCGGATGACAAACGCCGATCGCTCGAGTGCGATGGCGAGCAGCATCGCGATGCCGGGCAGTATCGGCAGCAGGTAGTGCGCCTGCTTGCCGCCGATCAGCGAGAACGCGATCAGCGTCGGCAGCGCCCAGGCGAGCGCGAGGCGTGCGCCGCGCTCGCGCCAGAGGTCGCGCAGCGGCGACAGGCGCGCCCGCAGCGCGAGCGGCCACGGCAGCAGCATCACCGGCAGCCACACGACGTACCACCAGATCGGCTGGGCGTGCGTGCCGGTCTTGACGCCCTGGATGCGATCAAACGTCTGGCTGAGGAAAATCGCCCGCGCGTATTCGGGCCCGCCGTGCAGCGCCGCCGGGATCGCCCAAGCCAGTGCGATGATGGCGCCGAGAACGATCGCGGCCACAAGCAGGCCGAAGTAGCGTGCGTTGCCGCGCGGGATGCCGCGGTTCCACCACGGCGCGAGCAGCGCCGCGAAGCCGACGTCGAGCAGCAGCACCGGCCCCTTGGCGAGAATGCCGAGCCCGATGCCGAGGCCGGTCAGCGCCACACCGCGCCGCGGGCGGTCCTCGACGAGATCGACGATGCCGTGCAGCGCAAGCAGCGCGCAGGTCGTCAGCAGCACGTCGAACATGATCGCGTTGGCAAACGTGGCGAAATACAGCATGCCGAGCAGCAGCACCGCGGCGGTGCGCGCCACGGCGGCGGAGCCCGACAGGCGGCTCACCAGCCGCGCCAGCAGGAACAGGCTCGCGAGCGAGCACGCGAGCGTCATTGCGCGCGCGGTCCACGCGTGCACGCCGGTGACGAGCCAACCCGCATTGATCAGCCAGAACAGCAGCGGCGGCTTCTGCGGATACAACGCGCCGTTGAGATGCGGCACGAGAAATTCGCCGGTCCGGCGCATTTCCCAGGCCACGGCGAGGTAGCGCGTCTCGTCGATCGGCAGCGGCGGCAACAGAAAGACGACCGGAACCAGCAGCAGGAAGCCGAGGAACAGCGGATGTTCGACCAGCGCGCGCCACGGCGGCGCCGAAGCGGTGGAAGCAATCGGGGTCACGTCGGTGCAAGGAAACGTCGATCGCGACACTTTCGCATCGGAGCGTGATTTGCGCCAGCTTCACGCATCCCGGCGCACCTGCGAGGTGCGGGCACCGCGTTCATTGCTCGCAGCAAGACGGTGAGTCCCCGTCATGGCGATGGACGACGCTCACCCGCGCCGCAGCAGCTCACGCAGATCGATGACCGCCGCGTTCGCGCGCGAGATGTAGTTCGCCATCACCAGCGAGTGGTTGGCGAAGAAACCGAACGGCGTGCCGTTGAGGACGATCGGGCTGCCGAGCGGCTCCTGCGACTCGCGCAACTCGCGGATCACCTGGTCCAGGCTCACCATCGCGTTCTTGTCGCGCAGCACCGGCGCGAAGTCGATGCGGATCGCCTCGAGCTGCTCGCGCAGCGCCCATGTGTAGCCGCGCGCCTCGTAGAAGTTGTCGTCGATCTCGGTCCATGGCGTCCGGACGACGCGCGGGCTCGCGGCGGGCGTCGACTGCTGCGCGTTCGGGTCGCCCGCGAGATCGGTGTCGATGCGTTCCTGGCCGACGCTGGCGGAAAGCCGCTGCGAGAGCGATCCGAGCCGTGTCGAGACCGTGCCGAGGTAGTCGGCAAGATTGTCGGCGCGCGCGAAAAACTGGGCGTCGTGGAGGTCGCTGTCGGCCAATCGCGTGAGGTAACGGTCCACGTAGCCGATCGCCTTGCGGTACTGGCGCTCCGAGCTCGGCAGCAGCCAGCGATCGTTCGGCGAATTGAACAGCGGTGCCGCTTCCCGGAGATCGACGTCCTCGGTCGACTGCGTCTGCGAGCGGCTGAACGCGTTGCGCATCGCGTCGGAGAGATCGCGCGTCGCAACCAGCGCTCCGAATTCCCAGTTCGGCACATTGTCCATCAGCACGCCGGGCGGCAGCTTGTCGTTGCTGAGATAGCCGCCGCGCTTTTCCAGCAGCGTCTCGGCGCAGCGCATCAGCGTCGAGACCGTCACCGAGCCGGCGACGAGCGACTGGTTCTTGGCCGCCACGCGCGCCTGCGCGGTCGAGGCGACGTCGAAATGCGGCGGCTCGTAATCCCACCACCACATCAGTGCCAGCACGACCAGCGCATAGACCGCGACGACGATGCCCGCGATCCGCGCTATCCGGCCCCTGCCCGGCTTCGCGGGCGATCCCGTGGTGTCCTGCATTGCCCTCACCCTGCGCCTGGCGCCATGGAATGCACGCCGGCGCGGCCGGCGTTCGCAGGACTATCGTACTTCAGTCGTTGCCGTACTTGCCGGGTGCGGGTTCGCCCTTCTTGCCGAGGTCTTCGAGCATCGTCTTGAGGTCCTCGGCGTGTTCCTCTTCCTTGGCGAGGATCTCCTCCATCATGCGCCGGGAGGTGGGATCGTCGTCCCCGAGGTACTGCGCGATCTCGCGGTAGCTGTCGATGGCGATGCGCTCGGCGACGAGGTCCTCCTCGATCATCTCGACGAGGCTGGAGCCTTCGACGTACTGCGCGTGGCTGCGCGACAGCAGCCCCTCGGGATCGAGATTCGGCTTGCCGTCGAGCTGCGTGATGCGCTCGGCGATGCGGTCGGCGTGCTCCTGCTCGTCCGTGGCATGCTCGGCGAACTCGGCCGCGACGGTCTTGGCGTGGATGCCCGAAGCCATGTAGTAGTGGTACTTGTAGCGCAGGGTGCAGACGATTTCGGTCGCGAGCGCGTCGTTCAGAAGCTTGATGACGGTCTCGCGATCGGCCTTGTAACCCTGCGTCACCGCGCCCTGCTGGATGTGCTCGCGCGCGCGTTTGCGGATGGTCTCGACGTCGGTGAGAAACGGTTTCGCTGACATGCTGCCTCCGGATCCAGGGGTGAGCGCGGAATCGACATCGCGAGGCGTCGATCGACGCGCACGGCGAAGGCCTCCGATCTTAAATCCGGAATATGAACGGGGCTGCAATTTTTCGGGCCCGCAGGAAACGGGCGTCCCCTCTCCCGCGACGCGGCAGAGGAGACAGCGCGCGAATGCATGGAGAAATCAACCGACAGCTACTGCGGCGAATAGACCTCGCCGCCCTTCGCCCGGAATTCCGCCGCCTTCTTGGCCATGCCCTCGCTGATCGCAGCGGACTCGTCCACACCGTGCGCCTTCGCGTAGTCGCGCACGTCCTGCGTGATCTTCATCGAGCAGAACTTCGGACCACACATCGAGCAGAAGTGCGCGGTCTTGTGCGCCTCCTTCGGCAGCGTCTCGTCATGGAATGCCTTGGCCTTCTCGGGATCGAGCGCGAGGCGGAACTGATCCTCCCAGCGGAACTCGAAGCGGGCCTTCGACAGCGCGTTGTCGCGCGCCTGCGCACCCGGGTGGCCCTTGGCGAGGTCGGCCGCGTGCGCGGCGATCTTGTACGTGATGATGCCGTCGCGGACGTCCTGCTTGTCCGGCAGCCCGAGGTGCTCCTTCGGCGTCACGTAGCAGAGCATCGCCGTGCCGAACCAGCCGATCATCGCGGCGCCGATCGCGCTGGTGATGTGGTCGTAGCCGGGTGCGATGTCGGTCGTCAGCGGGCCCAGCGTGTAGAACGGCGCCTCGGCGCACTTCTCGAGCTGGCGCTCCATGTTTTCCTTGATGAGGTGCATCGGCACGTGGCCCGGACCCTCGATCATGACCTGCACGTCGTGCTTCCACGCAATCCGCGTCAGCTCGCCGAGCGTGTCGAGCTCGGCGAACTGCGCCTCGTCGTTCGCGTCGGCGATGGAGCCGGGACGAAGGCCGTCGCCGAGCGAGAACGCGACGTCGTACGCCTTCATGATCTCGCAGATCTCCTCGAAACGTTCGTAGAGGAACGATTCGCGGTGATGCGCAAGGCACCACTTCGCCATGATCGAGCCGCCGCGAGAGACGATGCCGGTCACGCGCTTCGCGGTCAGCGGCACGAATGGCAGGCGCACGCCCGCGTGGATCGTGAAGTAATCGACGCCCTGCTCCGCCTGCTCGATCAGCGTATCGCGGAACAGCTCCCAGGTGAGGTCCTCGGCGACGCCGCCGACTTTCTCCAGCGCCTGATAGATCGGCACCGTGCCGATCGGCACCGGCGAATTGCGCAGGATCCACTCGCGCGTCTCGTGGATGTGCTTGCCGGTGGAAAGGTCCATGACGGTGTCGGCGCCCCAGCGGATCGCCCAGACCATCTTCTCCACTTCCTCGGCGATCGAGCTCGTCACGGCCGAGTTGCCGATGTTCGCGTTGATCTTCACGAGGAAGTTGCGGCCGATGATCATCGGCTCGGATTCGGGATGATTGATGTTCGCCGGAATGATCGCGCGTCCGCGCGCGACCTCGTCGCGCACAAACTCCGGCGTGATCGTCTTCGGCAGCGAGGCACCGAACGACTGGCCCGGATGCTGTTTCAGGAGATGCGCCTCGCGGATCGCATCGAGCTTCTGATTCTCGCGGATCGCGACGAACTCCATCTCCGGCGTGACGATGCCGCGCCGCGCGTAGTGCATCTGGGTGACGTTCGCGCCCGCCTTCGCGCGCCGCGGCTTCGGCAGCGCCGGAAAACGAACGCCGGCAAGCTCGGGCGCGACGGCGTGACGGCGCGTGAACGGCGACGTGAAGTCGGCGAGCCGTTCCGTGTCGCCGCGCTCGGCGATCCAGCGTGCGCGCAGCGCCGGCAGGCCCGAAGCCAGATCGGCACGGAACGCGGGATCGGTGTACGGCCCCGAGGTGTCGTAGACGACGAAAGGCGCGTTCTTCTCCGCGCCGAACAGCGACGGCGTGTCGTCGAGCGCGATCTCACGCATCGGCACGGCGATGTCGTCGCGGCTGCCGCGCACGTGGATCTTGCGCGAGCCTGGGATCGGTCCGGTGACGGTTTCGGAAAGCTCGGCGGCTTCCCTGAGCAGAGCGGGTACGGCATTCATCGAAAGGCGTCCTGCGGTTCGTGGTTCCGCGCGAAGGATGCGCGGATGCTGCGGGAGATTCGCTCGAAGCGGAGACGCTCAGGACGCGTGGCGGATGCGCCGCGAAGCTTCCCTACGCCGGTGTCAGCCGGATCAGGTTCGAAGGGTGTCTCTCAGCCCGCGTTTCCGGGCACCCCCGCTTCAGGTGTGCATTCAATCACGTTCGTCCGACGCCGGCCACCACGTCTCGCCCTTCGCGGCGTTCGCGGTTCCCGCACCAGCTGCCCTCTGCCGCCAGCGGGCGAGGCGAAATGCGCGCAATGATGTGCTCGCCGGTACAGTTCATACTCCACAGGGGAGGCCACGATGAGGATCGCCATCGTCGGTTACGGCACCGCCGGCCAGGCTGCGGCGATCTTCCTCGCGTGCGATGGCCATGACGTCGAAGTCTTCGAACGCAGCCCTGAGCTGAAACCCGTCGGTGCGGGATTTCTGCTGCAGCCGACCGGGCTCGGCGTCATGGCCGCGCTCGGGCTTCGCGAAGCCGTGATCGCGCGCGGCGCACGTATCGAGCGGCTGCACGGCGTGAATGCGGCAGGCCGCATGGTCATGGACATGCGCTACGCCGAGCACGCGCGCGAGAGCTTCGGTCTCGGCATGACGCGCGGCGCGCTGTTCGCACTGTTGCACACGGCGTGCGTGCACGCGGTCGCGATCCGCACCGGCATCCGCATCGAACGCACCGCCGAGGAAGGCCGCGGGCTGGTCGACGACGCCGGCCACGAGCATGGCCCGTTCGACCTCATCGTCGCCGCGGACGGCGCGAGCTCGGCGCTGCGCGGCGCGTGCGGCCTCGCACGCCGCGATCCCGTGTATCCCTGGGGCGCGATGTGGTGCCTCCTGCCCGCCGACGGCTGGCCGCACGCGGCCGAGCTCCGCCAGCGCTACGATGGCACGCGCCGCATGCTCGGCGTACTGCCGGTCGGCACGCGGCCTGATTTCGCCGGCCGCTGGCTCACGTTCTACTACAGCCTCGCCGGCGCGCGCATCGACGCGTTCGGCGCCGGCGACCTCGCGACGATGCAGGCCGACGTCGCCGCGCTCTGGCCCGAGCTCGCCGAACGCACATGCACGCTCGTCGACGCGACGCAGCTCAAGCGCGCGCGCTACCGGGATGTCGTGATGAAGCGGCCGTGGCATGGCCGCACCGTCTTCATCGGCGACGCCGCACACGGCATGAGCCCGCAGCTCGGCCAGGGCGTCAACATGGCGCTGCTCGATGCGGAGGCTCTCGCGCACGCGTTGCGCACGCACGCGGACGTACCGCATGCGCTTGCGCACTACGCGCGCGCCCGCGCGCGCCATGTCGCGGTGTACCAGACCATCAGCCGCTGGCTCACGCCTATGTTCCAGTCGGAAAGCCGGCTGCTCGGAAGGCTGCGCGATTCCGTCTTTGGCCCGCTCGGCCGCCTGCCCCTCGCACGCCGCGAAATGCTCAAGATCCTGACGGGCACCAAGCGGCGCTGGCCGCCGTGACTCGCGTTGAATTCAGCAACGAACCGCCGAGTGCCGCCGTCTTGAAATCGGGCCGGGACCACAAACATCGCGAAAAGGAGGTGCGACATGGCCATCCTGAAATCTTCCATTCGACGGATGCTTCTCATTGCGAGCGCGCTCGCGATCTCGAGCGCCACGGCCACGGAACTGCGGCACGCCGGCGACTCGCGCGTGCAGGTCGGCTGGACCGATCCTGCCGACTTCAGCGAAGCCCGGCAGAACTACGGCGGCGGCCTCGGGCGCCCGTCGCCTGAGGAATGGCTGGGCGATCTCGCGCGGCACCTCGGCCACCGCGCCGAGCGCGTGCTGCCGCAAGGAGAACGTCTGCAAGTCACGTTCACGAACGTGCAGCGCGCCGGCACGTACGAGCCATGGCGCGGCCCGATGTGGGACGACGTGCGCATCGTCAAGAACATCTATCCGCCGCGCATCGATCTCACGTTCACGCTGACCGACGCGAGCGGCGCCGTCATCAAGGAGGGCCGCCGCGAACTGCGCGATCCGGCGTTCCTGCAGCGCGGCACCCTGAACGAGACCGACCCGCTCCGGTACGAGAAGCGGATGCTGGACGACTGGCTGAGAAGCGAGTTCGCGGACGCACGCGACACCCGAAGCTGATCGAACGCCATCATCGAAGGAGCACCGCATGCGCAATGTGATTCCGGGCATCCTTGCCGTTTCCGCCTTGCTCGCCGGCGCACCGCTTGCGTTCTCCGCCGATGCGCCGCCCGCGGACGTGAAACCGCTGCTGACCAAGACCCTGCCCGACCTGCCCGGGAAGGAAGTCTCGATGATCACCGTCGAGTACCCGCCCGGCGGTGCCAGCAAGCCGCACCGCCACGACGCTGACGTGTTCGTCTACGTGCTCGAAGGCGCCGTCGTCATGCAGGTGAAAGGCGGCAAGGAGGTCACGGTGCACGCGGGCGAGACGTTCTACGAAGGGCCGACCGACGTGCACAGCGTCTCGCGCAATGCGAGCACGGCCGCGCCGGCGAAATTCCTGGTGTTCTTCATCAAGAAGCAGGGCGCGCCGGCGACGCGTCCGGTGGAGGGCGCATAGGAAGCAGAGGGCGGGCTCCGGCCCGCCTTTTTCTTTCCGGCGTCGCGGTGCTGAAGCCCACTATGGCTGTTGCGCGATGCCGGGCCGCCAGCCGCTTCGCGCCAGAAATGCCTCGGCGTCGTCGATTGCCAGAATCTCGCGCAGCGCACGCTGCTTGTCCTTCGCTTTCGTGTAGTACGACTTGACGATGCGGTAGCCGACCCAGTAACCGAGATCGCCCGGCTTCGTCATCGAGCCGTTGTAGAGCCACGCCGAAAGATCGGTCTTGTCCTCGTCGGCGACGAACGCCGTCTCGATCTCCTTCTCGCGTCCCTGCTCGCGCCACTTGAATCCGGGATAGGCGATGCCACCGGAGATCATCTCGCCGACGAACTCGGCCGCACCTTCGACCAGCGATGCCTCGAGCACGGTCGGCTTCTCCCTGTCGTAGAAAACCGGCGCGGCGATTGCCTGCTGCACGTGCGCATATTCGTGCGCGATCACGAACACGAAGCGATCCTCGACGTCCGGCTGCATCCAGGACACCGCGCAGAGCGCTTCGAGCCCGATCATGACGCCCGTGCGATCGGTCGCGCCGACCGGCTTGCCGCGGCCGACCGCGATCGTCACCGGCAGAAACGTGGCCTCGGGATAGAGCTCGCCGAGCTTCGCGAGATCGGCCGCGACGCGCGCCCGCACCCGCGGCAGCACATCCATGCAGCGCCTTGCATCGGCATACATCCGCGGACGCTTGGCGAGATTCGCAGCGATCGCCTCGCCGGTCACGCGACGGATCGCGGCAAGCCGGTGCAGGCCCTGTGAGCCCTTGTCTAGGTAGTCGCGCTGCAGCGCTTCGGCACTCGGATGGCCGCCCGCCGCGTCGTAAACGGCGTAGAACCGGTTGACATCCTCGATGTGGACATCGGGATGGACCGCCGGTGCCGCGTGGCATGTCGCCACGCACGCCAACGCGCCGCAGAAAATCACCTGCATTCGTTTCATGGACCTACACCAAAAAGCATAGGCGATCGTAGGCCGCTTCCGGTGCTGCCCACCTGTGCCAGAACGCCCGTCGGAGCGGAGGGCATGGTGGCAGCCGTGTCACGTCGATAGAACACGTTGCGGTGGCGCAGATCGGAAACGAACGGCGGCGCGACGGAGTTGGGCCATGCCGTTCGAAGCGCGTTCGCCTAGTTGGCGCTCTCCTCGACTCGGTGCTCGGCTCGCCGCCGCGCCGCACGCGGGCGATCACTGCCGGACGGCGACAGCCGATTTCGTGTGCTCGTGGCACAATCGCGTCCATGGACACCGCCCACCCCGACCTCCACCCGCTCTACGCCGATCACCTCGCCACGCTGAAGTCGCGCGCGGACGCCGCGCTCGCGCGCGCGGGGCGCGATCACCTCGTCATCGCAGCGGGGCAGCCCCGCATCGCGTTTCTCGACGACAACCCGTATCCGTTCGTCGCGAATCCGTGGTTCAGGCACTGGCTGCCGGTGACGAAGGCGCCGGGTTCGTGGCTGGTCTACACGCCGGGCAAGAAGCCCAAGCTCATCTATCTCCAGCCGCGCGACTACTGGCACGTCGTCCCGGAAGCGCCGGCGGGCTACTGGGTGGAGCATTTCGAGATCGTCGTGATCCGCGAGGCCGCGGAGGCGGTGCCGCATCTGCCGAAGGAGCCGATGCGCTGCGCGATCGTCGGCGAGGACAACGCGGCGGTGGACGCGTTCATTCCGGACAATCCGTCGACGCTGCTGGAACACATGCACTATCACCGCGCGTACAAGACGCCGTACGAGCTGGCGATGATGCGCGTCGCCAGCAAGATCGGCGCGCGCGCGCACCGCGCCGCCGAGGCTGCGTTCCGCGCGGGCGAGTCGGAATTCGGCATCCACATGGCGTATCTCGCGGCGGCGAAGCAGACGGACAACGAGCTGCCGTACGCGAACATCATCGCGCTCAACGAGCACGGCGCGGTGCTGCACTACAGCGATCTGGACCACGCGCCGCCGGCGCACCTGCACTCGTTCCTGATCGATGCGGGTGCGAGCTTCCACGGCTATGCCAGCGACATCACGCGCACGTACGCCGGCGCGGGCGCGGACGAGTTCGCGGCGCTCATCGAGGTGGTGGACGCGGCGCAGCGCGGCTTCTGCGCGAAGGTGCGCCCGGGCCAGAGCTATCCCGAATTGCACATCCACGCGCATCACGTGCTCGCGGGCATCCTGCACGATCAGGGCTTCATCCGCATGAGCGCGGCAAGCGCGGTGGAATCCGGAGTCTCCTCGGCGTTCTTTCCGCACGGGCTCGGCCACGGCATCGGGCTGCAGGTGCACGATGTTGCCGGATTCCAGAAGAGCGAAAGCGGCGGCGCGATCCCGAAGCCGCCCGGCCATCCGTATCTGCGCCTGACGCGCACGCTCGAGCCCGGCATGGTGACGACCATCGAGCCGGGGATCTACTTCATCGACATGCTGCTCGCCGAGCTCAGGAAGAAACCCGCCGCGAAGGACGTGGCCTGGGACAAGGTGGACGCGTTCCGCAAATACGGCGGCATCCGCATCGAGGACGACGTGGTCTGCACCGAAGGCGAGCCCGAGAACCTGACGCGGGACGCGTTCGCGATGACGGGCTGAGGACGTCGCTTTAGCGTTTCCCGCTCCCGCTCGCGGGAACACGCCCGTGAGGACACGCCGCTCCGGCATTCGAAGCGCTCTCATGCGGCCCGGCGCGCCGGATTACAAATGAGTACAGCTGGCGGCATTCCGGGGCGTGGCTTCTTCTATCTTCCACTAGAATCCCGCTTTCCATCGCCGCTACTCTGGGGAGAGCGACATGCGTTCAGGGATTCTCTCGGCCCTCGCCGCGCTGGCCGGCTCGGCCATCGTCTTTGCTGTCTCCGCCGCACCGCGCGACACCGGCGGCCTCACATCGCTGATGCGCGCGCAGCTCGCGGCGCGTTCCGCACACCCTCACGATGCGCCGCGCGCACCCCAACACGCGACGGAATGCATCGACGGCATGGCGGACATTTATCCGTGCTCGAACATCGACCTGCTCGCCTTCGTCCCGAAGTCGGAGTTCGGCTCCGGCCTCACCAACAGCCTCTGGGGCTGGGTCGATCCCGACAACGGCGACGAATACGCGCTGATCGGCGCCGATGACGGCGTCGTGTTCTACCGGCTGACACCCGACCCCACGCACCCCGTCTATGTCGGCAAGCTGCTGACCTACGCGGACGACTCGCTGTGGCGTGACGTGCGCGTCTATCAGAACTATGCCTATGTCGGCAGCGACAACAATCCCGGCCACGGCCTGCAGGTGTTCGATCTCACGCGCCTGCGCGGCCTCACCACGCCGCAGGATTTTCCGAAGGAAGGCGACGGCCACTACAGCGGGTTCGGTAGCAGCCACACGCTCTCGGTCAACACCGAAACCGGCTATCTCGGCGTCGCCGGCGGCGATCATTTCTGCCCGGGCGATTCGGAAGCCGGCGGCCTGCAGCTGCTCGACATCCACACCGACCCGACGCAGCCCACGCTCGCCGCCTGCGTCAACACGGACGGCTATACGCACGAAGCGCAGTGCTTCGTCTATCACGGACCCGATACCGCCTACGACGGCCACGAGATCTGCTTCAACTCGGACGGCTGGAGCGGCCATCTCGCGATCGTCGACGCCAACGACAAGAACGCGCTGCAGTCGCTGTCGATCATTCCGTACACGGGCAGCGCGTTCACGCACCAGGGCTGGCTAACCGACGATCACCGCTACTTCCTCGTCAACGACGAGCTCGACGAGGAGGATCACGGCCATAACGCGCGCACCTACGTGTTCGACGTGTCGGATCTCCATGCGCCCGCCCTGGTCGGCTACCACCAGCACCCGCTGTCGGTCATCGATCACAACCTCTACGTACACGGGCAGTACGTGTTCGAGTCGAACTATGAGGCCGGCTTGCGCATCCTGCGCATCGATAACCTTTCGGCTGCCGAGATGACTGAGGTTGCATTTTTTGATCTCTATCCGAACAGCGACACCAAGAACTTCAACGGCAACTGGAACAATTTCCTGTTCCCGAGCGGCATGGTGATCGCGACCAGCATCGACGAAGGCTTCTTCGTGCTGGAGCCGCACATCTGCACGGCGCCGGTGACCCCGGCCGGGCTCACCGCGGTGCCGAACGGCGACAACCGCATCGATCTCGCCTGGAGCGCCGGGGCCGATGGCACGACCTACCGCGTCGAACGCGCGCAGGGAAGCTGCAGCGGAACGTTCCGCACGATCGCTGATCAGCTTGCCGATGCCGTGTATCCGGACACGAGCGCATCGGGCCAGGTGACATACGGCTACCGCGTGATCGCAGTCGACGAGACCGGCTTCTGCGCGTCCGAGGCCTCGGAGTGCGTCGAGGCGGAGACGACCGGCGAGTGCACGGCGGCGCCGCTCTTCGCGGGCATCCAGAGCGCGGAAAACGCAGGCACGTCGCAGTGCCACGTCGATCTCGCCTGGAACGCGGCGAGCCCTGCCTGCGGCAGCGCGACCACCTATTCGGTCTATCGCTCCGAAGATCCGGACTTCATCCCCGGTGACGACACCCGGATCCTCTCCGACTGGTTTGACACGATGTTCGCGGACCTCAGCGCCTCCGGCCGCACGACGTACTACTACGTCGTACGCGCGGTCGACGGCGTCAATCACGCCGAGGACGACAATCTCGTCCGCCTCGCCGCCACGCCGAGCGGGCCGCTCGCGGATGGCACGTTCGCGACAGGCGCCGAGCCTGGCGATCCGCTGCTCGACACGAGCGGCACGGCCGGTGCCGGCGGCGTGCGCATTCCGGACGAAGTCGAGCACGCCGGCTGGCACATCTCCAGCGAGCTCTTCCACGCCGGCGCGCAGAGCTTCTGGTCCATCGCTGCCAACAATCTCTGCATCACGCTGACGACGCCGCCGCTCGATCTCACGGCCGGCGAGTCGTCGACCCTGTCGTTCTGGAGCGCGTGGGACATTGAGCAAGGCTGGGACGGCGGCGTGATCGAGATTTCCACCGACGGCGGCACGAACTGGTCGAGGGTGACGCCCGTCGGCGGCTATCCCGGCACGATCACCAACGGCGGCACGCTCTGCGGCGTCGCTCAGGGCGACGGCGCGTTCACCGGCATGAATCATCTCGACTGGACGTCGTATGACGTGGATCTCTCCGCGCACGCGGGCGAGACCGTGCAGCTGCGCTGGCTCTACCGCACCGACCAGGCGCAGACGGGCGAGGGCTGGTTCGTGGACGACATCGCGCTCACGCATGCGCAGGTGCCCGGCATGTGCATGAGCGCGGCCGATGCGATCTTCATCGACGGCTTCGACAATCCGTAGGACTGCATCGGGGCCTCTCCCGCCTGTGGGAGAGGGCCCGGCGGGCGGGCCGTAGCGCCGCCATGAGACTTCCTCACCCGCGGCGCTGCGTACTCCCGCTGTCCGAAGAGGCGACACAAAGGTGGGCTTCCGCCCACTATGTCATCCGCAGTCAGTGGTACCCCGCCTCCGCCGTCACCTTCCCGCGAAACACGCGATACGAATAGAACGTGTAGCCGAGCACGGCCGGGATCATGATCAGCGCGCCCACCAGCACGAATCCCTGCGCGCTCGGCGCCGCGGCGGCGTCCCAGATGCTGAGGTTCGGCGGCACGATGTTCGGCCAGAGACCGGCGACGAGGCCGATGAAACCGAGCCCGAAGAAACATAGCGAAAGCACGAACGGTGCGAGCTCCCGATTCTTCAGCACGGCGCGCCAGAGCAGCGCGGCGTTCAGTGCTGTCAACACCGGCACCGGTGAAAGGTAGAGCAGGTTCGGCCACGTGAACCAGCGCTGGCGCAATGCGGGATCGAGGAACGGCAGCCACGCGCTGACCAGCAGCATGAATGCGATCACCGCCAGCATCAGCGGCCGCGTGAGATCGAACGCGATGCGCTGCACGCGGCCGTCGGTCTTCAGCACGATCCAGGTCGCCCCAAGCAGCGCGTAGCCGAACACGACCGCGATGCCGGTCAGCATCGAGAACGGGCTGAACCAGGCAAACGCGCCATCGAGATACTTGCCGCCCTTGAGCGGCATGCCCTCCACGATCGCGCCGAGGATCACGCCCTGCGCGAACGCGGTGATCATCGAGCCCGCCGTGAACGCAATGCCCCAGAGCCAGCGCGAGCTCTCCGCCTTGAAGCGGAACTCGAACGCGACGCCGCGGAAGATCAGTGCGATCAGCATCAGCAGCACCGGCAGATACAGTGTCGACAGCACCACCGCGTACGCGCGCGGAAACGCGGCCAGCAGCCCGGCGCCGCCGAGCACGAGCCAGGTTTCGTTGCCGTCCCAGATCGGCGCGGCCGTGTTCATCATGAGGTCGCGCTGGTGCTCGTCGTCGGCGAACGGCGTCAGGATGCCGATGCCGAGCACGAAGCCGTCGAGCAGCACGTACATGATGACGGCGAAGCCGATGATGAAGAACCAGACGACAGGCAGCACGGTTTCGACGGTCATGACGCGGCCCCACTGCGCTCCGCAGCGGAGATCGGGCGCGCCGGCGTCTGCGCGATCGTGCCGCGTGGCGGCGCGGCGACCGGCCCGGTGCGCACGAGCTTGACGAGATACCACGTGCCGAATCCGAACACGATCGCGTAGACGACGACGAACGTGACCAGCGACGCGACGACGCTGCCGAGCCCGACGCCGCTGAAACCGTCGGCCGTGCGCATCAGGCCGTAGACGATCCAGGGCTGCCGGCCGATCTCGGCGGTGTACCAGCCGCAGAGGACGGCGACGAATCCTGCCGGCGCCATCCACACGCAGCAGCGCAGGTACCAGCGCGACGAGAACAATGTGCCGCGCCGCCACAGCACGAGCCCGGCGATGGCCATCGCCAGCATCAGGATTCCGATGCCGACCATGACGCGGAACGCGAAGAACACCGGAGCTACCGGCGGGCGCTGGTCGGCCGGAAAATCCTTGAGGCCCTTCACCTCGCCGTTCCACTCGTGCGTCAGGATCAGGCTGCCGAGGTGCGGCACGTCGATGGCATAGCGATTCGTCTCGGCTTCCTCATCGGGAATCGCGAACAGAGTCAGGGGCACGGAGCGCTCGGTGTCCCAGCGCGCCTCGATCGCGGCGAGCTTGGCGGGCTGGTAGTCGCGCACGTTGAGGCCGTGCATGTCGCCGAACAGGATCTGCACCGGCGTCGTGATCGCGACGAACGCGAGCGAGCAGCGCAGCATGAGCTTCGCCTTCTCGACGTGCTCGCCGCGCAGGAGATAGTACGCCGCGACGCCGCCGACCACCGTCGCCGTGGTCAGGAACGCGGCGAGCACCATGTGCGGCAGGCGGTAGAAGAACGACGGATTGAAGATCACCGCCCACCAGTCGACCGGCACGAAAATACCGTCGCGGACCTCGTGGCCCTGCGGCGTCTGCATCCAGCTGTTCGCCGCGATGATCCAGAACGTCGAGATCAGCGTGCCGATCGCGACCATCGCCGTGGCCAGGAAGTGCATGCGGTCGCTGACCTTCTTCCAGCCGAACAGCATGACGCCGAGGAAGGTCGCCTCGAGGAAGAACGCCGTCAGCACTTCGTAGTTGAGCAGCGGCCCGATTACGTTGCCGGCCACGATCGAGAACTTCGACCAGTTCGTGCCGAACTGGAAGCTCATCACGATGCCGGACACGACGCCCATGCCGAACGAGACCGCGAAGATGCGCAGCCAGAAGAAGTAGAGATCGCGGATGCGGTCCTCGCGCTTCTTCAGCCACAGCGCTTCGAGAAACGCGAGCCACCAGGCGAGGCCGATCGTGAAGGCCGGGAACAGGATATGGAACGAGATGACGAATCCGAACTGGATGCGCGAAAGGAACTCGGCTTCCGACATGCTGCACGCCCTTTCCGGTCGGCCGGCGCAGTCACGAGCCTGCAGCGGCTCGATCGTCATCGCCAAGCGGCGACGAATCGCCGCACGGCATAGTGTAGTCCCCTGACAGGCCGCGCGGGCGGCAAACGGCCGCAGCGCGTCATCCGCTGCTCCGCGCCCTGCGGTGACGGTGTTTTCGTTTCCGCGCCGCTTAGAATCGCGCCGCCATGACGAGCCCGCGTGCCGACAGAACCGCGGCCGCCTCGCATCCCTGGCGTTCGCGCCTGCGCATCGTCGTGCCGCTGGCGTTCCTCGCCATGGTGGGCTGACTCGTCGTGCGCGAGATCGGCAGCGACTTCGACCTGCCGACCGTGCAGCGCACGCTGATCCGCGTGCCTGCCGCGGGGGCCATCGGCGTCGCACTGCTTGCGCTCAGCGCGTGCGCAAGGCTCATCGAGCGGATGCCATCAAGGCCTCTATCGCGTCGGGATCGCGCGGCACCGCGTTCGTCAGGATCTCGGGATCGCCGCGGGTGACCACCACGTCGTCTTCGATGCGGATGCCGATGCCGCGCCAGCGCGCGGGCACTTTCTTGAGATCCGGCGCGATATAGATGCCGGGCTCGACGGTGACCACCATGCCGGGCTCGAGCAGCCGGAACTCGCCGTCGACGCGATAATCGCCGACGTCATGCACGTCGAGCCCGAGCCAATGCCCGGTCTTGTGCATGTAGAACCTGCGGTACGCGTGCTCGCGCAGGTTCTTCTCGAGGCTGCCTTCGAGCAGGCCAAGCCGGATCAGCCCGCGCGTAATCACGCGGACGGCGGCTTCGTGGTACGCGTCGAACGGGCGACCCGGCCGCACCTCGTCGATCGCGGCGGCCTGTGCCGCGAGCACGATGTCGTACAGCGCGCGCTGCTCGGGCGAGAACCGGCCGTTGACCGGAAACGTGCGCGTGATGTCGGACGCGTAGCACGCGTACTCCGCGCCGGCGTCGATCAGGAGCAGATCACCGTCGCGCAGCGGCGCGTCGTTCGCGCGATAGTGCAGCACGCAGGCGTTCGCGCCGCCGCCGACGATCGGCTCGTAGCTCGGCACCGCGCCGTGGCGGCGGAACTCATGCAGGAGCTCGGCTTCGATCTCGTGCTCGTTCATGCCGGGCCGCGTCGCGCGCATCGCGCGGACGTGCGCCGCCGCCGCGATCTTCGCCGACTTCTTCATGAGGCGCAGCTCGCTGCGCGACTTGTACAGGCGCAGGTCGTGCAGGAGATGCGACAGCGCGACGAACTCGTGCGGCGGCACGGCGCCCTTGCGCGCGTCGGCGCGCACGCGGTTGACCCAGCCGATCAGCTTGAGATCGAACTCGGGATCGTGCCCGAAGTGATAGTAGACGCGCGTGCGGCCCTCGATCATGCCGGGCAGGATGTCGTCGATGTCGTCGATCGGGAACGCGTCGTCGAAGCCGTAATCCTTCACCGCGCCTTCGGTGCCGGCGCGCGCGCCGTCCCAGCGCTCGCGCTCGGGATCGCGCTCGCGACAGAACAGGATCGTCTCGCCCTGCGCACGCCCGTGGATCAGCGCGAGCACCGCGCCGGGCTCGGGAAAGCCGCTGAGATAGTGGAAGTCGCTGTCCTGCCGGTACGGATAGTGGGAATCGTTGCTGCGCACGCGCTCGGGCGCGGCGGGCACGATCACGATCGCGTCACGGCCTGCCATGCGCATCAGCTGACGGCGGCGACGCGCATACTCCCTTGTGTCGATCATCGGCGTCAGTGCACTGACGGGCGCGAGAAGCCGCGCGGGCGTGTCAGCTCGGTGTGCAGCAGCAGCACGCCGACGCGCACGAACTCCAGCACTTCGCTGAGCGCGCTCTCGTCTTCTTCCGCGTCGTCGTACTCGAAGCGCGACGCGGCGATGCGTGCGAGATCGGCAAGCACTTCGCTGGCATCGGCCGAGAGATCCTGCGTCGTCGAGCCGGAAAGCCCGACGCCCCCGAGAAAGCCTCGGCACCATTCGACCAGTGCGTCGGCGCGGCGCTCGACCGGAGCGTCGGGGTCAGGCAGCAGCGGCTCGAAGCCGAGATCGGGATCCTCGAGCTGCGCGCGGCAATCGCGGTAAAGGCGCCGCAGTGCCTCGTGGCGCAGCGTGTCGGCATCGGGCTCGATCTCGAGCGCGGCAGGCCATTCGTCCGCTCCGGCGCTGCCACCGGCGCAAAGATAACCGGTGAGCGATCCGTGCAGGTCGCTCGCGCCGACGCCGAGGCGCAGCGTCTCGAGCGCGCGCGCGAGCTCGGCATGAGTCAGCGGCGTCGGTGTCATGCTGCAATTGTAGCAATCGTTCGTGACGCCGCGATCCGTCGCCGCGCTCCGAGGGCGGCCCGCGGCCGTCATGCTGCTGCCGGCGTGCTGCTTTCCCGATGTCCAGGCCGTCGACGCCCGCCCGCCGCGGCGTGGCGTCGCTGCTGTCGATTGCCTACACTCCCGGCTTCGGGGGAGATGGAAACTCGCGCCGATGAGGGATTTCCGGTTGCGATCATCGTTGCTGCGCCTGCACATCGGCCCGTGTCTTGCGGTGCTGCTGACCTTCGGGTCCGCTGCCCCGGCGGGCGCCGAGGCGCTGCGGCGGGACTTCCACTTCCAGCCGATCGGCAGCGCGGAGGGCCTCGCCCACGATGCCGTCAGCGTGCTCCTGCAGGATCGCACGGGGTACCTGTGGGTCGGCACCCAGGCCGGCGTCCAGCGTTACGACGGCTATGCGTTCCGCTCGTTCGAGCCGGCCGGCGACGACTCGGCCGCCGCGCGCAGCGAGCCGGTGTCGGCGTTGGCGGAGGGGCCCGACGGCATCATCTGGATCGGCACCGCCGGCAACGGCGTCGAGCGGCTCGACACCGCGACGGGCGCGATCGAACGCGTGCCGATCGCGATGGACGCACCACCTGAGCTCGCGAACGTGCGCGCGCTCGCAGCTGATCCTGGCCGCGGATTCTGGATCGGCACTGACGCCGGGCTCGCACACGCGGACGCCGCGGGCACGCGCATCGAGCCCGTGCCCTCGTGGCCGCGTGCCGAGGGCCGTGCGCCGCGCGTGCGCCAGCTTGCGCGCGGCGAGGACGGCACGCTCTGGATCGCGAGCTCGGCAGGCCTGTTCCGCCTGCCGGCGCAGGGCGATGTGATCGAGCGCGTCGGCGCGGATGTGCTGGACGACGTCTCCGCCCTGCTCATCGATCACGCGCAGCGGCTCTACACCGGCAGCTACGATGGCCTCTACCTCGTCGAGCCGAGCGGTGCGGCGCGCCGCATCTGGCCCGCGCAGGGCAGCTATACCGTGGGCGCACTCGCCGAGGATGCGCGCGGTCGTCTCTGGCTCGCGATTCCGCACGAAGGGCTCGTCGCGTTCGATCCGGAACACGCCGAGGACGTGTGGCTGCGGCCGGAACCGGATCTTCCCGGCTCGCTGCCGGACACGCTGATCACGAGCCTCCTCGCCGACCGCTCGGGCCTTCTGTGGATCGGCACCAGCGAGCGCGGCCTCGCGCGCACGGACACGGCGGGTTCGAGTTTCCAGCACATCGTCGACCGCGATCCCGCACGGGACATGCGCGCCGCGAACGACGTGCACGCCATCTTCGAGGACGCCGAGGGCGGCATCTGGCTCGGCACCGACGGCAGCGGTCTCAAGCGCTACGATCCGGCGACGAACCGGTTCGAACAGTACGGCGACGTCCTCGCGCACGCGTTCGCGGTCGCACCTGCGAAGCACCCGGACCTCCGCGTCATCGTGCCGGGCCGCAAGGTTTCGCCCGCGCCCGACACGAAAGCGCCCGAGTTGCGCGTCACCGCGCTCGCCGGGACGGGACAGGGCCGGCTCTGGGTCGCGACCGATCGCGGCATCGCTCTCTTCGATCCGCGCCAGCGCACGGCGACGGTGCTGCCGCTCGGCCAGGACGACGGCAGCGGGCTCGAAGATGCCGACGTGCGCAGCATCCTGTCGGCGCGCGACGGGCGGCTCTGGCTCGGCACGGCGTTCAACGGCCTCGCGCGCTACGACGCGCCGGCCGACCGCTGGCAGGTGCTGCGCGCCGACACCGGCACGCCGCGGCTCAGCAGCAACACGGTGCTCGTGCTGCACCAGGACGCGAGCGGGCGCATCTGGGCCGGCACGCTGAACGGCCTGGACATGATCGACACCGACGGCGCCGTGCACGTGTTCCGGCAGGATCCGGCCGATCCCCGCTCGCTCGCGGGCAACATCGTGCGCACGATCCACGAGAGCGCCGACGGCACGATCTGGGTCGGCACGCAGGCAGGCCTCAACCGCGTCGACGGCATGGACGGCGGCCGCATGCGCTTCACGCGCTGGCTCTCGCGCGACGGTCTGCCGAACGGCACGATCTACGCGATCAGCGAAGACGCGATGGGACGGCTCTGGCTCAGCACGAACCGCGGCCTCGCCGCGTTCGATCGCAGCACCGAGACGTTCCGCACCTTCGACGTCTCCGACGGCCTCGAAAGCACCGAATTCAACAGCGGCGCCTCCGCCCTGCTGCGCGACGGCCGCATCGCCTTCGGCGCTGCCGACGGCCTGACGCTGTTCGCGCCGCAGGCGATCGTCGCCAGCCGGTTCCCGGCGCCGGTCGTGTTCACCGACGTCTTCGTCGGCAACACGCGCCTGCACGTACCCGGTTCCTACGGCGTGCGCATGGCGCAGGCGGACCGCATCGTGCGCTTCGAGTTCGCCGCGCTCGATTTCGCCGCGCCGGGGCGCAACCGCTTCCAGTACCAGCTGCAGAACTTCGACGAGCGCTGGATCGACGCCGGCACCCGCCACGAGGCGACGTACACCAATCTCGATCCCGGCCGCTACGTGTTCCGCGTCAGGGCGGCCAACCACGACGGCTACTGGAACGAGACGCCGGCCTCGCTCGCGCTGGTGGTGACGCCGCCGTGGTGGGCGGGCACCGAAGCGAAGCTGCTCTATCTGCTGGCAGCGCTGGCGGTGGCGGCCTTGTGCTGGCGCGCGCTGCACAAGCGCCGCGCCGAGATCGCGCGTCACCATCGCGACCTGCGCGAACGGGAGGATCGTCTGCGTCTCGCGCTGTGGGGCTCGGGCGACGAGTTCTGGGACTGGGACATGAAGAACGACACGCTTCATATCACCGGCCTCGGAGAGCTTCTGCGCAACCCGCACGAAGGCCAGCCGATCGCAGCGCAGGCGTGGATCAGCGAGAACGTTCACCCCGACGACCTGCCGGCCGTTCGCCAGCGCATCGACGAGCACATCGCGGGCCTCACCGAGACGCTGGAATCCGAGCACCGCCTGCGCTCGCGGCGCGGCGACTGGGTGTGGGTGCTGGCGCGCGCGCGCATCGTCGAGCGCGACGAGAAAGGCCAGCCGCTGCGCATGTGCGGCACCGCGCGCAACATCATGGCGACGCGGGCCGCCGATCGCGAGCACCGCATCGCGCAGGAGGTCATCCGCAGCATGACCGAGGCGCTCACCGTCACCGATCTCGAATTCCGCTTCGTGTCGGTGAATCCCGCCTTCACGCGCATGACCGGCTGGCGCGAGCACGAGGTCATCGGCCGCGTCGCCTCGATCCTCAACTGCTCGCAGCATCCGCCGGAGCACTACCTCGCGATGCGGGAGGCGCTGGTGCGCAACGGGCACTGGCGCGGCGAGCTCTGGCAGCGGCGCAAGGACAACGAGGAATTCCTGTGCTGGCTCGAACTCACCGAAGTGCGCGACGCGTCCGGTGCGCGCACGCACTTCGTCGGCGTGCTGAACGACATCACGGACCGCAAGCGCGCCGAGCAGGAGCTGCGCTATCTCGCCAACTACGACACGCTGACCGGCCTGCCGAACCGCACACTGCTGTCCGAGCGCCTCGGCCACGCGATCATCCGCGCGCGCCGCAGCAACCGGAAGGTAGCCGTCCTGTTCCTCGATCTCGACCGCTTCAAACACGTCAACGACTCGATGGGCCACGCCGCCGGCGACCGCATGCTGAAAGCCGCCGGCAGCCGGCTGCGGCACGTCGTGCGCGAAGGCGACACGGTGGCGCGGCTCGGCGGCGACGAGTTCACGGTGGTGCTCGAGGATGTCGCCGGCAACCTCGAGGCCGAGCACATCGCGCAGAAGATCATCGCGGCCTTCGATCAGCCGCTCGAGCTCGACAACGGCCAGGAAGTCGTGATCTCGCCGTCGATCGGCATCAGCTTCTATCCCGACCACGGCCAAGTGCCGACCGACCTGCTGAAGTTCGCCGATACCGCGATGTACCAGGCGAAGGAGCGCGGGCGGCGCACCTACATGGTCTATACCGAGGCCATGGACGCGGCCGCGCGGCTGCGCGCGACGACGGTCGCGGCGCTGCGCAAGGCGCTGGAGCGCAACGAATTCACGCTCGTGTTCCAGCCGAAGCTGTCGCTGCTCGACGAGCGCGTGACCGGGGTCGAGGCACTGCTCCGCTGGCGCAGCGAGGATCTCGGCAACGTGCCGCCGACCTCGTTCATCCCGATCGCCGAGGAAACGGGCATGATCATCGAGATCGGCGACTGGGTCGTGAGCCAGTCCTGCGCGCAGCTCGCGCGCTGGCGCGACGCGGGCGTGAGGGACGTGACGATGTCGGTGAACGTGTCGGTGCTGCAGCTCCTGCGCGGAGAGCTGACGCAGCGGCTCTGCGACATCCTCGCCGAGCACGACATCGCGCCGAACCAGCTCGAGCTGGAGCTGACCGAGAGCATGGTCATGGCGAACGCCGAGCAGTCGATCACGACGCTGCGCCAGCTCAAGGCCGTCGGCGTCACGCTGGCGATCGACGACTTCGGAACGGGCTATTCCTCGCTGAGCTATCTCAAGCGCCTGCCGATCGACACGTTGAAGATCGACAAGGAGTTCGTCGGAGACATCACGACCGATCCCGACGACGAGGCGATCACGGCCACCGTGATCACGATGGCGCATTCGCTCGGGCTCAACGTCGTTGCCGAGGGCGTCGAGAGCGCCGAGCAGGTCGAATACCTGCGCGAGCAGGGCTGCGACGAGATCCAGGGCCACTGGCTGTCCTCGCCGCTCTCGGCCGACCAGTGCCTGACCTTCCTGCGCGAGCGCGCGATCCGGCGGCGGATCGCGCTGGGCGAGACGCGCTGAGGATCGATCGCGCCAGGGCGGCACCGACGGCTGTCCGGAAGGCCGTCCCTGCCCGCTTTCCCGATGCCGGCAAAGGGCTGTCGACCGGCGTTTTTTGCGCCCGGAAATCACCTCTCTTCCACGCAAACCTTGATGCTATATTTGCCGCCATGTCCGCGCACGAGCAAACACTGCTTGCCATCGGCGACCGGGTCGACCGGCTGCTCGAGCTGTGCCGCACGCTGCAGGAGGAAAACCGCAGCCTGCGCCAGAGCCAGGAGCAGCTCGCCACTGAGCGCGCGCAATTGCTCGCGCGCAACGAGCAGGCGCGCTCGCGGGTGGAAGCGATGATCCTGCGTCTGAAATCGCTGGAACAGAACAATCACGGATAAGGTTCGATGCGCGGAGCCTCCGTGAAGAACAAGAACCGCGCTGCATTCCGTCGCACGCACTGCGTTCGACGCAACGGCTGATCGAACCGATCAGCGACGATCGCACAGGTGACGATTCGCGCCCGCCATGACTGAACCCGTCTCGGTTTCGATTCTCGATCGCGAATACCTGATCTCGTGCACGCCGGAGGAGCGTCCCGGCCTGATCGCGGCGGCGAGCTATCTGGACTCCAAGATGCGCGAAATCCGCGCCGGCGCGCGCTCGGCGAGCCTCGAACGCATCGCGGTGCTCGCGGCGCTTACCGTCGCGCACGAGCTGCTCGGCGCGAAGCAGCGCGAAACGAGCGAGGCCGCGGTGCTGGCACATCACCTGCAAGCGATCAATGCCAAGCTTGAACGCGCGTTGCCCGGCTCCATACAATAGCTCCAGGTGTCCTCTGCGGTGCGCGACAGCGCACTCTTACATATTGCCTTGTACCTATAGACGACCCGGGACGGTCATCACCAGCCGGTGTGCATGTCCGCCACGTGCGGAAAGCCTGATGGCTGTGCCGACTCTCCCACCTGAACCCATGGTTCAAGGTCGTTTGATGCGCATCGACACGGCGGAGGATGCCGCTTTCTTTGCGATCCGTCCGGATCGCCGCCTGGTCCGCTCGTTGACTTGCTCTCTTCGAGAAATGCGAAGGAGGAATCCAGAGGCGGCGATTCGTGCCGCACTTCCCATGTGAAGCGGCTTCGATCTGCCTCGACTGCGGCCGCCTGAAAGCAGGCGGAGCTGTGTCCGCCGTCATGCCGGCGAACGCCGAAACGCATTGCTTCCGCACCGATAACATTCGCTCTGGCATCATCCGCGCAATGCCACCGGTCGATGCCACACGCGCCGCGCTCCGCGCGGAACTCCGCCAGCGCCGCGCCGCGATCGCCGCCGCGGATCGCATCGCGGCGGCGACGGCGCTTGCCGAGCGCCTCGAAGACATCCCGGAATTCATTACAGACACGAACATCGCCGGCTACTGGGCGATGGGCGGCGAGTTGCCGCTCGCAGCGATCATCGGCGGGCTGCGCGCACGCGGCCAGGTCTATCACCTGCCGGTCATCGACGAGCACAGGCGGCTCAAGTTCGCCATGTGGTGGCCCGGCATGGACATCGCGACGAACCGGCTGGGCATTCCCGAGCCCGCCGCGACGGATGCCTCGCTCGCACCCGATGCGATCGATGTCGTGCTGGTCCCGCTGCTCGCCTTCGACCGTCGCGGGCACCGGCTCGGCTCCGGCGGCGGCTATTACGATCGGAGCTTCGCGTTCCTGCGCGAGGTCGAACGCCCCTCCCGGCCGCTGATGGTCGGTATCGGGTACGCTCTGCAGGAGCTCGATCACATCGAACCCGAGGCGTGGGACGTCCGGCTCGACTACGTCGCCACCGAGCGCGAACTGGTGGACTGCACGAACGCGGAACCCTGAAGCATGCGCTACTGGCTGATGAAGACCGAACCCGACGAATTCTCGATCGACGATCTTGCGAAACGGAAAGTCGAGCCGTGGACCGGCGTGCGCAATTACCAGGCGCGCAACTACATGCGCGAAATGAAGGTCGGCGACGGCGTGCTGTTCTACCATTCGAGCTGCGAAGTGCCCGGCGTCGCCGGTATCGCCGAGGTCGCGACCGAGGCGTATCCCGACCCGACGCAGTTCGATCGCAAGAGCGATTACTACGACGCCGCCAGCCGGCGCGAGGAGCCGCGCTGGCAGCTCGTCGACGTCAAGTTCAGGCGCAAGCTCAAGCGCACGATCCCGCTCGCCGAGCTCAAAGGCCGACCCGAGCTCGCCGGCTTTCCGCTGATCGCGCGCGGCAACCGGCTGTCCGTGCTGCCGGTGGCGAAGGCACAATGGGACTTCATCCTGGGACTCGAATAGCGGGTTCGGACGGCACAGGAGAGCTCGACCGATGTCGAAGGACGAGGAGAAGCGCGCAGCGGCGCGCGCGGCGATCCGTTACATCGAAGGCTGCCGCATCGTCGGCGTCGGCACCGGCTCGACGGTCGCCCACTTCATCGACGCGCTGGCCGAACGAAGGCACGCGATCGACGGCGCGGTCTCGAGCAGTGAGCAGTCGACCCGGCTCCTCGCCGAGCGCGGGATTCCGGTGCTCGATCTCAACGAGATCGATCGGCTCGCCGTCTACGTCGACGGCGCCGACGAGTGCGACGCGGGAAAACGCCTGATCAAGGGCGGCGGCGGCGCGCTGACGCGCGAGAAGATCATCGCCGCCGTCGCCGACACGTTCGTCTGCATCATCAACGCCGGCAAGCGCGTCGACGTGCTCGGAAAATTCCCGCTGCCGATCGAAATCATCCCCATGGCGCGAAGCTACGTCGCCCGCGAGATCGTTCGCCGCGGCGGCAACCCCGTCTGGCGCGAAAACGTAGTGACCGACAACGGCAATGCGATCCTCGACGTGCACGGCTGGCGCATCGACGATCCGGTCGCGATGGAGCGTGACCTCAACCAGATCGCGGGCGTCGTCACGGTGGGGCTCTTTGCGCAGCGCCCCGCCGACATCGTTCTGATCGGCGATCGCGAAATGGAATGAACGAGCAGCGGAGCCGGGTTGCGTGGCGGGCCGAGCCCGTTGCATGAGCCGCGCAAAGTCCGCGTGCCCGCTTCGACTCAGCCCGCGACGAGCTCCGTCGGCACGATCGTCGATGTCATTTTCCGGTCGCGGCGCAGCAGCGTCATCTCGGCGGCCATGCCGATGCGCCCAGCATCGAGCACGCGGTGCAGCGAATCGATGCCGTCGATGTCGTGTCCGCCGAAGCGGACCAGGATGTCTCCGGACTCCACGCCCGCCTGCTGCGCCGGGCTGCCCGGCGCCACCTCCATCACGCGCACCGCCGTCTCGACCGGCAGCTCGAAGTAGCGCACATAACGGCGCGGCAGACGCGTGTTCTGCGCACCGATGCCGAGCGAAGCGCGGCGCACGCGGCCGTGGCGCATCAGCTCGGGCACGATCTGCCGCGCGATGTCGATCGACACGGAGAAGCAGATGCCCTGCGCCGCGGCGATGATCGCGGTGTTGACGCCGATCACGCGGCCGGAGGAATCGAGCAACGGCCCGCCGGAGTTGCCCGGGTTCAGCGCGGCATCGGTCTGGATCACGTCCTCGATCAGGCGACCCGTCGTCGCGCGCAAGCTGCGCCCGAGCGCGCTGACGACGCCGGCCGTCAGCGTGCACTCGTAGCCGAACGGATTGCAGATCGCCACGACGAGCTGGCCGACGCGGATCCCGCGCGCGGTGCCGAGCTCGAGCACCGGCAGCGGCTGCGCGCCGGCAACGCGCAGCAGCGCGAGGTCGGTGTGCGGATCGACGCCGAGCACGTCGGCGGGCAGGCGCAGGCCGGAAGTCGTCAGCACTTCGATGCCGCGGCCGCCCGCGACGACGTGCGCGTTGGTCAGAACGAGGCCGTCCGGCGTGAACACGAAGCCGGAACCGCCGCCGCCCGGCACGGTGCGCCCGCGCTCGTCGGTGCGCTCGGCGACGGTGATGGCGACGACCGCCGGGCCGGCACGCTCGGCGACACCGGTGACGACACGCGAATACGCATCGAGCGCGGCATCGTCGGGGAGAGGCTCGCCGAATCCGGCGTGCTCCGCCCGCTCGCCGCCGATGGGGTCATGAATGGATTGCACATCGAGCATGCTCGCCATATGGGGATCGCGTTCAGACTCGCAAGCGACGCGCGAGACGCAAGGACGGATTGACCGTTCCGTCCGCGTGTGCTCGGATGCGGCAGGCCGCGTGCGATCGGCATTCATCGGATGCGACGGGCGGAATCCGTGTCCGCTCGCCGAACCGTCTTGCGTACCGTTTCAGCGAGGCTCGATCGCCGCGCCGGAGAGACAGGGGAAACATGGAGCCAGGAAAATCCGATCACTGCGCCTTTCCGCTGCGCCCGCTGGCGGCGGCGCTGGCGCTGGCTGTCGCATCGGCCTCGCTTCGCGCCACGACGTCGCTGCGCCCCGGCGAGATCACGGACGCGAGCGTCGTCGTGCGCGAGGACGGCACGCCTCTCCGGACTGCGCTGCGCGCCTGGCACCTCGATGCGCTGCAGAACGCCGAGCCGCCCTCGCCTCACGCGACGCGGCGTTACGTCACTAACTGCGCAGACGACGGCGAGGGCTCGCTGCGGGCCGTGGTCGCGGCATCGGCCTCGGGCGACACGATCGATCTTTCCGAGCTGACGTGCAGCGTGATCACGCTCGAGACCGGCGGCATCGCGGTGCGCCTGGACAGCGCCACGCTGGTCGGCCCCGCCTCACGCCCGCTCGCGATCGACGGCAACCATGCCAGTCGTGTCTTCCTCCATTACGGCTCCGGCGGCTTCCTGCTGCGCAATCTCACCGTGCGCAACGGACACCACCGCGCGACCGGCTTCAATCTCGGCATCGGCGGCTGCATCGCTTCGGCAGGCTATCTGACGCTCGACCAGAGCACCGTCACCGGCTGCTACGCCGGCGGCGAAGGCGCGTACGGCGGCGCGATCTACGCCTACTCGCTGATCCTGTCGAGGAGCACGCTCTCGAACAACGTCGCCTACGGCGTGCACGCGGACGCCGGCATGGCCGCGTTCGGCGGCGCCGCCTTCGTCTACCAGATCGACATGGTCGAGAGCACCGTGACCGGCAACGCCGCGCGGCACTTCCGCCATCTGCCGCGACGCAGCTACGACATCGGCGGCGGCATCAGCACGGTCCGCGGCGGGCTCGTCATCAACTCGACCATCGATTCCAACTATTCGTACGGCCGCGGCGGCGGCCTCGCGACGTTCAGCGACATCCTGGTGCGCAACAGCACGATTTCCGGCAACAGCGCACGCACGATCGGCGGCGGGGGGCTTTTCATGCGCTTCCCGGCGGCGCTCGATGCCCGCAACAGCACGATCACGGCGAACACGGGGCAACGGGGCGCGGGCGTCCTGTTCACGTCGATGACAGCCTTGCTGCAAAGCACGATCGTCGCCGGCAACGTCGCTTCGGTCCCGGGCACCGACGATCTGTCGAGCCTGCGGACCACGCGCATCGAGGGCGGCAACAACCTGATCGGCACGACCGGAGCCGAAATCACGATCCCGCCCGACTCGCGACGCGGCGATCCGGCCCTCGCGCCCCTCGCCGCGAATGGCGGACCGACGCGCACGCATGCACTGCGCGCCGGCAGCCCGGCGATCGATGCCGGCAACAACGCATCGCAGCTCGCCTCGGACCAGCGCGGCACGGGCTTCGCGCGCGTGGTCGGCACGGCCGCCGACATCGGCGCCTTCGAGCTCGGCGCAGGCGCGACGGACGGAGCGTCACCCGCCGCCGTTCCCGCGTCCACGCGCGGATTCGGCGCGCTGTTGCTCATGCTGCTCGGCCTCGCCGCGCGCGGCGCATTGCGGCGCCGCATAACGAGTACGAGCAGGCGCGGCGGGTCCCGGCGGTAACGGCTTCGTGATACGCCGTTAACTTTTCCAGAACGCCCGCATCCGTAATTTTTCAGCCACCGCGGCGGCCGTGCGCGGGCCCGCTGTGCAGCGCGCCGGGGACGCGGCGGCGTCGCGGACCACTCATCTCGTCACCTGCCGGCGCGCGCAGCACCCGCAGCATGATCGCGAGTGCCGCGCCGGCGTGGACCGCACCGCCCGGAATCCACATGAGCAGTCCCGCGAGCTGCTGATCCTCGACCGCGCTCAGACCCTCGGGCGTGACGCCGAGTTCGGCGTAGGCGGCGTACCACGGGCTCCACGACAGTGCCATCAGCGCGCCGAGCGCGCCGCTGACGAGTGCGGTCGCGAACAGGCAGGCAATCGCGACACCGGGACGGGCCCGCATGCGGTGCTCGTCG
Organism: uncultured Rhodanobacteraceae bacterium; assembly: GCA_966248875.1. Lineage (GTDB taxonomy): Bacteria > Pseudomonadota > Gammaproteobacteria > Xanthomonadales > Rhodanobacteraceae > Dokdonella_A. Next base: position 62,279 of record CBINBI010000005.1, read on the forward strand.
AGCATGCTCGTCCAGAACGCGAGCGCGCTGGCGAGAAACGCAAGGTGCTGCACGACGTGCCAGCCGGAGCTCCTCAGCGCAGCGTCGAACGGTATCGGCGCGTGCCAGGCCCAAAGCGTGATCGCCTGCAGCGACGTCGCGACGACGGGTGCGGTCAGGACGCGCCAGAATGCCGCGAACGTCGCGTTGCGCTCGATGCCGCCGGAAATCCGCCGCGCATCGAACGGCAGCGCCCAGGCGAACACGCCGAGCGGCCGCGACAGGACGAGGAGCGGCGCCGCGACGAGCATCAGGATCTCGTGCTCGAGCATGTGCGCCGCGAACGAACGCTCGCCGGCCGCGTGTAGCGGCGAAAGCAGAGCCAGCGCGAGCGCGCTCCAGCCAAGCACGAACCACGCGAGGCGGCGGATGTGCAGCTCGCGCGCAATCGTGCGGCGCAGGATGCGCGCGATGCCGGTCGCATACAGCGCCGCCGCGACCATCAGCGGCAGCGTGACGCGCGGATCGAGCGTCCAGGTTGACTCGCCCGCCGCATGCGCGAGCGCATCGAGTGGAACTGGCGCCAGCAGAAACGCAAGCGATATTGCGACCCTGCGCGCGCGTTTCACGGAGCGCACGGCGGCACGAGCCACGCCGCTGCGGTCTGCAGCGCGATCGCGAACAGAAACAGCACGGCTGCGAGCACGCCAAGCTCGGCGACGAAGCGGCGCGCGCCGAGATCCCGCAGTTCGGGGCCGTCACGCCGCGCACGCAGCGAGACGAGCCCGCCGCCGATCGCGAGCAGTGCCGCCGCGACGCCGATCGCAAGCCCGATGCGCCGCATGTCCGGAGCGCAGGCATAGTGCAATAGATCGGCGAGGATCTGCTGCTGTGCCGCGGCGGCGATCGCGCCGGCGACGAGGCCGCTCCACGGAGCCAGCCGCGCGAGACGCTCGTCAGCCATGGCCGAGCATCCTCGGCAGCCAGTAGATCAGCGCGTACAGCACCAGCCAGGTGACCACGACGAAATGCCAGTACGCGGCGTTGTCCTCGACGTCGCTGAAGCGGCGCCCGTCCAGCGGACGAGCGAACGCGAGCGCGGCGAGCACGCAGGTGTCGTAGACGTCCGTCGCGACGTGCACGGTGTGCATCAGCATCAGCGCCCAGATGATCGAGCCGTAGGCGTTGTGGTCCCAGCGCTCATTGAGAGCGCCGAACTCGAAGCCGCGGATCACGGCCAGCAGAAAGCCGACGAACACCGCGACGAGCAGCCCGATGCGCACGCCTCGCGCATCGCGCGCCTTCGCGGCGCGGCCGGCGAGCACGTTCGGAATCTCGCTCAGCACCACGACGACGGTGAACAGCGTGCCCCAGAGGAGGTCGGGCGGCCGCGACGCCGGCGGCCACGCCGGTTGCAGCGGCAGCAGGTAGAACAGCGCGCCGATGCCGAGCACGAAGGCCATGCCTTCGATCAGGATGAAGCCGAGCGTGCCCCACCAGCCGAGCGCCGCCGGGCCGAAGCCGTAATCCGGCAGGTGCGAGACATCGCCGACGACGCGCAGCGCTCTCATTCCGATTGCTCCGACTTGCTCGGCCAGAACCAGAACGTCAGCGCGATGGCGACCGGAATCGCGCCCCACACGACGCCCCAAGGGCTGAACACGGACCAGATGAAAAGCACCGTCAGCGCGAGCGCGGACACGAGCGGCCACAGGCTCGGCTCGGGCATCTGCCAGCGGATGCCGGGTGCGGCTTCGACGGCGGAGGTCAGCAGCACCTCGCGCTTGTCGCCCGTGGCGCCGCGGACGACCGGGATCTCGTCCGAGTGCCACAGCGGCTCTGCCGACTGCACGATGGGCAGGTACGTGAAATTGTGCGGCGGCGGCGGCGAGGACGTCGCCCATTCGAGGTCGGGCGCCTGCCACGGATCGTCGCCGGCCCGCGCGCCGCTGCGCAGCGAGCGGATCACGTTGAACACGAACAGGAGTGCGCTGATCGCGATGAGATACGCGCCGATCGTCGCGACGAGATTCCAGAGATCCCAGCCCAGCCCCGGCGGATACGTGTAGACGCGGCGCGGCATGCCGATCAGGCCGAGGTAGTGCATCGGAAAGAACGTGACGTTGAAGCCGACGAAGAACAGCCAGAAGTTCCACTTGCCGAGCGTCTCGTCGAGCAGGCGGCCGGTGATCTTCGGAAACCAGTAGTAGAACGCGCCGAACAGCGGAAACACCGCGCCGCCGATCAGCACGTAGTGGAAATGCGCAACCACGAAATACGTGTCGTGCAGCTGCAGGTCGAGCGGCACCGACGCGACCATCACGCCGGTGAGCCCGCCGAGCACGAAGATCGCGAGAAAGCCGATCACGAACAGGAGCGGTGTCGCGAAGCGCGGCCGCCCGCTCCAGATCGTCGCGATCCAGGCGAAGATCTGCACCGCGCTCGGCAGCGCGATGGTGATGCTCGCCGCCGTGTAGAAACTGTTGCCGAGATGCGGCAGGCCGGTCGCGAACATGTGGTGTACCCAGAGCCCGAACGCGAGAAATCCGGTCGCGATCAGCGCCAGCACCATGTACGGATACGCGAACACCGGCCGCCGCGAGAATGTCGCGACGATCGTCGAGATCATTCCCAGCGCGGGAATGAAGATGATGTAGACCTCGGGATGCCCGAAGAACCAGAACAAGTGCTGCCACAGCAGCGCGTCACCGCCTTCGGCGACGTTGAAGAACTGCGTGCCGACCAGCCGGTCGCTTATCAGGAACGAGCTCGCCAGCATCACCGCCGGCATCGCGAAGATCACCATGAAGCTCGTGACCAGCATCGCCCACAGGAACAGCGGCATGCGGCCGAGCGTCATGCCGGGCGCGCGCTGCTTCAGGATCGTCGCCACCAGCTCCACCGCCACCGCGAGCGCGGCGACTTCGGTGAACGTGATCAGCTGCGCCCAGAAGTCGGTGCGCTTGCCGGGCGAGTACGCCGAGCTCGAAAGCGGCACATACGCGAACCAGCCTGCCTCGGGCCCGATGTCCAGCAGGAAGGCCACGAAGATCGTCACGCCGCCGCAGAGATAGATCCAGTAGCTGAACGCGTTGAGACGCGGAAACGAGATGTTCCGCGTCCCCGCCATCAGCGGCACGATGTAGACCGCGACGGCTTCCATCACCGGCACGGCGAACAGGAACATCATCGTCGAGCCGTGCATGGAGAACAGCTGGTTGTAGCGGTCCGGTCCCATCAGCCCGCTTTCGGGCCGCGCGAGCTGTGTGCGCATCGCGAGCGCGAGCAGGCCGCCCAGCACGAAGAACACCATCGCCGTGACGATGTAGCGGCGGCCGATGCGCTTGTGGTCGACCGTCATCAGCCAGCCGAGAAAGCCCGGCGGATCGGCCCAGGTCCGCGCGAGGCGCGCCTCGACGTCCGCGAGCTCGGCGGGTTGAATCGTCGGCGCGTAATGATCCGAGCTCATCGCGCTACTCCAGCGACATCAGGTAATCGACCAGCCGGTCGCGCTCGGCCGCCGTCATCGGCACCGCCGGCATGTGCACGCCCGGCTTGATGCGGTTCGGATCGGCGAGCCACACGGCGAGCGCCTCGCGCGTCAGCGGCCGCGCGCCGGCGCCGAGCGTGGCGCGGCTGGCGAAATGCGTGAGATCGGGCCCGGTGCTCGCCGCAGCGTCGCTGCCGCGGATCGCATGGCACATCACGCACGGCTTCTGCACGAACAGCTGCGCACCTTCGCGTTCGCCCGCGCTCAAAGGCGGCTTCGCCGGCGCGAGATGGCGTTGCCGCCAGGCTTCGAACGCGTCCGCGCTCTCGACGCGCACGTCGAGCGCCATCCACGCGTGATCGAGCCCGCAGAACTCCGCGCACTGGCCACGGAAGCCGCCGATGCGGCGCGGCGTCACGCGCAGCGTATTGACACGGCCGGGAACGAGATCGAGCTTGCCCGCGAGATTCGGAATCCACAGGCTGTGGATCACGTCCTCGGTCCTGAGCTCGATCTCGGACGTGCGATCGACGGGCAGGTGCAGCTCGTTGGCCGTGACCAGCGTCCGGCCCGGATCGTCCGACGGATATTCGACCCGCCACCACCACTGCATGCCGGTCACGCGCACGCGCAGCACGTCCGTCGCCGGCGCGAGCAACCTGCGATCGACCAGGAAGCTCGCGATCGCGAGCACGGCGAGCCCTGCGACGACGAGCGCGATCCAGCCGTGCAGCGCGAGCGAGAGCGCCGGCTCGTGCCTCGCCTCGGCATCCGCCTCGCGCGCACGGCGCCCGCGCACGATCGCCCATGCCAGGAACAGCATCGTCAGCGCGAACATGAAACCGCAGACGCCCAGCATCAGGTGCCAGATGTCGCCGATCGTCGCGGCCTCATCGCCGGCCGGATCGAGCGCCGACTGCACGCCGGCGCAACCCGCGAGCGGCAGCGCGACGACGGCGATCCACGGTGCCGGCCTCATCGCTCGGGCGACACGGAATCGGCCGGCTTCGGCGGCTGCTCGGGCACCCGCGTCAGCGGCGGCGTCACCGAGATCGTCTCGCCGCGGCTCGGCGCCGCCGCTTTCGGCACGTTGCCGGACAAGGCGCGCACGTACGCGGCGAGCTGCCAGATCTCGGCGTCCGGAATCTTGTCGCGGAAGGTCGGCATGCCGTTCGGGCGCCCCTGCGCGATGCTCGCGTGGATCTGCTCGATGCTGCCGCCGTAGCGCCACACGTCGTCCATCAGCGCCGGGCCGATGCCGCCGCCACCGTTGCCGTGGCAGCCGCTGCAGTTGAACCAGGCGAACAGGCGCTGCCCTTCGCTGATCGCGTAGGCGTTCTTCTCGAATCCGGCGCCGTTCGAGGAACGGATCGGCGCGGGCCGGTCCTCGCCGGGATTGAGACCCGACAGCGGCGTCGCCTGCCCGGCGAGCGGCTCGACGTGCGGATCGAGATCGCGCTGCTCGCGCTGGCACGCCGCGAGCGCGATCGTGGCGCAGAATGCGGCGACGCACGCGCGTCGCGCGTCACGTGCACGGCAGTGCGAACACATAGAGCATGCCTCCCGCTTCAGTCTTCGTCGGCAGATCGGTGGTCGCGCCGACCATGCCGTTCGCGGCGGAGGTGTCGCGCGCATCAAGATGTCCGACCACGATCGCGCCGGCCCAGCCGCCGACGCCTGACAGCACCGCGACGTACTGGCGCCCGTCGGGTCCGCGGTAACTCACCGGCTGGCCGACGATGCCGGAGCCGGTCGGGAACTGCCATCTCACCTCGCCGGTGTGCGCGTCGACGGCCTTGAACCAGCCGTCCATCGTGCCGTAGAAGACGAGATCGCCGCCCGTCGCGAGCGCCGCGCTCCAGATCGGCAGATCCTCCTCGATCTTCCACACCGGCTTGCGCGCGACCGGGTCCCACGCGAGCAGCTCGCCGCGCTTGCCGCCCGGCCCCGCGTACATGCGCGCGATGGCCCCTCCGTACGGCGTGCCCGCGATGTAATTCGCGGGCACTGTCTGCCAGTCCATGCAGAGATTGAGATGCGGAACGTAGACGAGCCCGGTGCGCGGCGAGAACGCGGACGGGTTCCAGTCCTTGCCCCCCGGCGACGCGGGGCAGATCTCGCGCACGATCCTGCCCGTCGCGGGCTTCTTGTCCGCGGCGTAGCGCAAGCGTCCGGTGGAGAGATCGACGCCCTGGCTCGAATTGACGCTGCCGTACGCGTCCGCCGAGAGCACCTCGCCGCTTGCGCGATCGATCACATAGAAATAGCCGTTGCGCTCGGCGCGCACGAGCACCTTGCGCGTTGCGCCGCCGACCGGAAGATCAAGGAGGATGCTCTCGTTGACCGCGTCGTAGTCGTAGAGATCGTGCGGCGAGAACTGATAGAACCAGCGCGCCGCGCCGGTATCCGCATCCCGCGCGAACAGGCCCGCCGTCCATTTGTTGTCGCCGGCCCGCACTTCGGCGTTCCACGGGCTCGGATTCGAGGTGCCGTAATAGACGAGATTCGATCCGGGGTCGAACGAGATCCAGCCCCAGGCCGAGCCGCCGCCGATCTTCCACGCATCAGGCGGCCAGCTGGAGACGCCGAGATCCTTGCCGCGATCGAACGCGTAGAACGGCTTGAAGTCGGCGCCGATGAGGACATCCGCGTCGGGCCCGGTGTGGAACGCTTTCCAGACGATGTGACCGTCGCCCGCATCGAGCGCAACGAGCCAGCCGCGCACGCCGAACTCGCCGCCCGAATTGCCGACGAGCACCTTGTCGTTGACGGCGAGCGGCGCCATCGTCAGCGACTCGCCTTTGCGGATGTCGCCGAGGTGTGTTCGCCAGATCTCGTGTCCGTCTTCAGCATCGAGCGCGATCGTGTCGCCATCGAGCGTGTTGAAGTACAGGCGCCCGTTCGCCAGCGATCCGCCGCGGTTGACCGTGTCGCAGCAGGCGACGCCCTGTGCCGACGCGTCCGGCTTCGGTTCGTATTTCCACTTGAGCGGCGTGCCAGGCCGCGTCAGGTCCAGCGCGTACACGATGTTCGGAAACGGCGTCACGACGTACATCGTCCCGTTCGCGACGAGCGGCGCCGCCTCCTCGCCGCGCAACGAGCCCAGCGAGAACGTCGATTCGACGTGCAGTGTGCCGACGTTGGCGGCCGTGATCTCCGCGAGCGGGCTGTAGCGCGTGCTCGCATAGTCGCGCGCGGCGAGCGTCCACGAGCCATCGTCCTTCGCAGAGGCGGCCGGCGGAATCGACGCGATCGGCGCGGCGGCGCACGTGCCGGTGACGGCGAGCGCGAATGCCGCCCCTCGCAGCCGCATGCACCTGCGCACGCCGCGCTTTGCTGGACGCCAGGCGTCCGCCGTTCCGGCGTGCGCCGTCGGCGCGGAATCGGTCGGCATCGATGGTCTCGGAAAGCGGTCGCGCCCGTTGCTGCACCAATCGTGCCGGACGCGCACCCGCATGTAAGAAGAAGAACGCGGTACGAAACCAGGTACAACTTTCCTGTGACGCGAAACTGTTGCTGGGCTCGTCGCCCATCAGCCTGCCCGGCCTCGCGCAGATCGACACACGACACAGCCGTGCGATCGGGTTGCGCGCCCGTGTACGCGGTGCCGGTGAGTCGTAGACGGATATGGAAGCCCGCAGCGGAGTTAACCCGCACTTAGCGCGCGCCGGCAGACACATCCTTTACCATCCCCTGCACCCCTGTCTTCCTGCTTGTTCCACGATGAAACGTTTTCTCGCCTTCTTCGCGAGCATGAGCGCGCTCGCATCCCTGGCGGCTTGCGCCGCTCCCAACCACAGGCATGTCGACGAGCCGCGCGGCATCGACGCCGGCAAGGTCATCGCCGTCGACCGCTGGGCGAGACGCGAGCACGCGACGGTCCTCTGGATCCATCATCCACAGACCAAGCCAGGCGACTGATCCGTCGCGGCCGCGACGACGGAGGCCTGGCGCGGGTACCCGTACGCGAGCGTCCCGCCCGCCTTCAAGCCCCGCTGCCGCCGGCGTGCGCGCTCAATCGCCCTTGGAGATTTGCGGCGAATCGCCCACGCGCTGCTGGATGTCCTTTGCCATCTGGAGGTGCTCCTTCAACACCGGCAGCGTCTTCTGCGCGAACGCCTTCACGTTCGTGTCCTTGCCGGTGTTCGCTTCCTTCTCGAACAGCGCCACGTCCTCTTCGTGATCGCTGACCATCAGCTTCATGTACGCCTTGTCGAACTCGGCACCCTCCAGACTGGACAGGCGTGCCGCATCGCCCTTGTGCTCTTCCGACAGGCCCTGCGGGATCGTGACGCCGTCCTCGCGCGCCGCGGCGTTCAGCTCGTCGTTGGCCTTCGTGTGATCGGTGACCATGCGCTGGCCGAACTTCTTCACGCCGGCATCCTGCGCCTTCGTGGCGGCCATGCGACCCAAAGCGACCTCGGCGATGCCGCCCTTGGCGGCCGTGGTCGCGAACTGCATGTCGGTCTTCGGGTTCTGCGCGAAGGCAGAGCCGCACAAACACGTAAACAGCGAAACGATCGCGTAGCGGGTTTTCACGGGACTGCTCCAGTGTCGAATTGAGGCAGGCGATGCCAGCAACCCATGTGCCAGCAGGTGAAAGACGGATGGCGCGCACGAGCGCTTGCGCACGACGCGGTTCTACGCGGCGCAGGAATGTTTTTCCCCGTCGGCGCGCCGTGAGTCGCACCGCTTCGCGTCAGTGACGCACCTCGCGCCCGCCGGTGCCGTGGATTCCGCCGCCGCCGGAAGCCTTGTACAACGCACCTTCGGGATTTCGCGGCGGCTCGTCGTAGGTCTGCCGATCCGCCTGCATTGCGGCCATGCGATCGCCGATGGACGGAGCGAGCTTCGCCGTCGCTGTATTGAGCTTGGCCATCGCGCCGACCGTGACATCGCGCGCGGGCTTCACCGCCGCGGACAGGATCGCGTCGGCGACCTTGCGCGGATCGATCTGCGGTGTCGGCAGCTTCGGCTCCTGGTCGAGATAGTTGCGCGCGTGCTGCGGATAAGGCGTGTCGACGGCGGTCGGCTGGATCAGCGTGATCGATACGGGCAGCTCGTCGATGAGCTCGAGCTCGACGCGCAACGCGTCGGTAAAGCCTTTCACCGCGTGCTTGGACGCCGTGTACATGCCCTGCAGCGGCACGATCGCGTCCGAGACTTCGCTGCCGATGTTGATCAGCGCGCCGCCGTGCGGGCGAAGAAAGGTCAATGCGGTCAGCGATCCGTTCACGACGCCCCAGAAGTTCGTGTCGAAGAGCCGGCGGCTGTCTTCCTCGGACACCTGATCGAGCCTGCCGTAGATCGCGACGCCGGCATTGTTGACCCAGGTGTCGATGCGGCCGAAGCGGCCGACCGCGAAGTCGGCGATGGCCTGCACGTCGCCACGCTTGCCGACGTCAGCGACGACGTAGGCCGCGCGCCCGCCTTTCACTTCGATGTCTTGGCAGATCTCGCGCAGCGCGTCTTCGCTGCGCGCCGCCAGCACCACCGTGGTGCCTTGCGCGGCGGCGGCCTCGGCCGTCGCACGGCCGATTCCGCTCGAGGCGCCGGTGATCACCATCACCTGCCGCTCGAGCGGCTTCAATTGAATGTCCATCCGTTGCTCCATCGCGAAGTGAGACACGACGACACGAAGCAAGAATCGTGACGAGGCGGCTCGTGCGCAATGAATGCGGACTGCACGAGAACGCGTCACATGGCATGCAACGACATCTCGCCGCGAGGCGCCGCGGCGGGCTCAGCGGACAGCCGCGCGGTGGGACGGTTCTGCGTCATAAGTTCTGCGTCGCGGAAATTTGTGCGCGTCGCCGTCGCATCGAACGGCCGCGAGCGAAATCCGGCGCGTGGCCTCGCTCTTGCACAAACCTTCGCGTCGCCCGCACGGCCTGCCGGACGCGAAACGAACATGAGATCCCTGGACCTCGCTTGCTTCGTCCGGCGCGTCGCCATCACCGGCGCAATCGCCGGCGTGGCGTCGGCGGCATTCATTGCCGCCGCGAGCGTGCGCGCCACCGGTTCACCCGCGTCGGGCCTCAACGGCGCGAGCCAGGTGCTGTGGGGGCGCGCGGCGACACGTGTGCGCCGCGTCGATGTACACCACACGCTCGTCGGGCTCATAGTGCATCACGCAAGCGCGTTCTGGTGGGCCGGCATTCACGAAAACCCTCGCCTGCGCGCGTTCGCGCCCGCAGCGGGACTTCGCGCGATGCTGGTCATGGCCGCCGCCGCCGTGCTCGACTACGGCGTGCTGCCGCGCCGTCTTTCGCCGGGGCTCGAAGGCCAGCTATCACGCCGCACGATCGCGGCGGCGTTTGCGGTCATCGGCGCGGGCCTCGCGCTCGGCTCGTGGATCCAGGACCGGCCGCTGCGGCTGCGCGCTTCGCAGGTGCGGCGCTTGCTTGGAAACGGCAACGCGCGCCCTTACGAGCCGGCGCAGGCCACGTACGTCCCAGGCACGATCCACACGGCGCGCGCTCCGCTGGAAAGCGTGCCCGGTCATCACTGACGACATCAACGACGCCAACGGACTTGACCGCCATGCCGTCCGAATCCGAACCGATCTGGCAACGCCACGCCCCCGTGTTTCCGCGGCTGGAACCGCTCTCGCCGGCCCGCACGATGGCGGACGTCGTCGTCATCGGCGCCGGCATCGCCGGGCTTTCCGTCGCGCTGACACTGATCGAGGAAGGCCGCAGCGTTCTCGTGCTCGAAAAGCGCGCGATCGGCGCGGGCCAGACGGAACGCACCAGCGCGCATCTCGCCTGCGCGCTGGACGATCGCTTCCACCAGATCGAGCGCTGGCACGGCGAAGCCGGCGCGCGCGCGGCGGCGGCGAGCCATCGCGGAGCGATCGACCGCATCGAGCGATGGATCGCCGAGTACGCGATCGACTGCGACTTCGCGCGCGTGGACGGATACCTGTTCGGCGCCGGCGAAAGCGCGGACGACGAGCTCGCGCGCGAGCTCGACGCGGCCCTGCGTGCCGGCCTCGACGTCGAGCCCGCCGTGGTGCCCGGCCTGCCGCAGCTCGGTCCCGCGCTCCGCTTCGCGCGCCAAGCGCGCTTCGATCCGCTCGCCTACCTCGCCGGGCTCGCCGACGCGGCCCTCCGGCGTGGCGTGCGCTTTGCGCAGGCGAACGTCGTCGCGGTCGAAGGCGGCGCGTCGCCCCACGTGACCACGGAAGGCGGACAATGCATCGACGCTGCGGCCATCGTCGTCGCGACGAACGTGCCGTTCCACGAAAGCCTCGCCATCCACACCAAGCAAGCGGCGTATCGCACGTTCGTGCTGTCCGCTCCGATCGATGCTGCGGCGTTTCCGGACATCCTGCTCTGGGACACCGCCGATCCGTATCACTACCTGCGCCGCGTGGACGCGCGCGACGGCTCGACCTGGCTCATGGTCGGCGGCTGCGATCACAAGACGGGCCAGCCGTCGGCCGAAGCGCCGTACGCCGAGCTCGGCGCGTGGGCGCGCGAGCGCATCGCCGGGCTCGGAGACATCGAATGGCGCTGGTCGGGGCAGGTCATCGAGCCCGTGGACGGGCTCGCGTTCATCGGGCGCGATCCCGGCGGCGAGGACAACGTCTACGTCGTGACCAGCGATTCCGGCAACGGCCTCACGCACGGCACGCTCGCCGGCGGCGTGATCGCGGCGCTGATCGCGGGGCGCGACGATCCGTGGAACGGCCTCTACGATCCGCGGCGCTCGCCGATGCACGCGCTCGGCACGTGGCTCTCGGAAAATGCCAACGTCGCCGTGCAGTACGGCGACTGGCTCGCTCGTGGCGGCATCCGGCCGCTCGCGAACGACGACGCGACCATCGTGCGCAGCGGCGTGCACCGCATCGCCGTCTATCGCGGCACCGATGGCGCGCTGCGCGCGTTCTCGGCGCAATGCCCGCACCTCGGCTGCTCGGTGCGCTGGAACACGATCGAGCGCACCTGGGATTGCCCCTGCCACGGCTCTCGCTTCGACCCGGTCGACGGACGCGTGCTCAACGGGCCGGCCGCACACCCGCTGACCCGGATCGGCGGGGCGCGTTGAGAGCGCACGGAGCGGCGCGGTGCAGCGAGGAGCCGAGCACGAGGCCCGCCGCGAACGCGATGTACGTCGCCGTGATTGCCGCGCGCGACACGTGCCGTTCAACTCACGGGCCGAAGCAGTCTGAGCGGGAGATCCGATGTCGCCGCAACTCGTCCTCGTTCTTTATGCCGTCATTCCGCTCTGGCTGGCTGCCGGCTTCGCTGACTGGCTTTGTCACCGCAGGAGCGCGATCGAGGCAACCAGCGGCACGCCCGAATCCGCGCTGCACCTGGTGATGCTCGCCGAGATGGGGCTGCCATTGCTGGCGGCGCTCTATCTCGAAGTCAATGCGCTGATCCTTGCCATGCTCGCCGTCGCGTTCGTCGCGCACGAGTTCACCGCCTATGTCGACGTGCGCTATGCCGCGCCGCGGCGCCACATCGGCGTGTTCGAGCAGTTCGTGCACAGCGTGCTGGAGATGTCACCGCTCTTCATCCTGCTGCTACTCGCGAGCGAGCACTGGAGCCAGTGGCTCGCTCTGTTCGGATTCGGCGACGAGCCCGCGCGCTTCGATCTCGCCGTCTCGTCGCAGCCGCCACCGGCGGCGTACACGATCGTGCTGCTGATCGCGATCGTGCTGCTCGCGCTCGGCCCGTACGCCGAGGAACTCGTGCGCGGACTGCGGAATTCGCGCGAGTCGTGTGACCGCCGCGATGGATGGTGACTGACGGCGTGCCGTGCCGTGAGGCTTGGGCGCACGCAAAGGTTTCTTTAGCGCGCGACGGCGCGAGCGCGGATCGAGCGGACGCCTGGTGCGCGCGTCGTAATGGCATGTTTAAGTGTGGCGGTACGTGCGCCTCAGGCCCGGCGTCCCGGACACGATTCGCACCGAGTATTGCGAGCACCGCGACCGGGAGCCACCAGTCAGCGATCTGCGATGCGCCCGCCGTGGCAGCGCGTCGCGCATCCACACCTCGCTGAAATTCTTTCGTCCGTGGCGAAAAACTTCGGCGCGCGCCGCCGTGACGCGGTCCCGGGCGCACGCAGCGCCCGGAGCTGAGCATGGTGCGCTTCGTGCATTGGCCGAGCACCGGTCTCAATGGAGATTGTTCCGATGAACGCATCCGCACGCATTCGATTTGCGATTCCGATGACGCTCGCTGGCCTGCTCGCGATGGGCGCCGCCACGACGGCGTTCGCCCTGGACCCAGCGAACGACGAAACATCGAAACAGGACTCGGACCAGCCTGTTACGGATACCTGGATCACCACCAAGGTGAAATCCGAGCTCGCCACCACGGAAGGCGTGAAGAGCATGGACATCGACGTCGAAACCATGAACGGCGTCGTCACGCTGACCGGCACGCAGGCGAGCCAGGCCGCCGTGCAGAAGGCGGTCGCGGCCGCGAAGAGCGTCAAGGGTGTCAAGAGCGTCGACGCGTCGGGCCTGAAGGCCGGCGGCGGTCCGGCGAGCGATCAGCCGTAACGCGAACGGAAGAGGCTGCCATGTTCGAATGGTCAAATCGCGGCACCGACGGTGCCGCCGAACGTTTCGCCGAGGCATCGCACCGCGTCGCCGACGCGATGCGCGATGCGCGCGACGCCGTGGCACGCGGAGCCGGTGTCGGCAGCGACTACGCGAAGGCAGTGTCCGGCGAGGTTGTGAGCGGCGCGCGCCGCGCCACGCGCTCGGCGCGCGCCGCGGTTGACGAGCATCCAGTCGAAGCGCTGCTCGCCGTCGGCCTTGCCGCGTTCGCGCTCGGCTGGCTGCTGCGCCGCGTGCAGGAAATGGCGCACGAGCGCCGCGGCACGTCGGCCGCTGCTGCGGCGCGCGCGCGAAGCCGGTCGTCGCGGCGAGGTCGGACGACACGCGCCGCGCGGGAGTGACGCGCTCACGTTCGATTGAACGGCACGTCGCAGCACGTCCGACTTTTTGCTCGCGTGCCACCGCATTGCTTCGCGTCACGTGAGGCGCGCGTTCTCGTCCGAAGAAAGTTTTTCGCCGCGTTGAGCTGAACGAGCCCTGCAGAAGCGCGCAATGCGGCCCGAATTCGATGGCACAACCCTTGCTGAATCCATTGCAAAGGAATCTGCGAGGTGATTCATGAACCGTCTCGGCGAAGCGCTGCACCGCGACGGATATGGAGAAGAGGAAGGGTCGAATGTCCATGCGCCGGCGAGCCGGCGCGGATCGAAAGGCCGCCTGATCGTCGTATCCAATCGTGTCGCGTCGGCTGAAGGACCGCATGCCGGAGGCCTCGGCCAGGCGATGCGTTCCGCACTCGCGAACATCGGCGGCATGTGGTTCGGCTGGAGCGGCACGATCGCCGAACAGCCGCTGCTCCACGTGCGCCGCGAGGGCGCGGTGCGTTTTCTGACTCGCGATCTGAGCCCTGACGAGCATCGCGACTACTACGTGGGCTACGCGAATCGCGTCCTTTGGCCGCTCCTGCACGGCCGGCTCGATCTCGTCTCGTACCGTCCCAGGGCGCTCGCAGGTTACCTGCGCGTGAACGCCGCGTTCGCCGACGAGATCCGCAAGATCGCGCGTCCGGACGATCTCGTCTGGATACACGACTATCACCTGATTCCGCTGGCGCGCATGCTGCGCGACCGCGGCGTCGCCTGCCGCATCGGTTTCTTCCTGCACGTGCCGGTGCCGCCGCCCGCAACGCTCGCCGCGCTGCCCGGCGAGGACAACGTGCTGCACGCGCTCGCCGCCTGCGATCTCGTCGGCACACAGACCGACGAGGACGCGCGCAACCTGCGCGAATTCTTCGCACGCGCGCGCCTGCGCCCGTGCGGCGCGCCGGACATCCGCCCGTTTCCGATCGGCATCGATGTGGACGCGATGCGCACGGCAGCCGAGCAGGGCGAGCGCGTCGAAGCGTGCGCACAGCTTCGCGCGAGCCTCGGCGGGCAGTCGCTGCTGCTCGGCGTGGACCGCCTGGATTATTCGAAGGGCCTGCCCGAGCGCCTGCGCTCTTACGCGCGCCTGCTGCAGACGCACCCCGAGCTGCGCGGCCGGGTCACGCTTCTGCAGATCGCGCCTCGGACGCGCGCGATGATTCCGGAGTACGTCCGCATCAACCGCAAGCTCCAGCGCATCGCCGGCAGCATCAACGGCCGTTATGCCGACGAGACCTGGACGCCGGTGCGCTACCTCAACCGCTGCTTCGCCCAGCACGAGCTGACCGCGCTCTACCGCGCGGCGAAGGTCGGCGTGGTGACGCCGCTGCGCGACGGCATGAACCTCGTCGCGAAGGAATACGTCGCCTGCCAGGACGAGAACGATCCCGGCGTGCTCGTGCTCTCGCGCTTCGCCGGCGCCGCGTGCGAGCTCGCCGGCGCGCTGGTGGTGAACCCGTTCGATCCCGACCAGTGCGCCGAGGCGATGCACGCGGCCATCGGCATGCCGCTGGCCGAGCGCCGCCAGCGCTGGCGGTCGATGATGTCGGCGCTCAGCAAGAATGATATTCACGGCTGGCGCGATGGCTTTCTCGCCGCGCTGGATGCCTCGCGAGCGAGCGCCGCGCACAGCGACGGCATGCACGACACGCGCGAAGCGGTGCACGGCGATATCCGCTTGCGCGCGCGCACGCCGGATTCCACCGCCTTGACGATCACGCACCTGCCGCCGGGCTGACCTTGCTTCCGATTCTGCACGCGGACACCGGCGCGCCGAGCAGCCGACGATCGAAGCCGCGCTCGGCGGAACGCGGTGGCGCGCCCGCGCGAGGCGCGGGGCCGACGCAGAAGTCGCGCAGCCACACGCAGGCGCAAATAACCGCGCCGCGCGCGTACTACATACCTCCGCTGCTGGTCGGTGCGCTGCCGCGCTGGGAGCGCGTACTGGACGACTGCGCCGCGATGCGCTTCGACACCGTGCTCATCGCGCCACCGTTCGCGGTCGGCCCGATGCACGATCCGTTCACGGCCGGCGATTACGCGTGTTCGCATCCCGCGCTCGAATGGGAAAGCGATGCGACGGCCGCGCTCGCGTCGCTGGCCGAGCTGTGCGCCGCGCGCGGGCTCGCGCTCGCGCTCGATCTCGTGCTCGATGCCTGCGCGGCGGGAAATCCCGACGTGTCCGCGCGTCCGGAGCTGTACGCGCTGCGCGCCACTGCCGAGGCCGAGCCGCCGGACCCTCGCCGGCCCTCGGCTACGCAGACGACCGCACTCGCCCGCTTCGACGATTCCGCCGCGAGAGAGATGCTGCTCGAAATCTGGACTCCGCGCCTGCAGCGATGGATCGACGCCGGCGTCGCCGGTTTCCGCTGCCTCGCGCCGCAACGCACGCCGCCCGCGGTGTGGCGCGCGCTCATCGCGCACGCGCGCGAAGGCGGAAGAGCCGTTCACTTCGGTGCGTGGACACCGGGTCTTCACGCCGAGGAAGTCGCCGCGCTCGCGGAGTGCGGATTCGACGCCGCCTACTCATCGCTGCCGTGGTGGAACTTCCGCGCGGGCTGGATGCTCGAGGAAGACGAGCGGCTGCGCCGCGCCGGCGCGATCATCGGGCCTGTCGAGGAACCGTTCGGCGCTCGCCTCGCCGGCGTGTACGACGATGCGGCGCGCTATCGCTGCGCCGCGACCCGGCTGCTGGAGTTCGCGGCCGCTATCGAAGACGGCCTGCTCGTGCCGATCGGCTTCGAGCACGGCGCGCGGCGGCCGCTGCCGCGCTGCGATGCTTCGCCCGAAGACGTGACGAAGCTGCGCGAAGGCATCGCGGATCTGCGCGATGCGGTCACGCGCGCGAATGCCGAGCTGGCCGGGCGCGATGCCGCTCGCGCGCGCCGCGCGCGCGACCTCGTCGGACCCGGCTCCGGCGCGCTGGCCTGGCTCGTCGAGGAAGCCGACCCTGCCTCGGACGCGCCGGCGCGCCTCCTACTCGCCAATCCAGATCTCGATCGCGTGGTCGGCGCCAGCGCGGACACGCTGCTCGCGGGCGCCGGGCGCCGGCAACGTTTCGTTCCTCTCGATGGCGACCGTGGCACGTCGATCATGGCCGGCACGACGGTGACGCTCGAGCCCGGGGAAGTGCGTGTGCTCCGCGCCGAAAGCAGCACGCCGATACGCGCCGCTGCCGCGCGCGGCGACGCCGCGATCGCCGCTGCCGCGCGTGCGCCTCGCATCGCTTTCGAGCGGCCTTCGCCTTGCGTAGACGACGAGCGCTTCGCGGTGAAGCGCGTCGTCGGCGATTCGGTGCACGTCGAGATCGACGCGTTCGCCGACAGTCACGACGCGCTGGCGGTGGAGCTGCTCTGGCGCGCGGCGGACGAGCGCGCGTGGCGCCGCACGCGCATGCGCGCGATCGGCAATGACCGCTGGGCGGCCGAGTTTCCGCTCGAGCGGCTCGGCCGTCACGTCTACACCGTGCGGGCCTGGCGCGACGAATTCGCGACCTACCGGCGCGATGCCGAGAAGAAACTCTCGGCCGACGCGCTGACGCCGCTCGACATCGAGGAAGGCTGCCGCATGGTCGCCGCGGCCGCTACCCGCGTGCGCGGAGCGGCAGGCGCGCCGCTGCGCACATTCGCGGCGCGCCTGCGCGAACTCGACGAAGCCGGCCGCGTCGCGCTGCTGCTCGACGCCGAGCTCAGCACCGCGATGATGCGCGCGGATGGAAAGCCTTTCTTCGCCGAATATCCCGCGAAGATTCCCGTGGACGCCGAGCGCCGCGCCGCGCGCTTCGCGAGCTGGTATGAGCTGTTCCCGCGCTCGCAAGCGGAATCATCGGCACGGCACGGCACGTTCGACGACGTGATCGCGCGCCTGCCGGCGATCCGCGACATGGGCTTCGACGTGCTGTACATGCCGCCGATCCATCCAATCGGGCGCGCAAACCGCAAGGGCCGCAACAACACGCTCAGCGCCGCACCCGTCGATCCCGGCAGCCCGTACGCGATCGGCAGCGAGGAAGGCGGCCACGACGCGATCCATTCCGAACTCGGCACGTTCGAGGATTTCGCGCGCCTGCGCGATGCCGCGGCGAAGCTCGGCATCGAGATCGCGCTCGACTTCGCGATCCAGTGCTCCCCGGATCACCCGTGGCTCGCGCAGCACCCGGACTGGTTCGCATGGCGCGCCGACGGCAGTGTGCGTCACGCCGAGAATCCGCCGAAGAAATACGAGGACATCGTCAACGTCGATTTCTACGCGAAGGGCGCCGTGCCTTCGCTCTGGAAGGCGCTGCGTGACGTCGTGCTGTTCTGGGTCGCGCACGGCGTCAGGCTGTTCCGCGTCGACAACCCGCACACCAAGCCGTTCACGTTCTGGGAATGGATGATCGCCGACGTGCGCGCGCGGCATCCGGACGTCGCGTTCCTTTCCGAGGCGTTCACGCGGCCGAAGCCGATGTACCGGCTGGCCAAGCTCGGCTTCTCGCAGTCGTACACGTACTTCACCTGGCGGCACTCGAAGGCGGAGCTGACGCAATACTTCACCGAGCTCACGCGCACCGAAGTGCGCGAGTACTTCCGGCCGCACCTCTTCGTGAACACGCCGGACATCAATCCCTTCTTCCTGCAGGCATCCGGCCGCGCCGGCTTTCTGATCCGCGCCGCGCTCGCGACCACGCTGTCCGGACTCTGGGGCATGTACTCCGGCTTCGAGCTCTGCGAATCCGCCGCGCTGCCGGGACGCGAGGAGTATCTCGATTCCGAAAAATACGAAATCAAGCCGCGCGACTGGAACGCGCCGGGCAACATCATCGCCGAGATTGCACGCCTCAACGCGATCCGGCGGCTGAATCCCGCGCTGCAGGACCATCTCGATCTCGAGTTCTACAACGCGTTCAACGATCGCATCCTGTATTTCGGCAAGGCCACCGCCGAACGCGAGAACGCGATCCTCGTCGCGATCTGCCTCGATCCGCACGCGGCGCAGGAAGCCGATTTCGAGATCCCGCTATGGGAGTGGGATCTGCCCGACCACGCCGCGCTCGAATACGAGGACCTGGTGCGCGGCACGCGCGGCGTATGGCGCGGCAAGGTGCAGCACATGCGGCTCGATCCCGGAGAGCTTCCGTACGCGATCTGGCGCGTCAGGCCGGAGGATCGCGCATGGACATGAAGGTCAAGCCCGCGACGGCCAAGCTCGCCGACGATCCGCTCTGGTACAAGGACGCGATCATCTATCAGCTGCACGTGAAGTCGTTCTTCGATTCCAACGACGACGGGATCGGCGACTTTCCCGGGCTCATCTCGCGGCTCGACTACATCGCCGAGCTCGGCGTCAACGCGGTCTGGCTGCTGCCGTTCTATCCGTCGCCGCGCCGCGACGACGGCTACGACATCAGCGACTACACGGGTGTGCATCCCGACTACGGGACGCTCGCCGACGTGCGCCGCTTCATCGCGGCCGCGCACGAGCGCGGCATCCGCGTGATCACCGAGCTCGTCATCAACCACACCTCGGACCAGCATCCGTGGTTCCAGCGCGCTCGGCGCGCAAAGAAGGGCTCGGTCGCGCGCGACTTCTACGTCTGGTCCGACGACGACCGCAAATACGCCGGCACGCGCATCATCTTCTGCGACACCGAGAAATCGAACTGGACCTGGGACGAAGTCGCCGGGCAGTACTACTGGCACCGCTTCTACTCGCACCAGCCCGATCTCAACTACGACAACCCGCGCGTGCTGAAGGCAATCGTCTCGGTGATGCGCTTCTGGCTCGATCTCGGCGTGGACGGGCTCAGGCTGGACGCCGTGCCGTACCTGATCGAGCGCGAGGGCAAGAGCAACGAGAACCTGCCGCAGACGCACGCGATCCTGAAGCGCATCCGCGCCGAGCTTGACGCCGCGTACCGGAACCGCATGCTGATCGCCGAGGCGAACCAGTGGCCGGAGGACGCGCAGGAATACTTCGGCAATGACGACGAATGCCACATGGCGTTCCACTTCCCGCTGATGCCGCGCATGTACATGGCGATCGCGAAGGAGGACCGCTTTCCGATCACCGACATCCTGCGCCAGATGCCGGCGATCCCGCCGAACTGCCAGTGGGCGATCTTCCTGCGCAATCACGACGAGCTGACGCTGGAGATGGTCACCGACAGCGAGCGCGACTACCTCTGGTCGGTCTACGCGGGCGACCGGCGTGCACGGCTCAATCTCGGCATCCGGCGCCGACTCGCGCCACTGCTCGAGCGCGACCGGCGCCGTGCCGAGCTGATGTCGAGCCTCCTGTTCTCGATGCCGGGCACGCCGGTCATCTACTACGGCGACGAGATCGGCATGGGCGACAACATCCATCTCGGCGACCGCGACGGCGTGCGCACGCCGATGCAGTGGTC
>CBINBI010000006.1:0-73204 GCA_966248875.1 uncultured Rhodanobacteraceae bacterium
ACTGCTTGCGCACGTCGCGCAGCGCATCCTCGGCGCCGCGCTTGTCGAACTTGTTCAATACGACGAGCTCGGCGTAATCGAGCATGTCGATCTTCTCGAGCTGACTGGCGGCGCCGTAGTCGCTGGTCATGACGTACATCGGGAAATCGACCAGGTCGACGATCTCGGAATCGGACTGGCCGATGCCCGCCGTCTCGACGATGACGAGGTCGTAGCCGAGGCTCTTCAGGCAGGCGATACAGTCCTTGAGCACGACGTTCGTCGCCGCGTGCTGGCGCCGCGTCGCCATCGAACGCATGAACACGCGCCTGGAGCGCAGCGAGTTCATGCGGATGCGATCGCCGAGCAGCGCGCCGCCGGAGCGCCGCCTGGTCGGGTCGACCGCGAGCACCGCGATGCGCATCTCGGGAAACGCGTGCAGAAAGCGCAGCAGAAGCTCGTCGACGACGCTCGACTTGCCCGCGCCGCCGGTGCCCGTAATGCCGACGACGGGTACAAGCGGGGATTTGAGATTCGGGATTCGGGATTCGGAAGAGCGCGGATTCGCCCAGCTCTTGCGCAAGGCGGCGAGCTCAGCCTCGCTGAAGACTCCATCTTCCAGCGCGCTCAACAGACGGCCAATCGCAATCTCGTCGTCGAGCGACGGAACGGTCGGTTTCGAATCCCGAATCCCCAATCCCGCGTCCCGGCTCTCAGCCGCCCGTCGCACGACGTCCTCGATCATCGCGACGAGCCCGAGGTGCATGCCGTCGTTGGGGTGATAGATGCGCTCGACGCCGTAGGCCTGCAGCTCGGCGATCTCTTCCGGCGTGATCGTGCCGCCGCCGCCGCCGAACACTCGCACGTGGCCCGCGCCGCGCTCGCGCAGCATGTCGACCATGTACTTGAAGTACTCGACGTGGCCGCCCTGGTACGAGGACACGGCGATCGCGTCGGCGTCTTCCTGCAGCGCCGCGCGCACGACGTCCTCGACGGCGCGGTTGTGGCCGAGATGGATGACCTCGCAACCCTGCGCCTGGATCAGCCGGCGCATGATGTTGATCGCAGCATCGTGCCCGTCGAACAGGCTGGCGGCGGTGACGAACCGGAGCGGCGCGCGCTCGGCCAAAGGTTCGCTGATGACGTGCTGGGCGGACGTGCTCATGCGGGATACGCGATCGAAGTCGAAGCACGAATTGTAGCGTCCTGCACGCCCGACGACGACGAGCGCGGCCGCGCCGCAGATTCTGCGCTAACGGGAATCTCACCTGCGCCGCCTGGCCACACTCCGCTGCGCCTTGCGCATCGCGGCAATGCCGCCGTCAGCGGCGCGCGGGCTCCGGCAGCGGCGGTGCGCGCAACGGAACGGGCGTCGACTGCACGATCGAGCTCGTCGTATTGCCGTACTTCAGGATCTCGTCCAGCACCGCCTCGAGCAGCTCCACGCGACCGACCAGCACTTTCATGATGAAGCAGTCCTCGCCCGTGACGCGGTGGCACTCGACGATCTCGGGCGTGTTCTGCGCGAGCGCGGCGATCGCGGCGAGCTGGCCCGGCATTGGCCGCACGCGAACGAAGGCGGTGATGCCGAGGCCGAGCGCGGCCTGATCCACTTCGAGCCGCGCGCCGCGGATCACGCCGGCTTCCTGCATGCGCTGCACGCGCTCGGTCACGGCCGGTGCCGACATGCCGACGCGCCGCCCGAGCTCGCTCATCGGCAGGCGCGGCTCGTCGATCAGCGCCCTCAGGATGTCGAGATTCGTCGCATCGAGGATACTGCTTACATTGTCGAAGGAATTACGGGCTGTTTTCCTTGGCATGTCAGAATAAAATAAGCCTTGACCTGGAAATCGGCATTCAATACGTGCTTCCGGCCTTCGACAATAGCACGCAGATCCGGCAGACGTGTGATCTTCATGAGATTCCTGGAAATCCCCTTGCCGCGCGAGCGGGCCCTGCGGATGGAGTCGGTCCCGCCGCACGCGTTCTTTCTAGTCAGCGCGATTTTCCATTATCTGGGGCCGGCCTTCGCCGTGCTGCTGTTCCGCTACGTCGATGCGCTCGGCGTCGCCTGGCTTCGCATCACGACGGCCGCGCTCGCGTTCGCGCTCTGGCGGCGCCCATGGCGCGTGCTGGCCGACGCCACCGCGCCGCAGCGGCGCCTCCTCATCACGATGGGCGCGCTGCTTGCGGCGATGAATTCGGTGTTCTATCTCGCGATCGAACGCCTGCCGCTCGGCACGGTCGGGGCGATTGAGTTTCTCGCGCCCGTCGCGCTCGCCGCCGCGGGGCTGCGCGATCTGCGCAATCTCCTGGCGCTGAACGTCGCCGTGGCCGGTGTCGCGCTGCTGACGGACGTGCGCGTCGGCAGCGATCCGCTCGCATTCGTCTTCGCATTCGCCAACTGCGCGCTGTTCGCCGGCTACATCGTGGCCGGCCACGCGCTCGCGCGCGATGGTGGAGCGGCCGGCATCGACCGTCTCGGCGCGGCCATGCTGGTGGCAGCGATCGCCGCGGCACCGATCGGCCTGCGCGACGCGCTGCCGGCGCTGCACGATGCGCGCCTGCTCCTTGCCGCGATCGGCGTCGGGCTCTGTTCGTCCGTGATTCCCTACGTCTGCGATCAGCTCGCGATGGCGCGGCTGCCGCGCTCGACCTTCGCGCTTCTGCTCGCGCTGCTGCCGGCGACGGCCAGCCTCATCGGAGCGCTGGTGCTGAGGCAGATTCCGACGCCGGTCGAAACCGCCGGCATCGCGCTCGTGATCGGCGGCGTGCTGATGCACCGCACCGCGACGGCGAAGTGACGTGCCTGCCCGAGCGGCAGTGCTACGCTGCGGTAGAACCGAAAAGGACAGGCGATGACAGCACGGATCATCGAGGGCGGCTGCCTCTGCGGCGCCGTTCGCTATCGCGTCGACGCCGAACCCGAGGGCGCGACGCTCTGTCACTGCAAGACGTGCCGGCGCGCGGCCGCCGCGCCTTCGGTCGCATGGGTGATCTTTCCGGCCGACCGGTTCGCGTTCGTCCGCGGCGAGCCGGCCTTCTTCCGCTCGTCACCTCACGTCGAGCGCGGCTTCTGCGGCCGATGCGGCACGCCGCTCGTCTATCGCAGCGAGCGGCGTCCTCGCGTCGTCGACGTCACCATGGTGTCGCTCGACGAGCCGGATGCGTTCGCGCCGGACCGCGAGATCTGGACCGGCGAGAAGCTCGCATGGGACATCGTCAATCCGAAGCTGCCGCAATATCCGCGCAGCAGCAAAGGATGATCGCGGTCTCCGATCAGGCGAAGCCGAACGGAAGATCCGGCGTCGACACGATGCGCTCGCCGACCGTGTGTCCGCGCAGGAAATCCAGCACCGCGCCGATCACCGCAGTGTCGCCGAGAATCCGGTTGTGCCCGAGGCCGACGGTGCTCAGCATGCGCGCCGACGGCCAGTAGCGGGCGTAGCGCTCGCCCTCCTCCCACGGCACTTCGCGATCGAGAAGATCGTGGATGATCAGCGCAGGACGGTCGATCTCGCGCACGTTGCGATGCGCCTGCAGTTCCTCCATCCGCACC
This sequence comes from uncultured Rhodanobacteraceae bacterium, assembly GCA_966248875.1. Classification (GTDB taxonomy): domain Bacteria; phylum Pseudomonadota; class Gammaproteobacteria; order Xanthomonadales; family Rhodanobacteraceae; genus Dokdonella_A. The sequence continues at coordinate 3,539 of CBINBI010000006.1, forward strand.
GAAGCGCGCGCTTCGAGCGCGCGGTGCAGGCGTGGGCGCAGATGCCCGGCCAGCCCGACAGCGTCGGCGAAGCGGTCGGCGGCGGCGGCGAGATCGGCAGGCGGCGCGATGAGCACGGCGCGATCGGCCGCGAGGCCCTCGTGCAGCGCGATGGCGGCGGCGGCGCCGCCCATCGAATGCCCGATGACCGCCGCCGCGCGGCCGAAGTGCTCGCCGACGAGACGGATGCAGCGCGCAAACTCCCGCAACGTCGCCGTGTCGCCGCTGCTGCGTCCATGGCCGGGCTGATCGAAGGTGACTACCGCATGGCCCGCCGCGCGCAAGGCGTCGACGAGCGGCAGAAAGCGCAGCGCGAAATCCGACCATCCGTGCGCGATGAGCACAGAAGGTTGCGACGCCGGATCGCCCCAGCGGTAGACCTGCAATGCATACGGGCCGGCCTGCAGCGTGGACGACGCGGCGCCGCCGTCGTCGGCGACCGCGGCCTTGCGGCGCGCGTCCGCTGACGGCGTGCAGAACACGTCGGTGGCACGCGCGATCGTCGCGCGCGGGGCGATCCAGCTTCCCATCGCGAATGCCGCGCGCACCAGGTTCGGCGGCTGCAGTTTTCGAACGACCGTGCTTTTTTTAGGGGACGTCAATGCCAGCATGAGGAAACCTCGGTCGATGCGGAAGTCAGGCCTTGTGGGACGAGATCAGGCGCTCGAGTGCGCGCTCGCCGCGCGCGATCGCGTCGTCGAATCCGAACAGCCGGCTGTCGTGGTGCACGGCAAGCTCCACGCCGAAAATCTCGAAGGCGAGCTGCGCGGAATCGGTGTCGGCGGCGAGCTCGCCACTTTCGATCGCCATGCCGATCGCTTTCGCAAGCTCGTTGCGAAGGCGCGTCTGGTAGAAGATCACGCGATCGCGGATCGCGCCGGGGCGGTCGTCGTACTCGATGGCCGCGCTCACCATCGGGCAGCCACCCTGTTCGCTGCGCAGCCATTTCATCCAGCGCCGCCCGATCGCCATCAGGCGCGGCAAGCCGCGCTTCTCGCGGATCGCCGGCACGAACACGTGCTCGGTGAAGCGCTGTGCCGCGGCGTCGAGCACGGCGAGCTGCAGATCCTCGCGCGAGCCGAAATGCGCGAACACCCCGCTCTTGGACATGCCGACCGACTCGGCGACCGCGCCGATGGAAAGTCCTTCGAAGCCATCCCGGCGCACGATGCCGTAGGCGCGCTCGATGATTGAGTCGCGCGTCGCGGCGCCTTTGCTCGTGGCGACAGTCAGCTGCATCGACTAATAATAGCACGACCGTTCGTTTCTTTTCAAGCCGTCGTACTTGCGCGAACCGGCCAGCGCCTTCGCGAGGAAAGCCCTGGGGACCTATCGGACTGTCGTCCGCGCGCCTGCCCGGCTACACTACGCGCCGCGAAACGGCCCCCGTGCCGCGTTCCGCCTTCCCTTTTCTCAACGTATACAAGCAGTTAGCCGACCAAGCTCAACAGGTTTCACGGATGTGAGCCGCGTCATGCGCACTTGGCCGACGCGGCGGCGGCTGCCGGAGCCAAACCGATGCTATTCGAAACCGTTGCCGTCACCGGCCATGAGCAGATCGTCTATTGCCACAGCAAGGACGCGGGCCTGAAGGCCATCATCGCGATCCACAACAGCGTGCTCGGCCCGGCCCTCGGCGGCCTGCGCATGTGGCCGTACAAGAACGAATCCGAGGCGCTCGACGACGTGCTGCGCCTGTCGCGCGGCATGACGTACAAGAACGCGGTCGCGGGCCTCAATCTCGGCGGCGGCAAAGCGGTGATCATCGGCGATCCCGCCAAGGACAAGAGCGAAGCGCTGTTCCGCGCCTTCGGACGCTTCGTGAATTCGCTCAACGGCCGCTACATCACGGCCGAGGACGTCGGCATCGACGTCAACGACATGGAGTGGGTCTACCGCGAGACGGAGTTCGTCACCGGCGTGCACCAGGTGCACGGCGGGTCCGGCGACCCTTCGCCGTTCACCGCGTTCGGCACGCTGCAGGGCCTGATGGCCGCGCTGAACCACAAGTTCGGCAACGAGGACGTCGGCAAGTACAGCTACGCCGTGCAGGGCGCGGGCCACGTCGGCCTCGAGTTCATCAAGCTGCTGCGCGAGCAGAACGCGAAGGTGTTCGTCACCGACATCAACAAGGCGCTCGTGCAGCGCGCCGTGGACGAATACGGCTGCACGGCCGTCGGCGTCGACGAGATCTACGACGTCGACGCGGACGTCTACAGCCCCTGCGCGCTCGGCGGCACCGTCAACGAGCAGACCCTGCCCCGGCTCCAGTGCAAGATCATCTGCGGCGCGGCGAACAACCAGCTCGCGAACGACGCGATGGGCGTCGAGGTCGAGAAGCGCGGCATCCTCTACGCGCCGGATTACGCGGTGAACGCGGGCGGCGTCATGAACGTCTCGCTCGAGATCGACGGCTACAACCGCGAGCGCGCGATGCGCATGATGCGCACGATCTACTACAACGTCGGCCGCATCTTCGAGATCGCCAAGCGCGACGGCATCCCCACCTACAAGGCCGCCGATCGCATGGCCGAGGAGCGCATCGCGACGATCGGGCGGATCAAGCTCCCGCACATGGGCAATCACGCGCCGCGCTTCCAGGGCCGGATGCGCGGGCAGTAGATAGGGCCGGGATTCGGGATTGGGGCCGGGGATTCGGAAAGACGCACTAGAATCGGTGCATCCGGTCCGCGAGACTGCTTTCGAATCCCGAATCCCGAATCCCGAATCTCCGAACTCCGCCCTACCCCATGCGCCCATTCCCGCTCGGCGAAGACATCGACCTCCTCCGCGAAAGCGTGCGCGCGTTCGTCGACAAGGAAATCGCGCCGCGTGCGGACCTGATCGACCGCGAGAACGCGTTTCCGTCCGACCTGTGGAAAAAGCTCGGCGAAATGGGGCTGCTCGGCATCACGGTATCCGGCGAATACGGCGGCTCGGAGCTCGGCTATCTCGCGCACGTCGTCGCGATGGAGGAAATCTCTCGCGGCTCGGGCTCGGTCGGCCTCTCCTACGGCGCGCACTCGAACCTCTGCGTGCAGAACATCGCGAACAACGCGACCGAAGCGCAGAAGAAGAAATACCTGCCGAAACTCACCAGCGGCGAATGGGTCGGCGCGCTCGCGATGAGCGAGCCCGGCGCCGGCTCGGACGTCGTCGGCTCGATGGCCTGCCGCGCGGAACAGAGAGGCGACCGCTGGATCGCGAACGGCTCGAAGATGTGGATCACGAACGGCCCGGACGCCGACGTCGTCCTCGTCTACATGCGCACCGCGCACCGGCCGGCGGGATCGCGCTGCATGACCGCATTCCTGGTCGAGAAAGGCATGAAGGGCTTCACGACGGCGCAGAAGCTCGACAAGCTCGGTATGCGCGGCTCGAACACCTGCGAGCTCGTGTTCGAGAACTGCGAGATCCCGGACGAGAACCGCGTCGGCGAAGTCAACGAAGGCGTGCGCGTGCTGATGAGCGGCCTGGACACCGAGCGCCTCGTGCTCTCCGGCGGTCCGCTCGGCCTGATGCAGGCCGCGATGGACGTCGTGCTGCCGTACGTGCGCGAGCGCAAGCAGTTCAACGCGCCGATTGGCACGTTCGGCATCATGCAGGCGAAGATCGCCGACATGTACACGATGCTGCAGTCCTCGCGCGCGTATGCCTACATGGTCGCGCAGGATTACGATCGCGGCGTCAAGTCGCGCATCGATCCGGCCTCGTGCCTGCTGCACGCCTCGCAGAGCGCCGTGCAGGTCGCGCTGGACGCGATCCAGGCACTCGGCGGCAACGGCTACATCAACGACTACCCGACCGGCCGCATCCTGCGCGATGCCAAGCTATACGAGATCGGCGCGGGCACGAACGAGATCCGGCGCATGCTGATCGGGCGCGAGCTTTTCCACGGGAAGAGCTGAAGCCAGCCGCATGAGCGCTCGTGCTCAATCGCGGCTGATGCTCGCGCTCCATCGAGCGGGCGATGACGATTGCCCTCCGTTGAGCACGGACCGCCTGCATGATGTCGCCCAAGCTCGCGCAATGACACCGAGCCAGCGATTGGCAGCGTTGAATGACATCATGCTGCTGGTCGACGGGATGCAGATTCCGCCCCGCATCGAAGAACCCGTGGAACACGGGGCGCTGCGACTCTGAAGCGCGTTTGCCGCACCGCAGCAACAGCGTCATAATTCGCTCCTGCGCCTCATCGGGCGCGCACTTATCGCGAGAGGCCCACTCATGTCAGACATCGTCATCGTCGGCGCCAAGCGCACCGCGATCGGTTCCTTCCTCGGCCAGTTCACCGGTGTTCCCACGCCGACGCTAGGCGCGGCCGCGATCAAGGCGGCGCTGGAGCAGTCCGGCGTTGCGCCGGCCGACGTGTCCGAAGTGATCATGGGCTGCGTCCTGCCGGCGAATCTCGGCCAGGCGCCGGCGCGGCAGGCCTCGCTGGCGGCCGGCCTGCCGCCTTCGACGGGCTGCACGACGATCAACAAGGTCTGCGGCTCCGGCATGAAGGCCGTGATGCTCGGCCACGATCTCATCAAGGCGGGCTCGGCGTCGGTCGTCGTCGCGGGCGGCATGGAGTCGATGACCAACGCGCCGCACATGATCCCGAACTCGCGCACCGGTAACCGCTACGGCAACTTCGAGGCCGTCGACCACATGGCCTGGGACGGCCTTACGAATCCGTACGACGGCAAGGCGATGGGCGTGTTCGGCGAATCCTGCGCGGACAAGTACCATTTCACGCGCGAGCAGCAGGATGCCTTCGCGACCGAATCGGTCAAGCGTGCGCGGGCCGCGATCGCGTCGGGCGCGTTCAAGGACGAGATCGTCCCGGTCACAGTGAAGGGCCGCAAGGGCGACACGGTCGTCGACACCGACGAGCAGCCGGGCAAGTCCGACATCTCGAAGATTCCGACGCTGAAGCCGGCGTTCCGCAAGGAGAACGGCACCATCACGGCGGCGAGCTCGTCGAGCATCTCCGACGGCGCGGCCGCGACGGTGCTGATGAGCGCGGACGAGGCGAAAAAGCGCGGCGCGAAGGCGCTCGCGCGCATCGTCGCGCACGCGACGCACTCGCAAGCGCCCGAATGGTTCACGACGGCACCGGTCGGCGCGATCGAGAAGGTGCTGAAGAAGGCCGGGTGGAAAGTCGAGGACGTCGATCTTTTCGAAGTCAACGAGGCATTCGCCGTGGTCGCGATGGCGCCGATGAAGGAGCTCGGCATTCCGCACGCGAAGCTCAACATTCATGGCGGCGCGACCGCGCTCGGGCATCCGATCGGCGCCTCGGGCGCGCGCCTCATCGTCACGCTGATCAACGCGCTCAGGAGAACCGGTGGCAAGCGCGGCGTCGCTTCGCTCTGCATCGGCGGCGGCGAGGCCACCGCGGTCGCGCTCGAGATCGTGTAATTGTGCGGATTTTCCACTCGGCGGCGCCGAGTGCGCCGCCGCCGTTCAATCGCAATGGGGAGAGACCGATGAACATCCAACGCATCGCCTTGATCACGGCGCTCGTCGCGGCGCTGGCCGCGTGCAACGACAACGCTCAGCAGCAGGCGCAGGACGCGGCCGACAAGGCAGCCGCGGCGGCGAAGCAGGCCGCGGACGCGACCGCGGAGGCGGCGAAGCAGGCGGCCGAGGCGACCGCGAACGCGGCGCAGCAGGCCACCGACACATTGAAGCAGGCCGGCAACGAGGCGGCGGATGCGACCTCGGGCGCGATGGAAAACGCGAAAGATGCCGCCGCAGACGCCGCCGATGCGGCCAAGGACACGGCGAAGGATGTCGGGCACGCGGTGGCCGAAGGCGCCCGCGAGGTCGGCCACGACGTCAAGGAGGCGGCGAAGGACGCCAAGGACGCAGTGACGGGCGACGCCAAGAAGGACGGCGACGAGCACTGACGCCGCGGCAACGATGCATGTAACGCACCGGCCGCCTCGCGCGGCCGGTTGCGTTTCCGGCTCCCGGAATGCTGGCGCGGCGGCGAGGCGCTGTGTTTTCATGTGGCCCTCGTCCGCTGCGTGACGACCGATGCCTGCCATCCGCTCGCAAATTGATCCGCGTTCGCCCGAGTTCCTGGACAACGCCGCGCTGATGCGCGGCCTCGTCGGCGATCTCAAGAAGCAGCTCGCCAGGGCCGCCGAGGGCGGCGGCGAGAAGGCGCGGGCGAAGCACGTCGAGCGCGGCAAGCTGCTGCCGCGTGAGCGCATCCGCGCACTGCTCGATCCGGGCTCGCCGTTCCTCGAGCTGTCGCCGCTCGCGGCGCACGGCATGTACGACGATCAGGCGCCGTCCGCCGGCATCATCACCGGCATCGGGCGCGTCAGCGGCGTCGAGACGCTCGTCGTCGCGAACGACGCGACGGTCAAGGGCGGCACGTATTTCCCGATCACCGTCAAGAAGCACCTGCGCGCGCAGGAGATCGCGCTCGAGAACCGCCTGTCCTGCGTCTACCTCGTCGATTCCGGCGGCGCGTTCCTGCCGCTGCAGGACGAGGTGTTTCCGGATCGCGATCACTTCGGCCGCATCTTCTATAACCAGGCGCGCATGAGCGCGCTTGGCATCCCCCAGATCGCGGTGGTCATGGGCTCGTGCACGGCCGGCGGCGCCTACGTGCCGGCGATGAGCGACGAGACCATCATCGTCAAGGAACAGGGCACGATATTTCTCGGAGGCCCGCCGCTGGTCAAGGCGGCGACCGGCGAGGTGGTGGACGCCGAGACGCTGGGCGGCGCGGACGTGCACACGTCGATCTCCGGCGTCGCCGATCATTTCGCGGAGAACGACGCCCACGCGCTCGCGATCGCGCGCGACGTCGTCAAGCATCTCAATCGAGGCAAACACCTGCCCGTCGCCACGCGGGAACCGCGCGAGCCGCTCTATGCCGCCGAGGACATCTACGGCATCGTGCCGCGCGACACGCGCATCCCGTTCGACATCCGCGAGATCATCGCACGCATCGTCGACGGCTCGGAGCTTCACGAGTTCAAGGCGCGCTACGGCAAGACGCTGGTCACCGGCTTCGCGCACATCCACGGCTATCCGGTGGGGATCATCGCGAACAACGGCATCCTCTTTTCGGAGTCTGCGCTCAAGGGCACGCACTTCATCGAGCTCTGCAACCAGCGCAACGTGCCGCTCGTGTTCCTGCAGAACATCACGGGCTTCATGGTCGGCAGAAAATACGAGCACTCCGGCATTGCGAAGGACGGCGCGAAGATGGTGACCGCGGTCGCCTGCTCTCACGTGCCGAAGTTCACCGTGATCACCGGCGGCAGCTTCGGCGCCGGCAACTATGCGATGTGCGGGCGCGGCTACCAGCCGCGCTTTCTCTGGATGTGGCCGAACGCACGCATCAGCGTGATGGGCGGCGAGCAGGCGGCGAGCGTGCTCGCGACGGTCAAGCGCGACGGCATCGAAGCCTCCGGCAAATCGTGGCCGAAGGAAGAAGAGGATGCGTTCAAGGCGACGATCCGCGAGCAGTACGAGCGCCAGGGCCATCCGTACTACGCGACTGCCCGGCTCTGGGATGACGGTGTGATCGATCCTGTCGATACGCGCCGCGTGCTCGGCCTCGCCATTTCCGCGGCCCTGAACGCGCCGATCGAGCCGCAGCGCTACGGCGTGTTCCGCATGTGACCGATCGTCGGCACGGGCAACGCCTGAAGCGGTCGAGTCCGCTCGTTAAGAACGCAAAAAAAGCGTTATCGGCCAATGCGTTCAGCGACAATTGGTGAGCTTGGTCACAGGAGTATCGGCCAACTCGCGTGCTACGCTCCGAATTCCCCTGGCAACACCCGAAGCGGAGCTCGCAAGCATGGCCATTTTCAATCAACCCTCGACGGCGAAGAAGGAATCCGTGCCGTTCACGTCCGACCCCATCCCGGCTCCCGCCAAGGAAACGTCGCCGATCAACGACTACGCCACGCCGCAGCCCGGCGCGACGCGCTGGAACGAGGCGCGCAGCGACGCCAAGGAATCGCTGATCGCGTCCGACATCACGATCGAAGGCAAGATCGAAGGTACCGGGCACGTGCGCATCGCCGGCAAGTTCAAGGGCGACGTCAACGTGCAGGGCGACCTCACCATCGAAAAGGACGCGAAGCTCAACGGCAGCGTGCGCGCCAAGAAGATCACGGTCGCGGGTGAGCTCGAAGGTAACATCGAGGCGGCCTCGCAGGTCGACCTGCAGTCGTCCGGCGTGCTCATCGGCGATCTCAAGGCCGGCTCGCTGACGGTCGCCGCGGGCTCGCGCATGCGCGGCCAGGCCGAGTTCGGCTGGGACGAAAAGGCGTCGTCGTCGAAATCGCACCGCAACGGAGCGGAGAACGGGTCCGGCTCATGAGCGCGACGCGTCCGGCGCCGCCACGGCCCGGGACCGCAGGCGCAACGCGGACCTGCCCGCACTGCAAATCGACGATACTCGAAAGCGCGAGCGTCTGCCCGCAGTGCAGGCATCACGTCCGGTTCGATCCGGAAGTCGCCAAGCGCGCCCTCGCGACGACGTCGGCCTTGCGCGTCGAAGGCACCGTGCGGCATCCGGCCGAAGGCGACGCCTGGGAGTACTCGATGGTGCTTTCGATCCGCAACGATCGCGACGAGGAGATCGATCGCAAGATCGTCGGCGTCGGCGCGATGCGCCCCGGCGAAGCGCGTACCTTCACGCTCACCGTCGAAGTCTTCGGCGATACGAAGAACGCGGCCCGCAAGCACTGACTTCCTTCGTGTGCCCCTCTCCCGCCAGCGGGAGAGGGAATGTACGCACGTGGGGCGCCGATGAGCAGTCCTAGATGACCGGCGTGCGGTTCATCTCGCCCATCAGCACGAGCTCTTCGGCCGAGGTCGGATGGATCGCGACCGTCGCGTCGAAATCGGCCTTGCGCGCACCCGCCTTGATCGCCACCGCGAAGCCCTGCAGCATCTCGTCCGCATAGCGGCCGACGATGTGGACGCCGACCACGCGCTCTTCGCGGCCGGCGCACACGACCTTCATGAAGGTGCGTTCACCGTCGCCCGTCAGTGCGCCGAGCATCGGGCGGAAGCGCACGCGATAGACGGCGACTGCATCGCCGTGCAGCTCGCGCGCGGCTTCCTCGGAGAGGCCGACGGTCCCGAGCGGCGGATGCGCGAACACGACGGTCGGCACGTTCGCGTAGTCGAGCTTCGCGTCCGGAACGCCACCGAACAGGCGGTCTGCGAGGCGGCGCCCCGCAGCGACCGCGACCGGCGTCAGCGCGAGTCTCCCCGTCACGTCGCCGAGCGCGTACACGCCATCGACGTTCGTGTTCTGCCATTCGTCGGCTTCGACATGGCCGGTGCGGTCGATGCGGACACCTGCCGCGTCGAGTTCGAGATGCTGCGTGTTCGCATCGCGCCCGACCGCCCAGATCAGCGTGTCGAATCCGGACACGCTTTCGCCGTCGGCGAAACGCAGGACGTGCCCGTCCGATTCGCGCGAGACCGCGACCAGGCGCCGTCCCGTGACCACCGACACGCCACGCGCAGCCATCGCCGCCGAAAGCTCGGCCGTGAGCTCGTGATCGAAGCCGGCAAGCAGGCGCTCGCCGCGCACGAATACGCCGACTTCGGCGCCGAGCGCGCGCAGCACGCCCGCGAGCTCGACGGCGATGTAACCGCCGCCGACGATGGCGACGCGACGCGGCGCCGCACGCAGCGCAAAAAAACCGTTCGAATCGATGCCGAGCTCGCCGCCGGGAATCGCGAGGCGCCGCGGCTTCGATCCGGTGGCGATCACGATGTGCGACGCTGTGAATTCGCGTCCGCCTGCGGCAATCCGGCTGGCCGCGATGAAGCGGCCGTAGTCCGCGACCAGCTCGATGCCGAACTCGTCGAAACGGCGCCGGTAACTCGCACGGATGTCGGCGATGTAGGCCTCGCGGTGGCGCACGAACTCTATCCAGTCGAGCGCGCCCGGCTGGACCGCGAAGCCGACATCGCGCGCGAGCACCTGCGCTTCCGCGAGCTCGGCGGCGAGCCACATCGCCTTCTTCGGAATGCAGCCGACATTGACGCATGTTCCGCCGATCGCGTTCGGCTCGATCACGCTGACGCGTGCGCCGCGGCGCGCGGCGCGGATGGCGACGGAAATTCCGCCCGAGCCCGCGCCGAGAACGATCAGATCGCGTTTCTCCATCTGTGTTTTCTTCTTCTGCCTCGAGTCGTTCAGGTGTTTGCTGAATGCACTCACCGACAAGTTTTTGGCGCGCGATTAACCGGTGATTCAGTGCTCGCGCTACAGCCTTGTGCGTCGTATGAAACGATAAGCTGTTCCGAACGACCCCGCCGCATATCGCGACGAATTCCGCACGCAGCAAGCAACATCGACGGCGGTCCGCCGAGCTTGCCGCTTTGCGAGGCCAAGGTACAGAATGCGAACGAAATGAAAGCGTTTTGAAACAAATCGACGGCTCAGCCCGCTTCGATTTTCGCGCTTGACGCTGTTGCTGCATCGCAGCACACTGCACCCAGATCTCAATTCGGAGGGACCGCTACTCGCTGACCGTCACGGGAGGGAAAACGCTGGACAGGGGATGCAAGCGGCCTATTGCGGCCGCACGAGGTACTGCCAATGGACTCCATGCCCCGTCCGCAAGCGAGCCCGCTCGCGGTCACACCGGTGCTGCTGGCCGGTGGCTCGGGAACACGACTGTGGCCGCTGTCCCGGGAACAATATCCGAAACAGTTCCTGCCCTTCCTCGGGCAGCGCAGCCTGTTCCAGAACACGGTCGAGCGCCTCCGCTCGATCGAAGTCTGCGCTGCGCCGGTCGTGATCGGCTCCCGCGCGCACCGCTTCGTCATCGCCGAGCAGCTGCGCGAAGCGGATGCGAACGCCGCGTCTATCCTGCTCGAGCCGCACGGCCGCAACACGGTTACCGCCGCCGCCGTCGCCGCGCATTTCGTCGCGCGCGAAATCGGTGAAGACGCGCTGATCTTCCTCGCGGCGGCCGATCACGCGATCCTCGATCACGCGGCTTTCGCGAATGCGTTGCGCACCGCGGCCCAGGCGGCGGCCGACGGTTACATCGTCACCTTCGGCATTCGGCCGACGCGTGTCGAGACCGGCTACGGCTATCTCCGGACCGGTGCTCCGCTTCGCGACGGCAGCGCCCTTCTCGTCGATGCATTCGTCGAAAAGCCCGATGCCGACACGGCGCGCACATTCGTCGAGCGCGGCGATCACTACTGGAACGGCGGCATGTTCCTGTTTCGCTGCGATCGCTTCCTCGACGAGCTGCGCAGGCTCGAACCCGAGACGCACGCCAACGCGCTGCAGTGCCTTGCCAGGGCGCGCCGCGAAAACGGTTTTGTCAGCCTGGACGAGGCTTCGTTCGCGCTCTGCCGCAACCAGTCGATCGACTACGCGGTGATGGAAAAAACGGATCGCGTGGCGCTGGTTCCGCTGGACGCAGGCTGGGACGACGTCGGCTCGTGGAATTTCCTTGAGCGTTTGCCTGCCAGCGACGAGCTCGGCAACCGCGCGCGCGGCGACGTGCTGATGATCGATGCGGCCGGCAATCTCGCACATTCGAGCGGGCGCCTCGTCGCGCTGCTCGGCGTGCAGGATCACATCGTCGTCGAAACCGACGACGCCGTGCTGGTCGCACCCAAGAGCCGCGCGCAGGAAGTCGGCAAGGCCGTGCAGATGCTCAAGCGTGACAGGCGCACCGAAGCCGAAAGCCACCGCCGCGTCTATCGGCCGTGGGGCTTCTACGAAATCATCGCGCTCGGCGAGCGCTTCCAGGTCAAGCGCATCCAGGTGAAGCCCGGCCACAAGCTGAGCCTGCAGATGCACTACCACCGCGCCGAGCACTGGGTGGTGGTCAAGGGCACCGCACGCGTGAGCATTGCCCACAGGACGTTCATCCTGACGGAAAACCAGTCGACCTTCATTCCGGTCGGCAACACGCACCGGCTCGAGAACGCCGGCAAGCTGCCGCTCGAGCTGATCGAAGTGCAGTCCGGCGCCTATCTCGGCGAGGACGACATCGTGCGCTTCAGCGACGCCTACGGCCGCATCGAGACGGCCCATCCGCAGCAGGAAGAACGCGAGCCTGCGCACGCAGACATCACGGCAACCGCTTCGACAGGATAAGACGACGATGGATGGCATCACCGAGAGCGCGCCCGCGCGGCGCCTCGCCTGTTTCAAGGCCTATGACTTGCGCGGCCGCGTGCCGGACGAGCTGAATCCCGACATTGCGTGCCGGCTCGGCTTCGCCTACGCGGAACGATTCCGTCCCGCGCGCGTCGCGCTTGGCCGCGACGTGCGCGGGACCAGCAAGCCGCTGCTCGATGCGCTGGCGCAGGGATTGAACCGCGGCGGCGCCGAAGTGCTCGACCTCGGCCTGTGCGGCACCGAGGAAGTCTATTTCGCCGCGTTCCAGCCCGGCGTCGACGGCGGCATCATGGTGACCGCCAGCCACAATCCCGGCGATTACAACGGCATGAAGCTGGTGCGCGGCGGCGCGTTGCCGATTTCGGGCGACACCGGCCTGCGCGAACTCGAAAGCGATGTGGCAGGCTCCACGCTGCGCGCCGGCGACGGCCCTGCACGCTTGGTGCCGACATCGTTCCGCGACGACTACGTGCGCCACCTGCTCGGGTATGTCGACGTCGATGCGCTGCGGCCGCTCAAGATCGTCGTCAATCCCGGCAACGGCAGTGCCGGCCTCGTCGTCGATGCGCTCGCGCCGCACCTGCCGTTCGAGCTCGTGCGCGTGCACCATGAGCCTGACGGGACTTTTCCGAACGGCATTCCGAATCCGCTGCTGCCGGAGAATCGCGCGGCGACTTCCGCTGCAGTGATCGCCAGCGGCGCCGATTTCGGCGTCGCCTGGGACGGCGATTTCGACCGCTGCTTCCTGTTCGACGAGCGCGGCGAGTTCGTCGAGGGCTATTACATCGTCGGCCTGCTGGCCGACGCGATGCTGGCGTCGCACCCGGGCAGCAGGATCATTCACGATCCACGCCTGGTCTGGAACACGGTCGACATCGTGCGCCGCGCCGGCGGCGTGCCCGTCGAATCCAAGACCGGCCATGCGTTCATCAAGGAGCGCATGCGCGCCGAGAACGCCGTCTACGGCGGCGAGATGAGCGCGCACCATTACTTCCGCGATTTCGCCTACTGCGACAACGGCACGATTCCGTGGCTGATGGTCGCCGCGCTGATCAGCGCACGCGGCGAGCCGCTGTCGCGCCTGGTCGGCGAGCGCATGCGCGCGTTCCCGGCGAGCGGCGAGATCAACCGCACGGTGGCGGACATCGCATCGACGCTGGCACACGTCGAGGAGCGCTACGCCGCCGACGCGCTCGCCATCAGCAAAGTCGACGGGCTTTCAATGGAATTCGCCGACTGGCGCTTCAACCTGCGCGGTTCCAACACCGAGCCCGTGCTGAGGCTCAACGTCGAGTCACGCGGCGACCGCGCGTTGATGGAGCGAAGAACGCAGGACGTCCTGCGCCTCATCGACGCCTAGTCGCCATTGCAGTCCCACGGGCGCGGACGTGCGCTCTCCACAGAGGAACCGCCAAAGCAGCATTCGCAAGACATTCCGATCCGGATCACCGAATGGGCAGTATCGGTACGCGTAGGGGCGTGTCGCCGAGATGGAAACGGGACATACACCTTTACGAGGAAGCAGGATCATGCGCATCAGCATTTTTGGAATGGGCTACGTGGGCGCCGTGTGCGCCGGTTGTCTGGCCAATCGCGGCCACAGCGTCATCGGCGTCGACATCTCCGAGGTCAAGGTCGATCTGATCAATGCAGGCCGGTCGCCCATCGTCGAGCCCGGCCTCGACGAGCTGCTGCGCGCCGGCGTCGCGGCGGGCCGCATCCGCGCGACGACGAACACCATCGACGCGATTCGCGATTCGGATCTTTCGATGATCTGTGTCGGCACACCGAGCAAGAAGAACGGCGATCTGGACCTGCACTTCGTCGAGAACGTGGTGCGCGAGATCGGCGCCGTGCTCAAGGACAAGGACGAGCGCCATACCGTCGTCGTGCGCAGCACGGTGCTGCCCGGCACCGTCAAGAGCGTGATCGTGCCGCTGCTCGAGCAGGTCTCGGGCAAACGTGCCGGCCCCGACTTCGGCGTGGCGGTCAATCCCGAGTTCCTGCGCGAAGGCACCGCGATCGCCGACTACGACTCGCCGCCGATGACCGTGATCGGGGAATGGGATAGCGAGTCCGGTGACCGGCTTGCGTCGATCTACGCGGAGCTGCCGGCGCCGATCGTCCGAAAGCCCGTCGAGATCGCCGAGATGGTCAAGTACACCTGCAACGTCTGGCACGCGACAAAGATCACCTTCGCCAACGAGATCGGCAATATCGCCAAGGGTCTCGGCGTCGACGGGCGGCAGGTCATGGAGGTGATCTGCCAAGATCACAAGCTGAACCTGTCGAGCTATTACCTGCGACCGGGCTACGCATTCGGTGGCTCGTGCCTGCCCAAGGACGTCCGCGCGCTCGACTTCCGCGCGAACCAGGTGCATGCCGAACATCTTATGATCTCCTCACTGATGCGCAGCAACGAGATTCACGTCAAGCGCGCATTCGAGCTGGTCGCCTCGTTCGGCCAGCGCCGCGTAGGCATGCTGGGGCTGTCGTTCAAGGCGAAGACCGACGATCTGCGCGAAAGCCCGCTGGTCGAGCTCGCCGAGATGCTGATCGGCAAGGGCTACGAGCTTGCGATCTTCGACGAGAACGTCGAATACGCGCGCGTGCACGGCGCCAACCGCGAATACATCAACAGCAGGATTCCGCACGTCGCCTCGCTCCTGAAGCCGAGCCTCGACGAGGTGGTCGAATCCTCCGACATACTCGTCGTCGGGCTGCGCGACCGGAATTTCGAGCGCGTCCTCAACGGCAGCCGCAACGGCCGCAAGGTGGTCGACCTCGTCGGTTTCATGCCGCACACCTCGACCGCCGAGATGCAGGGTATCTGCTGGTAGCACGCCGGAGACGGCGATGTCTCGCTTGCTCTCGACCTTGCCCGGCTTCCGGGACGTTTCGCTTTCGGAGCGCACGCGCAGCGTGCTGGCCGACGTCGGCGGCTGGCTGATCTACGTGGGTACGCTGCTCGCATTCGTCATGATGCTGCCGCGCGACGCGTTCGTGCCGGGCTCGCGGATCTACGTGTTCGCGATCGGCCTGCTCGGCATCTGGCGCTACGGCCTGCGCGGCGTGCACCTCGTGCGCAGCATGCTGTTCCTGCATTTCGCCTTTCCGCGTGCGCGCCGCGCGGCGGACCGTATCGCGGCGAAGTGGTCGCCATCGCACGTCTACCTGCTGGTCACGAGCTTTCGCATCGAGGCGTCGACGACGGCGATGGTCTACCGCGCCGTCATCGAGGAGGCCGTCGCCTGCGGCTGGCCGGCGACGATCATCGCCTCGATCGTCGAGATGGGCGACCAGCGCCTGATCCTCGACATCTGGGAGCGCTGCGCGCCGCCGGAGCGCGTGCGCCTGAAGCTCGTGCGCATCGCCGGCACCGGCAAGCGCGACGGGCTCGCGCTCGGGTTTCGCTCGATCTCGCGCGACATGCCCGACGCCGACGCGGTCGTCGCGGTCGTCGACGGCGACACGCTGCTGGAACGCGGCGTCATCGCCAGCACCGTGCCGTTCCTGAAGCTGATGCCCAGCGTCGGCGGGCTCACCACCAACGAGTTCTGCAAGGTGCGCGGCAGCTACACGATGAGCGAATGGCACAAGCTGCGTTTCGCGCAACGGCATCTCAACATGTGCTCGATGGCGCTGACGCGGCGCGTGCTGACGCTCACCGGCCGCATGTCGCTGTTCCGCGCCGACATCGTCACCGACGCGCGCTTCATCCATGACGTCCAGCACGACGCGCTCGACCACTGGCGGCTCGGCCGCTTCAAGTTCCTGACCGGCGACGACAAGAGCACCTGGTACAGCCTGATGCGGCTTGGCTGGGACACGTACTACGTCCCCGACGCCGCGGTGTCCACGGTCGAGCATCCGCCCGATCCGAGATTCCTCGTCGCGAGCCGCCAGCTCATGTTCCGCTGGTACGGCAACTCGCTGCGGCAGAACAGCCGCGCGCTCCGGCTCGGGCCGCGCCGACTCGGCTGGTTCACGTACTACGTGCTGTTCGACCAGCGCATCCTGATGTGGACGGGCCTGCTCGGCCTCGCGCTCGCCATCGCGGCCAGCATCCAGTACAGCGCGGTCTATCTCGTCGCGTTCCTGCTCTGGGTAGGACTCACGCGCCTGGTCATGTCGCTGGTGCTGATGGCTTCCGGCCATCGCGTCGGACCGATGTTTCCGCTGCTGCTCTATTACAACCAGGTGGTCGGCTCGCTGACCAAGATCAGCGTGTTCTTCAATCTCGACCGGCAGTCGTGGACGCGCCAGAAGACCGTGCTCGATCGCGATCTCGACGCGTTCCAGCGTGCGTTCAACCGCTGGTCGTCGCTGGCCATGATCTTTTCCGCGACGAGCATGTTCGTCGCAGCGGTCCTGTGCTTGATGAGTTTCTAAGGAGTTTTTGCATGTCCAGTGAACTTCAGGCGAGCGTCGTGCATGAAGCCGAGGCGCAACGCCAGCATCCGAGAGTGCGCATTCCCGCCACCCTGCACGTCGGTCCCGACGGGCGCGGGCACGCCTATCGCGTGCTCGACGTTTCGCTCGGCGGATTCTCGTTCGACGCGCAGAACGACCTGTACCGCTTCAGTTCGATCCACCAGGGCACGCTCGATTTCGCCATCGAGCCGATCGGCCTGTCACTGCCGGTGACGTTCCAGGTGCGCAATCTCGACCGCAGCGGACGCCGGGTCGGCTGCGAGTTCCAGGACATCGACCGGCGCAAGGCGGCGATGCTGCGGCACCTCATCGGCGCCCACCTCGCCGGCGAGCTGATCAGCGTCGGCGACGTGCTGACCACACTCTCGCGCGACAACTACACCAAGCCGCGCACCAAGCAGGATATGGGCAAGCTGAAGGCGGCCGAGCGCACGCGCGCCGTGACGCTGACCGGCGTGATCCTCGCGGCCGGCGTGGCGGCGTTCATCTATGCCGCATCGAAGGTTTACGGCGTCGCGTTCGTCACGCACGCGACGGCGGCCAAGGTCGCCGCGCCGAGCTTCGCGATCACGATGCCGCGCGATGGCACGTACTTCAGCCTGATTCCGCCGGATGGCAAGGTGAAGAAGGGACAGCCGCTCGGCACGTTTCAGGCCGCGATGCTCGACGTGGTGCAGAACGATCCCGGTGTACTGCACCTGACGCCGCAGCAGATCTCGCTGCTGATGGGCGAAACGCTGAAGGGCACGCTGTCGAGCCCGTGCGACTGCACGGTGCACGATCAGTACGCGCTCGATTCGCAGTTCGTCAATCGCAACCAGCCGCTGATGGAGCTGCTGCCGGACGACGCCAAGCCTTACGTGCTGGCACGCTTCCATTTCGACAGTATCGAGGATCTCGCCGTCGGCAGCGGCGTCGCCTTCCACATCAGCGGCGAGCCAGCCGACCGCTACGGCACGGTGCGCCGGCTGCGCATGCTGCCGGGACCGGCCAGCACCACCGATCTTGGCGCCGCCACCGACCTGCGCGGGCTCAACACGCCGGGTCCGGTGAGCGACGTCGTCGCGGAAATCGAGCCGAATCAGCCGATCGATCCCGCGCTGATCGAGCGGCCCGTCGACGTCAGTGTCGGCGATCCGCGCAGCGGCATCGCCAATCTCTTCCACATGGGCGTCGAGCGCGTGCGCTCGCTCGTCGCGAAGCTCTGACGCCATGCCCCCGCTTCGTGCCCTGCCCCTCGTCGCGCTGACTGCGCTCGCGCTCGGCGTCGCGCCGGCTTCGCCGTCGCGAGCGCAGCAGCGCGTCGACAAGGAGGGGCAAGGCGCGATCATCGAAGGCGCCGAGGGCCTGCCCGATCTCGCGCGCGGCAAGGCGGCGGCGGCCGCCGGCCGCCTCGAAGACGCCGAGCGCGACCTGCTGCCGCTCGCCGAGCTCGGCTACGTCGAAGCGCAGCTCGCCCTTGGTCGCCTGTACACGCACATGCAGAGCGCCGACGCGGACGCGAAAGCGATCCACTGGCTGCGCGCCGCGCAGCCGGACACGCCGCTCGCCGAAGTACCGCTCGCGCGCGCGCTGGTGCGCGAAGGCAGCGCGAAATCGCTGGCAGAAGCCGAGCAGATCTTCGCGCACGGCTGGGACGAGCGAGAGGACGTCGATGCGCTGGCCGGGCTGATCGAGCTCTACGCGATTCATCCGCAATACGACCGGCAGCACCGGGTCGAGACCCTGGTCGCCACTGCGGAGAAGCTCGGGCAGCCGCAGGCGACCGTGGCGGTGATCCGCTGGTATCGCAGCACGCAGGAAGTCGAAGGCCACGCCGAGCGCATGCGCGCGCTCTGCCGCAAGTCGCTCGATCTCGTGCCCGAATGCCACGTCGAGCTCGTGCGTGACGCGCGCGCGAGGGGCGACGGCACAGCGATGGAACAGCTGGTCGCCGCAGCGCTGTCACAGTTCGGCCAGGACCGCGTGCCTTTCACCGTCCTTGCGGGCATCGCGCGTGCGCTCGTCGCGACACCGAAAGACGACGAGCCGAACGCGGCACCGGTCGCCGTATCCGACGTGCCCGAGGTCGACGCCAGCGAGCTTGCGCCGGCTTCGAACATCGGTAGCGCCTCCGGTGCCGCGAGTGCGATGCGCAGCTGCGCCGAGGCGCCGGTCGGTCTCGCTACGACGACTGCCGCCGCACCCGTGGCGCAGGCACCGGCGGCAGCAGCGGCACCGATGTCAGCAGCGTCTGCGGAAGCGAATGTGCCTGCGGCGTCGGGAACGCAGGCGGCTCCTGCGGCGCAAGCTGCTGTGTCGTCGCCCTCCTCCGCGTCGCCCGGCGCGAACGCCGAACTCGCCAACCGCATCGTCGCGAAGCTCGCGTCCGGCCCGGCGGAAGCGCGCGTCCAGGCCGCGGGCGTCGTCGTACGGTATCCGTATCTCGCGCCCCACTTCGACGTCGAAGCGGCGCTCGAGGAGGGACGCAAGCAGGGTGTCGCCGACGCGACGCTGTTCCTCGGCCAGCTGCACCTCCATGGCCAGCGCGGCACGCGCGATCCGCAAGCCGCGCTCCGTTACCTCGAGGAAGCAGCGAAGTCACCGCCCACGGCCGTTGAGGCGCATTACCTGCTCGGCCGGCTTTATCAGTACGGCTACCTCGACGAAGTGGACCCCGTGAAGGCGCAGGCGCAGCTGCTCATCGCGGCGCGTCAGGGCTACATGCCCGCCGATGGCGCGCTCGCGCGGCTCTACGCATCGGGCAAAGGCGCCTGCACGAATCGCGTCTATGCGTACGTTTTTGCCGAGCTCGGCGCGCGCGGCGGCGCCGGCACGACGCGGATGCTGCGCGACCGGCTGCGCGAAACGCTCGACGCAAAGGAGCGCGCTGCGGCCGGCGAGCTTCTCCAGCAGGAGCTCGCCGCGCGCTCCTCATCGAACCGAATGCCCGGGCTCGCCCAGGCGGACACAAGCGGAGGACACCCGTGAACAGGAACACGCGTTTTCCGAAATGGCTGGGTTCGATCGCACTGGGCCTGTGCATGCCGCTCGTCATCGTTCCGAACGCATCCGCGGTCGAGACCGACTATGCGTGGAAGATCAACGTGACCGGCGAGGGCGATCGCGGCCGCGACCTTGGACTGCTCGGCCTCGACGATTCCACGGAGGCGTTCCTCGACACCACGTCGTGGGCGCATTTCCAGTTTTCGCCGCAGTGGTCCGCATTCGTGCGCGTCCGACTGTTCGCACCCACCGGCACCGTGCTGTCGAACGGCAACGACAACAACAACGCGAGCGCGACCAACGAGACCTTCCTCGGCCTCAAGGAAGCGTGGATCGACTACGGCGGACTGACGAGCTATCCCGACGAGTCGATCCGCTTCGGCCGCCAGCGCATCCGCCAGGACGACGCGCTGTACTGGGACCAGGACATCGACTCGCTGCGCTGGATCTTCAACACCACGCTGCTGCAGGCTGAGATCGGCGTCGGCAAGGAGTTCGGCACCTATCGCACCGACGACGTCAAGCTGCCGCCCGACCAGAAAAACCGCATCTACACGTTCGGCGCGCTGAGCGGCGAGTGGCATCCGCAGCAGCGCATCGGCGTGCGCTTCGTGCACGCTGACGACGACGGCGGCGGGCCCGGCATCGGCGAGATCGTGAATAGCCGCACCAAGCTGCAGAACGGGCACCTGACCTGGGCCGGCTTCTTCCTCGACAACCATTACTACGATGGCCTCGATGCACCCGCGCTCGTCTACGACGCGTCGATGACCTGGTTGCTCGGCAGCCAGCGGACCGCGCTGGTCGATCCGCTTTCGCAGACCGTGACCGGCCGCGACTCGGACAACCTGCACGCGTGGGCGGCGGATGTCGGCCTGCGCTACCGGTTGCCGATCGAGAAGTTTCCACTGCAGCTCGGGGCGTCGTATAGGTATTCGAGCGGCGGCCACGCGGGCGACCTATCGGATCAGTTCGCGCAGACGGGATTGCAGAGCAACTATTCGACGTTCACCGGCACGCGCGCGCTGATCAACCGCTTCACCGACGCGTACCGCGCCGAGCTCGGCAACCTGCGTGTCGGCAGCGCGTACGCGTCGCTCAACTTCGGCCAGAACTGGGACACCAGCCTGATCTGGAGCCGCTACAACCGCGTGCACGGCGATGCGCCGGTGACGGTGGACAACCTGCTCGTGGAGCCGAACACGATCAGCCGCGATCTCGGCGACGGCTACGACTTCGTGCTCACGCGCTATTTCGGCGGACGGACGGAGCAGCGGAACTGGCTGCTTGCGGATGAGCACCAGAGCTCGCTGCGCCTGCGCGGCTCGGTGTTCGACCCCGGCTCGGCCTACGCGCAAGGCGACCCGGAGTACCGCGTCACCCTGGAGCTGACCTTGTGGTACTGAGGCCGCTCGCTATCGCCGCCCTGCTCGCTCTGTTGCCGGCGATGCCGGCAGCGGCGGCGCCGATCACGCACGCGGCGCAAAAATCGTCGCATGCGACTCCGCCGGAGTCCGCATCCAACGATTACGACGCCGCCGATCCTGATGCGATGGATCAGACCGACGGCACCGACGATGAGGATCCGAACGCGCCTCCTCCGGAAGAGCTGCTGTCGCCGGAACGCGAGGGGCAGAACTACATCGTGCTGGCCGGCTCGGGCAAGGATCTTGCGCGGCTCGAAGGCGCGGCGCCGAAGCTGCCCGATCTGTCACCGTACACCGCGGAAGCCGCGAAAGCGAAGATCAGACGCGCACCGGCCGGCCACGTCAGCGTCGGCAGCATGCTCACGGAGATGAGCTTCAACAGCTTCAAGGGACGCAATGAGCAGCTGCGTGAATGGGCGATGCGCCAGAATTCGCTGCCGAAGATCATCTACGTCACCGGCGGCTACGTGACGCCGCACGACCTCGCGCGTGCCTTGCCGAAGCAATACTTCGCGGAAACGTCCAAGGGCGTCTTCGTCGCGCGCCTGCCGATCGACGTCAAGCCGGGCGCGACGCTCCACATCGGCGAGGATGTCAAGGATTTCAGGCTGTCGCTGGACCGCGGCGCATTCCTCGTCAACGAAGGCATGCTGTTCCTCACCGGCAGCCGGCTGGAAGCGTGGAACGAAACCAGGAACGCCCCGGCAGTGTTCGAGGACGAGCACAAGTTCCGCCCGTTCCTGATCTCGTGGGCAGCATCGCAGACCTACATCGTCGGCAGTGTCGTGGCGCACCTCGGCTATGCCGCGACCAAGGCCTATGGCGTCTCGATCTCGCAGTTCAGTCCGAAGCTCGCGCCGATCTTCAAGCGCCCGCGGCCGACCGGCTGGATCCTCGACTCCGAATTCTTCGACAACTGGTACGGCTTCTACTGCTACGAGGCCGACGACATCGTCATCGTCGGCAACAACTACCACGACAACATCAAATACGGCATCGATCCGCACGACCGCTCGCTGCGCCTGATCATCGCGAGGAACACGACCTCAGGCACCAAGGAGAAGCACGGCATCATCGTCTCACGCGAGGTCAACGACAGCTGGATCTTCGAGAACAAGTCGTTCGAGAACGGCCTTTCCGGCATCGTCGTCGACCGCAGCAGCGTCAACAACGTCGTCGCGCACAACCAGGTCTACCGCAATCATGCCGACGGCATCACGATCTACGAGAGCCCGAGCACGACCCTCTGGCAGAACCTCGTCGTGGCCAACTACCGGCATGGCATCCGCGTGCGCAACAGCATCGACGCGGACCTGCGCGGCAACTTAGCCATCGGCAACGGCCTCGCCGGCATCTACGGGCACATCAAGAATCTCAGCGAGACCGGCCGCAATCTCCGCCTCGATCCGTTCGACCAGACGATCTCGATGACGGTGGTCGGCGGCCAGCTCGTTTCCAACGGCTCCGGCCCAGTGACGATCGACCAGCCGCTCAGCCTCGAGCTTTACGACGTCGACCTGCGCCGGCCCGCGCGCGACCTCGGCATCCGCTTCACCGGCGTGCTCGGGCGATACCAGGAGCAGGTGCTCGACATTCTGGTGCGGCGCAAGTTGCCCGTGGTGATCCGGCCGGCCGGCGGCGAACCCCCGGACGCGCGCGGCTGAGCGAGGACGGCATGGTCTTCTCGTCGAACGTCTTCCTGTTTCTGTTCCTGCCGCTGTTTCTGGCGGTGTACTACGCGACGCCGAACCGGGCGCGGCTGCGCAACTGGATCGTGCTGATCGGCAGCTACGCGTTCTACGCGTGGTGGCGCATCGATTTTCTGTTTCTGTTCGCGGCGGTCACTGTCTGGAACTATCTGGTCGGCATGGCGATTGCGCGCAACGGCGTGCGCACCACGCGCTCGCGGCGCTGGCTGGCGCTCGGCGTGACGATGAATCTCCTCACGCTCGGCTATTTCAAATACGCGAACTTCGGCGTCGACAGCCTCAATGCGATCCTCGGCACGCTCGGCCAGGAGCCGGTGGCATGGACGCACGTGATCCTGCCGATCGGCATCTCGTTCTACATCTTCGAATCGATCAGTTACATCGCGGACGTCTACCGTGGCGATACCGCGGCGACGCGCCATCCGGTCGATTTTGCGACGTTCATCGCGCTGTTCCCGCACCTCATCGCCGGCCCGGTGTTCCGCTACAAGGACCTCGCCGGCCAGTTCGAGCATCGCGAGCACAGCTGGGAAAAATTCGGCGAAGGCTCGTTGCGCTTCATGCAGGGCTTCATCAAGAAGGTATTCATCGCGGACTCGATCGCGCCCCTCGTGTCGAGCGCCTTCGGGCTTTCGCATCCGACCACGGCCGACGCGTGGCTCGGCGCGATCGCCTACACGGCACAGCTCTATTTCGACTTCTCGGGCTACAGCGACATGGCGATCGGCCTCGGCCTCATGATGGGCTTCCGCTTCGTCGAGAACTTCAACCAGCCCTACATCAGCCAGAGCATCACCGAGTTCTGGCGGCGCTGGCACATGAGCCTGTCGAGCTGGCTGCGCGACTATCTCTACATCTCGCTGGGCGGCAATCGCCACGGCACGCTGAACACGTACCGCAACCTCTTCCTGACGATGCTGCTAGGCGGGCTCTGGCACGGCGCCAACTGGACGTTCGCGCTGTGGGGTGCCTGGCACGGGCTCGTGCTCTGCATCGAGCGCGCGCTCGGCGTGAAAGTCACGGGCAAGGAAGGTCCGGCGCGCTTCCGCCTGCACCGCTGGCTGCTCACGTTTCTCGTCGTCGTGCTCGGGTGGGTGATGTTCCGCTCCGAGAACGTCGGCGCGGCGGTGGCCATGTACGCGGCGATGCTCCGCTTCGATGGGGTCGGATTGTCGGATGTCTATGCGAGCGCGATCACCTCGATCGAAGTCGCGACGCTCGCCCTCGCCATTGCCGTCTCCGCCTTCACGGGCGCGACGAGTCTGCGCCCTGCTCCACGGCCGCCGATATTTGCGCACGGTCATGTCGCGGCGCAGCTCGCCGTCTGGCCGCTGTTCCTGCTGGCAATCTTCAAGCTCTCGGCGCAGAGCTATTCGCCTTTTCTCTACTTCCAGTTCTAGGCCGCCGTGCAACGTACGAAGACCGTCAATGCATTCCTTTTCGCCCTGCTGGTGCTGATCCTCAGCGGAGCGGCCCTGATGCGCGCGTGGGGTTTCCGGCCAGGCAATGACGACGACGTGCTGCACGGCAGGCTCGCTCACGCGTTCGAGTCCCACTACGACGCCGTGTTCCCGGTGCGCAGGCTCGGCGTCTCCCTGTGGGCCGCCCTCGACTACACCTTGTTCAAGGAAGGTCGGCCTGGGGTGGTGCTCGGCACAGACGGCTGGCTCTACACCGACGAGGAATTCAGGATAGCGGACGGCGCGCAGCGCGAGCTCGAGCGGAATCTCGCGCTGGTCGAGTGGGTACACAAGGAGCTGGCCCGCCGCAACATCGCGCTGCTCGTCGCCGTCGTTCCAGCCAAGGCGCGCGTGTATCCCGAGCATCTCGGCCGGCGGCGCCCGCCGCCGCTGCACCGCGACCTGTATGCGCACGTCCAGGCGGCGCTCCAGGCCGACGGCATCGCGAGCGTGGATCTGCTGACGCCGCTCGCGGCCGGCAAGTCGAACGAGCCGACGTATCTTCGCACCGACACGCACTGGACGCCATACGGTGCCGGACTCGCCGCCGACGCCATCGCGGATGCGGCGCGGGCGTTCCGAGTCGATGCGCACGCGCGCTTCCGCACGCTGGCCGAAGGCGAGCGCGAACACCGCGGCGACCTCTTCAACTTTCTGCCGCTCGATCCGTATTTCGCGTTCCTGCTGCCGCCGCCGGATCGAGTCGAGCAGGTGCGCACGGAAGCGGTGTCGGATACCGGAGCCGGTCTCTTCGGTGAAGCAGTCGCCGCTCCGGCCGCGCTGGTCGGCACCAGCTACAGCGCCGAGCTGCAATGGAATTTCGCCGGCGCGCTGAAACAGGCGCTGCACGCCGACGTCATGAACTACGCGAGGGACGGCGTCGGGCCCTTCGAGCCGATGTTCGGCTATCTCGAAGGCGACGATCTGCACGCGTCTCCGCCGCGGCTCGTGATCTGGGAAGTGCCGGAGCGCTATCTGCTGGTCCACCAGAACCTCGACGCCTATCACCTTCCCGCCGACGTCTTCCTCGCGCAGGCCGGCCGTACCGAGCAGGAGGGCCATTCGAACCCCTAGTTCGTCCCACCCAAGGAGAAGCCATCATGAGATCGTTCATCCACCAACGCACTTCTCGCACGCGCTTCCTGATCTGCGCGCTTCTGGCATTCGTTCTCGCCGGAATCGCCGTCTCGGCTACGGCCGGGCTCTACCCGCCCGCCGCGCCGCCGGGCTCGGCCTTCGTACGCGTCTTCAACGGCACGACGCAACCGAAGATCAGCGCGCAGATCGGCGACAAGAACATCGGCGACACCGCAGCCCTTGAAGCAAGCCCGTACATCTTCCTCGCGCCCGGCACGTATCCCGCGAAGATCGGCAGCGCGTCTTCGAACCTGCCGCTGCAAGGATCAAAGTGCTACACCGCCGCGCTCGAGCAGAGCGGCGTGCACCTCTTCGAGCAGGACTGCTTCAACAGCCAGCTCAAGGCGCTGGTCTCGATGTTCAATCTCGTCGACGGCACCACGCTCAGCCTGAAGACCGCCGACGGCAGCCAGGCCGTCGTCGAGAACGTCGCGGCGAACGCGAGCGGCCATCGCGAGGTCAACCCGGTCAAGGCCAGCCTCGCGGTCTACAACGGCTCGACCAAGCTGGCCGACGCCAAGCCGGTGACGCTCGAGCGCGGCAAGACCTTCAGCCTGTTCGTGACCGGCAGCGCGAGCCAGCCTGTGCTGATCTGGTCGGTGAATTGAGGCGGACGATGCGGTGCCTGATCGTCGCCGCCTGCATTGCCGTGACCGGCGCTCCATTGATGTCGGCTGCGGCACCGGCTGCGAACGCAGCGAAGCCGGCGTCGGCGAAGGCCGCCACGCCGGCCGCGCCGAAGTATGCGATCGAGCGCTGCTGCGCGCTCTGCCCGCGCGCGGCCGAGTCCTCGGCGTACGCGGGCTCTCAGTACCTCAGCGATTTCCGCGTGCTGGTCGACGGGCGTGACGGCTGGCTGTTCCGTACGGGGATGGATCTCGCGACGACATTCGATATCACCGATCAGAGCCTGCGCGGGCTCAGGCGCCTTGCCGATGCGCTCCGCCGGCGCGGCACCGAGCTGGTGCTCGTCTATCAGCCGCCGCGCGGTCTGATGGATGTGGACAAGCTCGAGCCCGAGCAGCGCCGCGCCTACGACTTCGATGCCGCACGGCGCAACTACGCAGCCGCGCTCGAGCGGCTGCGCACCGGCGCCGGCGTCGTCGTCGCTCCGCTCGACACGCTGGTGGACGAAAACAAGGGCTACGAATATTTCTTCAGACGCGATCATCACTGGACGCCGGCCGGCGCCGAGCAGAGCGCGAAGGTCGTGGCCGAGACCGTGCAGAAGCTGCCGGCTTTCGCATCGATCCCGCGTCACCAGTTCGAGACGCACAAGGTCGGCGTGCTGGCCAAGCCCGGCACTCTGCAGAAGATCGCCGAGCAGCTCTGCGGCGGCGGCTACTCGCTGCAGTACGTGCCGATGTACGCCACCGAAGCGGCCGGCAGCGGCGATGCCGGCGGTGGTCTGCTCGGCGAAGCCGCGCAGCCCCAGATCACGCTCGTCGGCACCAGCAACAGCGACTCCAAGGGCGGCTACAACTTCGGCGGCTATCTCCAGCAGTACCTCGGCGCCGACATCGTCAATGTCGCGCTGAGCGGCGGCGCGTTCGAGGGCTCGCTGATCCATTACCTCATGAGCAAGGAATTCCAGGAGCATCCGCCCAGGATCCTGATCTGGGAAATGCCGTACCAGAACTATCCGGGCCCGGACAAGAATCCGTTCAAGATCTTCCGCCAGGCCGTGCCGCTGGTCGACGACGGCTGCAAGGACAAGCCGGCGCTGCTGTCGAACACGATCACCGTGCACGCCGGCAGCAACGAGCTGCTGTTCAATGGCGGCGGCCGGATCCTGCCGCTGGTCGGGCGCAGCGCGCAGCTCGATTTCCAGTTCAGCGATCCGACTGTCAAGGACATGCACGCCGAGCTCTGGTACTTCAACGGCCTGCGCGAATCGCTGAAGCTGCACTTCAACCAGTACGTGGACAACGGCGGACGCTTCGTTGCGGAACTGCGCACCGACCGGCCGGACTACGCCGCGGCGACCTTGATGGGCGCGACGCTGGAAATCGATCCGCTCTACACCGTGTCCGCGACCGTGACGCCGGTTCCGCCCGCGACGGCGACGCCGACGGGCAGCGTGTCGATCAGCAACGGCGAGTCCTCGTGCTCGTTCACGCTGCCGGCGACGAGCTGCAACCTTGCCGGGCCCGCGCCCTCGCCCGCCGCGCTGGTCGCGACCTACAGCGGCGACGTCAACTATGCCTATGCGACCTCGCGCGGGGCGTCCGGCAACGGCCCCGCCGCAGCGGCGCACGTGACCATCGACGACGTGAAGCCGGCGGGCAACGGCGCTGCCGCAAAGCCGATGACCGTCACCGCGCAGCTCTGTTCGCGCGGGAGCGGCTCCAGCGTCGCGGTGCAGCGCTGAAACGGACGGCGCGCCGGCATCGAGGTGAATCATGACGCTCCCGACCAAGTCCCAACTCGCACTCCGGTTCCTGACGGCAGTCATCCTGCTGTCGCCGCTGGCCTGCGCCGCCGCGGAGGCGCTGGTGCCGCCATCGGGCTACATGCGGCCGGTGAACTACAAGAAAAGCAGGTTCGAATGTCCCGCGATGCCGTCGCCGTTCAGCGGCAAGCTCGAATTTCCCAGCAAGTATGAAGGCTCGGGCAAGGCGCGCAATGTGGTCAATGAGGCGGCAAACGCACGCTACAAGTCGATGACGCAGCCGATGACCGACATGGAAAAAGGCGTCGTCAAGAGCATCGACAAGTACATGAGCGCCGGCAATCCCGTCGCGCTGAAGTGCGCGGTCGACTGGTATGCCGGCTGGGCGACCGCGAACGCGCTGCTCGGCGATGCGGCGAACCACACCGGGCGCTCGCTGCGCAAGTGGACGCTGGGTACCCTGAGCAGTACATATCTCAAACTCGAGTTCTCGGCGTCGAAGCCGCTGGCGCAGTATCCCGCTCAGGCGCAGACGATCCAGGACTGGCTCGGCAAGGTCGCGGACCGCGTCGTCGCCGAATGGCCCGAGACCGACCCGGTCGAGAAGATCAACAACCACTATTACTGGGCGGCGTGGAGCGTCATGGCGACCAGCGTCGTGACGAACCGGCGCGATCTCTTCGACTGGTCGACGCGCATGTACGGCATCTTCGCGCGCCAGGTGGATGCGGAAGGCTATCTGCCGAACGAGCTCGCGCGCGAGACGCGAGCGCTCGGCTACAACAACTATGCGATCACGCCCGTCGCGATGATGGCGGCGTTCGGCAAGGCAAACGGTGTCGATCTTGCGGCCGAGGGCGACGGCGCGCTGAAACGGGCCGTCGAGCGCACGCTGACCGGCGTCGCCGATCCGCGCGTGTTCGAGGCGAAGACCGGCAAGGAGCAGGATCTCGAAGGCTTCGACAATCAGGACTCGAAGCTGGCGTGGCTGGAGCCTTACTGCTGGACGGTCGGCTGCAGCGGCGCGATCGCCGAGAAAGCCGCGTCGCTGCGGCCGATGAAGAACCGTCGCCTGGGCGGGAATCTCACGGTGCCGTTCGGCATACGTGAGTAACGAAGCTCCGGAGCGCTCGCGGCCGCGACACGAGGTTCTCGCTCGCGAATCTCCAGCAAGCAACGACGTCATTCCGGCGCGGACAGCCTCCTATTTCCTGCGCGTTGCCGACGAAGCCGCCGCAATCGGCACGTAGAGCGCGCTCGGGTGCGAGGCGTCGTGATAAAGCGTCACCGTCACCGTGCGCGCGTCCTTGCCGGATTCGTTCGCGACCACTCCGCCGCTGTTGTAGTTCTTCTGGCTGTACATCGAGTTGAGCGGCGCGAGCACGAGGCGCAGCCGGCTGCCTTTGGCGATGCGGCGCGCGGTGAAGCTGAAGTGGTCGAAGTCATAGCGCTCTACGGCGCCGGGCTTGACGAGCTCGGCCTCACGCAGGCTCTTGCGGTAGCGTGCGCGCATCATGTCGTCGGTGAGCGCGATGCTGGTGCCGTCGGGCTTGATCTCGTAGACGCCGACGGCGAAGTCGGTGTCCGGCTGGTCGATCGATATCCAGGCCGAGAGCTTGAAGAAGCCGGCGACATCGATGTCCTTCGCGAGCGGCGCCGTGTGATAGACGAGCACCTTGCCGACGGAACTGAAGAGCCATCGCTGGTCGGTGAGCCCGTTCGGAACCTCGACCGTCTCCCATGTCGCCGGCGAGGTGTCGAGGGGATCGTAGACGTAGCGATCCGGCCTGCCGCTGCCGGGCCTGGACGGATCGAGACTGCCGGACGCGAACACGTCGTTGGCTCGGCTGGCGACGGAATCGAGATACCAGGCTTCGCTCTTCGCGGTCACGGCATCGAGCGTCGGCGCGTACCGCCACGCTTCCTCGCCGACCACGTAGAACGCCACTTTGTCCTTGAGAAACTCCGGCTTCGGCCCGTCCTTCATCGTCCAGTCGTACCAGGCCTTGTGCAGCGCGTTCATGTCGATCAGCGAGGCCTCGCCGAACTTGAGCCCGGCGACCTCGACCTGCGGCGTGCGCGTGCCCGGATGATCCCAGGGGCCGATGATGAGGTAATGCCGGTCCGTGCCCGCCGCGGACGCGTAGCGCATGTACTCGCGATAGAACGCGAGCGCGCCGGGTTGATCGCCGTCGTAATGGCCGGTGATGGTCAGGATCGGCAGATCGAGCCTGGCGTACTGCTCCTTCGTCGGGCTGTAGCTGTCCCAGTAGTCGTCCTGCGCAGGGTGTGCGAGCCAGGTGTGGAAGATCGGCGACGGGTTGCCGATGTACTTGTCGAGCTCGGCGAACGGCGCGTGCGCCTCGTAGAGCCGCTTGAAGTGCGCGCTCCAGAAGCTGCCGTCGCCGAAGATCTTGTCCTGCCCGGCCTTGCCGCTGACGTAGGTCAGCCACTGCATATCGTACGGATAGAAGATGTTGTTGCGCATCGGATAGTCGACGCCGGGCTTGGGCGAGGCGACCGGCACGATCGTGGCGAGGTGCGGCGGAAATTCCTTGGCCGTCGCCCACTGGTCGTAGCCCGCGTACGAGCCGCCCCACATCGTCACCTTGCCATTGCAATACGGCTGCGCGGCCAGCCACTCGACGACATCGTGGCCGTCCTTCGCCTCCTGCAGCAGTGGCGTGAATTCGCCTTCGGAGTTGCCGCGGCCGCGCACGTCGACGGTGAGGAACACGTAGCCATGGCCCGCGAAGTACATGCCGCGATCGTGATAGCTCTGCGAGATGTACGGCGTCAGCGTGAACACGCACGGCAGCGGCTCCTTCTGATCCAGCGGACGGTAGACAGTCGCGTTGAGCTTGACGCCGTCGCGCATCGGAATTTTCGCTCCCCACTGGAACTGCACCGGATCGGCCGGGGCCCTGCCCTCATTTCCGGCGGCGAGCGCGACGGAGCTTCCCAAGGCGAGCAGATAACCGAGGACGAGAAAGCGGTAGCGCATGAATTCCCCAACAGGCTGTACATTCAGGCAAAGCGTGTGACGCTGTACGGCGCGATATCGAGCGACGGCGGCTTCCCGGAAACGACTTCGCTGACCAGAAGGCCGGTGACCGCGGACATGCTGACACCGAGCATGCCGTGTCCCGTCGCCAGCACCAGATTCTCCACGCCCGGCGCGCGGCCGAGCATGGGCAGATCGTCAGGGGTCATCGGGCGCCAGCCGTACCACTCCTCGACGATCCGCGGTCCTTCGGGCTCGCGAAGGTATTCCGCAGCGCCGCGCCGGAGCGCGTCGAGCCGCGTGCGGTTCAGCGAGGTGTCGTAGCCCGCGAACTCCATCGTGCTGCCGAGGCGGTAGCCGGAGCTCCACGCCGTCACGCAGACGCTGCGCTCCTTCAGCACCAGGGGGATGCGCGGGCAGATCTCTGGGCGTGCGTACGTGATCGAATAGCCCTTGCCGGGCTGGATCGGCACGCGAAGGCCGAGCTGGCGGGCGAGATCGGGCGTCCACGCGCCGAGCGCGAGCACGATCTCGCGCCCTGCAAAGTCGCCGCGGCCGGTGGCGACGCGCACGATGCGCGAACGCTCGCGCACGATCGCGTGCACATGCGTGTCCTCCTCGATCATCCCACCTTTCGCGCGCACCAGTCGTGCCAGCTCGGCGACGTAGCGGTCCGGCCTGAGATGCGCATCCTCGGGATTGAAATATGCGCCGACGACGCCGGGCTTCAGCGCAGGCTCCAGCGCCTCGGCGCGCGCGCCGTCGAGCGTCTCGATCGGCAGGCCGGCCTCGCCGAGCGCGCGCGGCAGCCAGCTCGAATGTTCGAATTCTGCGGCGTCGCGAAACACGTACAGCGTTCCGCTCGTTTCGAACTCGCAGTTGAGCGACTCCCGCCGCACCAGCTCCTCGATCAGCCGCCGCGAATGCCGCAGCAACGGCGCCTTGGCCAGGGTCGCCGCGCGGAAATCGTGCCAGTTGCAGCGCCGCGCGAAACCGAACAGCCAGCGCCAGAGTGCGAGGTCGCGTCGCGGCGCGATGCGCAGCGGCGCATCCGGCGTCGCGAGCGCACGCAGCGCGACGCCGATCATGCCGGGCATGGCGAGTGGCGTCGCATGGCTCGGCGTCAGCGTGCCGCAGTTGCCGTGCGAGCTGCCGCAGCCGGCCGTGCCCTGCTCCAGGACGATCACCGCGCGGCCGGCCTGGAGCAGGTAATACGCGCAGGAAAGCCCGATCACGCCGCCGCCGAGAATCAGCACGTCGTTGTCGCGCGGTGCGCTCATCGGCGACGCCCGTTCAATGGCGCGATGCGAAGCCCGGTCCGATCACGAAGCGGCCTGGCCTGGCGCCAGTCGGCTGTCCGTCGCGCACGATCTCCGTGCCGTTGACGATCACCGTGCTGACGCCGGTGGCGAACTCGCGCGGATCGTCGTAGGTCGCGTGGTCGGCGATCGTCGCGGGATCGAACACGACGACGTCGGCGTAGTAGCCGGTTTTCAGGTAGCCGCGATCACGCAGCTTGAAGTTGTCCGCCGGCAGCCCGGACAGCCGGCGCACCGCGTTCGCCAGCGTGTCGACGTGACCGTCGCGCACGTAATGGCCGAGGAAGCGCGCGAAATTCCCGTAGGCGCGCGGGTGCGGCTGCCATTTCAGGAACACGCCTTCCGGCACATACGCGCCCTCATCCGAGCCGAGCGAGACCCAGGGCTGTGATAGGCCGAGCTTGACGTTCTCCTCGCTCATCAGGAAGAACGCCGTGTCGACGCGGGCGTGATCCTCGATGACGAGATCGATCGCGGTTTCCTCGGGCGAAGTGCCGCGCAGCCGCGCGACGTCGGCCAGCGTCTTGCCCGTCATCGCCTTCAGCTTCTCGTTCCTGAATCCGATCAGGAGAATGTTCGACGGATCGCCGGCGGCGTAGCAGAGATTCTCCCAGTCCTTGCCGGGCGCGCGCATCGCCTCGATCAGCGTCGCGCGCGTGTGCGGATCCTTGAGCCGCTCAATCCAGGCCTCGAGCCCGCCTTCCTGCACCGAAGGCGGCATGCACGCGTTGAGGCCGGTCGCGCCAGCCGTGTAGGTGTACATGTTCGCGCTGACCGGGAGGCCTTGCGCGCGCGCCGCGTCGATGCGCGCGATCGCTTCCTGCATTTTCGGCCAGTTGTCGCGGCCGGCGGCCTTGAGGTGATAGATCTCGCCGTGAACGCCGGCCGCCTTCGCGATCCCGATCAGCTCGTCGATGCCTTCGAGCAGGCGATCACCCTCGCTGCGGAGGTGCGATATGTACGCTCCGCCGTAAGGCGCGACCGCCCTGGCGAGCGCGGTCAGCTCGGCCGTGTCGGCAAAATTGCCGGGGAAGTAGATCAGCGCGGAGCCAACGCCGAGCGCGCCCTCCTCCATCGCCTCGCGCGCGAGCGCTTGCATGCGTTCGAGCTCGTCGGGCGTCGCGGGACGGTTCGCGTTGCCGATCACGTACTGGCGCAGGGTGCTTGCGCCGACGAAGCTCGCGACGTTCGGCGCGATGCCGTGCTTCTCGAGAGAGCGCATGAACTCGCCGAGCGTCGTCCAGTCGATGTCGTACCTGATGTCTGCCTGCTGCTCGCGCGCTTCCTCCTTCATCGCTTCGCTGAGCGGACCGTAGGACCAGCCCTCGCCGAAGATTTCGAGCGTCACGCCCTGCACGATGTCCGACACGCCACGGCCGTCGGCGATCAGCGAATCGGGCGCCCACGACAGCACGTTGACGAAGCCGGGCGCGACGGCCATGCCTTTCGCATCGATGCTGCGCTTCGCGCGCGCGCCGGAAAGATCGCCGATCGCGACGACGCGGTCGCCGCGAATGCCGACATCGGCCTGCGACGGCTCGCCGCCCGAGCCGTCGTACACGGTCCCGCCGCGGATCACGAGATCGTAGCCGCGCGTCGCCGGCGCTTGCGGCGAGACCGCACAACCGGCAACGAGGACGGCAAGCGCGGCCGCAATCCAGGCACGCATCCGCATGGAATCACCCCCGGTGCAAAAACCGCAGAGCCTAACCGATAACGCGTGCGGTCGCGGACTCGCGCGAAGCTGGCATCAAATCTGCATCGATTGTCGCAGTGATCAACGGGGGATGCCGATGAAAGCCTCGAACCATGAGCTGCTGCTGGCCCTGCGCTCGCCGTCCTCGGGCTGGCTGGCCGCGCTGATCTGCGCGCTCGACGAGGCGCTGCAGGATCCGGCGTTCACCGATCATCAGCGCGATCTGGTGCGTGGGCTGCTCGATGCGGGTGTCGTGCCGCAGCCGGTCGCCGTCGCAGCGAACCGGCGCCTCGAGAGCTTCGAGGAAACGGTCAAGGATCTGCAGGCCTATCTCGTCGAGGCGCAGCCGGCCCCGCCGCCACCGGTCGCCACGCGTCCGAAACTGACAGTTTGCGGCGGCACGGGCTGACATCCGCGAGGCTCGCCGGCCTCGTCCTGGATTGACAGAACGGCCTGGCTCGGCGAGCTTAGCGCCGTGCCACGGCCCGCCTCACGCTTTCGCGTCATCGCCCTGACCGTCCTTCTCGCCGGTTGCTCCAGCGCTCCGCACCGGACCGAATCCCCGCTCATTGCCGGCACGCCGCGCGCAGACGCCGCGAATGCGGTGCTGTTCCGCGCGATCGCGCTGGTCGGCACACCGTACCGATACGGCGGCAATACGCCGCAGAGCGGCTTCGACTGCAGCGGGCTCGTCGGCTACGTCTTTCGGGACGCAGCCGGCGTCATCCTGCCGCGCACGTCGCACGAGATGGGCGATATCGGCGCGCGGCGGCTCGATCGCGACGACCTCCAGGCCGGAGATCTCGTGTTCTTCGCCGAAGGCCGGCGCATCAGCCACGTCGGCATCTATGTCGGCGAGCGGCGTTTCGTGCACGCACCGAACTCCGGCGGCACGGTGCGGCTGGACCGGCTCGACGACTCCTGGTGGAACGAGCACTTCGTGTACGGAAAGCGCGTGCTCGATCGCGCCGGCGGTGGAGCGGCCGTCGCGGGCAGCCGCTAGCGGAAAACTTCAAGGAGCGCCGCTTCCGCGCCGTCAGTGGCCGTGCCCGCCGACGCCATGCGCATGTCCATGCGCGATCTCTTCGGGCGTCGCGTCGCGCACGTCGACGATCTCGACGTCGAACTTCAATGTCCTGCCCGCGAGCGGATGATTGAGATCGACATCGATCACGCTCGATCCGATCTTCAGCACCGTCACCTGCCGCCGCCCTCCGCCGCTGACGCTCAGCACCGTCGTCATGCCGGGCCTGAGCTTCTCAGGCTGCTGGAAGTACTTCTTCGGCACGCGCTGCGTGAAGTTCTCGCGCCGCTCACCGTAGGCTTCCGCAGGCTCCACGGTCACTTCGAACCGCTCGCCGCGTTCGCGGCCCATCAGCGCCTTCTCCAGACCGGGAATCAGGCCGCCGCTGCCGATCAGGAACGCGAGCGGCTCGCCGCGGTCGTGCGAGGATTCGACCGGCCCGCGCGCGTCGCTGACGATATAATGGAACGAGGCGACCTTGCTGGCTTCGATTTTCATAGGGACTCCGTGCGAGCGCGCGAGCCTAGCAGATCGCAGCCCCGAGGGCCTCTTGTGACCGCCGCGGAATTCACGGTCCAGGCGATGGCGCTGGAAGCTCGCCGAAGCGTGCGCCGCGCGCCTCGGGACCCAGCGCCGTGACCAGCGCCAGGAACACCGCGACGCAGGCGATGAACACGGACATCGCGAGCGCATAGTTCTTGTCGTGCATGACCGCGAACTTCGTCAGCAGCGGCGCGGTCGCCGACGCGAGCAGATTGCCGCCCTGGTAGGCGAATCCCGGCAGCGTGCCGCGCGCGCCTTCCGGCGAAAGCTCGTTGAGATGCGCCGGCACCACGCCCCAGGCGCCCTGCACCATCACCTGCAACAGGAACACGCCGATGCCGAGCAGCACGACCGAACCGCCGTACGCCCAGAGCGGAATCATCGGCAGCGCGAGCAGAGCCGCGGTGACGATCGCGCGGCGGCGCCCCACCTTCTCCGACCACGCGCCGAAGAAAAGGCCGCCGGCGATCGCGCCGAGATTCAGCACCACCGCGAGCGTGCCGACCGTGCGCGTGCCGAGGTGCAGCTGCTCCTTCAGGAACGTCGGATAGAGATCCTGCGAGCCATGGCTGAACATGTTGAAAGCCGTCATCAGCAGGACGAGATACGCGAACAGCTTCCAGCGCCCGCGCATGATCTCGGTGAGGCTTCGCCGCGCCCTGCTCTCGCCGTGCCGCCACACCGGCGATTCCGGCACGTGCCGGCGGATATAGAGCACGAGCAAGGCCGGCAGGACGCCCAGCGCGAACATGCCGCGCCAGCCGATGTGGTCGAACAGCGCGATGTAGAAAAGGCCGCCGATCAGATAGCCGACCGCATAGCCTTCCTGCAGCAGGCCCGAGACCGCGCCGCGTGCCTTCGGCGGTATCGATTCCATCGCGAGCGACGCGCCGATGCCCCACTCGCCGCCCATCGCGATGCCGAACAGCGCGCGGATCACGAGCAGCGCCGCGAGCGACGGCGCCAGCGCCGACGCCGCTTCGAGCACGGCGAACAGCACGATGTCGGCCATCAGCACCGGCCGCCTCCCGTAACGGTCGGCGAGCCGTCCGAAGATGAAGGCGCCGACCGGGCGCATCGCCAATGTCAGCGTCAGCGAAAAGGCGACTTCCGGGATGCCGGCGTCGAATGCGTCCGCGACTTCGGGAATGACGAAGACCAGCAGGAAGAAGTCGAACGCATCGAGCGTCCAGCCGAGGAAGCTGGCGAGCACAACCTTGCGTTGCGTGGTGTCGAGCTCGCGCAGTGTCGAGATGAATTGCATCGTGGGTTCGCCCGCCCGAGGCCGCCTCAGCGTGACACCGGCCGCGTTTGCGCTCGGCAGCGTGCGTCGAACGCGACGGCGTCATGCCGAGCATAAGTCCAAACGCCACCGCCGCGCACATTGCGGCTTGTGCAGGTTCGCAGCGCCGGCCACAATCGCCGCTCGTCCAATGCGTGGGGTCCGGCATCACATGAGCACCTCGTTCGAATCGCGCCGACGGTTCGTCTCCGCGATGGCCGCCGGGACATTCGTCGCCGCCATGCCTGCCAGGGCGCGCGCGGCAGCATCAGGTTCCGCGGCGACATGGCCCGGCTATGCACGCGCGACCGTCATCGACGCGCTCGGCGGGCCCGGCAGCGCGAACAAGCTTGGCAAACCGCTCGACGCAGAGGATCTCGCCGACGTGCGTGACTCCGGCCTCACGGCGGTGAACATGACGCTCGGCTCGGTCGGCAGCTACGCCCATGACTACGATCTTGCGATCGCCGACATCGCACGCTGGGACCGCGAGATCGACACGCATTCCGAC
Organism: uncultured Rhodanobacteraceae bacterium; assembly: GCA_966248875.1. Taxonomy (GTDB): domain Bacteria; phylum Pseudomonadota; class Gammaproteobacteria; order Xanthomonadales; family Rhodanobacteraceae; genus Dokdonella_A. Next base: position 40,634 of record CBINBI010000006.1, read on the forward strand.
GTGCTGATGAAATTCCGCGACGCGCGCGATTTCGTCGAGGCCAAGCGGAGCCGCCGCCTCGCGATCATCTATGGATTCCAGGATGCGACGCCGTTCGGCGAGGACCTCGATCGCCTGGAGACGTTCCGTGACCTCGGCCTGCGCATCGTCCAGCTCACCTACAACCGCCGCAATCTCGTCGGCGACGGCTGCCTGGAGCCCGGCGACGCCGGGCTCAGCCTGTTCGGGCGCGATCTCGTCGAGCGCATGAACGCGCGCAACGTGCTCGTCGATCTCAGCCATTGCGGACGCCGCACGACGGACGAGGCGATCGAAGCCTCGAAGAAGCCGGTCGCGATCACGCACACCGGCTGCGCCGCGATCGCGAACCTGCCGCGCAACAAGACCGACGCGACGCTGCGCCGCCTCGCCGAGCGCGGCGGCGTGGCCGGCATCTATCTGATGCCTTACCTTCGCACGTCGGGCCAGCCGATGGCGGAGGACGTCATTGCGCACATCGAGCACGCCCTCGACGTCTGCGGCGAGGACCACGTCGGCATCGGCACCGACGGCGCGCTCTCGGCCGTGCGGCTGACCGACGAATACAAGAAGGCCTTCGCCGACGAAATCGCGGAGCGGCGCAAGCGCGGCATTTCGGCACCCGGCGAAATCGAGGCCGTCTACACCTTCGTGCCCGATCTCAACACGCCGCGGCGCTACGAAACGATCGCGACGCTGCTCGCGAGGCGCGGCAAGCCGGACCGCGTCATCGAGAAAGTGCTGGGCGGCAACTTCCTGCGACTCTTCACGGAAACCTGGCCGGCGGGATGATCGCCCTCCCGCGCGCGCCGGCCTTGACCGCCCGCTCCTGCGCGCGAGGGACGCCATGAACGATGTTTCGATCGACGTCCCGGAGGAAGCGATCGTCGCGCGAATCGCGGCACGCTACCGGTTGCGGCGCCACCGTTCGTACGTGCGCAGCAAGCTGCGCTGGGATCCGCTGTTCGCGGGAGTCGCTCCGCTGTTCGTCGGTTCCTCGCGTCCGCTGCTCGACATCGGCTGCGGGCTCGGCCTGCTGGGCCAGTACCTGCGCGAGCGCGGCTTTCGTGCGCCGTACCTGGGACTCGATCTGGACGAACGCAAGATCGAGGAAGCGCGACTCGCCGCATCGGGCGATGGCCTCGATCTCGAGTTCGCTGCCGGATCGGCTGCGTCGCTGCCCGGCTTTCTCGGCGACGTCGCGCTGCTCGACGTGCTGCACTACATGCCCGCCGAAGCGCAGCAGCGCACGCTGGTGGAAGTTGCATCGCGCGTCGCGCCGGACGGCATCCTCGTCATCCGCAACGTGCTGAAAGATGGCAGCTGGCGCTTCGCTGCAACCGTCGCGCAGGAGCGGTTTTCGGGAGCGCTCGGCTGGATGCGCTTTCCCGCCTGCCATTTTCCGGAGCGCGAGGAGATCGAGAGCCCGCTGCGCGCGATGGGATTCGCGACGCACGTGGTGCCGCTCTGGGGGCGCACGCCGTTCAACAGCTACCTGTTCGTGGCGCGGCGCGAACCGGGTGCGTAGCCGAGCGGAGACGCGCCGGAGATCGCACGTGCTCTACTTGTCGGTTGCGGCTTTTCCGTTCGTCGCGCTTCGGCGGCGACGCATGCGCGCGTGCAGCTTGGCGCGGCGTTCGGCGAGGCTGCGCGCGTGCTGGCGTCGCGCTTCGGCGTCGCCGGACATCGAGGCGAGCGTCGAGCGGTACACGCAGAAGTCGGCATAGGCCCGGAGCACGGGACGCAGGCGGCGCAGCAGCAGCTCGAGCATGATCGCGTCATCCAGGAGACCGATCACCTCGACATGGTCCGGAATCATGTCGTCCGGATCGCTGAAGTACGCGAGCGTCTCGATGACCTCCGAGCGCTCAGGCTCGGACAGCGCCCAGGCTTCGTCCTCCAGCATCAGGATCAGGCGCTGCACTTCGACGAGGCGCCGCCGTACGTAGCTCGGTGCCGTGCTCGTGGCGAGATGATCGAGGGAATACTTCGCGGCGTCGATCACATCGACTTCGTCCGCGCAGCGCGTCATGCGCCGCGCTCGCGCGAGCGCCGCGTGAAAGCGCTCGATGTCGGCGGGCTCGAGTTCGAACGTGATGCGCATGAAGGGTGGGGAGCCTACGCGCGCCTGCCGTTCCGGTCAAAGGCCGCTTTCACTGGCCGCCGTAGCGCGCTCGTGAAGCGCATGCGGGATCAGCGCGCGAAATGGCGCTCGATCGGGACGTCCACCGATGTCCACATCGCGTCGGCGAAGAGGTCCGGTAGTGGCGTATGACGCTCGAGTGGCTGCGCTTCGGGCATCGGTTCGCCGTCGCTGGCGAGCCTCCGGCAGTGCTCGTCGATCGCGCGGCGCGCATACAGGATCGCCTGCTGCTGATCGCGGCCCACGGCGCGGCATCCCGGCAGATCGGGAATCATTGCGCAATGGAGGTCGGCGTCGACCTCGCGCAGGGCAATGAGGAAGCGCATGTCAGCAGGCCCGGACGGTCGCGAAGCCGCAGGCTGGCCGGCGCGCCGCCGGAACACGCATGCCGTCGCTGTCGCGAATGTCGTGGATCAGTGAAAAATCCATGGCTCGCCCGTCTCCGTCATGACCGCCCGCAGGCCTGCGAGCGATGCACGTCGCCTGCACCGGGGAGACTAATTGCGGCATTGCAGCGAGCGCGTGAAAACGCGCCTGTCCCGCCCGAGCGGACGCCGCCATTCGTCGGCGATATGCCACCGATGGCTGGCGTGGTCTCGAACGTGCCTGGCCGTGCTAGGTTGACCGCGATGGCCGCCGTCGTGAAAGACGAAGCATTCGCTCCGGAGCTCACGCGCCTCATGAAGGCGCCGCCCGCCGGCGACGGCTGGCTGCACGAGATCAAGTGGGACGGCTACCGCATCGTCGCGACCGTCGTGAACGGAAAGGTGCGCCTGTGGTCGCGGAACGCGATCGAATGGACGCAGAAGGTTCCGGAGCTTGCCGATGCGGTCGCCTCGCTGCGGCTGAAGAGCGCGCAGCTCGACGGCGAGATGATCGTGCCGACCGGCACCGGCTCCGATTTCAACGCGCTGCAGGGCCGCCTCTCCGCAGAAAACAAGGCGCCGGTCCTCTACGTGCTTTTCGACATGCCCTACTGCAACGGCAGATCGCTCGCCGAACGTCCGCTCGTCGAGCGCAAGGCGGGCCTTGCCGACCTGCTCGGCAGACGGCGCTCAAAGCTGCTCGCCTATTCCGAGCATCTGATCGGGCACGGCGCGGAGCTCTACGCGCAGGCGTTGCGGAACGGCTGGGAAGGCATCGTCAGCAAGCGCGTCGACAGCCCGTATCGCTACGGCGCGCGCAACGGCGACTGGGTCAAGGTCAAAGCGCGACCCTCCGAGGAGTTCGCCGTCGTCGGATTCACTCGGCCCAAGGGCGGTCGCGCCGGCATCGGTGCGCTGCTGCTCGCGCGCTACGTCGGCGGCGAATGGGTCTACGTCGGCCGCGTCGGAACGGGCTTCGACGACAAGCTGCTGCGTGAGCTGCGCAGGCAGCTCGCCGCCGATGTCGTCGACGAGCCGAGCGCGAACGCCGAGCTGATGGAACGCAAGGACCGGCCGCTGGCGATCTGGGTGAAGCCGAGGCTCATCGTCGAAGTGTTCCACCAGGGCTTCGGCGGCCAGGGCCTGCTGCGGCAGGCGGCGTTCAAGACCCTGCGTGCGGACAAGACGCCCGCCGATCTCGTTGCCGAAAGCGCACGTCCGAAGCGTCGCCGCTGACGTCCCACTTTACGCTTTGCGCCGGCGATGTCATTGCGTATCCTGAAGGCAGTCTGCCGACTGCCACGTGACGCATGAAGGCCTACCTGGTCGCCCACGACGAGTTCATCGCCTGGCTGGATCAAACGCCCAATCCGTCTCCTGCGGAAATCGATCGGCGCCTCTGGGCACTCGCCCAGTGCGCGGCAGACAGAGGCATGACGGACGTGCACTGGACGTTCGTCGTCGATGGCCTCGTCGCACACGTCAACCGGCGCTGGCCCGGCAACGTCGTCCTGTCGAGCAACGTCGCCCGCGGATTCGACCTGTCGACCCGATGGCACACCGTCCAGGAAGCCGCGGCCCGAAGAGCGGGGGCGAGCGAGCGCGCGCCGCTGCACGGCGACGCCGGCCCATGACGCACAAGACAAGTTTCCCGACCTTCGACCTCTGACGCGCGCGTCGCGCCGACGCCGCGCCGGTTCAGCGCTGGCCGTCGGCGCGGAGGACGCCGCGTCGGCTGGTACACGGCGCGTGCCCGTTCTCGCTACCTCGAACGCGGATTCGGCAGGCGCACGATGTTGCCGGGCTCTGCAATTCGCCATGCCAGGCCAGTCCGGCGTTCCCGACGTGCTGTGCCGCAGCATGACAAGCGGCAACGAAAACCTCACGATGTAAACGTTTACGTAAACGTTTACATCCCGGCGCCGGGACGCGCGCTCTCGCTCACTGAGGACGTCGTGACCGCAACGATCAAAGATGTCGCCCGCGCTGCCGGTGTTTCCGTCGCCTCCGTCTCACGCGCGCTCAACGGCCACGGCAGCGTCACCGAGGACACGCGCAAACGCATCCTCGAAGCCGCCGGCCAGCTGCGTTACGTCCCGCACGCGGGTGCGCGCAGCCTCATCACGCGGCGGACCGACACGATCGGCGTGCTGCTCCCCGATCTCCACGGCGAGTTCTTTTCGGAGCTGATCCGCGGCATGGATTCGGCGGCGCGCGCGAGCGGCCGTCATCTGCTGATTTCGAGCTCGCACGGCTCGGCGTCGGAAGCAGCGCAAGCGCTGCGCACGCTACAAGGACGCGTCGACGGCCTGCTCATCATGTCGCCGCACGCCGACACGCGCATGCTCGCAGCGAACCTGCCGGCGACGCTGCCCACGGTGCTGATGAACACGCGCATCGCCGCCGGCAGTTACGCCGCGTTGTCGGTCGACAATCGCGGCGGCGCCGACGGGATGGTGCGCCATCTCCTCGCCTGCGGTTACCGGCGCATCGCGTTCATAAGCGGGCCCGAACACAATTTCGACGCCGACGAGCGCCTGCGCGGCTATCGCGACGCAATGGCGCTCGAACCTTCGGCGAGCGCAACCGTCCTGCGCGGCGATTTCAGCGAAGGCTCGGGCTACCGCGCCGGCGTCGAGCTCTGCGCGCGCAGCGAGCGTCCCGACGCGATCTTCGCGGCGAACGACATGATGGCGCTGGGCTGCCTGTTCGCATTGACCGAGCGCGGCCTGCGCGTTCCGGGCGATGTCGCGCTCGCCGGCTTCGACGACATCCCGATCGCGCGTTTCGTCACGCCGCCGCTGACCACGGTGCGCGTGCGCATTGCCGAGCTCGGCCGGCTCGCGTTCGAGCGTCTCGCAATGCTGATCGACGACGGCGGGTGCGAGCGCAAGACGGAACGGCTCGAATGCGCGCTCGTCGTGCGCCAGTCGACGCGCTCGCCGGCGGCTGTGTCCGCTGTCGATGCGAGCTGACCTGATTCAGCTTCCATCTCAATGTATGCGCTTCTCATTCAGCGACATGTCCGGGGAGTAAGGCTCATGCAACTGCAACGTCTTCGCTACAGGATTCCGAAGTCGAACCTGCTGGCCTGCGCGTTGACCGGCTGTCTCGCGGTGGCCGCATCGTCCGCCATCGCGCAGAGCACCGGTGCGACGCTGCGTGGCCAGGCCGCGGCGGGTGCCGAGATCACCGCTACCAACGCCGATACCGGCCTCGTTCGCCACGTGACGGCGACCAGCAACGGCAGCTACACGATGGCAGGCCTGCCGCCGGGCACCTACACGGTGCAGGTCGAAGGCGGCGCCTCGCGCACGATCACGCTCTCGGTCGCGCAGACCGCGACGCTGGATCTCGAAGCCGCCGCGGAAGCCGCGACGACGACGCTCGAAGGCGTCACCGTCACCGCGAGCGCGCTGCCGGAGGTGAAGACGTCCGAAGTCGGCATGACGGTGTCGACGAAGCTCATCAACACCATCCCGCAGGTCACGCGCAACTTCCTCGAATTCGCCGACGTCGTGCCGGGTGTCGCGTTCAGCGTCGATCCCGCGACCGGCACCACGAAGCTGCAGGGCGGCGCGCAGTCGGCGAGCGCGATCAACGTCTACATCGACGGCGTCGGCCAGAAGAACTACGTGCTGCAGGGCGGCATCACCGGCCAGGATTCCTCGCGCGGCAATCCGTTCCCGCAGCTTGGCATCAGTGAGTACAAGGTCATCACGCAGAACTACAAGGCGGAGTACGACCAGCTCTCGAGCGCGGCGGTCACGGCCATCACCAAATCCGGCACGAACGAATTCCACGGCGAGCTGTTCGGCCAGTACACCGATCAGGACTGGCGCGCGAAGACACCGGCCGAGAACAACGCGCACGAGAAGAAGGACACGATGGAAAAGGACTACGGCATCGCGCTCGGGGGGCCGATCATCAAGGACGTCATGCACTTCTTCTTCGCGTACGAAGCGAAGGACTACGTGACGCCGGCCGTGGTCGTGCCCGGCACGCCCTTGCCCGGGCCGCTGCCGCCGGAAGCGGCGGCGGAGGCCGGCCCGACCAGCGTGCCGTTCAACCAGGATCTCTACTTCGGCAAGCTCGACTGGTCGCCCACCGATTCCGACCTCGTCGAGCTGACCGCGCGCTATCGCAAGGAAGCGCAGCGCGACAACGTCAGCGGTACGCAAGCGCCGAGCTTCGGCACCGACATCGTCAACGACGAGAAGCGCGCCGACCTCCGCTGGCAGCACACAGCGGACCGCTGGCTCAACGACGGGCACATCACCTGGGAGGAAACGACCTGGGGACCGCGGCCGATCAACAACGGCGTCGCGCAGATCTACGCTGTCAAGGCGGACAACAACCGCGTCCTGCTGCAGACCGGCGCCGGCGCCAACTTCCAGGACAAGGGGCAGGAAGGCCCCGCCATCCAGGACGATCTCTCGTTCACCGACCTGCATTGGCACGGCGATCACCTGGTCAAGACCGGCTTCAAGTACAAGGAAGTCAAGCTCTCGACGCAGGAGATCAACCCGGCCAATCCGCAGTTCTTCTTCAACGTCGGCCCGGACGGCGCGGATGCCGATCCGTACCGCGCGTTTTTTGGCGTGCCGCTCGCCGGCGTCGGCGACGGCACGGCCGAGTCCAAGAACAAGCAGTTCGGCATCTACATCCAGGACGACTGGGCGGTCAACGAGAAGCTGACCCTGAATCTCGGCATCCGCTGGGACTACGAAAAGACACCGTCCTATCTCGACTACGTCACGCCCGCGAACGTCATCGCCGCGCTCAACAGCCAGGACCCGAACGCGCCCGCCGGGCAGACCTACGCGCAGTCGCTCGCGCTCGGCGGCATCAACATCAATGATTACATCTCGACGGGCAGCAACCGCGACGCACCGACCGACGAGTGGCAGCCGCGCCTCGGCTTTTCGTACGACATCAACGGCGACCAGGAGCACGTCATTTTCGGCGGCGCCGGCCGCGCCTACGATCGCGACAGCTTCGACTACCTCCAGCTCGAGCTCTCTAAGGCGACGTTCCCCTCGTACGAGATCTTCTTCAACTCGCCGAGCGGCCAGAGCTGCGACACGGCGCAGCCGAACTGCTTCGACTGGGACCCGGCGTTCTTCAACATCGACAACCTGCGTGCCCTGGTCTCGCAGAACGGCGGCGGCCGCGAGATCGACATGCTGAACAACAATCTGAAAGTGCCCTACTCCGACCAGTTCAGCCTCGGCATGCGCAACATGGTGCATCTCGGCCAGCAGGACTGGAGCACCAGCGTGACGCTGGCGCGCATCGAGAGCCATGACGGCTTCGCGTTCATCCTCGGCAACCGCCGGCCGAACGGCGCCTTCTTCGGCGACGGCACCAACAACGACTTCGGCCAGCCCTGGGGCTTTCCGATTCCGGGTTTCGGCGCGCTGATCCTCGGCAAGAACGGGATCGAGTCGAACGCGAACCAATTGCTGCTCTCGGCCGAGAAGCCGTACACGCGGGATTCGGGCTGGGGCGTGACGATCGCGTACACGTACACCGACGCCGAGGAGAACCGCAAATTCGGCGAGCACTACGCGCTCGACCTGCCCGACATCACGGACTATCCGTTCCTGACGTCCGGCGGCGTGTCCAAGCACCGGCTCGTCGCGACCGGCATCTACGACGGTCCGTGGGGCCTCACGTTCTCAAGCAAGCTGACGCTCGCGACGCCGATGCCGCGATCCGACATCGCCTGCTTCGGCGGCCCGACGCACTGCATCCCGGCCGTGATCGACGCGCCGGGCAGCGGCAAGTTCCTCTTTGGCGGCAAGATATTCGGCGTGCGCCAGCTCGATTTCGCCGTCAGCAAGGACTTCGACATGAGCGCCGGCGTCACCATGTACGTGCGCGCGGACCTCATCAATGCGTTCAACTGGAAGAACTACTCGGATTACAATGTGAACTGGGGTTCGGACGGCGTCTTCAACCCGACCATTGCGCTGAACACGATCGGCAACATGTACACCTACCCGCGCCTGTTCAAGCTGAGCGCGGGGGTGCGCTGGTGATGAAAATCCAGGCTGCCCGGCGGGAACTTCCGGCCGGGCAGCTTTTCGAATCGTCGTTGCCTCTGCCGAACCCCGCATACTGCCTCGCATCAGGATGAACGGCGGGATGAACCGGCCTGCCGTTCAGATTCGCAAGCTCTCCGATCAGCTCGTGCTCCTTCGCCACCGTCTTCCGCAGTTTGCTTCGGCCTTCGTCATCCTCGCCGCGGTCCTTCTCTACGTCGCCTGCAGCCACCACGAATCGGAAACTCCGCGCGCCGCGGTCACGCCGCTGCTGCGCCCTCCGCTGACGCCGCTTTTCGACGATCTGGAACGGCGCACGTTCAACTATTTCTGGGAGACGGCGAATCCCGACACCGGCCTGATCCCCGACCGCTACCCGTACACCGAGCCGTTCTCCAGCATCGCCGCGATCGGCTTCGGGCTCACCGCCTACGGCATCGGCGTCGAACGCGGCTACGTCACGCGCGAGCAGGCCGTGCAACGCACGCTGGCGACGCTGCGCTTTCTCGAAGGCGCGCCACAGGGCTCACGTGCCGAGGGCATGTCCGGCTATCACGGCTTCTTCTATCACTTCCTCGATCTCCAGACCGGCGCGCGCTACGCCGACTGGGTCGAGCTCTCGTCGGTCGATACGGCGCTGCTGCTCGGCGGCGTTTTGTTCTCGCAGTCGTACTTCGACCGGAACACGCCCGAGGAAAAGGAAATCCGCCGCCTCGCCGACACGATCTACCGCCGCGTCGAATGGCCGTGGATGCAGGTGCGGGCGCCTTTGATCTCGATGGGCTGGATGCCCAAGCACGGATACATCCCGTACGACTGGCAGGGCTACAACGAAGGCATGCTGATCTATGTGCTCGCGCTCGGCTCGCCGACGCAGGGCGTCGGCAGCGACGCGTGGACTGCATGGACGAAGAGCTACGAGCGTGCCTGGGGCACGTTCCAGCAGCAGGAATACCTCGGCTTCGCGCCGCTGTTCGGCCATCAGTACTCGCACGTCTGGATCGACTTCCGCGGCATCCAGGACAAGTACATGCGCGAGCGCGGCTTCGACTACTTCGAGAACAGCCGCCGCGCCACCTATGCCCAGCGCGCGTACGCGATCGCGAATCCGATGGGTTGGAAGCTCTACGGCGAGAACGTCTGGGGCCTCACGGCGAGCGACGGCCCGGCCGGTACTTCGCAGGACTACGCCGGAACGGTCCGCGCCTTCCGCCACTATTCCGCGCGCGGCGCCGGCATCGCCGACGCGTTCGACGACGGCACCATCGCGCCCACCGCGGCCGCGGCTTCGCTGCCGTTCGCGCCGGAGATCGTGATTCCGGCCGTGGAGGAAATGCACAAGCTGTTCGGCGAGCAGATCTATTCGACGTACGGCTTCCTCGACGCATTCAACCCGAGCTTCACCTACGACGTGCCGCTCAAGACCGGCCATCTGGTTCCGGGCTTCGGCTGGGTCGCGAGCGACTACATCGGCATCGACCAGGGGCCTATCATCGCGATGATCGAGAACTATCGCGACGACTTCGTCTGGAAGGTCATGCGCAGGAATCCGTACATCCGCCGCGGCCTGGAGCGAGCGGGCTTCACGGGGGGCTGGCTCGACGAGCCGGCCGAGCGGGTGGCCGCGCGGTGAGCCTCGGCGCGCGCTCGCGATGCGCGATGCGCGGGCTCCTGCTGCTCGCGTGCGCGACGCTGCCGATCGCCGCATGCAGCCGCCACGCGAGCGACGTCACCGTCGTCCGATTCTGGACCATCGGCCGCGAAGGGGAAGTCGTGCGCGAGCTGCTCGACGACTTCGAGCGGACGCACCCGGGCGTGCGCGTCGAGAACCAGCAGGTGCCGCTGACGGCCGCGCACGAGAAGCTGCTCACGGCGTTCGCGGGCGACGCGCTGCCCGACCTCGGCCAGCTCGGCAACACGTGGATTCCGGAGCTCGCGACACTCGGCGCGCTCGAGCCGCTCGACGGTTACGTGGCCGCCTCGGACAAGGTGCCACAGGAAGATTATTTCGCCGGCATCTGGGACACCAACGTCATCGACGGTCGCCTTTACGGCGTTCCTTGGTACATCGACACGCGCCTCCTCTTCTATCGCAAGGACCTGCTCGCGCGCGCCGGGTTCGCCGAGCCGCCGCGCGACTGGGAGGCATGGAAGCGCGCGCTCGCCGCCGTCAAGGCGACGGCCGGCGCCGGCAACTACGCAATTCTGCTGCCGCTCAACGAGTTCGAGCCGCTGCTCAATCTCGCCGTGCAGGAGCCCGATCCGCTGCTGCGCGACAACGACACGCGCGGCAATTTCGAGAGCCCCGGCTTCCGCCGCGCGTTCGACTTCTACGTCGAGATGTTCCGCCGTGGCTGGGCGCCGCCGATGAGCAATCAGGAGATCTCGAACGTCTGGGACGAGTTCGCGCGCGGCTTCTACACGTTCTACATAACCGGGCCCTGGAACGTCGGCGAGTTCCGCCATCGCCTGCCGGCCGAGCTGCAGGACGACTGGGCCACCGCGCCGCTGCCGGGCCCCGACGGCCCGGGCGCGGCGATCGGCGGCGGCTCCAGCCTGGTGCTGTTCTCGAATTCGAAGCACAAGCGCGAAGTCTGGCAGCTGATCGAATTCCTCTCGCAGCCCGAGCAGCAGCGCCGCTTTCACGCGCTCTGCGGCGATCTGCCGCCGCGGCGCAGCAGCTGGGACGATCCCGCGCTCGCCAACGACGAGCATGCGAAGGCGTTCCGCGACCAGCTCGAACGTGTCAAGCCGACGCCCAAGGTTCCCGAGTGGGAGCGCATCGCGCAGCAGATGCGGCTTGCGTCCGAACGCGTGATTCGCGGCGGGGAAAGCGTGGACGCCGCACTGCGCGACCTCGACGCGCGCACGGACGAAATTCTCGAGAAACGCCGCTGGATGCTGCAGCGGCGAGCCAAGGCATCGCTCACGCTTGCGCTGCCCTCGCCTGCACAGCCTTCTTCGCAGCCCAAAGAGGCCGCCGCGCAGCAGCGCCTGCCGCCATGAACGAGCGCCGCGCTGCCTGGACCTTCGTCGCGCCCGCGCTCTCTGTCATCGGCGCGTTCTTTCTCGTGCCCGTGCTCGCCGCGCTCGCGCTCAGCCTGACGGATTTCGATCTCTATGCGCTTGCCGATCTCCGCAATCTGCGCTTCGTCTGGCTCGGCAACTACATCGATGTGCTGAGAACGCCGCTGTTCTGGAAGTCGCTGGGCAACACGTTCTATTTCGTGCTGGCCGGCGTGCCGCTCTCGATCGCACTCTCACTCGGCGCCGCGCTGCTGCTCGATTCGAAGCTCGCCCGCTTCCGGGGCTTTTTCCGCACCGCCCTGTTCGCGCCCGTCGTGACGACGGTCGTCGCCGTCGCGGTGATCTGGCGCTATCTCTTCCACACGCGCTATGGCCTCATCAACTACGCGCTCGCGAAGATCGGCATCGCGCCGATCGACTGGCTCGGCGATCCGCACTGGTCGATGCCGGCCATCATCCTGTTCGCCGTGTGGAAGAACTTCGGCTACAACATGATCATCCTGCTCGCCGCGTTGCAGGGCATTCCGCGCGATCTCTACGAGGCCGCCCACATCGACGGCGCATCGCTGGTGCAGCGGCTGCGCCACATTACTCTGCCGATGCTGCGGCCGGCGCTGCTGCTCGTCGCCATCATCACGGTGTCGGGCTATTTCCAACTCTTCGCGGAACCTTATGTGATGACGCTCGGCGGGCCGCTGCAGAGCACAGTGAGCGTGCTTTATTTCATGTACGAGGAAGGCTTCACCTGGTGGAGCCTAGGCCGCGCGTCCGCGATCGCGTTCCTGCTGTTCGCGCTGATCCTCGCGTCGACGCTTCTGCTGCTGCGCGCCGGCCGGCGTGGAGAAGCCGCATGAACGCGCCGCGCTGGCAGACCGTGCTCGTGAATGTGACGCTCGTGCTGCTCGCGCTTTTCGCGCTGTTTCCGCTGCTCTGGATGGTGTCGGTTTCGTTCATGCGCCCCGGCGAGGCGAGCTCGCTGCCGCCGCCGCTGTTGCCGGAAGCGGCGACTCTCGCTAACTACCGCGAGCTGTTCGGGCGTGCCGGCATGGGCCGCTATCTCATCAACAGCCTGCTGATCGCGAGCGCGACCACCGCGCTCGCGATCTTCTTCAATCTCGCCGCCGGCTACGCCTTCGCCAAGCTCCGGTTCGCCGGGCGCGAGCGCCTGTTCCGGACCTTGCTGGGCGCGCTCGTGATTCCGGCCCAGGTCGCGATGATTCCGCTGTTCCTGATGATGAAAGGGCTCGGCCTCGTCAACAGCTACGGCGGCGTCATCGTGCCGGCGATGGCGAGCGTGTTCGGCATCTTCCTCGTGCGCCAGTACGCGCGCTCGATTCCCGACGAGCTGCTCGAAGCCGCGCGCATGGACGGCGCCGGCGAATGGCGCATCTTCGCGACCATCGTGCTGCCGCTGCTGAAGCCGATCATCGTCACGCTCGCCATTTTTACATTCCTCGCAAGCTGGAATGATTTCATGTGGCCCCTGATCGTGCTGAGCGACGCGGCCCGACAGACGGCGCCGGTCGCGCTCGCCGCGCTGTCGCGCGAGCACGTGCAGGACAACGAGCTGATGATGGCGGGCTCGGTTGTGACGATACTGCCGGTGCTGGTGCTCTTCCTCGCGCTGCAGCGCCACTATCTCGCGGGCCTTCTGCTCGGCAGTGTGAAGGGTTGAGCGTGCGGCCTCGCATCGTGATTTCGCTGCTCGCGGCGTGCGCCCTGCGCGCCTTCGCGGCTCCGGCTGCAGACAAGGCGCTCGTGCTCGACGATTTCTCCGATCCGGCCGCATGGACCGCCGTCGCGTCCGATCAGGTCAGCGCGAGCCTGCGCGCAATCGAGGGCGTGCACGGACCGGCGCTCTGCCTCGATTTCGACTTTCACGGTGTCTCGGGCTACGCCGCGATGCGCCGCCCTCTCCGCATCGACTACCCGGTCGACTACGAGTTCGATTTCAGCGTGCGCGGCAGCGGACCGGACAACGCGCTGCAGTTCAAGCTCGCCGACGCGAGCAGCGAGAATGTCTGGTGGGTCAACCGCGCCGACTTCGAGTTTCCCGATGCATGGACCCCGCTGCGCTACAGGAAGCGTCATATCGCCTTCGCCTGGGGACCGGCGACGGACCGCACGCTGCGTCGCAGTGAGTCGCTCGAGCTCACCGTCTATGCCGTCGGTGGCGGGCGTGGCGAAGTCTGTTTCGACGATCTCGTGCTCCGCGAGCGGACGCCGCCGCCGGCCACGCCACCGCGGCCCGTCGCAAGTGCGTCATCATCATCACCGGATGCGCCGGCCTCGGCAGCCGTCGATGGAAATCCGGATACGTTCTGGCAGAGCGGCGACGCCGGCGCCGCCACGCAGACACTGACGCTCGATCTCGGCTACGAGCGCGAGTTCGGCGGGCTCGTGCTGCGCTGGCACGGCGCACGCCACGCGCAACGCTACGAGGTGGCGCTGTCCGACGACGCACGACATTGGCGCACCGTGCGCAGGGTCGTCGACGGCAACGGCGGCGCCGATCCTTTGTACCTGCCGGAATCTGAAGCGCGATACCTGCGCCTGGACATGCGCGGCTCGAAATCTCCCTACGCGCTGGACGAAGTCGAGATCAAGGATCTCGCCTTCGGCGCGTCGGCCAATGCGTTCTTCGCCGAGCTCGCGAAATCCGCGCCACGCGGCTTTTATCCGCGCGGCTTCTATGGCGAGCAGACCTACTGGACCGTCGTCGGCGTCGACGGCGGGCAGGAAACCGGGCTTTTGTCCGAGGATGGTGCCATCGAAGTCGCGAGAGGCGGATTCTCGATCGCCCCGTTCATCATCGATGCGCGCGGCGCGCTCACGAGCTGGGTGGACGTCGCGATCGAGCATACGCTGCGCGACCGTTACCTGCCCATTCCGAGCGTGCGCTGGCGCCATGACGCGTTCACGCTGACCACGACCGCGTTCGCCGAAGGCGAGCGCGGCAACTCAAGGCTCCTTGCACGCTACACGATCGAGAATACGACGGACGCGCCGGAGAACCTCACGCTCGCGCTGGTCGTGCAGCCGTTCCAGGTCAACCCGGCCGTGCAGTTTCTCAACACGCCGGGCGGCGTCAGCCCGATCCGCGAGCTTGCGCTCGGCGACACCATCAAGGTCGATGGCAGGCTGCGCGCGTATCCGCTCGAAGCGCCGGACGATGCGTTCGCGACCACCTTCGATGCGGGCATGGCATTCGAACAGCTCGCACGCATCGCGACGGACGCGCACCGCGATCGCGCTACCTCGCGGGCGCCGCAAGCGATGACCCGTGACGACACCGGACTTGCCTCGGGTGCGTTGCTCTACCGCATCGCGCTGCAACCGCACGGGTCACGCACGATCGGCCTCGTCATTCCACTCGACGGCGCACCGCAACGACCAATGCTCGCCCGCAGCGCAACGTCTCTGCAGTGGCTGACCGCCCGCGAGGAGGCCGTCGCCACGCAACGGCACGCGAGGCTCGACGGTGTCGGAATCCGCGTGCCGCCCGTCGCCCAGCCGCTGGCCGATACCTTGCGGACGGCGCTCGCGCACATGTTGATCAGCCGCGACGGTCCGGCGCTGCGGCCCGGCACGCGCGCGTACGCGCGCTCATGGATACGCGACGGTGCGATGATGTCGTCCGCGCTGCTGCGCCTCGGCCGCGAGGATGCCGCGCGCGACTATCTCGAGTGGTACGCGCCGTACCAGTTCAGGAACGGAAAAGTGCCGTGCTGCGTCGACGCGCGCGGCTCCGACCCGGTGCCGGAAAACGACAGCCACGGCGAGCTGATCCATCTCGCCTACGATGTCTACCGCTACACCGGCGACGGCGCGCTGCTCGAGTCGACCTGGCCGCATGTCGACGCCGCGGTGAAGTACATGGACGAGCTTCGCGCGAGCGAACGCACCGGTGCGAACCGCGAACGCGGCCGGCAGGCGTTCTACGGCCTGATGCCGGCTTCGATCAGCCACGAAGGCTATTCGGCCAAGCCGATGCACTCGTACTGGGACGATTTCTGGGCGCTGATCGGTTACGACGACGCCGTCCGCATTGCCGAAGTGCTCGGCAGAGCCGGCGACGCTGCCCGCATCGCGCGCTCGCGCGATGAATTCCGCGGCGATCTCTACGCCTCGATCCAGCGCGCCGTCGCCGATCACGGCATCGACTATCTTCCCGGCTGCGCCGAGCTCGGCGATTTCGACGCGACCTCGACGACGATCGCGCTGTCGCCGGCCGGGCAGCAGGCGAGCCTGCCGCAGGATCTGCTGCACAACACGTTCGAACGCTACTGGCAGCAGTTCACCGACCGCCGCGACAGTGCGCGCTGGAAGGACTACACGCCCTACGAATGGCGCACGGTCGGTACATTCGTGAGACTCGGCTGGCGCGAGCGCGCGCTCGAGGCGATCGATTTCTTCATGCACGACCGGCGTCCTGCCGGCTGGAACCAGTGGGCCGAGGTCGTCGGCCGCGATCCGCGCGAATCGCGCTTCGTCGGTGACATGCCGCACGGCTGGGTCGCATCGGACTTCATCCGCTCGGTGCTCGATCTTTTCGCCTACGAGCGCGCAGCCGACCGTTCGCTGGTGATCGCCGCCGGCATTCCGGCCGCGTGGCTGGACGACGACGGCGTCGCGATCGAAAACCTGCGCACGCCGTACGGCAGGCTCGGCTACTCGCTCGCGCGAACTGCAAACGGCGTGCTGCGACTCGACATTCGCTCGGACGGACTTCGACTTCCCGAAGGCGGCATCGTGTTTCCCTGGCTCGACGGCGGACCGCCACCGGAGGCGCGCGTGAATGGGCATGCGGCCGCGTGGGAGAACGGCGAGCTGCGCATCCGCACGCTGCCCGCACGGGTCGAGATCGCTGCGAAAGGCGCGCAGCCGCGCTATCACTAGCGTTCCAGCGCCAGCACGCTTCTTCCCGATTCGATCAGCGCGAACGCGGCGGCGCCGAGCAGGCCCGCGTCGGCGTGCAGCACGATCGAGGCGGGTACGCGCGCCATCGCCGACGCGAACCGTCCCTTCGCCTCGAAGCGCGTGCGGAACGCGCCGGCGGCGAGCCAGTGTTCGAGCCGCGGCGCGAGGCCACCGGTGAGGTAGACACCGTCCCACGCACCGAAAACGAGTGCGAGATCGCCGGCGACCGAGCCCAGGATCGCGCAGAACCGCTCGACGGCGCGACGGCAATCGTCATCGTCGTCGGCATGACGTGTGACGTCCTCGGGCGTCGACATCCGCACCGGGGTGCCGCCGATTTCGCACAGCACCTCGTACAGATTCAACAGCCCGCTGCCGCACAGGAGCCGCTCGTTCGAGACGCGGCCGAAGCGCGCGGCGAGTCGGCGCAGGATCTCGATCTCCTCGGCATCGCCGGGTGCGAAACCCGCGTGGCCACCTTCGGTTTCGAGCGCGGTCAGCCGCGCGTCGCGCACGAGCAGCGCGCCGACGCCGAGGCCGGTGCCGGGGCCGACGATCGCGAATGCGCGCGACGTGGCAGCATCGAGCGCCGGCGGCTCGGGCGCACCGAGCGGACGCAGGTCGCTGCGCTTCAGCAGCGGCACCGAGAGCGCCATCGCGGCGAAGTCGTTGATCAGCGTCGCTCGCTTGAAGCCGAATGCCGCTTCGATGCGCGCGCTGGAGATCACCCACGGCAGGTTCGTCAGGCGCACTTCGCCGCCGACGCGCGGACCCGCCGCGGCGATCACGATCGACTTGGGCCTCGAAGCGGTCTCATCGAGATATCGGCGCGCCGCATCGGAGAAGCCGGCGAACTCGGCAGCGCGAAAGCGCCGGTCGCTGCCGGCGACGATCGGCTCGGCCGCAGCGACATCGACCAGCGCGAAGCGCACGTGCGTGCCGCCGACGTCCGCGACGAGGACCGGGCCATTCGCTGCATTCATGCGATCCACCGCTGCTGCGACCGGCACACGCTACCGGCCCGTTCGCCGTCGCGCTAGCGCACCGTCGCACCGAGCGCGCGGCCGTTGCTCGCGATCACGTCTGAATAGAAACGCGCGCTCGCCTTCGGTGTGCGTTCCTGCGTCGCGAAATCGACATGGACGATGCCGAAGCGCTTGGAAAAGCCGAGCGACCATTCGAGGTTGTCGAGCAGCGACCAGGCCATGTAGCCGCGCACGTCGCAGCCGGCGGAAATCGCGGCGTGCACGGCCATGAGGTGCTTGCGCAGGTAATCGACGCGAAGCGGATCCTGCAGCGTTTCACCTTCGGCGCGCGGCGGATCGTAGAAAGCCGCGCCGTTCTCGGTGATGTAGACCGGCGGGTTGCCGTAGCGGTCCCTCACCCAGGCCAGCGTGTCCGCGAGGCCCTGCGGGAAGACTTCCCAGCCGGTTTCGGTGTACGTCGCGTCCTGGCGCACTGCGGATGCCCGGAGCGGCCATGCCGCCGGATCATCACGAGTCACGTTGCGCGTGTAGTAATTGACGCCGAGGAAGTCGATCGGCTGGCGGATCAGCTCGAAATCCTCGGCCGGCCACTCGGGCCAGGCTTCGCCGAAGATTTCCCGGAGCTCAGGCGGATATTCGCCGCGGAACACCGGGTCGAGGTACTGGCGATTCATGTACGCATCCGCGCGCGTCGTCGCCGCGCGATCCTCGACGGAATCCGACGCGGGGTATTTCGGTTCGAGGTTCACCACGATGCCCACGCGATGCCGGCCTTCGGCGCGGTACGCCTGCACGGCGGCGCCGTGCGCGCGCAGGAGGTGATGGCTCGCGATCGGCGCCTCGAAGCGGTTGCGATGGCCCGGCGCGAGCGCGCCGTGCAGATAGCCGCCGTCGGTGACGACCCACGGTTCGTTGAGCGTCGCCCATGTCTTCACGCGCCCGTCGAGCCGGCGATAGACGACGCTGGCGTAGTCGGCGAACCAGTGTGCGATGTCCGGATTCAGCCAGCCGCCGCGATCGTCGAGCGCCGCCGGCAGGTCCCAGTGATAAAGCGTCGCCAGGGGTTCGATGCCGTTCTCGAGCAGCGTGTCGACCAGCCGCTCGTAGAAGTCGAGGCCGAGCGGGTTCACGTAGCCATTGCCCTCCGGCAGCACGCGCGCCCAGGCGATGCTGAAGCGGTACGCCTTCATGCCGAGCGAGCGCATGAGCGCGACGTCGTCGCGGAAACGGCGGTAGTGATCGCAGGCCACGTCCCCGGTGTCGCCGTCCTTCACCATGCCCGGCGTGCGCACGAAGCGATGCCAGATGCTCGGCCCGGCGCCGTCAGCGAGCGGCGAGCCCTCGATCTGGTATGCAGAAGTTGCGCTACCCCAAAGAAATCCCTGGGGAAATTCAAAAGATTCGGCCATCGGTTCCCCGCGCATCGGCATCTGGCGGCGAATGCGTGAAAACGTTTACATTCGTGGCCTGCAGGATAGCCGATCGTGCTCGCGTTTGGCACTCTGCGGGCGCCGGCACCGTGACTGTCGAAGCTGCTCTGTCTGCATCCTCGCGCCGGCGCGGGCAGTGACACCGAATGCGGTTCGCCGCGCTCGTGTTTTTTTCCCGGAGCCCCTGACGGAAGGAAAGATGGCCGCTGTCCGCCTCGACGCAGTGCGCAAGGTCTACGAGAACGGCCACGTGGCCGTCAAAGACGCGAGTTTCGACGCGGCGGACGGCGAGTTCCTCGTGCTGGTCGGACCGTCCGGCTGCGGCAAGTCCACACTGCTGCGGATGATCGCGGGGCTGGAATCGATCACTTCGGGCACGCTCGCGATCGGCGGGCGCGTCGTCAACGACGTGCCCCCGCGCGATCGCGACATCGCGATGGTGTTCCAGAACTACGCGCTCTATCCGCACATGACCGTCGCGGAAAATCTCGCGTTCGGGCTCAACCTGCGCCGCACGCCGCGCGCGGAGACCGAGCGGCGCGTGCGCCAGGCTGCGGCCATGCTCGATCTCGAAGCCGTCCTCGACCGCAGGCCCACGCAGCTTTCCGGCGGACAGCGCCAGCGCGTCGCGCTCGGCCGCGCGCTGGTGCGCAAGCCGGCGGTGTTCCTGCTGGACGAGCCGCTGTCGAATCTCGACGCGAAGCTGCGCCTCGGCATGCGCGTCGAGATCGCGCGGCTGCACCGCGCGCTCGGCGCGACGATGATCTATGTCACGCACGACCAGATCGAGGCGATGACGCTCGGCCATCGCATCGTCGTGATGAAGGAAGGCGAGATCCAGCAGATCGACACGCCGATGCGGCTCTACGAAAAGCCCTGCAACGTGTTCGTCGCGGGTTTCCTCGGCAGCCCCTCGATGAACTTCTTTCGCGGCCGCGTGAGCGTCGACGGCGGCGTGCGCCTCCGCCTCGGTGCCGCGTCGATGCGCCTGCCCGACGACACGCCTGCGCATCGGCTGCAGCCGCTGGAAGGACAGGAGCTGATCGTCGGCGTGCGTCCGGAGGACCTCCTCCTGGGCGCCGACTCGAGCGCGGATACCACGCTGGAGGCGAAGCTCGAAGTCGTCGAGCCGGTGGGCAACGAGATCTTCCTGAATCTGCGTTGCGAGAACGAGCCGGTCGTGATGCGCGTGCCGCCGCAGGAGCTGCCGGAAGCGGGATCGACGGTGCGCATCGCGATACGTCACGAGCGAATGCACCTTTTCGACGCGAAGACCGAGGAGCGCATCGACGCTGCCTGAGGTCGCACCCACAGGGTGGGCTCAGCCCGCCTTTTTTGTTTTGACGACGCGATCGGGGGGCTGAAGCCCGCCCTATCCGAATGAACGCTATGCGCGCGACGCGTCCCCGCTCTCGCGGCAGCTTTCGCAGATGCCGTGCACTTCGAGCGTCTGCGCGCGCGGCTTGAAGCCGTGCTCGCGTGCCTGTTCGCCGAGGAGCCGCGCGACGCGCTCGTCGCAGATCTCGACGGCGCCGGCGCAGATGTCGCAGATCAGGAACGGCACCTGGTGCGCCTCGTTCGGATGATGGCAGCCGACGAACGCATTGACCGACTCGAGCTTGTGGATGAAGCGGTGCTCGAGCAGAAAATCGAGCGCGCGATAAACGGTCGGCGGCGCCGCGCCGCCGCGTCCTTCGCGCAACTGGTCGAGCAGGTCGTAGGCCTTGACCGGCTTTTCGGACGCGGCGATGAGCTCCAGCACGCGCAGGCGCAGGGGCGTCAGGCGCAGGCCGCGCAGCTCGCACGCGCTGGCGACCGCGCCGACGAATGCTTTCGCATCGTGCCGGTGCTGGTGGCGGCCGTGGCGCTGGCGTGCGGGTTGCTGCATGGCATGGGTAACGTATCGCAATGGCTGGTTTCGGCCCGCCATCTTCATCTGACGGCTGGGCTTCTACCCGCCATCCGTTCATCGGTGGGCTGAAGCCCACCCTATGGCGCTGCTGCGATCTTAGCGCCGCGATACAGCTCCGTCATGAAATTGAGGCGCGGCACGGCCTCTGCAAGGCCGCTCGGCGCTTACCAGCGCCGGGATCTATCCTGCGCCTTCAGGCGCGAGCGTGAGGTCTGCTCCGCGTACTTGCGGAAATCGATGCCGCAGTAGCGGCAGACTTTCGCGTCGGGGCGGTTGCGCCTGCCGCACTCGGGACATTCCTTCAGGCTCGATGGCGACAGCGCGACGACGAGCCAGCCGATCGGCCCTAGCGCGGCGCCCCAGATCAGGCCTGCGACCCAGCGGCCCTTGGCCCATCCGATCAGCGCGCCGACGAGAGCGCAGATCAGTGTCAGCAGCAGCGCCCATTCCCATAGCGTCGGGTTCAGCAGCGTGTCGATGCAGGTCTGCAGCAGGCCCTGCACCGCTTCGGGATCGGTCGTGTCGATCGCGGCCAGCGATGTGAACGTGCACTCGAGCGCCATGACGGACGCTCAACCGACCTGCTTCAGCGCCGCTTCGATGCGGCGCAGCGCCTCGCCCTGGCCGGCGAGAAATGCCGTGTGATCGATCGACGGCGACACCTGCGTGCCGGTGAGCGCGACGCGGAGCGGCTGCGCCACCTTGCCCATGCCCTCGCCGATCGACGCGGCAGCAGCTTCGATCGCGGCGTGCACGTTCTCGACCGTCCACTCCGACAGCCCGGCGAGCTTCGCATGCACCGCTTCGAGCGCGGCGCGCGCGGTCGGCGTCTTCAGATGCTTGGCCACGGCTGCGTCGTCGTAGCGCTCGAGCGGCGCGTACCAGACACGCGCCTTCTCGGCCATCTCCTTCAACGTCTTGGCGCGATCGCGCAGCGCGACGATGACATCGACCGGATCCGGCCCGCGCTCGGGATCGATGCCGGCCGCGCGCAGGTGCCACTCGAAATGCGGCGCGAGCTCCAGCGGATCGTCGTTCTTGAGGTATTGCTGGTTCAGCCACTCGAGCTTGGCGACATCGAAGCGCGACGCCGCCTTGTTGACGTCGGCGATGTCGAAGAGCCGGATCATCTCCTCGCGAGAGAAGATCTCCTGGTCGCCGTGCGACCAGCCGAGCCGCACGAGATAGTTCAGGAGCGCGTGCGGCAGGAAGCCGTCGTCGCGGTACTGCATGACGCTGACGGCGCCGTGTCGCTTCGATAGCTTCTGGCCGTCGGGGCCGAGGATCATCGGCAGGTGCGCGAACGCCGGCACTTCGGCGCCGAGCGCGTGATAGATGTTGATCTGGCGCGGCGTGTTGTTGACGTGATCGTCGCCGCGGATCACCTCGGTGATCTTCATGTCGACGTCGTCGACGACCACGGCGAAATTGTAGGTCGGGAAACCGTCCGACCGGATCAGCACGAGATCGTCGAGCTCCTCGTTGCTCCACTCGACGCGGCCCTTGACCTTGTCCTCGAACACGACGCTGCCGGACAGCGGATTCTTGAAGCGGATCACGCGGTTCGGATCGTCGCGCAGCGGCTCGTTGCGCTCGCGGTAATAGCCGTTGTAGCGCGGCTTCTCGCCCTTCGCCATTGCGGCATTGCGCATCGCCTCGATTTCCTCGCGCGTCTCGTAGGCGTAGTACGCCTTGCCGGCGCGCAGCAGCTCCTCGGCAACCTGGCGATAGCGATCCATGCGCAGCGTCTGGTAGTACGGGCCCTCGTCGGCGTCGAGGCCGAGCCAGTGCATCGCGTCGAGGATCGCCTGCACCGCCTCCTGCGTGGAGCGCTCGCGGTCGGTGTCCTCGATGCGCAGGATGAACTCGCCGCCGCGATGGCGCGCCTCGAGCCAGCAGTAGAGCGCGGTGCGGGCGCCACCGATGTGCAGGTAACCGGTCGGGCTCGGGGCGAATCGAGTGCGGATGGTCATCGGGATCGCAGGCGTGTTCTGTCGGCGGCGTCCCTGCTCGAGGCAAGCGTCCGCAGCGCGCAAGTTTAGCCGATCCGGGCACGGCTGCACCGAACCGCCATCGGGCTGAGGCACAATGCGCGCCGTCCCCGCAAGCCTCACGGGATGCACTCGATGCATTCACGCGCCCGACCGCACTGTCTCGCCGCCATCTTTGCATGTGTACTCCTCGCCGGCTGCGGCGCCGCGCCGCACGGTGCCGGGCGTGGCGACGCCCTGGCGCGGCACGGCATCACCGACGGTGCGCGTGCCGAGCTCGCCATCCTCGAATCGACAGACATCCATTCGAACATCCTGAGCTACGACTACTACCGGCTGGCCGAGGACCCCTCGTTCGGCTTCGAGCGCATGGCGACGCTGGTGAAGCAGGCACGGGCCGAGTTTCCGAACACGATGCTGTTCGACGCCGGCGACACGATCCAGGGCACCGCGCTCGCCGACTATCAGGCGCGGGTCAAGCCGGTCGGCTGCGAAGGGGAGCTCGCGATGTACCGCGCGATGGACGCGCTCGGTTACGACGGCGGCACGATCGGCAATCACGAATTCAACTACGGCCTGCCGTTCCTGGCGGAAGCAACCGGCCGCGCGATGAACGTTGACGGCATCGCCCCGCGCGACTGCCGGGGCCCCTCGTATCCGCTGGTGCTGTCGAACGTGTTCAGCCAGCGCGACGGCAAGCCGATCTATCCACCGTTCGCGTGGATCGAGCGGAGGCTGAAAATCCGCGAGCCCGACGGCCGCGAAGGCGAAGCGCCGATCCGCATCGGCTTCATCGGCTTCACGCCGCCGCCGATCATGCAGTGGGACAAGCGCAACCTCGAAGGCAAGGTCTACACGAAAGGACTGGTCGAGGCCGCGCGCGAGTTCGTGCCTGAGCTGCGCGCGCACGAAGTCGATCTCGTCATCGCGATCTCGCACGGCGGCATCGACGCCTCGCCCTACGGCCCGGCGATGGAGAACGCGAACTGGCACCTCGCGCAGGAACCCGGCATCGACGTGCTGCTGCTCGGCCATTCGCACACCAGGTTTCCCGACCCCGGCCATCCGAAGTCGCGCTACGCGAAGCTGCCCGACGTCGACAATGAGCGCGGCTTCATCCACGGCAAGCCCGCGGTCATGGGCAACTTCTGGGGCAGGAGCCTCGGCGTGATCGATCTCGCATTGGTGCGCCGGAACGGGCGCTGGCAGATCGATCCGGCGGCGACGCACTCCGAAGTGCGCGACATCAGGAACGCGGATGGAAGCTTCGTCGCGCCCGATCCCGCGATCGCCGCGCTCGTCGCGCCGGTGCACGAGGCGACGATCGCCTACGTCTCCACGCCGATCGGCGACAGCGACTTCGCGATGACGACGTATTTCGCCGACGCCGGCGACGTCACCGCGCTGCAACCGGTGAACGCCGCACAGCGCGAATACGTCGAGCACTACATCGCCAGGAACCTGCCGCAGCACGCCGGCATTCCGGTGCTCTCCGCGGCCGCGCCGTTCAAGGGCGGTTTCGGCGGACCGGCCGATTACACGGATGTCGCAGCAGGGCCGCTCGCGATCCGCAATGCGGCCGACCTCTATCTCTATCCGAACACGCTGACCGCGGTGAAAATCGATGGTGCGGCGCTCAAGAACTGGCTCGAGCGCGCGGCCGGGCGCTTCAACCGCATCGATCCCGCCCGGAAAGATCCGCAGGAGCTCGTGAACCGCAGGTTTCCGAGCTACAACTTCGACGTGATCCAGGGCGACCTCACCTATGCGATCGACGTGACGCGACCGGAAGGCGACCGCATCCGCGATCTTCGCTACCGCGGCGCGCCCGTCGGATCGGCACAGAGCTTCATCGTCGTCACGAACAACTACCGCGCCAGCGGCGGCGGCCGCTTCCCCGGCCTCGACGGCTCGAACATCGTGCTGTCGGCACCGGACGCGAACCGCGACGTGCTGATCGACTGGGTGCGCCGGCATCGGCATCTGACGCGCGCGGCGGACGGATCGGACCGCAACTGGCGTTTCGTGCCGGCACGCACGCGCGGACCGGTCGTCTTCACATCCGCGGCGGGCAAGGCCGCTCTTGCCGACGGCCTCGGCGTGCGATGGGTCAGGGACAACGGCGACGACTTCGCGACTTACGCGATCGACTTCGCCGCGAGGCAGGATGCGCCGGCCGGACGCTGATTCCGGCCGACCAATGCCCTGACTCTTCGCACAAGAGAAAAAGCGCCGTGTGGTGTAAATTCGCACAACGCACACCACCGGAGCCGTCGATGTCTCGCCTCGCTCTCGCGATTTCGCTCTCGCTTTCGATGTTCCTGGTCGCCTGCAATTCCGAGGCGCCGCCGCAGGACCAAAAGCCCGCCGCGGCACCAGCCGCCGAGCAGCCGCCGACGCCGAGCGCCGACGAGCAGTTCGCCGATCTTTCCAAGCGCTGGCTCGACGGCGCGTTCAGGCTGAACCCCATCACCGCGACACAGGTCGGCGATCACCGCTTCGACGCGGAGCTCGACGACCTCAGCGCCGAAGGCCGCCAGCGTGGTCTCGATTTCTTGAAAGGCATGCTCACCGAGCTCGAAAAGATCGATCGCACGAAGCTCTCGCGCGAGAACCAGGTCGATTACGGCATGCTGCACAATCAGCTGCGCTCGGACATCTGGAGCATCGAGACGCTGCAAGGCTGGGCCTGGGATCCGACGATCTACAGCCAGATCGCCGGCGGCGCGCTCTACTCGCTGATGGCGCGCGAGTTCGCGCCGATGCCCGACCGCCTGCGCGCGGCCACCGCGCGCATGGAAAAGCTGCCGAAGCTCTTTGAAGCGATGCACGCGAATCTCGATCCGAAGCGCGTGCCAAAGATCCACGCCGAAACCGTGTCGAAGCAGAACAAGGGCGTGCTGAGCCTCGTCGACGGGCTGATCATGCCGCACGCGAACGAGCTGCCCGACGCGGACAGGCAGAAGCTCGAGGCCGCCGTGGCGGCGCTGCGCAAGGCTGTGGAGGACAACCAGGTCTGGCTCGACAAGGAGCTGGTGCCGAACGCGGAAGGCGATTTCCGCCTCGGCGCCGAGCTGTACGACCAGAAGCTCGCCTTCGCGCTGAACTCGCCAATGGGCCGCGAAGAGATCCGCCGGCGCGCGGAGGCAGCGCTCGCCTCGACGCGCGACGAGATGTACGGCATCGCGAAGCAGGTGCTCGCCGGCAAAAAGAAGGCGCCGCCGACCCCGGACAATCCCAGCGAAGACCAGAAGCAGAAGGCCATCCAGGCGGCGCTGGAGCTCGCCTATGCCGAGCGCCCGGCGCGCGACAAGGTCATGCCGACGGCCGAGGACGCGCTCGCGAAGGCGACCGAGTTCGTGCGGGCGAAGAACCTCGTCACCGTGCCGGACACGCCGGTCAAGGTGATCGCGATGCCGGAGTTCCAGCGTGGCGTCGCGCTGGCGTACTGCGATCCGCCCGGCCCGCTCGACAAGGGCCTCGACACGTTCTACGCGGTGTCGCCGATTCCGGAGGACTGGACGAAGCAGCAGGTCGACTCGTTCCTGCGCGAATACAACACGCGCTCGATCCACGAGCTGACGATCCACGAGGCGATGCCGGGCCACTATCTGCAGCTCTGGCACTCGAACAAGTATCCGTCCGTGCTGCGCGCGGTGCTGTACTCGGGCCCGTTCGTCGAAGGCTGGGCCGTGTACGCCGAGAAGGTCATGGCCGACGAGGGCTATCTCGATAACGATCCGCTCTACCACCTTGTCCACCTCAAGTGGGACCTGCGTGCGATCGCCAACGCGATCCTCGATCAGGCGATCCACGTCGACGGCATGAGCGAAGCCGATGCGATGAAGCTGATGACGGTCGCCACTTTCCAGGAAGAGCGCGAGGCTGCGGGCAAGTGGACGCGCGCGCGCCTCACCTCGGCGCAGCTGCCGACGTACTTCGTCGGCTGGCAGGAGCACATGGACCTGCGCAAGGAAGTCGAACAGCGCGAAGGCGACAAGTTCGATCTCAAGGCCTATCACGACAAGCTGCTGTCGTTCGGCTCGCCGCCGGTGCGATACGTGCGGGAATTGATGCTCGACGAGCCGATTCAGTAGGCGAGATGCGCTCCTCTCCCGCTTGCGGGAGGGGAGCGCCGGTGGGTGCAAACGCTTCGCCGTCACCTGCTTCAGACAGAAGGTTCCCTCACCCTACCCTCTCCCGCGAAGCGGGAGGGAATCGCCCACGTCAGGGAAGCTATTCGACGTGCACCGTGATCTTCTCCGACACGATCGGCGGGTCGAACTGGCGGTGCGCTGCGTCGCCGAGGTCGAGCTGCAAGGTGTGCGTGCCGGGCTCGAGATGAATCGTGTCCTCGGTCTGCCCCTTGCCGTAATGCTTGTGTGTCGCATCGGCCGGTATCGGTGCGTCGAGCGGCGGCAGCTCCTTTGCGTCGATCAGGAGATGGTGGTGGCCTGAATTCGGCGTCGTATCGCCCGCCGGCTTGATCGCGATGCCTTCGGCGCCGAACTTCACGGTGACGTCCTGTCCCACCGTCGCGCCGTCCTTCGGCGATACGATGAACACCTTCGCGCCCTGCGGCGCCTTCAGCTGCGCCGCGGTGGAGGCATCCTGAGCCAGCGCGGTGCCTGCGGCGAGAGCGAACGCGGTGGCGAGCAGCGATATCTTGCGCATGACTGACACTCCGGCATGAGGAATGCGGATCATAGCTCCGCCTCGCGTAACCCGATTGTTAACGGGCGGAGCCGCCCCAACTAGTGAGATCCATGCCGCAAGCCGAGCCCCGCCCCGCCAGCTTTCTCGCCGTGTTCCGCCGCCTGTGGCCGCAGGTGTGGCGCTACCGCATGCGCGTCGGCGTCGCGCTCGTCTTCCTCGTCGTCGCCAAGCTCGCCAACATCGGCGTGCCGGTGGTGCTGAAGGAGCTGGTCGATCATCTCGACATCGCGCCGAAGCCGCTGCTGGTGCCGATGCTGCTGCTGGTCGCGTACGGCGCGCTGCGGCTGTCCGCCTCGCTGTTCCAGGAGCTGCGCCAGATCGTGTTCGCGCGCGTCATGGCGCGCACCTCGCGCCAGATCACACTGCGCGTGTTCGAGCACCTGCACGCGCTGTCGCTGCGCTTTCACCTCGACCGGCGCACGGGCGGCGTCGCGCGCGACGTCGAGCGCGGCATGACGGCTACCAGCGACCTCCTCGACTGGACCATCTACACGATCCTGCCGACGCTGCTCGAAGTCGCCATCGTTTGCGGCATCCTGATCCTGCGCTACGACTGGGCCTTCGCCGCGATCACGCTGGCGACGCTCGTGATCTACATCACGTTCACGTTCTCCGTCACCGAATGGCGCCTGCGCTACTACCGCGCCGCCAACGCAGCCGACACCGAGGCGAACGCACGAGCGGTCGATTCGCTGCTGAATTACGAGACGGTCAAATACTTCGGCAACGAGCGCCATGAGTTTGCGCGTTACGACGGCAGCCTGGTCAAGCTCGAGGAAGCGACGGTCAAGAGCCTGAAGACGCTCGCCGTGCTCAACATCGGCCAGGCCGGCATTGTCGCGACCGGCCTCACGCTGCTGCTCTGGCGCGCGTCACTCGGCGTCGTGGCCGGCACGCTGAGCCTCGGCGACCTCGTGCTCGTCAATGCGTTCCTGATCCAGTTGTCGATTCCGCTCAACTACCTCGGCATGGTCTACCGCGAGGTCAAGCAGGCACTGACCAACATCGAGCGGATGTTCGCGCTGCTGGAGGAAACGAAGGAAGTGGAGGATGCGCCGGACGCAAAGCCGCTTGCGCTGTCCGGCGGCGAAGTGCGCTTCGAGCACGTCGATTTCGACTACGAGCCGACGCGCACGATCCTGCGCGACGTCGACTTCCGCATTCCGGCGGGACACACCGTCGCCGTGGTCGGCACCACCGGCGCGGGCAAGTCCACGCTGGCGCGGCTGCTGTTCCGCTTCTACGACGTCACCGGCGGGCGCATCACGATCGACGGGCAGGACATCCGCACCGTGACCCAGGAAACGCTGCGACGCGCGATCGGCATCGTTCCCCAGGACACGGTGCTGTTCAACGACACGATCCTCTACAACATCGCCTACGGCCGGCCCGACGCGACGCGCGAGGAGATCGTCGCGGCGGCGAAGGCCGCGCACGTGCACGCCTTCATCGAATCGCTGCCCCTCGGCTACGACACGATGGTGGGCGAGCGCGGCCTCAAGCTCTCCGGCGGCGAGAAGCAGCGCGTCGCGATCGCGCGCACGCTGCTGAAGAACCCTGCCATCCTCGTCTTCGACGAGGCGACCAGCGCCCTCGACACGCGCACCGAGAAGATCATCCAGGCCGAGCTCGCGGAGATCGCCGAGAACCGCACGACGCTCATCATCGCGCACCGCCTCTCGACGATCGTCCACGCCGACCAGATCCTCGTGCTCGAGCACGGCCGCATCGTCGAGCGCGGCACGCACGAGGAGCTCATCGCGCTGGACGGCCGCTACGCACAGCTCTGGCGCATGCAGCGCGAGCGCCATGCCGGCGAGGCCTCGGACCAGCCCGTGGCGGCCGTCGAGGCCTGACAGGCAACGTCGCTTTTGCGCAAAACCGCGTCCTGGAGCCGGGGCGAACCGGCTGAGCCCGCCCGGGCATACCGTTTGCATGGTCAGGTCCCAACGAAAATCAGGCATGGGGGAACCTGGACCGCCATGAGCACGACTCGCACCATTGCCGTGACCGGCGCTTCCGAGCAGGACACCGCGCGCATCGCGACGCTTCTGGAGCGTCACCGCCACAAGCTCTCGCACACGTGGCAGGCCGCCGACGCGGCCGACGCCGACCTGCTGCTCGTCGACATCGAATCGATGTAAGGCCAGATGGACTGGCTGCGTGCCCGTTCGCGCGGACGCCTGGTCGTCGCGTACACGAGCGCGGCCGAGCCGCTCGAGCCCGAGTTCTCGCTGCGCAAACCGGTCGTCAGCGGCGATCTCATCGCGCTTCTGAACCGCATCGGCGCGAGCATCGACGGCCGCGCGAACGGGCAGGCCGCAATGCAGCCCGCCAACGCGTCGACTTACGAGTCGCGCCCGGCACGCGAAACGCAATCCGCGACGCCGGCACCCGAGCGCGGACCGAAGTCCGCAGCTCCTGCCGCCACGGCGATCGTCGCCCCGCCGCAGCCCAAGGCGCCCGCGGCGCCCGAAACCTGCTTCATCGACGCGTTGCTCGGCACACTGAGTCCGGCCGAGGGTCCTGTGCGCCTGCTTCACGAAGGCCTGCCATCCATCATCATCGATCCCGCGCGCCAGCGCTGGTATGCCGGTGTCGGGCTCAAGGCGCTCGCCGGCTGGGCCAAGGAGCCGGTGCGCCGCAGCCAGCTCGTCCACCTTCCGCCCGACGAGTTCGCGCAGGCGATCGAAATCCTCGCCGCGCAGCCGTATGCGCGACTCGTCTGGCTCGCGCACCTCGCGCGCAGCGAAGGCAATCTCGATCCCGGCCTGCCCGCCGACGCGCGCTACCGGCTGACCCGCTGGCCGCAGGTCGAGCGCGAATTCCCCAAGCACTTCCGCATCGCGACGGCGATGATGAGCGGCACCGGCACGATCGACGAGATCGCCGCGCAGAGCAAGGCCGGCGCCGCCGACGTGGTCGATTTCATCAACGCGTACCACGCGCTGGGCTACATCGAGTGCGAGGCCGTGCTGCCGGTCACGCTGCCGAACGACCGCAGCGGACTGCTCGAACGCGTGCGGAAGTCGCTGCGCAACTGACGCCCTGGCGGGCACCACGCGGACGGCCGGAGTGGCGCAGGCCGCTGCCGTCAGGCAGCATGAGGAACCTTCGCCACGGCGCCGACGCGTGCCCTCACCCGCTGCACTACTCGTCGCAGTCCTCGCGCTCGCGCCGGCCGATGTGGCCGCGCGAGATGCAGCGAGCGAATCCGTACTGCTTCGCAACGCAGCCGTCTACACGGCCGATCCTGTCCAACCCTGGGCCACTGCGGTGCTCATCGAGCACGGCCGCATCGCTTACGTGGGTGACGATGCCGGAGCGCGAGCGCGGCTTCGCGCGGATACGCACGTGGTCGACCTCGGGCGGCGCATGGTGCTGCCGGCCTTCCACGATTCGCACGCGCACCCGATGTCGGGCGGCATGCGGCTGCTCCGCTGCCGCCTCGATGGGCTCGCGTCGGAGGCCGCGATTCGCAAGGCCGTCAGGCGCTGCGCAACGGAGGCCGCGCATCACGCATGGCTGCTCGGCGGCGGATGGACGCCGGGCAGCGCCGCGAGCCGGCGGCTAACGCTGAAGAAGCTCGATGCGCTCGTGCCGGACCGGCCGGCGCTCCTGACCACGCAGGACGGCTTCGCGGCGTGGGTCAACTCGAGGGCGCTCGCCGCCGCGAAGATCGATCCTGCCGATACGAGCCTCGACGGACTGCATCGTGACGCTGCCGGCCGCGAGCCGACTGGCATCGTCGAAGGTGCGGCCCTGCGGCGTCTGCGAAGCGTCGTTCCACAGCCGACGCAGGTCGAATATCGCCAGGCGCTTCGGCAGGCCAGCGCGCTTGCAAACCGCTTCGGCATCGTTTCCATCGTCGACGCGAGCGCGAACGCAGAGATGCTGGAAGCCTACGCTGCCGCCGCGGACGCCGGCGAGCTGAGCCTGCGCGTCGTCGCCGCGCAGCGCATCGATGCACGCCGCGGACCCGAGCAGATCGACGAAATGGTGGCCAGGCGCGAGCGCGTGCGTCGGCCGCTGTTCCGCGCCGACGCCGCGAAGATCTTCCTCGACGCCGAGTTCGAGAACCACACCGCCGCGCTGCTCGAACCCTATGCCGACGCGCCGGACACGCGCGGCGATCTCCCCATCGATTCCGATACGCTCGACGCGATCGTCGCGCGCCTCGATGCCGAAGGCTTCATGATTCACATGCACGGCATGGGCGATCGCGCCGTGCGCGCGGGGCTCGACGCGATCGAGCGCGCGATGCGCCGCAATAGTCCACGCGATCGCCGGCACCAGATCGCCCACATCGGCGTCGCGAGTACGGAAGACGTGCGCCGCTTCGCCGCCCTCGGCATCACCGCAAATTTCCAGCCGATCTGGTTCCAGGCCGACGACCCCGCGACCGGGCCGAGCGTGCGCGCGCTGGGCGCGGAGCGTGCGCGCCGCATGTTCCCGATCGCGAGCATCGCCTCGGCCGGCGGGCGCATCCTCGCCAGCAGCGACTGGCCGTCGCCCTCGATGAATCCGCTGGATGCGATCCAGACTGCGATCACGCACCAGCCGCTTGACGGCGGAAAGCCGCCGCTGCAACCCGATCAGCGCCTGCGCCTCTCCGCGATCCTTGCCGCATACACGCGCGACGCGGCCTGGAGCGCACGCGCGGAATCGACCTCGGGCTCGATCACGGTCGGCAAGGACGCCGACATCATCGTGCTCGACCGCAATCTCTTCGAAACCGATCTTGCGAAACTGCATGAAGTGCACGTAGTGCTGACGCTGATGGCGGGGCGCCCGGTGTATCGCGACGCGCGCGTTGGAGTGCACTTCTGAGCGGTGCGGTGCAGACACCACGTACGTGAAGGGCCACCGCGAACCGGTGCCACCCTCGCCGCAACATAGGCGTCGAACGCGATGCTGCGTAACATTACCGGCAAGGGAGACCGATCTTACGGGTTCTATTTAGGTAATTCCTAACCTTTCCGGACCAAAATTGGTTTGATATCGGAAGTGGTCAAA